>JBBRYN010000015.1:0-50844 GCA_038237645.1 Mycobacteriales bacterium
ACTGCGCGGATGAGTCCGAGGTTGCCTTCCTGGATCAGGTCGAGGAAGGCCATGCCGCGGCCGGTGTAGCGCTTGGCAAGGGACACGACCAGGCGCAGGTTGGCCTCGAGCAGGTGATTCTTGGCCCGCTCGCCGTCGCGCACGATCCAGTGCAGGTCCCGGCGCAGGGCCGGGGAGGGCTTCTGGCCGCCCTCCTCGGCCTGCTTGAGTCGCTCGGATGCGTAGAGGCCGGCCTCGATGCGCTTGGCGAGGTCGACCTCCTGCTCGGCGTTGAGCAGGGCTACCTTGCCGATCTGTTTGAGGTAGGCACGAACCGAGTCGGCCGAGGCGGTGAGCTCCGCGTCCTTGCGCGCCTGGCGGAGCGCCTCGGACTCCTCATCCTCCTCGTCCCAGGTGAAGTCCGGGCTCTCCTCGTCCTCGTCCGAGGCGGTGAGCACCACCGGCTCGTCGAGGGTGAGGCCTTCCTTGCCGGCCGGCGGGGATGCCGGTGCGGCTGCGGCATCGGCTCCGACCGGAACCTGTGCCACCTTCTTGCCCGCAGGCTTGACCTTGGCTGTCGCCTTGACGGGCTTCACGGCCTTCACGGGCTTGCCGGCGGCTGCCGGGTGGGTTGCCTTGGCGGCCCCGGAGGAGCGGGCCCCGGAGGAGCGGGCCGCGGAGGAGCGGGCCGCGGAGGTGCGCTTGGGTGTGGGGGTGACCCTCGCCCCCTGAGCGCTCGACGTTGGGCGTGCGGACGTGGAGTCAGCGGGTGTCACGTACGACCTCTCACAAGCTGGGCTTCTCCGCGGGAACGACCGCCCGGGGGCGCCCGGTCGGGACGGTTCGGTATGGCCTGCAGGGCCCGTAGACCTGGACCGGCCTCCAAGTCTAACGCCAGATGTGATCCCACTGTGACGCACCGGCGCCGAGTCTATGGCTGACCTGCCGCCTCGGCGTCGTGTGCCATCATCGCGGCGCCCACGATGCCGGCGTTGTTTCGCAACTGGGCGACCGCCATCGGTGTGCCGACATCGATCATGGGCAGCCACTTGTCCGCGTTCTTGCTGACCCCGCCGCCGAGCACGAACAGGTCGGGAGTCAGCACGTGCTCCAGGTGCTTCAGATAGTGCTGCAGCCGGTGAGCCCACTGCCGCCAGGACAGGCCCTCGCGCTCTCGTGCCGACGGCGCGGCCCGCTTCTCCGCATCCCCGCCGTCGAGCTCTAGGTGACCCAGCTCGGTGTTGGGCACGAGGTGGCCGTCGACGAAGAGCGCGCTGCCGATGCCGGTGCCCAAGGTCAGGAGCAGGACGACACCGGGGACGTCCTTCGCCGCACCGGCCTGCACCTCCGCGACCCCGGCCGCGTCGGCATCGTTCATCACCGTGACCAAGCAGTGCGTCACCTCGGTGAACAGCGCATCGACATCGGTGCCGATCCAGCTCGGGTCGACGTTGGCGGCCGAGAGGGCGACACCGCCTCGGATGACGGCCGGGAACGCGGCCCCGACCGGCCCGCTCCAGCCGTGCACCTTGATGATCTCGTCGATCACCGCCGAGACGTTGTGCGGTGTGGAGGGGACGGGGGTGGGAATGCGGTGGCGCTCGGTGAGCAGCTGCCCGGAGTCGACGTCGACAACGGCGCCCTTGATGCCGGTGCCCCCGATGTCGATCCCCATGGCCGAGGCGGGCCCGGCGGAGAGCTCGGCGGACGGCGCTGCAGCCGGGTCTGCGGAAGGGTCTGGGGCCGGGTCTGCGGAAGGGGACGACTGCGCTGTCGGGACTGCCATGCGCCGGAATCTACGCTGCAACGTATGACCGACGCTTTGCTGTCCCTTGCGGTGGAGCTGGTCCGGCGGGCCGGGTCGCTCGTGGTCGCCGGGCGTGCCGGAGCAGGAGACGGCGTCACGACCAAGTCGACGCCCACCGATGTGGTGACCGAGATGGACCGGGCAGCCGAGCGGCTGGTGGTCGATGCCCTGCGGGAGCGACGGCCGGGCGACGGCGTGCTGGGCGAGGAGGGTGGTGAATCGCGCGGCGACAGCGGCGTGCGCTGGGTGCTCGACCCGATAGACGGGACGGTGAACTACCTGTACGACCTGCCGGCCTACGCGGTGTCGCTGGCCGCCGAGGTCGACGGCGTGGTGGCGGTGGGCGCGGTCTACAACCCGGCCAGCGACGAGTTGTGGACCGCCACCAGGGGCGAGGGCGCCTGGCTGGGCGGACGCCGGCTGCGCGGCTCGACGGTCACCGCAATGGAGCAGGCCCTCGTCGCCACCGGCTTCGGCTACGACAGCGAGCGGCGGCGCGCGCAGGGGGCCGTCGTCGCCGAGTTGCTGCCCCAGATCCGCGACATCCGACGGTTCGGTGCCGCCAGCCTGGACCTGTGCTCGGCCGCGGCCGGGCGGGTCGACGCCTACTTCGAGCGCGGTCTCGCGCCGTGGGACCTTGCCGCCGGCGGCCTGATCGCGGCCGAGGCCGGCTTGCTGGTTACCGGCTTGCGCGGGGCGCCGGCCGGTGCCGATCTGGTGCTGGCGGCGCCCCCGGCCCTGCATCGGGCCCTGCACGATCGGCTGGTCACCCTGGACGCCGACGCGGGTCCCTGAAGTCGTCGAGCGGCAGTTTGGCCACCGGCACGGCAAGGACCTGCTGGGCAGGGTAGGAAGGGCCCGTGACCACCCTCGTGCTCGGTCCCATCCTGCGGCACGTCGATTCCCGGAGCGCGACGGTCTGGGTGGAAACCAGCGGACCCGGGACGGTCGAGGTGTGCACCGCCGACGGACGGGCCCACTCACCGACCTTCCACGTCGCTGGGCACCACTATGCGCTGGTCTGCGTCGACGGCTTGCACCCCGGGAGCAGCTATCCCTACCAGGTGGTCCTCGACGACGAGGTCGTCTGGCCCGAGCCGGGGTCGAACCTTCCCGCGAGCCGGATTCGTACGGTGGACCCGGCGAAGCCTTTCCGGCTGGTGTTCGGATCCTGCCGGTATGCGACGTCGGCGGCTGTCCCCGAGGACAAGCACTACGACTTCGACGCTCTCGACGCGTTCGCCATCCGGATGACGAACACCGGCCCGGACGCCTGGCCGGACGCGCTCGCCTTGCTGGGCGACCAGGTCTATGCCGATGAACCCTCGCCGGAGACGAGGCGGTTCATCGCCGGGCGGCGGGACGTGTCTGCGCCGCCGTACGACGAGGTGGCGGACTTCGAGGAGTACACCCGGCTCTACCTCGAGTCGTGGGGCGATCCGCACGTGCGCTGGATGATGGCGAGCATCCCATCTTCGATGATCTTTGACGACCACGACGTCAAGGACGACTGGAACACCTCCGGCCGCTGGCGAGCCGAGATGCAGCAGACGTCGTGGTGGGAGGAGCGCATCACCGGTGGCCTGATGTCCTACTGGGTCTACCAGCACCTGGGCAATCTGTCTGCTTCTGCGCTGGCCGCCGACGAGATCTACCGGCGGGTCAGTGCCGCTGACGACGGTGAGCCGGTGCTGCGTGCGTTCGCCCAGGCCGCCGACCGCGAGGCCGACGGTGGCAAGGGAGCCCAGTGGTCCTACCGGCGTGACTTCGGCCGGGTCCGACTCCTCGTCATCGACTCCCGCTGTGGCCGGATGCTGGCGGACGGGCGCCGGTCGATGCTGAGCGAGGCAGAGTTCGCCTGGGTGGAGCGCCAACTCCGCGGGGAGTACGACCACCTCCTCATCGGCACCTCCCTGCCCTGGCTGCTGCCCCGCGCGCTGCACGACGTCGAGTCCTGGAACGAGGCGCTCTGCGCAGGCGACCGCGGCAGCGTGCCGGCCGAAGTGGGGGAGAAGTTGCGGCGTGCCGCGGATCTCGAGCACTGGGCGGCGTTTCGCCAGTCCTTCGACCGGCTGGCTTACCTGCTTGCGCGGGTCGGCCGCGGGGAGCACGGCGGACCCGCTCCGGCCACCATCTGCGTGCTGTCCGGTGATGTTCACCACGCCTACGTGGCGCGCGCCGTATACCCCACGGCCGTCCAGAGCGCGATTTACCAACTGACCTGCTCGCCGCTGCACAACTACGTGCCCGCGCCGATGCATTGGGCCTTCCGGCTGGCGTGGAGCGCCGCTGCCGAACGCACAACCCGGTGGCTGCTGGGCGCCCTGTCCAAGGTGCCGAAACCTCCGCTGTCCTGGTACCGGTTGGCCGGCCCATTCTTCGGTGACGAGATTACGACCGTCGTCTTCGACGGCCGGGCGGCGAGGATGCTGCTGGAGAAGGCCGGGTCCGGTCGCCCCGGTGATCCGCTGCTGTCGCCGGTGGCGACTATCGCTTTGGCGTCGCCGAAGCGGGACAGCCACCCGACTTCGCCGGCGGGAAGGCCGGACCCAGCCGGGTGAAGGTGTTGCCGAGGATGAGGTCGATATCGGTGCCCTCCCGGACGATCTGCCGATTGACCGCTCCGGCGACCAGGCCGGCCACCGCCCTTGCCTTGGGAGCACCTGCTGCGCCATATCGCATCACCGCCGGGCCTGGCACGGGGCTGCTGTCGTTGCCCACACCGGTGACGGTGTAGCCGCGTCGGCGCAACTCCGCGGCCACGGTACGAGCCAGGCCCGGTCGGCTCGTCGCATTGAGCACCCGGATGCGGATGTCCGGACGCGCTGCGGCCTTGACCGGGGCTTTGGTCGGCGCCTTGCCATGGGGGTTGGCACCACTTCGGTCGACACAAGGTGCAGGCTGCGCCTGGGGAGGGGCCTTGCTCGCGTCTGCCCGAAGGATGAGCCAGACGCCGAACGTACTGCCGACTATGAGGACGACCAGCACGATCACGGCCCGCAGGCGCGAACTGTCGCGCCGAGCGCGCGCGGCACGGATGCGCGGTCCGCTGCCGCGCCGGCTCTCCCCGAGCGGCTGCAGCATGCTCACGGCGCGCCGGCCAACTCGGTCTGGCCCTGTGCGGCCAGGGGTTCGAGGGCTTTGCCGATGCCCTCGAACCCCTCGCCGACCATGGCTCCAGCCCGGTGCCGGGCCTCGATCCCGGCGACCACTACGGCCAGCTTAAAGCAGCCGAAGGCGACATACCAGGGAAGATGGGACAGGTCGCGGCCGGTCCGCTGCGCATAGCGCTCGGACAGTTGAGACCTGGTCGGGAACCCGGACAAGGTGGTGAGCCCGGAACCGACCTGGGCCCCGAGCGAGTCGGCAGCCCCGGCCCGATGCTGCCAGTAGACGAGGAGCAGGCCGAGGTCGGTCAGCGGATCGCCGATCGTGGCCATCTCCCAGTCCAGCACGGCGACTATCCGGCCCGGGACCACGGGGTCGAGGACGGTGTTGTCCAGCCGGTAGTCGCCATGGACGATCGACGCCGCAGGGCTGGCCGGCACACAGTGGGCCAGGGTCGCCGCCAGGTCGTCGAGCGCGGCAGACGCGACGAGCCGGCTGCGCTCCCATTGCCCGGCCCAGCGCCGCAATTGGCGGACGAGGAAGCCCTCGGGGCGGCCGAAGGCGGCGAGCCCCACCGTGTCGATGTCCACCTCGTGCAGCCGGGCCAGTACGTCGACCAACTCGTCGGCGATCGCGCGGCGTTGCGCCGGCAGCTCGGCGTAGCCGGGCGGAAGACCGCTCCGGGCGATCGGTCCCTCCACATAGGACATCACGTGAAACGGCGCGCCCAGGACCGTCGGATCTGTGCACAGGTGCAGCGCGCGGGGGACCGGGACGGTCGAGCCGGTCAGGGCGGAGATCACCGTGTGCTCGCGGGCCATGTCGTGCGCGGTGGGCAGCACGTTGCCCAGCGGTGGGCGGCGCAATACCACGCGACCGGCCCGGCTGGTGACGAGGTAGGTGAGGTTTGATTTGCCGCCGACGATGAGTTCGACGGTGGCCTCGGCCCACCGTCTGTCGTCAAGAACAGCGCAGAGGTATGGTCCGACAGCTTCGGCCGGAGCGCCCGGGGTGGCCCGCATCCTCAGACGTTACCGGTGACCGCGCTGGCGATACTCCCGGGTCCGGACCTTCCAGACGCGACGCTGCTCCGCCCGCAGCCTGGCGTCGTAGCGACCCGCGAGCCAGGACTGCTCGCGCAGCAATTTCTCGTAGTTGGCGAGCCGCCGGGCGGCCAGGCTGCCGTCGCTCACGGCGCCGGTGACTGCACAGTCCGGCTCACCGTGGTGGGTGCAGTCGCCGAAGCGACACTGAGCGGCCAGGGCCTCGATGTCGCTGAACGTCTGCTCGATGCCGCCGGAGGCGTCCCAGAGTTGCACGCCGCGCAGACCGGGAGTGTCCAGCAACAGGGCTCCCCACGGCATGGGCACCAACTCGCGGGCTGTGCTCGTGTGGCGCCCCCTGCCGTCGGTGCGGATGTCGTTGGTGGCGAGGACCTGCTCCCCGGCCAACGCGTTCACCAGGCTGGACTTGCCGCTGCCGGAGGGTCCGATCAGCGCCCCGGTGCTGCCCGGAGCCAGGACGGCGCGCACGTCGGCGAGACCGCGGCCGTCGACGACGCTGACGATGACGATGTCGACACCGGGGGCCGCACCGGCCGCCTCGGCCCGATCGGCCTCGGCATCTGCCGACAGGTCGGCCTTGGTCAGCAGCACTATCGGCCTGGCACCGCTCTCCCATGCAAGGGTGAGCAGGCGTTCCAATCGGCCGAGATTCGGCGCCTCGGACAGGGCGGACACCACGAAGAGCACGTCGACATTCGCTGCCAGGACCTGGCCCCGCGTGTCGTTGCGCCCAGCGCCGCGGATCACCGTGGTCCGCCGGGGCAGGACCGCGATCACCACGTTTTCGGGGCCGAGCACGACCCAGTCGCCGGTTGTGGGCGGCGGCTGCAGGTCGGGGGACAGGGTCGGATGCTCGAGACCGTTCGCCGTATGGACGAGGCAGCGGCCCCGGTCGGTGCGAGCAACCCGCGCGGGGCGGCCAGGCGGATCAGTGCCGGGGAAGGACGTGTGCGTGGCCATCTGGGTGGCCATCTGGGTGGCCATCTGGGTGGCCCAGGTGTCATCCCAGCCGAGGTGGAACAAATTTGCGGACAAGAGCGCTCCAGGGGTCGGCGCCCAAGGAGTCCGTCAGGACACGGCGGGCGCAGCGGACAAGAAGTGGGGCACGGTGCGACAAATGTCATTCATCGCGCTGCGTCGATGCTCATTTGTCGCGCTACGAAGGGGTTCGTTCACGGCGCCACCCCTCCCTCCGGTCCGCTGGTGCGCCCCGGCTGCCGTCTCGGCCGCCGGGGGCTTGCGCCCCACGATAGGCTCACGCCCCCCGGTATGCCGAGCGATTAACCGCACGCCGCCGGGCACCAGACACGAAGTTCCCTCGTTCGATACACCCGGGGCACACATTGGGGAGTGGTAAATAGATGGCGACCGACTACGACGCGCCGCGTCGTACTGAAGAATCTGAGATCGGTGAGGACAGCCTCGAGGAGCTCAAGGCACGGCGGGCCGAGGCCCAGTCCGGCAGCGTCGACGTGGACGAGGCCGACCTGGCCGAAGCCCTCGAGCTTCCCGGCGCCGATCTGTCCGGCGAAGAGCTGACGGTGCGGGTGCTGCCGATGCAGGACGACGAATTCCGTTGTGTCTCCTGCTTCCTGGTCCATCACCGCAGCCAGCTGGCCGAATCGCGGGACGGGCAACCGATCTGCCGCGACTGTGCTGCCTGATCGGCCGGCTGCGCCGCCTGGGCGACGCGGGTGGACGGCGCGTGAGCCGCGTGCCTGATCAGGCCGGTCCATCCGGCGAACTGTCCGACACGGTGGCACAACTCAGCGCCGGCGACCTCGGCCGGACGGAGCGCCGCCGGCTGCTGCGCAGGCTCGTCTCGACGCTGGGTCGTAGCGCGAAGGCGGCTGGGGTCAGCGGTGTCGGCGGCGGGCGCTGGCTGACGGATCTGGTGATCCAAACCGCCCCGCGGGTGCCGATCCGCGATCTGGCGACGCTGAACCAGCACTTCGGTGGCGCCACAGGTGACCCGCTTGCAGAGCTGCTGGTGAAGGCGGCAAGCCGGACGACGGCCGGAATCGGTGCCGCCGCCGGTGCGCTGGCAACTGCCGAGTGGGCCGCTCCGCCCACCCTGCTCTCAGCCCCGGTGCAACTGGTCGCCGAGACTTTGGCGGTCGCCGCCGTCGAGGTCAAGCTCGTCGCTGAGCTGCACGAGGCCTACGGCGTCATCGTCGCCGGCAGCACGACGGAGCGGGCCGCCGCCTACCTGACCTCGTGGGCCCGGCGCCGCGGCGTCGACCTGACCAAGCCGGGGGCGGGCCTGACCAGCGTTGTCGGGACGGCATCCCGGCGCGAACTTCGCGACCAGCTCATGCGGCGGATGGGCCGCAATCTCACTGCCTTCGGACCCGTCTTCACCGGCGCCCTCATCGGTGCCGAACTCAACCGCCGCGCGACGCGGAGCCTGGGCGAGGCCATCCGCCGCGACCTGCTGGCCCGTGGTCCGGCCCGCGGTCAGGACTGAACCAGGACTCGGCAAGGACAGGGTCAGGACCGACGGCTATACGGTCGACTCCTCCAGGCCCGGCGGAAGCGACCCGGTCAACGAACGCCAGGTGGCGGCCGCACCGCGAGCCGCGATCATCCGCGCCGCGGCGAACACCACGCCGCTCGCCGCCGCCCAGACCAGCGCCTCGGTCCAGGTCGTACCGGGTGCCGCAGGGTTGGCCGGCGGGTCCGTGCGCCGTGCCTTTTTCCATGCGGCGTCGGCTGCCTTGCGGGCCGCGATTCCCGCTGGAATGGCAAACATCAGCGCGGTCATCTTCCAACCGGCCTTTGCCAGGGTGCGTGACACGGATCCTCCTTGATTTCGCCGCTGGGTTTCCTGCCTGTCTACCCCGTACCGCCGGGTTGACGCGCCGAATTCCGATCACCGCAATTGATCGCGGCCGCCAACTCGGCCGGACGGCGCGAGCTGACGATCCAGTACGGCGTCGGATCCGCTGGATCGGCCAGTGTGACCTTGACCACCCCCGATAGCCAGGGCCGGTGGATCACGAAGGCCAACGGCGACAGCTGCGGCCCCAGGGCGGCCCGCTTGGCAGCCTCCACCACCGGTACGGCACCGGCGATGTAGCGTAACGGCAGCCGGGCGTCGTCGACCAGCACCTCACCGTCGGCGACCCTGATCCGGATCCGGCCGAGCCACCACAGCAGGGCTGCGACGGCGGGCAGCACCAGGGCGTAGGGCAACCAGGACCGCAGTCCCCGATGCCCCAGGTGGACCTCGGCGGCCAGCACGGCACCGAGCCCCAGGCAGGCCGGCCAC
This sequence comes from Mycobacteriales bacterium, assembly GCA_038237645.1. GTDB lineage: Bacteria > Actinomycetota > Actinomycetes > Mycobacteriales > QHCA01 > QHCA01. The sequence goes on from JBBRYN010000015.1 coordinate 9,230, forward strand.
CACCAGAGCGGGACGCGCAGTCGCTCGCGGTGGCTCTCCACGCTCACCGAGGCTACCGGTGCACGGGTACCCTGCTGCCAATGCCTCCTGTCACGGTGCAGGTCCTGGTGCAACGCCTGGATCCGGATCTGCCACTGCCCTCCTATGCCCATCCCGGTGATGCTGGTGCCGACCTGGTGACCGCCGTCGATGCGCGGCTGGAGCCGGGGGAGCGGGCGGTGCTGCCGACCGGAATCGCCATCGCGTTGCCGGACGGGTTTGCGGCCTTCGTCCACCCGCGCTCCGGTCTCGCTGCCCGTCTGGGGGTCTCCCTGGTCAACGCCCCGGGCACGATCGACGCCGGCTACCGCGGTGAGATTCAGGTCATCGTCGTCAATCACGACCCGGCCGAGCCGGTGTCCTTCCGGCGAGGTGACCGGATCGCACAACTGGTCGTGCAACGTGTGGAGCACGTCGGCTGGCTCGACTGCCGGCGGTTGCCGGAGTCGGAGCGCGGCACCGCCGGTCAGGGCTCGACTGGCGGCCACCGTGACCTGCCCGTCACCGGCCCGCAGCGAGGGGAGTGACCATGTTCCGTCGCCGGTCCAACAAGGGCAGCGCTCGGTCGGAGGAGGCCACGGCGAAAGACTCGGCGGAGACGTCGGCGGGGGCGGCAGGGACGGCTGACGACGCGGAATCGGCCGCCGCCGAGCGCGCCGATGGGCCGTGGGACGTAGCGGAGGTTCCCGACGACGACCTGGTGCGGATCGACCTGGGTGGGCTGCGCGTTCCGGCTCCGGAGGGCATCGAGCTCCGGGTGGAGGCTGACCCCACCGGCACGGTCGCCGCGGTGTTGCTGATCGACGGGGCGAGCACTCTGGCGCTCGGGGCGTTCGCGGCTCCTCGACGGCAGGGGATCTGGGCGGAAGTCCGCACCGAACTGCTGGCGTCGTTGCGGGCGGACGGCGGGGACGGCAAGGACTGCGAGGGTCCCTTCGGGACGGAGCTGGCCGCGACGGTGGTGGCACCGGAGGGCCGGCAGCTCGCGCGCTTCGTGGGCATCGACGGTCCGTGCTGGTTCCTGCGCGGTGTCTTCACCGGCCCGGCCGCCACGGACCCCAACCAGGCGACAGCGCTGGAGCAGGCACTGCGTCAGGTCGTGGTGTTCCGGGGCGGTGACGCGCTGCCTGTTCGTGATCCACTGCCACTGGTGCTGCCCCCCGAGGTGATCGAGAAGGCGGCCGAAGAGGCCGCCCGGCCACCGGCAGCGCCCGAACGCGGGCCGGAGATCACCGAAATCGGCTGAGCCGGCGCGGACCGGGGCCCATCGCCGACACAACCCTGCCGGGTCGCCTACCCTGGAGGAGACCGCGTCCGGCAGGCCACCGACAAGATGCACCGAGACCGAAGGTGACGCCCCATGTCGAGCAAGACGTCGACCGAGCCACCGACTCAGGTGCCGAGGCAACACGATGGCCTGCTCCGCCGCGTCCTGCGCCGGCTGACCGCATCCGAGGAGCAGCTCGACGCCGCGGATCTGGAGGGTCGGGTCGGTCAGGTCGGCGCCACGTCCTGCCGTGACCTGGCTCGACTGGGCCACCGGCAGGTCTGCGTGGCCGGCCGGCTGCGCAGCGTGCGGTTCAACCCACGGACCAACCTGCCGACGCTGGAGGCCGAGCTCTACGACGGCACGGGCACCGTGAACCTCATCTGGCTGGGCCGGCGCCGGATCCCCGGCATCGAGCCCGGCCGGTCGCTCAAGGTTCGTGGACGGATCTGCGAGCAGGGCACCCGCGAGGTCATCTTCAACCCGTGGTACGAGCTGCTCCCGGCCGGTCAGTGACCGAGCCGGGGGCCACGCCCACCCGCTTTGTCCAGCAGTTCGGCGGGATCAAGGGCCTGATCGATTCGGGACTGCCGGTCGTCGTCTTCGTCGTCGTCAATGCGCTGGCGCAGTTGCGCTGGGCCGTCTACGCCGCATTGCTGGCCGGGCTGGTGGTTTTCGCACTCCGGCTGATCCGTCGGGAGCCACTTCAGTTCGCGCTCAGCGGGCTGCTCGGGGTAGGCATCGCCGCGTACTTCGCGCACCGGTTGGGCCGGGCCGAGGGATTCTTCATCCCGGGCATCGCGCTCAATGCCGCTTACTTCCTGTTCTTCGGCGGCTCACTGGTCATCCGCCGGCCGGTCATCGGCATGCTCTGGACCTACCTCGCCGACGGTGACCCGGGCTGGCGCGGCGAGCCGGTGCTGCGGCGCGCCTACACGCTCGCGACGCTGTGGTGGGCGCTGATGTACGCCGCGAAGACCGGCCTGCAGGGAGCGCTCTACCTCCACCACCAGCCCGGCTGGCTGGCGGTGGCGAAGCTGTCGATGGGCTACCCGCTGTTCGCCCTGAACGTCGCTGCGACCGTGTGGCTGGTGCGCCGGGCCCGGGCCCGGGTCGCCGGTGCCACGATGCAGCCTGAGTCGGGCCGGTCGCCGGACGGCGATGCGGTGCATACTCCGACGGGCAGCGGCTGAGCCGACCAGCCTGGCCGCACACAGCAGGGCCACCCAGATCTACCGCCTCGACCGGCCCGGCGCCAGGCAGTCAGCTACGACTCGACCAGGCGCGGTCCTGACATGGCATTCCTGGCGATGAGCGAGGTGTCCAGCTTGATGGCGGGTCGCACACCGTAGTAGGGGATGTCGACTCGGCCGTAGCCCTTGACGCGTCGGTGGCAGCCACCGCCCTTCTTCTGAATCGCGAAGGAGGTGCCCACTGACCGGCGGTCGAGACCTTGGCCCTGTCCGGGGTGGGTGAGTTCTCTGACTTCCTGCACGCTGAGCAGGAAGATCCGGTCAACTGTGTCGGGAGTCCCTGGTCCGTTGTCGGCGCAACGAGTCGGGACGATGATCGCCTGCTCGGCCTCGGAGAAGGCCTCAGCGAAGAAGGCGCCGTTCAGCCACTGCCTCATCGTCGAGTCACGCCACGTCGTCTGGGTGGGTGCGTCGTGGTAACGGCGACAGTCCAGGATCCGACTGCTGACGAGGAGGCACTCGTCAGCCGTGCGCTCAAGGATCTGCCACGAGATCGGGGTTATGTCCGTACTCTCGGCGTGCTGGCGGTAGCGACCGAAGTCCGTCACTGCGCTATGTCGACGGCCCGGACACCACGTCGTGAATTTGGCGTTCGACCTCGTCGGTTGCCAGGAACATCAGCTCGTCCCCGGCTTCCAACGGGTCGTCCGGACCGGGCACGAGCACTCGCGGTCCTCGCAGGATGGCCACCAGGGCGGCATCCCGCGGGAGATCGAGCTCGCGTACCGGCCGGCCGACGGGCGGTGCGTCCGGTGCGAGGGTTATCTCGACCATGTTGGCCTGACCCTGGCGGAACGTCATGAGCTTGACCAGATCGCCGACCGAGACCGCTTCCTCGACGAGCGCGGCCAGCAGCCGGGGAGTCGATACGGCGACGTCGACGCCCCAGGAATCGGTGAACATCCACTCGTTTTTCGGGTGGTTTATCCGAGCGACCACCCGGTTGACCGCGAACTCGGTCTTTGCCAGCAGTGACGCGACCAGGTTGACCTTGTCGTCGCCGGTGGCAGCGATCATCACATCGCAGTCCTGCAGCCCGGCCTCCTCCAGCGAGGACACCTCGCAGGCGTCGGCCTCGATCCACCGGGCCTGCGGCACGCTGCCTCCCTTGACCCCTCGCGGGTCGCGCTCGATCAGCATGACAGTGTGCCCGTTGTCGATCAGCTCCTGGGCGATCGACCGGCCGACGTTGCCCGCCCCGGCGATGGCGATCTGCATCAGTTGCCGCCCGGCGGCACGGCGCTGACCCTGGCGGCGGTCTTGGCGAGCTCGTGGTCGACCAGGAGATAGATGCGGTCGCCGTCCTGGATGACGGTCGCGGCAGTCGGCAGCATTCCCGCGCCGAACCGCACGATCAACGCCGTACGTGCGCCGACGGCCCGCTCGAACTCTGCCAGCGAGTGACCCACCCATCCCTCGTGCAGGGATACCTCGACGATCGCGATGTGGCCGGTCGGGTCACGCCATATCTCTTCGGCGCCTTCAGCGAGCAGCGCCCGCAGCATGGAGTCGGCGGTCCATCGCACGGTGGCCACCGTGGGGATGCCCAGCCGTTCGTAGACCTCGGCCCGCCGGGGATCGTAGATGCGTGCCACCACATGGTGCACGCCGAAGGTCTCGCGGGCGACCCGGGCCGAGATGATGTTGGAGTTGTCGCCGCTGCTCACCGCGGCGAACGCGTCGGCCCGCTCGATGCCCGCCTCGACCAGGGTGTCCCGGTCGAATCCGACGCCGGTCACCGTCACACCCTTGAACTGCCCGCTGAGCCGGTGGAACGCGATCGGATCCCGGTCGATGACCGCGACGGTGTGGCCCAGCTTCTCCAGGCTCCGGCACAACATCGACCCGACGCGGCCGCATCCCATGATGACGTAGTGCACGTGTCCGGACGCTACACGCGCCGTGGTGGCGGGGTGCCGGGGCCTGGAGCCGTACGATCGCGGCGTGCCGAGTCTCGGATCTGTGACCAAGCGCCTGCTGCTCGGCCGCCCCTTCCGCAGCGAGCGCCTGGGTGAGACCGAGCTGCCAAAGCGGCTCGCCCTGCCCATCTTCGCCAGCGACCCGCTGTCCTCAGTGGCGTATGCCACCCAGGAGGTCCTGGTGGTCCTCACCCTGGGGGGCGGCGCCTACCTCTACCTCACGCCCTACCTGGCGGCTGCGGTCGTCCTGCTGCTCATCGTCGTCGTGGCGTCCTACCGGCAACTCGTCCAGGCCTATCCCACCGGTGGCGGCGACTACGAAGTGGCCTCGAAGAACCTCGGCCGGACCGCGGGGGTGACGGTCGCCAGTGCCCTGCTGGTCGACTATGTGATGACGGTGGCCGTGTCGGTCTCCGCGGGTGTCGACAACATCATCTCGGCATTCCACGGGCTGGACCATTACCCCGTGCAGATGGCGGTCGGGGTGGTCGTCCTGCTCAGTGCGATGAACCTGCGCGGGGTGCGCGAATCGGGCAAGGCGTTCGCGCTGCCGACGTATGCCTTCGTGGTCGCCGTGATCGGCATGGTGGTCACCGGCCTCGTCCGCACCTTTCTCGGCCATCCGCCGGTCGCCGAGAGCGCGCACTTCAACATCCGGCCCGAGCACGGTCCGCTGTACGCCCTGGCATTCATCTTCTTCGTCCTGCGTGCCTTCTCCTCCGGCTGCACGGCGCTGACCGGCGTGGAGGCGATCGCCAACGGCGTCCCTGCCTTCCGCAAACCCAAGGGCAAGAATGCGGCCGCGACCCTGCTGGCCATGGGCATCATCTCGATGACGATGTTCGTCGGGATCACTGCGCTGGCAGTGATCGCCAAGGTGCACTACGTCGACCCGGCGCGGGCCTGTGACCTGGTGGGTTTCCCTGACTGCCACCGGCAGGTGCAGTCGACGGTCATCGCCCAGATCGGGGCCGCGGTCTTCGGCGGCACCCACACCCCGCTGTTCTACTTCCTACAGGCGGTCACGGCGCTGATCCTCGTGCTGGCGGCCAACACCGCGTTCAACGGCTTCCCGTTGCTCGGCTCCATCCTCGCCCAGGACCGCTTCGCCCCCCGCCAACTGCACACCCGGGGTGACCGGCTCGTCTACAGCAACGGGATCGTGCTGCTTGCCAGCGCCGCCGCCTTTCTCGTCGTCGTCTTCCATGCCGACGTCACGCGGCTGATCCAGCTCTACATCATCGGCGTCTTCACCTCCTTCACCCTCGGCCAGACGGGCATGGTGCGGCACTGGAACGCCCTCTTGCACACCGAGCGCGATCCGGGCGCCCGGCGACGGATGATCCGCAGCCGGGCGATCAACGCCACCGGGGCGAGCTTCACCGGCCTTGTCCTGGTCATCGTGCTCGTCACGAAATTCACCAAGGGTGCCTATCTGGTGGTGATCGCGATGCCGGTGCTCTTTTTGCTCATGCAGGTCATCCGGCGGCACTACGAACAAGTCGCAGCCGAGCTGGAGCCGACCGAGGACGCGCCGATCCTCCCGGCCCGCAACCACGCCGTCGTGCTGGTCTCCAAGGTCCACCAGCCGACGTTGCGCAGCATCGCCTACGCACGAGCCACCAGGCCGGACACCCTGACGGCGGTGACGGTCAACGTCGACGAGGCCGACACCCGGGCACTGCAGGCGGAGTGGGAGCGTCGGGAGGTGCCGGTGCCGCTGGATGTCGTCGAGTCGCCCTATCGCGAGATCACCCGGCCGATCCTCGACTACATCAAGCGTATCCGGCGGGAGAGCCCGCGCGACGTGGTCACGGTCTACATTCCGGAGTACGTCGTCGGCCACTGGTGGGAGACCCTGTTGCACAACCAGAGCGCGCTGCGGCTCAAGAGCCGCTTGCTGTTCGAGCCCGGCGTGATGGTGACCAACGTCCCGTGGCAGCTGAAGTCCTCGCAGAATCGGGCCGCGCGGCCGAGCAGCGGGCTGAGTAGCCCGGGTGACGTGCGCCGCGGCGTAGCCGAGGCCGAGGACCGGCAGCCGGCGCGACCCGGGCAGTCCGAGGAGACCGAGGAGACCGAGGAGTCAGCGGAGTCCGAGCGACCCGAGCAGCCCGAGCAGGTGACCGGACGGCCGTGACCGGCCCAGATCCGACCGGCCCAGACGGGACCGGCTCGGACTGGACCGGCCGCGAGATCTCCGTCGAGGTGGGACCGGTAGCGCATGGCGGTCATTGCGTGGCCCGCCATGACGGTCGCGTGGTGTTCGTCCGGCACACCCTGCCGGGGGAGCAAGTGCTCGCCAGGGTTACCGAGGACCGTGGCGGGTCGTACTGCCGGGCCGACGCGGTGGCGGTGCTGCGCGCATCCCAGCATCGGGTCGAACCGCCGTGCCCGCACGCCCGACCAGGTCGCTGCGGAGGCTGTGACTGGCAGCACGTCACGCCGGAGGCTCAGCGCGACTTGAAGGCCACCGTAGTCAGCGAACAACTCGACCGGCTGGGCGGCCGGGCCGACGTGCAGGTCGTGGTGGAGCCGGTCCCCGGTGGCCCGCTGGGCTGGCGCACCCGGCTGCGGTTCGCCGTCACCGAGGACGGCACGGTTGGCCTGCACCGGCACCGATCGACGGAAGTCGAGCCAGTGGAGCACTGCCCGCTGGCGACCGCAGCGGTCGACGAGATGGGAGTCACCCGGCGCGGCTGGCCCGGCGCCGAAGCGGTCGAGGTGATCGCATCGTCGGCGGGTGACCGGGCGCTGGTGGTCACCGGGCGGCGTGGGGCGCAGGTGGCGGTGCCTGAACTCGGCTTCGGTGACGTCGCCGTGCTGCGCCGCAAGCGCGGTGGCGGCCGGGCAACCCGGGAGCGCGGTCATCGCGCCGTCCGGGAGACTGCGCTCGGTCGCACCTTCCAGGTCGGCGCCGCCGGGTTCTGGCAGGTGCACCCTGCGGCGGTCGAGGTGCTGGCCGATGCCGTCATCCAGGCGCTCCGGCCGCGGGCCGGCGACGGCGTGCTCGACCTCTTCGCCGGCGCGGGGCTCTTCGCGGTCGCCCTGGCGCCGCACGTGCCCGGTGGCCGGATCGTGGCGATCGAGTCCGACCGCGACGCTGTCCGGGACGCGTCGTACAACCTGCGGGACGCCGCCGTGCCCGTTTCTCTGCAAGCCGGCCAGGTCGAGCGGGTGCTCGACACGCTGCCGGACGGCGGCTTCGACCTCGTCGTCCTGGACCCGCCGCGCAGCGGTGCGGGAGCCCGCGTCGTCGCACAGATCGTGCAGCGGGGGCCGCGGGCCGTGGCCTATGTCGCGTGCGACCCGGCGGCCTTCGCCCGCGACGTAGCCACCTTCACCGGGCACGGCTACCGGCTGGCAGGACTCCGCGCTTTCGACCTGTTTCCGATGACCCAGCACGTCGAGTGCGTCGGACTGCTGCAGCCTGCATCGACTGGCGCTACGTAACCTCGGCCGCCTGGCCCCGGTAGCGGATGATCGAGCACCGTGAGCACCGAACTGCCGCCGAACTGGCCCGCCCGGGTCTGCCCGCCGGGCTCGCCGGACTGGGAGCTCAGTGCGGTCGCCTGGCTCTACGAATACGTTCCGGCCGACTACCGGGCCTACGACGTGCTCAAGCGCCATCCGGTGCTGCTCGCCCGGATGGCCGGTGAGCAGGTTGCGGCGTCGTTGGATGCCGCCCGGGCGGGCTGGCGCACGCTGCGGGCGGATCTGCGCGACGAGATCCCACCAGAGGCGATCGAGGCGGCGATGCAGGCCTACGAGCGGGAGGGGCGCCGGCTTGCGGAGGTGGACCGGGCGATATCCGTCGTGCTGGCCGCGCTGCAGGGCCGGCGATGGGTGCCCCGGCTGTAGGGCGACGGTGTTCGGGTGGTCCATGATGAGCCTCGTGAAGGGGTCGCGCCGCACTCCGCGCCGCCTTCTGGGGTCCAACGGGTCGCGGTGGCAGAGCTCTGCCAGCAGATCGAACGGGCATTCGCCACCACGGCTTACCCCGGCGACGACGGGCTTGCCTACGACCGATCCGGGGAGCACCTCGAGTGCGCCGAGATCGAAGCGGCCTTCCGCGGCAAGCACTGGCAGCAACTGCCGCTCGGGTTTATCCGATACTCGCGGATTCGGGTCAGAGCCTCTCCTTCCTCACCTCGGCCGCATTTCGGTTCTACCTGCCCGGCTACCTCCTGGCAGCGGTCCGGCACTACCGGGACGCCGATCTCATCCCCATGATCATCGTGCACAGCCTCACCGCGCCCGCGGTGCGAGAATCGAACGACATGCGGCGCTTCCTGCGGCTCGCCGACCAGTTCACACCGGCACAAGGTGCGGCAATACTCGCTTTTCTGAACCATATGGAGGAATGGGCTGCGACCGGTGTCGTCAGTTCGTTCTCCGCCGAAGAGCCGCGTATCGCCGCGGAAAGATTCTGGTCCCGTCATGGCTGAGCGTTCGACGCCGTTCAGGCGGGCTTGCGCACAGAACCCATACGAGCTATCGGCCGACGCCGTGCGGCCTGCTGGATACAATCGAACGTTGTCGCACAGCCCCCGGAGAGGACGTCGATGAGCCTGCTGTCCTCGATCGGGGGTCCGGCGGACCTGCGCCGGATCCCGGCGGAGCAGATCCCCCTGCTGGCAACCGAGATCCGCGACTTCCTGGTGGCCAAGGTCTCGCGCACCGGTGGGCATCTCGGTCCCAACCTCGGCGCGGTGGAGCTCACCATCGCCTTGCACCGCGTCTTCGACTCACCGCAGGAGCCGATCCTCTTCGACACCGGCCATCAGGCCTACGTCCACAAGATCCTGACCGGCCGGCAGGCCGCGTTCGACGGGCTGCGGCAGTACGGCGGGCTGTCCGGCTATCCCAGCCGGGCCGAGTCCGAGCACGACGTGATCGAGAACTCCCATGCATCGACGGCTCTGTCCTACGCCGACGGGCTGGCCAAGGCATTTGCCCTGCGCGGCGAGAAGCGGCCGGTGGTGGCGGTCGTGGGCGACGGTGCGCTGACCGGCGGCATGTGCTGGGAGGCGCTGAACAACATCGCCGCGGCCAAGGACCGTCCTGTCGTGATCGTGGTCAACGACAACGGCCGCTCCTACTCACCCACCATCGGCGGGCTCGCCGACCACCTGGCCTCGCTGCGGCTGACGCCGGGCTACGAACGGGTGCTCGATCTGGTCCGCGACTCCCTGGCGCGGACCCCCCTGGTCGGCCCGCCACTGTTCGACGCGCTGCACGGCATCAAGAAGGGGCTCAAGGACGCGATCGCGCCGCAGGGCTTGTTCGAGGATCTCGGACTGAAATACCTCGGGCCTGTCGACGGCCATGACGAGGCCGCCGTCGAGTCGGCGCTGCGCCGAGCCAGGGACTTCGGCGCTCCGGTGATCGTGCACTGCGTCACCCGCAAGGGCTTCGGCTACGGGCCGGCCGAGGGCGACGAGGCCGACTGCCTGCACGGGCCTGGCGGAGCATTCGATCCGGTCACCGGGCAGTTGCTCTCCTCCGGCGGTCGCAAGTGGACCAGGGTGTTCGGCGAGGAGTTGGTGCGGATCGGTGCCGAGCGGCCCGACGTGGTGGCGATCACCGCTGCCATGCTGCACCCCACCGGCCTGCATCCGTTCTCCGTCGCCTATCCCGAGCGGACCTACGACGTCGGCATCGCCGAGCAGCACGCCCTCACGTCGGCGGCCGGGCTGGCCTTCGGCGGCATGCACCCGGTGGTCGCGATCTACGCGACGTTCCTCAACCGCGCGTTCGACCAGATGCTGATGGACGTCGCCCTGCACGAGGCACCGGTGACCCTGGTGCTCGACCGGGCCGGCGTGACCGGCGACGACGGTGCCTCACATCACGGCATGTGGGATCTGTCGCTGATGAACATCGTGCCCGGTATCCGGATCGCCGCCCCGCGCGACGAGCCGACCCTGCGGGAGGAATTGCGGGAGGCGATCGCCGTCTCCGACGGCCCGACCGTCGTGCGGTTTCCCAAGACTGCCCTGACCGACGACATCCCGGCCGTGCGGCGAGTCGGCGGGGTCGATGTGTTGCACGAGCCCGCCGCGGCCGACGTGCTGGTCGTCTCGGTGGGCGCCATGGCACATATCGCCCTCGAGGTGGCCAACCGGGTGCAGGCAGAAGGGGTTGCGGCAACCGTCGTCGACCCTCGCTGGGTCGCTCCGGTCGCGCCCGAGTTGCTCCGGCTCGCGGCACAGCATCGCCTCGTCGTCACCCTGGAGGACGGTGGCCGCTCCGGGGGGGTGGGTGCTCAGCTGTCCCAGGCGTTGCGCGACGCCGACATCGACGTACCGACGCGCGATGTGGGCATCCCCCAGCGGTTCCTCGAGCATGGCAACCCGCTGCTGGTGCGGTCGGCGATCGGCCTGACGGCGCAGGACGTGACGCGCCGAGTGGTGGGCTGGGTGGCCCGGCTCGACCCCGGCGAGCAGGTCGATGCCGAAGCGGAGCCGTCCCCGAGCCACCGCAACCGGGATAGCGCTCAGCCGGGATAGCGCAATCACCGATAGCGGACGGGGCGGTCCCAGAGCCGGTCGCCGGTGTGCTGGCCGGGTACGCCGTCGCGCAGCGCGCTGTCCGCGGGTCGGCCGCCCACGGCGACCATCACCACCTCGTCGGCGGTGATCAACAGCGGACGGGTGAATCCGCGCCGCACCGGATCGGTCGCGGCGGCGGCGGACACCGTGAATGCCGGGTCGATCCGGCGCAGCTCAGTCCAGCCGCGGTCGCGCATCGGCACCCCGGCAGTGACCATGTCACCGGACGCCCCGGCCAGGGCTGTCCGGAATACGGCCGAGCACAGCAGGGTGACGACGTCGCAGTCGCCCATCGGCCGCAACGGCACGTCGGGCGTGTGCCGTCGACGGTCGGCGGCCAGGAGCGCCATCGCGGTGAGGTAGGAGCGAGCGGCCGGCCAGTGCGACAGCGCATCGAAGTCGTGGAGCAGCCAAACCGCGGGGTCCACGACCACGATCCCCTCCGGCCGTGCCAGGTCCGGCCCCAGCAGGCCGACCCCGAGTTCGACAGCGCCGCCGAGCACCGAGTGCCAGGCCCATTCGGGACCTGGATGGGACACGTGACCGACCGGCAGGCCGACCGGCCGGATCCGGCTGGCCACCGAAGCGGGAGCCGTATCGGCCAGGAACCTGCGGGCCTGCAACCAGGCGGTCAGCCGGCCCGTTCCGATGGCGCTTTCCGGATCGGCGCCGCGCAGCGCCCGCAGGCACTCGTCCCACGAGACGGGCAGATCCGTGCCGCCGGTCAACAGGATGCCGTCGGCCAGCGGGAGCAGGTCGATGTCATGGAGCACGCACACGGCAAGCGCTCCTCTGCGCAGTGCGGCTGTCGTCGGTACCAACATGCGCCCGAACGTACTCGAATCGTGGCGCCACCGGCTGACCCGAACGGGTGAACTCACGCGACTTTCACACCGGGCTGGCAGGCTGCATGGTGTGCGTGTACTGATCGTGGAGGACGAGCGGCAACTGGCCGATGCCATCGCCCGGGGGCTGCGGCAGGAGGGGATGGCCGTCGACGTGGCCTACGACGGCACCGCCGGCCACGAGAAGGCGCTCGTGACCCGCTATGACGTTCTGGTGCTCGACCGCGACCTGCCGGGCATGTCCGGCGACCAGGTCCTGACCGACGTCGCGGCCTCCGGTGTGCTGACGCGGGTCCTGATGCTCACCGCGAGTGGCACGGTGGCCGACCGGGTGGAGGGTCTCGGTCTGGGCGCGGACGACTATCTCGGCAAGCCGTTCGCCTTCGACGAACTCGTCGCGCGGATCCGGGCTCTGGGCCGGCGGGCGACACCGCCGGCGCCTCCCGTGCTGCGGGCAGGTGACGTGGAGCTCGACCCGGCGCGGCGCAGCGTGTTGCGCGCGGGGCAGCCGGTGGAACTCACCCGCAAGGAGTTCGGCGTGCTGGAGGTGCTGCTCGGTGCCGGCGGACGGGTGGTGTCGAGCGAGGAGCTGCTGGAGCGGGTGTGGGACGAACACGCCGACCCGTTCACGACGACGGTACGCGTCACGATGATGACCCTGCGGAAGAAGCTCGGCGAGCCCGGGCTGATCGAGACAGTCGTCGGGTCCGGCTACCGGGTCGGCGGCGCATGACGGGTGCCCGGTGAACCTCCCGCGCCCGACGCTGCGGCTGCGCCTGACGCTGCTCTTCGGCGCGCTTCTGGTCGGCTCAGGCCTGCTTCTGCTGGGTGCGTCCTACTACCTCGTCGGGCAGGCGTTCGACCACGGGCCGCGGTTTGCCGAGGGCGTCACCGTGGTGATCCGGTATCACGACGGGACATACGAGCGGGTCGACGCCCGCGACGTCCAGATCCTCTTGCAGCAGCAGACCGAGCAGGCGCTGTTACGCCGTGGGCTGCTCGCCCTGGGGTTGGTGTGGCTGGTGGGGATGGCCGGCGGCTACCTGCTCGCCGGCCGGGCGCTGCGCCCGCTGCAGTCGATCACGTCGACGGCACACCGGCTGTCCACCGAGACCCTCGACCAGCGGATCTCCCTCAACGGCCCGGACGACGAGCTCAAGGAGCTTGCCGACACCTTCGACGGGATGATCGCCCGGCTGGAGGCGGCCTTCGACAGCCAGCGGCGTTTCGTCGCCAATGCCAGTCACGAGCTGCGTACCCCGCTGTCGGTCATCCGTACCGAGATCGACGTCTCGCTGCGCGATCCCGGGGCATCACTGACCGACCTGCGCCGGATGGGCGGGGTGATCCGCAGTGCCACCCAGCGGGCCGACCGGCTGGTCGACGCCCTGCTGCAGCTCGCGCGGGCCGACGTGCAGGGCCGCGACGGACTGGCCGTCCGCGAGCCGGTCGAGTTGCCAGCCGTCGTCGGTGCTGCACTGGACGCGATGCGAGCCGAATCCACCGAGGCCGGGCTGCACGTGGACACCCGGCTGGAGCCGGCCGTCGTCTCGGGTGACCCCGGTCTGCTCGACCGGCTGGCCGGCAACCTCGTGGAGAACGCGGTACGGCACAACGTGCCGGGCGGGTGGCTGGGCGTACACACCCGCACCGACAACGGATTTGCCCGCCTCCTCGTGGCCAACAGCGGTCCGGTGATCGATCCGGCCGAGGCACCCGGGCTGTTCGAGCCGTTCCGGCGGGGCGGGACGGCGCGAACGGCAAGCCGCGGTGCCGGGCTGGGCCTGTCGATCGTGCGGTCCGTGGCCCTCGCCCACGGGGGCCGGGTGCAGGCCGCAGCCCTGCCGGGCGGCGGCCTGGAGGTGCAGGTCGAACTGCCGACGGGTGAGAGCGCGCCATCGGCATGACACGGCTCAGCTTGCCGACCAATCTGGCCGAGACCGCCGAGGGCGCCGCCGAGCCGGGTCTCGCCGCCTGGGTCGCTGACCTGCCTCGTGTGGTAAACGCCGTCGCGCAGCGCTGGGCGGTTCGGCTCGGCGAGCCGTTCCAGCCCGGCGGACGCTGCTCCTGGGTTGCTCCGGCGCGCGACCCCGCCGGCCGGGACCTCGTGCTCAAGGTCGGCTGGGTCCATCCTGAGGCCAGGCACGAAGCCGAGGGCCTGACTTTCTGGGCCGGCGAAGGTGCCGTCATCCTGCACGCTGCGGACACGTTCGACGCCACCAGCGCGCTGCTGCTCGAACGCTGCCGCCCGGGTACGTCGCTGAATCAGGCGGTCGCGGAGCCCGAGCAGGACATGGTGGTCGCCGGCCTGCTCCTGCGGCTGTGGCGGGAGCCGGCGGCCGGTCACCCCTTCCGTGACCTGCGGGTGATGTGCCACGAGTGGGCGGCTGGTTTCGAGCGCCGGCTGCGGGCTGCACCGGACATCGTGGATCCCGGGCTCGCCCGGGCGGCCCTGGACCTGCTCAGGACTCTGCCGGGATCGGCGCAGCGCCATGTGCTGCTGTGCACCGATCTGCACGCCGAGAACATCCTGGCCGCCGAGCGGGAGCCCTGGCTGGTCTGCGATCCCAAGCCCTACGTCGGCGACCCCACCTACGACCCGATGCAGCACATGCTCAACTGCGAGGAGCGGCTCGTCGCCGATCCGGGCGGGTTCGCCGACCGGCTGGCCGGTCTGCTCGGCCTCGAGCCGGCGCGGTTGAGGCTGTGGTTGTTCGCGCGCTGTGCCATGGAGTCGGTCGAGTCGCCGATGCTGCGCGACGTCGCGACCCGCTTGCTGCCGGCCTGACGCCTGTTATGGCAGGCTGGCAACGCCGCGGGGGAGGAAGCGGGCCCCGGTCACCTGCTCCGCAACTCCCGTACGGTCCAGATAGGGCGTGATGCCACCGAGGTGGAACGGCCATCCCGCGCCGAGCAGCAGGCACAGGTCGATGTCCTGGGCGCCGGCCACGACACCCTCGTCGAGGATCAGCCGGGCCTCCTCCGCCAAGGCGGCGAGCGCGCGCTGACGTACCTGCTCCTCCGTCTGCGGACGGTCGCCCAGGACGAAGAGGTCGCGCACGTCGGGATCGACCTCCGGCTGCCCGCTGTCCCAGACGTAGATGCCGGTCTTGCCGGCCGCCACCAGCCGGGCCAGGTTTTCGCTGACGGCGAAGCGGTCGGGATAGGCCCCGTGCAGGGTTTCGCTGACATGGTGGGCGACTGCGGGCCCGACCAGGGCGAGCAGCACGAACGGTGACAGCGGCAGGCCGAGCGGTGCCAGCGCCCCGTCGGCCACCTCGACCGGCGTCCCCTCGTCGACGGCGGAGATCACCTCGCCGAGGAACCGGGTGAGCAGCCGGTTGACCACGAAGGCCGGGGCGTCCTTCACCAGTACGCACGACTTGCGCAGCGCCTTCCCGACGGCGAAGGCCGTCGCCAGCGTCGGGTCGTCGGTGTGGCCGGCCCGGACCACTTCGAGCAGTGGCAGCAGGGCGACCGGGTTGAAGAAGTGGAACCCGACGACCCGCTCGGGATGGCGCAGGCCGGCTGCCATCTCGGTGACCGACAGCGAGCTCGTGTTGGTGGCCAGGACAGCCGTCGGGGACACGACGGCCTCCACCTCGGCGAAGACCTGTTGCTTGACCTTGAGCTCCTCGAACACCGCCTCGATCACGAAGTCGGCGTCGGCGAAGGCATCCTTGGACAGTGACCCCGTGACCGAAGTCTTCAGCCGGTTGGCCTTGTCGGCGGAGAGCCGGCCACGCCGCTGGAGCGTGTCGAGCTCGCCGTGCACGGAGGCAACGCCGCGCTCGATGCGGCCTGCGTCGATGTCGGTCAGGACGACCGGGACCTCCAGCCGCTGGGCGAACAGCAACGCCAGCTGGCCGGCCATCAGTCCGGCACCGATGATGCCGACCTTGGTGACCGGCCGGGCGAGGGCGGTGTCCGGCTGACCGGCGGGGCGCCGGGCCCGTTTCTGCACCAGATCGAAGGAGTAAAGACCCGCCCGCAGTTCCTCGCTCATCAGCAGGTCCGCCTCCGCCTCGTCCTCCGCCGTGGTGCCGGTGCTGAAGTCGGCGTCGCGGGCCAGCCGGATGAGGTCGAGAGCGCGGTACGGCGCCGGGGCGGCCCCGTGCACCTTGGCGTCGGCAATGACCTTGCCGCGGGCCAGCGCGGCGTCCCAGGCGTCGCCGCGGTCGACCCTTGGGCGTTGCACGGTGACGTCGCCGCGCACCACAGCGGCGGCCCAGAGCAGCGACTGCGCCAGGAAGTCGGCCGGCGAGAAGGTCGCGTCGGAGATCCCGAGTTTGGCCGCCTGAGCCGGCTTCAGCATGCGGTTGTTGTTGAGGGCGTTGTCGATGATCACCGTCACGGCCGCTTCTGCACCGATCAGGTTGGGTAGCAGCTGCGTGCCGCCCCAGCCCGGTAGTAGTCCCAGGAAGCACTCGGGCAGCGCGATCGCGGCGGCGCCGGTGGACAGTGTGCGGTAGTGGCAGTGCAGGGCAACCTCCAGCCCGCCACCCATCGCCGCCCCGTTGACGAACGCGAACGTCGGGACGGCGGAATCGTGCAGCCGCCGGAAGGCACGATGCCCGCGCCGACCGACCTCCACGGCCTGCTCGCGGGTGGTGATGCTGCCGGCGACCGACAGGTCGGCACCGACGGCGAAGACAAACGGCTTGCCCGTGACCGCGATGGCTGCGACTCCGGGGGAGTGGGCCTCGATGTCGTCCATCGCTGCCTCCAGCGAGGTCAGCCCGGCCGGGCCGAAGGTCGACGGCCGGGTGTGGTCCAGGCCGTTGTCCAGCGTGATCAAGGCCATCTCACCGGGCAGCCCCGGCACTTCCAGGTAGCGGACCAGGGCCTGCGTGACGACCTCGTCCGGGGCCTCCGGTGCGGCGGTCACTCGCCCTCCCAGGTGGGGTTCTCCCAGATGACCGAGGCACCCATGCCCATGCCCACGCACATGGCGGTCAGTCCGTACCGGACCTCGGGATGCTCGGCGAACTGCCGGGACAGCTGCGTCATCAGCCGTACACCGGAGCTGGCGAGCGGGTGGCCGAAGGCGATCGCGCCGCCGTACGGGTTGACCCGCGGATCGTCGTCGGCCAGGCCGAAGTGCTCGAGGAAGGCGAGCACCTGCACCGCGAATGCCTCGTTGAGCTCGAACAACCCGATGTCGGCCACCGACAGTCCGGTGGTGCGCAGCGCCCGCTCGGTCGACGGGATGGGGCCGATGCCCATCACCTCCGGGTCCACGCCGGCGAAGCCGTAGCCCACCAGACGCATCCGGGCCGGCAGGCCGAGCTCGGTGGCCACGTCCTCGGCGGCGAGCAGGCAACCGGCCGCGCCGTCGTTGAGTCCCGCCGAGTTGCCGGCGGTCACCCGGCCGTGCGGGCGGAACGGCGTCTTGAGTGCTGCCAGATCCTCTACCCTGGTCCCGGGCCGCGGTGGCTCGTCGCGGGTGACGAGATTCCACCCGCGCCTAATGTCACGGGCGCCGATAGGCACCAGGTCGGGCTGGATCTTGCCGTCGGCGTAGGCCTTGGCGACCTTGGCCTGGCTGGCCGCGGCGAACATGTCGCATCGCTCCTTGGTCAGGCCGGGGAAGCGGTCGTGCACGTTTTCCGCGGTCGATCCCATCACCAGCGCGGACGGGTCGACCAGCTTCTCGGCGACGATCCGCGGATTGGGATCGACTCCCTCGCCCATCGGGTGGTGTCCCATGTGCTCGACGCCACCGGCGATCGCCACGTCGTAGGCCCCGAAAGCGATGCCACTGGAGACTGTGGTGACCGCGGTCAGCGCGCCGGCGCACATCCGGTCGATGGCGAAGCCGGGCACCGTCTTGGGCAGCCCGGCCAGCAGGGCCGCCAGCCGCCCGATGGTCAGGCCCTGGTCGCCGGTCTGGGTAGTGGCGGCGATGGCGACCTCGTCGATCCGGTCGGTCGGCAACTCGGGATGGCGGCGCAGCAACTCGCGGATGACGGCGACAATGAGGTCGTCGGCCCGGGTCTGCGCGTAGACACCTTTGTCGCCGGCCTTGCCGAACGGGGTGCGTACGCCCTCGACGAACACCACATCGCGAACGGTCCGAGCAGTCACTGGGACTCCGATCAGGGACGCTTTCGCTCGAGGCTAACCTATGCTACCCACCGGTAACATACCGGTCCGATGTGTGCTCCGTCACCGTCCGGGGTGGGCGGTGCGTGATGGTTGTTTCCACGGCTATGCCGGCGGAGTCGGGCGCAGCGCGGCGGCGAGGAGATCCGCGGTCAGTGTCACCTGCCAGTCGCGGGCGCCGGCCGCCCGTAGAACCTGCGCCACCGAGTCCGGGGTCAGTGGATCGGGCGGTTCCCAGGCCAGCCGGCGCACGGCGTCGGGCGAGACGAGGTTTTCCACCGGCAGGCGGTGCTCCAGTGCCGTCTTGGCGGTGGCTTCCTTTGCCGCCGTCAATCGGGCGGCCGCCGCGGGTTCCCGGTCCCGCCAGCGGTGGACGGGGGGCGGCCCATCGCTGGCTCGCCGAACGCTGGGAAGCTCGTCGTCGGGCAGGGCCCGGGCACGTTCGATCGCCGCGTACCACGTGCCCACGTGCCGCCGGGTCGCCCGGCCGCCGAAGACCGGCAAGGCCAGTAGTGCCTCGGTCGAGGCAGGGTTGGACTGGGCGGCGGAGACGATCGCCGAATCCGGCAGGATCCGCCCGGGGGCGGTGTCCCGCGCCTGGGCGATCGCGTCGCGGGCCTCCCAGAGTTGCTGGACGATCACCAGGCCCCGCGGGCTGCGGATGCGGTGGATCCCGGACGTCCGGCGCCACGGATCGACCCGCGCCTCCGGTGACGGTGCGCAGACGAGGGCGGCGAACTCCTCCCGCGCCCAGCCCAGCTTGCCCTGGGTAGTCAGCTCGGCCTCCAAGGCGTCGCGCAACTCGATGAGCACCTCGACGTCGAGTGCGGCATAGGTCAGCCAGGCCCGCGGTAGCGGCCGGGTGCTCCAGTCGGCCGCGGAGTGTCCCTTCTCCAGGGACAGGCCGAGCATGTGCTCCACCATCGTGCCGAGGCCGACCCGGTCGAAGCCGGCCAGCCGGCCGGCCAACTCGGTGTCGAACAGCCGCCGGGGCCGCATGCCGACCTGCTGCAGGCAGGGCAGATCCTGGGTGGCGGCGTGCAGCACCCACTCGGCGCCGGCCAGCGCCGCGTCGATGATCGCGAGATCCGGACAGCACATGGGGTCGATCAAGGTGGTACCGGCACCTGCGCGGCGCAGTTGTACCAGGTAGGCGCGCTGGCCGTAGCGGTAGCCCGACGCCCGCTCGGCATCGACGGCGACCGGTCCGGTGCCCGCAGCCAGGGCGGCGGCGGCCGCGGCCAGCGCCGCGGGGCCCTCTACGGGGTCGGGCGTGCCGTCACGCGGTTCGAGCAGCGGCAGCGGCGTGGGCCTGCCCTCGGGGGCCACCCCGGTGCTCTCGGCAGGGGCCGCGTCGCTCACAGCATTGACCGTACGCGCCGACCAGCCGGCTCCGCCCCAGGGCACTCTCGGCGACGGTCAGACGATGATCCCGGCCCGCATGGCCACGGCCACCATCTGGGCCCGGTCACCAGTGCCCAGCTTGCGGGCGATTCGGGCGAGGTGGCTCTTGACCGTCAGCGCCGACAGCTCGAGCTGCTCGCCCGCTGCGCTGTTGGATCGACCGGCAGCCACCAGGCGCAGCACCTGGATCTCCCGGGCGGACAGGTGCCGCCAGGCCCTGGCATCGACGTTGGCGCCGGCGTTCGACGCGGCCGGCGATCGGGGGGCGGGGATGCGCAGGCCCACCTGGCCCGCTCGGTCCAGCAGGGCGCTGCCATCCTGCTTCCGTAGATAACCGTGCGCCCCGGCCTGGAACGCGGCGCGCAAGGAAAAGGCGTCGGCTGCGGGGGAGAGGACCAGCAGTCGTCGCCAACCGGCGTTACGCAGGTCGGTCAACAGGTGCAGGGCTCCACCCGGCAGGCTCAGGTCGAGCAGGCACAGATCGAGGGGACCGCTGGCGCGGGCGGCTGCGCGCGCATCAGTGGCACGCGTCGCCTCGGTGATGTCGGTCGCGCCGACCAACCGGAGGCGGCCCACCAGTGATTGCAGGGCTTGTGGCTCGGAAACGACGACGAGCGCGGTGAAAGCGCCAGTTCGTGCCGCCAGTAGCGGCTCTGCAGCATGCACGCTGATCGCTCCTCAGGACGTCGCCGATTTGCCGACCATCCAGGATGTCTTCGACGGGTCGGATCGGTAGCTGTAGCAGCCCGGCGCCCGGGTTAGGAGGACCGTCAGGCGCCGGACTGGGGGAGCACGATGACGCCCGGCGGTGGCAGCCCCGCTGTGGAGCACAGCAGGTCACACCAGGCGAGCAGGTGACTGGTCAGATCGCTGTCCAGGGGCGTCCACGAGGCGCGGAGCTCGACATCGGCGGAGTCCGGCGGACCGGCCAGGTCACCGAAGCGGGTTGAGGTGGTTTGCGTCACGGTGCCCCCCGCGGCGGTATGCCGTGCACCGTGCAGGGCGAGAGCGTCGATCAGCCAGCTCCAGCCCACCCCTGCCAACAGTGGGTCACCCGCCATCTCGGCGTCGAGCCCCGCGGTGACGTAGGTGACGATGCGCAGAGTGCCGTCCCAGGTCTCCTGACCGGCCGGGTCATGCAGCAGCACCAGCCGTCCGCTGGCCAGCTCTTCGGCACCCCGCAGCACCTCGGCGGTGGTGGCGAAACTGAACGGGGCCAGCCGGCCCGGCGCCGCGATCTCGGCCAGCTGGACCTCGGGCCGCGGCCGCGCCCGGCGCAGGCTCTCGACCGCCCGGACGAACGTCTCCGGGAAACCGCCCGCACGTGCGTTGCCCACCTGGGCAGCGTAGGAGCCGCCGCCGCCGCCCGGCACCTGACGCGCCGGAGGGGAGTCCTCAGGCGGCCGGTGCGACCGGCACGCAGAGAACGCCGAGCTGAACGGTCAGGCTCCCGACGAATATCGCCTCGCCACAGTCGATGCAGGCCAGGTCGGGGCAGTCGGGACCATGCCCGTCGCCGCACTCGGGTGCCGCGAAGGCGCGCTCGGCACCGCAGGTGGAGCAGCGTCGCAACAGCAACTGCGTCATCGGTCGCCTCCCCGTCCCTCCCGGTCCGACCGTGGTCCGGCCACAAGCAGACCGTGGCACGTCGCTACGACAGAACCCGGCAGGCGCTCCGGCGTGTCGCGGGCCGCTGCGGTCCGGATGCAAGGATGGCCCTCACCATGCCGACCCCGCCGGATCCGCTGCTGCTGCGTGCCTGCCGGCGGCTCCAGGTGACCCGTACGCCGGTGTGGTTCATGCGTCAGGCCGGCCGCTCGCTGCCCGAATACCGCGCGCTGCGGGTGGGAACCGAGATGCTCACCGCGTGCCGGACAGCTGACCTGGTCACCGAGATCACCCTGCAGCCGGTGCGCCGGCACGGCGTCGACGCGGCGATCCTGTTCTCCGACATCGTGCTGCCACTGAAGGCCGTCGGCGTCGACCTCGACATCGTGCCCGGCACCGGCCCGGTCGTGGCGGCGCCGATCAGGACCGCCGCGGACGTGCGGCGGATCCGGCCACTCGAGCCCGGCGACGTGCCTTTCGTGACGGAGGCCGTGCGGCAAGTCGTCGCCGAGCTGGCCGGTGTCCCGCTGATCGGTTTCGCCGGGGCACCCTTCACCCTGGCCAGTTATCTGGTGGAGGGCGGGCCCTCACGCAACCACGAGAACACCAAGGCGCTGATGTACGGCGAGCCGGCGATCTGGCACGCGCTGCTTGCCGTGCTCGCCGAGGTCAGCCTCAGCTTCCTCCGGGTGCAGGTAGCGGCCGGTGCCTCGGTCGTGCAGCTGTTCGATTCCTGGGCCGGCGTCCTGTCTGCGGCCGACTATCGCGACTACGTCGCACCGCACAGCACGAGGGTGCTGACCGGCCTGCACGACCTCGGCGTGCCCAGGATCCACTTCGGTGTCGGCACCGGTGAACTGCTGGCCCTGATGGGTGAGGCAGGCGCTGACGTCGTCGGGGTCGACTGGCGGGTGCCGCTCGACGTTGCCGTGTCCCGGATCGGGCCGGGCCGGGCGGTGCAGGGCAACCTCGACCCCGCCGTGCTGCACGCGCCCTGGCCGGTCGTCGAACGGGAGGTGCGCCGAGTGGTCGCGGAGGGCGTTGCGGCCGAGGGCCACATCTTCAACCTCGGCCACGGAGTGCTCGCGTCGACCGACCCGGACATCCTCACCAGGGTGGTCGAGTTGGTGCACTCGATCGAGCGTCCTCAGGCTGCGGTCACCGGCTCCGGCTCCGGTGACGATGCCCGCCCGCCCGGCTGACGCCGGCGCCGGACGGCCAGGACGGCCGCCCCGATCGCGGCGAGCAGGATCAGGAACGGCAGCAACGCGCCCACCGCGGTGAGCAGCCAGTTTGTGGCCGCGGTGAAGCTCCGCCAGCCGGCCTTGAGACCGGAAACGAAGCCGCGCGGTGACTTGTCGGCCGGCGCCACTGCCGCCTTCGGGCCGCGCAGGTGCAGCGTGATCGTCGCGAAGGAGGTCTGCACGTCGAGCGCGCGTTGGCGCGCCTTGAGGGACTCCAGATCGGCTTCCCGCCTGGCCAGCTCGCCCTCGACCTGGACGACCTCACCGAGGTTGCGGGCGCTGGCCAGCAGCCTGCGGATCCGGGCCACGCTGGCCTCCTGTGACCTGACCCGCGATGCCACGTCGACGACCTGATCGGTGACGTCCTCCGCCTGGGCCGACCTGCTCAGCTCCTTGCCGAGCTTGGACAGCGCATCCAGGGTCGCGTCGTACTTGGCCGGTGGCACCTTGAGGACGAGGTCGGCCTGGGTCCCGGAGCCGGCCTCGCTGCGCCGATCACCGGCCGATTCGCCGCCTGCGGCGACTACCAGCGCGGTGGCCCGGTCGGCGATGTCGGCGACGGCCGAACCGTTCTTGGTCCGCAGCGTGAGGTCGGCGGTGAGGATCCGGGCCGGACCGATCGCCACGCGATCGGCGGTCGTTGTCGCCGTCCCCTGGCCGACCTGAGCACCTGTGCCGTCCTGGGCCGCTGCCCGGAGGGGTTTGGACCGGATCCCGGGTGCGGTGCCCTTGCCGCCGGTGACATTGCTGGTTCGGCCGGTCGTGCCCGTGCTCCTGCTGCCGCCGGCGCACCCCGCCAGGGCAAGCAGTGCCAGCGCGGTTGTGGCCGCAATCAGAGTTCGTCGCATGGTGTGCCCCTCGGTAGTGGTTGACCGTGAGACGGAAACCGTGCGGCCGGGGTTCCGGCTGTAGGTGACGAACGCGTTGCGGTGCGGACACGATGAGGGACCGCGCATCGTCGGGGACCGTGCATCAGGCAGTATGTCGGCGATGAGTGGTCAGGTCGTGGTCGTCGGGGGCGGCATCGCCGGCCTGGCGGCCGCGTACGCCCTACGGCGGGACTGTCCACAATTGACCCGGTTGACGATCGTGGACGGATCGCCCGAATTGGGCGGCAAGCTGCGCACGTCGTCCTTTGCCGGCCGTGCCGTCGACGAGGGTGCGGAGATGTTCCTGGCGGGGGTGCCGGAGGCCGTCGACCTGGTCCGGGAGGTGGGGCTCGGTGGCGACCTGGTGCATCCGGTGACCAGTGCGGCGTCCGTGGCGGTCGACGGCGCGCTGCACCCGCTGCCATCCGGCACGGTCCTGGGCGTCCCGGCCGACCTGGCGGCCCTGGCCGCCGCCGGGGTCCTGACGCCGGCCGGCCTGGCGCGGGTGCGGGCAGAGGCCGCCGACGGTGGTCCTGCTCAGATCGAAGACGTCGCGGTCGGGGACCTGGTCCGGCGACGGCTCGGCAGCGAGGTTGTCGACCGCCTCGTGGACCCGATCCTCGGTGGGGTCTACGCCGGTCGCGCCGACGGCCTGTCGCTGCATGCCACGATGCCCCAGCTCGCTTCGGAGTTGCGTACTCCTCGGTCCCTCGTCGCAGCCGCACAAGCGGCGCGAGGTGGCCCGTCTGCCGGCCCGGTGTTCGGATCACTCCGTGGTGGTCTTGGCAGCCTGGTCGCCGTCCTTGTCGCGCGGCTCGGTGCGGACGTGCGGCTCGGCGTGCCCGTCCGGGAGATCACCCGGACCGGTCAGGGCTTCCGGCTGGTCGCCGGTCCCGTCCCGGACCCGACGGTCCTGCTTGCCGACGCCGTCGTGCTCGCGGCGCCGGCCGCCCCGGCTGCGCGGCTGTTGCGCGACGTGGCGCCCGCGGCCGCCGCAGATCTGGCCGCTATCGGATACGCGGGCATGGCGATCGTGACCCTCGCCTATCCGGCGACCCGGCTACCCGCCGGGAGCGGGCTGCTCGTGGGGTCGGCCGAGGGCCGGGCGGTGAAGGCCGTCACCTTCTCCTCCCAGAAGTGGGCGCACCTGGCGGGTGACCTGACTCTGGTGCGCGCGTCGATCGGCCGCTACGGCGAGGAATTGCTGCTGCAACGGTCCGACGAGGAGCTGGCCGACCTGGCGGCGGCCGACATCGCGGCACTCGCCGGGATCGGGGTGCGGCGAGTAGCCGAGCGCGTCACCCGCTGGGGTGGGGCGCTCCCGCAGTACGCCGTCGGGCATCTCGACCGGGTCGACCGGATCGAGGCCGACGTCGCCCGCATGCCTGGCCTGGCGGTGGCCGGCGCGGCCTACCGCGGGGTCGGCGTGCCGGCATGCATCCGCTCCGGGTATGCGGCCGCTGCCCAGGTCGGCGCCCACCTGAAAGAATCGGCGCATGGTTGACGGCAAGCAGGCCAAGGTGCTCAACGAGACGATTCGCTACACCATGTGGACGGTGTTCCGGGCATGCCGGACACTGCCCGAAGACGCGCGGGACGGCGCCTGCGCGGAGGTCGAGGCGCTGCTCGACCAGTACGCGGTCAAGGGCGTGGTGACCCGGGGCGCCTACGACGTGACCGGCTTCCGGGCCGATGCCGACCTGATGCTCTGGTGGCACGCGGCCACGGCAGAGGATCTGCAGGAGGTCTACGGCCGATTCCGCCGCACCGCCCTTGGCCGGGCCTGTGACCCGGTCTGGTCGGCGATGGCGCTGCACCGGCCGGCGGAGTTCAACAAGAGCCATGTCCCGGCATTCATCGCCGACGAGGAGCCGAAGCGGTACGTCAGCGTCTACCCCTTCGTCCGCTCGCTGGACTGGTACCTCCTGCCGGAGGCGGAGCGGCGGGAGTTGCTTGCCGAGCACGGCCAGATGGCCCGCGACTTTCCCGACGTACGGGCCAACACCGTGCCCGCGTTCAGCCTGGGCGACTGCGAGTGGGTGTTGGCCTTCGAGGCCGACGAGTTGCACCGCATCGTCGACCTCATGCGGCATCTGCGCGGTGCCCGGGCGCGGCGTCACACCCGGGTCGAGACCCCGTTCTACGCCGGCGTCCGCAAGCCCTTGCGAGAGCTCGTCGCGGCCCTGCCCTGACAGCTCGGCGCTGACACGTCTGCTCTGATCGATGCGGTCAGGCCGGGTCGGGTTCGAGGGTCAGCGAGATCGAGTTGATGCAATAGCGGTCGCCGGTGGGGGTCTGCGGCGCGTCGTCGAAGACATGTCCCAGGTGTGAGTTGCAGCTTGCGCAGACGACCTCCGTGCGGCGCATGAACATCGAACCGTCCTGGCGCAAGATCACCCGGTCCGCGGCCAGCGGTGAGAAGAACGACGGCCAGCCACAGTGTGAGTCGAACTTCGTGTCGGAGCGGAACAACTCTGCTCCACAGGCCCGGCAGCGGTAGACGCCGATCGTCTTGGTGTCGGTGTATTCCCCGGTGAACGCCCGCTCGGTGCCCGCCTGGCGGAGCACGGCGTACTCCTCCGGGGACAGTTGCGCACGCCATTCCTCGTCGGCTTTCTCCACTCGTGGCGACATGGGCACCACCGTACGGCGCGCGCGTCGGCAGCGCCCTTACCGGCAGATTACGGTGCCGTCCGGTTTACAGTGCCGGTATGGCGTCGCCGTACGTGGAGATCGAAGTCGGCGACCGCACCGTCAAGGTCACCAACCCGGACCGGGTCTACTTCCCGGCCCGCGGTGAGTCGAAGCTGGACCTGATCAACTACTACCTGTCGGTCGGCGACGGCATCCTCCGGGCCCTGCGCAACCGGCCGTGCATGATGCGCCGCTTTCCCACCGGGGTGCTCGGTGAGGACATCTATCAGAAGCGGGTGCCCGACTCGCGCCCGCCGTGGGTGGAGTCCGTCCGGGTCACCTTCCCGTCCGGCCGGCATGCCGACGAGCTGTGCGTCACCGAGGTCGGGTCGGTGATCTGGGCGGCCCAGATGTCCACTGTGGAGTTTCACCCGTGGCACTCCCGCCGGTTCGACACCGAGCGACCGGACGAGCTGCGGGTGGACCTCGACCCGCAGCCGGGTACCGACTTCGAAGATGCGCGTGTTGCGGCCGGTCATGTGCACGAGCTGCTCGCCGAGCTGGGCTGGACGGGCTGGCCGAAGACCTCCGGTGGCCGGGGGATACACATCTTCGTCCGGATCGAGCCCCGGTGGGTGTTCACCGACGTACGGCGGGCGGCGCTCGCGCTCGCGCGGGAGCTGGAAAGACGGGCGCCGCACCTGCTGACCACCAAGTGGTGGAAGGAGGAGCGTGGCGAGCGGGTGTTCGTCGACTACAACCAGAACGCCCGCGACCGCACCATCGCGTCGGCCTACAGTGTTCGGGCCAAACCCGAGGCACTCGTGTCGACGCCGTTCCGCTGGGCGGAGCTGCCCGACGTGGACCACCGGGAGCTGACCCTGGCCACCGTGCCGGTGAGGTTCGCCGAGCTGGGCGATGTGCAGGCCGGCATCGACGACGACCCGGTCCGCCTCGACCCGCTGCTCGAGTGGGCCGAGCGCGACGAGACAGACCGTGGACTCGGCGACGCGCCCTACCCGCCGAACTACCCCAAGATGCCGGGAGAGCCGGCGCGGGTGCAGCCGAGCCGCATGAACCCTGCCAATTGGCCCGACTCGAAACAATCGCCCGGCCCGGAGCCACCGCAAGAGCCCGACTGAGTCCTGCCTGGTCGAGTGTCGCCGTGCCAAGCTCCGTGATCACGAGGCTCGGCGGCGGCTACGGGTTGGCGAGCACCTGCGCGAGGTCGTAGTCGGCCGGCACCTCGAGCTGGCCGTAGGTGCAGCTCGCCGGTTGCCGGTCGGAGCGCCACCGGCGGAAGTGCGCCGTGTGCCGGAAGCGGGTGCCTTCCATATGGTCGTAGGCAACCTCGACGACCAGCTCCGGGCGCAGCGGCTCCCAGGTGAGGTTCTTGCCGGCGTTCCAGCGCGACTGGGCGCCGGGCAGCCGGCCCCCGGCCTGCGCCTGCGCCTCGGCCCAGCCGCGCCAGGGGTGATTGGCCAGGGCTTCGGTGCGGTAGGGGGTGAGCTCATCGACCAGCTCGAGGCGGCGGGCCGCGGTGAACGAGGCGGCCACACCGACGTGCTGCAGGCTGCCGTCGTCGGCGTAGAGCCCGAGCAGGAGGGATCCGACGATCGGGCCGGTCTTGTGCCAGCGGAATCCCGCTACGACGCAGTCCGCCGTGCGCTCGTGCTTGACCTTGAACATCAGCCGCTTGTCCGGCGCGTACGGGATGCCGGCCGGCTTGGCGACGACCCCGTCGAGGCCGGCTCCCTCGAAGGTGTCGAACCACTGCCGGGCAGTGGCCGTGTCGGTGGTCGCGGCGGTGAGGTGCACCGGGGCCCGGGCTCCGGACAGCGCCGACTGCAGCGCGGCCCTGCGCCCGGCGAAGCCCTCGACCAGCAGGGACGCGTCGTCGAGGGCGAGCAGGTCGAAGGCCACGAAGGAGGCCGGGGTCTCGGCGGCGAGCCGGTCGATCCGTGACTCGGCGGGATGGATGCGCTGCAGCAGCGACTCGAAGTCCAGCCGGTCGCCGCGCGCGATCACGATCTCGCCGTCGACGACACAACGGCGCGGGAGCTGGGCCTGGGCCGCGGCCACCAGCTCGGGGAAGTAGCGGGTGAGCGGGCGCTCATTGCGGCTGCCGAGCTCCACCTCGTCTCCGTCGCGGAAGATGATGCAGCGGAAGCCGTCCCATTTCGGCTCGTAAAACATGCCATCGGCCGTCGGCAGTTGCTTCGCCGACTTGGCCAGCATGGGCGACACCGGTGGCATCACGGGTAGGTCCATCCCGCCATCCTGCCGGACGGGTCAGGTGCGCCGGACGGTGTAGCGCAGGAACAGGAACCCGTCCGCGCTCAGCACATGCACCAGGACGAGTGGCAGTGGACGCTCCCCGCCGGCCTGCTCGGCGATTGCCGGCGCCTGCTGGCGCGCCAGGAGTGGCGCAACTGTCAGGCACAGCTCGTCGACGAGGCTTTCGCTGAGCAGGGAGCCGAACAGCCGCGGACCACCCTCGCACAGGATCCGGGTCAGTCCGCGCTCGGTGAGCTGACCGACCCAGGCGGCAGGGCTGTCGCCGACGATCACGTCGGCCACCGCGGACAGCGACTGCCGCCGCTCGGACGCGTCCGGGCCGGTGAGGACGATCGGCCGGACGGTTGCGTCGGCTAGCACCCGGCTGCCGGGATCGAGGTCCAGTGAGCCGGACACCACCGCCAGCGGTGGCTCCGGGGGCAACCCCTGCGCCTGCCGCCACCCCTGGAGCTCGGGCGGCAGGCGGACGGGTCCGTACCCTTCGGTTCGTACCGTCCCGGCCCCGACGAGCACGACGTCGGATATCGCCCGGAGCACCCGGAACACGCTCTTGTCGGCCTCGCCGGACAATCCGGCCGAGCGACCGTCGACCGTGGCCGCCCCGTCTGCGCTCGACACGAAGTTCACCCGGATGCCCGGCGCCGGCTGGGCGTAGGCGGTGAGCAGGTCCACGTCGCGGTCGGCGGGGATCAACTGGCGCATCCCGACACCGTAGTGCGCCGGCTCGGCACGCTTTCCGCCAGATGATCTTGTCGGGTTCCTTCAGGTCGGCCGTCGTCGGCCGATGCAGCCGGGTAGTGCTCCTCAACCGGAGGTCTCCCCATGCCAGTTCGCCGTACCGCCTGTTGTCTGCTGATCGCCGCCTTCGCTCTGGGAGGGTCGGTCGTTGCGGCCGGCCCCACCGCCGCCGCCCCATCCGCTCCCGGGGTGCCGACCCGCGCCGAGGACGGTGTGGTCCGGCCCGAAAGCACCTTGACGATAGCTTCGGCATACGGCGACGCGCCGGTGAGCACGACCCACGTGACCGTGCCGATAGCCTTTCCGGTGGTGGGCACCGTGCACTACAGCGACACATTTCTCGCCTGCCGCTCCGGCTGCACCCGCCGGCACTTCGGCCAGGACCTGATGGGCGCCAAGATGCTGCGGCTGATCGCCGGCTTCAACGGCACGGTGACCTACCTGGATCGCGAGACCTCCGTCGGTCAGGGCAACTCCCTCAGCATCCGCAGCCTGGACCGGAAGTGGACGCTGAACTACCTGCACATCAACAACGACACCCCCGGCACCGACGACGGCAGGGGCACCGCCAAGGACGCCTTCCTGCCGGGCCTGCGGGTCGGCTCGCCGGTCGGGCGCGGCCAACTCCTCGCCTTCCTGGGCGACTCGGGCAACGCCGAGAGCACCGGCTCCCACCTGCACTTCGAGCTGCGCCTCGGTGACGCCTGGTCGGGCACGGTCTACAACCCGCTGTACTCCCTCAACGCCGCCCCCCGATATTCCTCGCCGGTGGTCGCGATGCCGCACCAGCCCGGTGAGCTGCTGCGGTGGAGTCCCACCGGACCGGTCTGCCTGCTGATGTCAGACGGCAGCCGCCGGCTGGTCCCGCCATCGATGATGGCGGTGTACGGCTGGCGGGCGACCGACGTGGTCAACGTGACCGGCGGCGAGGTCGGCCGGTATCCGTCCGCGGGTACGGCCTACCTGCGCAACGGCTCGGTGGTGGCCGCGCCTGACGGCGTGCGCTGGGCGACGACCGGCGACCGCAGGTACGCCGTCAGCACCTCCCAGCTCTCCTTGATGGGGCTGAGCTCGGCCGGCGCGGTGGCGGTGACTGCTGACGCTCTTGCCGGCACGCCGGTCGCGACCGGAGAAGTGCCTGGTGGCGCCTGGCGGGACGGCGCCTTCCTCCGGGTTTCGGGCAGCTCGCAGGTCTGGTTGGTCGACCGGGGCACCCGCCGGCCGATCAGCATGGGCGCGTTCGGCTGGTGGGGGATCGTGGCCGGCCAGATCGCCGCGGTCCCCGACCTGACGGACGCCCCGCCCATCGGCATCGTCGCCGGTTACAAGGACGGCACCATCTTCCACGCCTCCGCCGGCTGGTTCCTGATGGTCAACGGAGTCCGGCGCCGGATCACCGACGTGCGCGCGTTGAACTACTACAACTGGATCTCCAAGCGGAACTTCTATCTGTACGACAACGTGACCGCGGCGCTGCCGCTCGGCGCGGCGATCGCCTGACTGCCGCGCAACGCAACGCAACGCAACGCAACGCAAAGTCTCAGGCGAGCTCGACGACGAGCACCGACTCACCGTCGAGCTCGACCTTGCCGTCGGAGTAGACGAAGCCGGGGCTGGAAGCGAGCAGGACGCCGCGCGGCGCACCGTCGAGCGGCACGGACTGCCGGTGCCGGGCCAGGTTGCACACGACGCGCAGCCCGCTGCGGGCGAGGACCAGCCAGCGCGCCTCCTCGGAGAAGTCGACCGAGACCGCTGCCAGCGCGGGATCGGTGAGCTCCACCCGCTGCCGACGGATCGCGATGGCCTTGCGGTAGAAGTCGAGGATCTCGGCGTGGCCGGGCTCTTCGATCTCGTTCCAATCCAGCCGGGAGGCGTGGAAGGTCTGGCGGTTCTGCGGGTTGGGCACGTCGTCGGAGGCCCAGCCATGCTCGGCGAACTCCGTGTGCCGGCCCGCGGCCGTCGCCTCGGCGAGCGCGGGCTGTGGATGACTCGTGAAGAACTGCCAGGGTGTGGACGCCGCCCACTCCTCACCCATGAACAGCATCGGGGTGTACGGAGAGGTGAGCACCAGCGTGGCGCCGATCTTGAGCAGCCCCGGCGACAGCGTCGCGGTGATGCGGTCGCCCGTGGCGCGATTGCCCACCTGGTCGTGGTTCTGAAGGTAGCTGACGAAGCGGTACCCCGGTGTACTGCCGGTGTCGACCGCCCGGCCGTGCTTGCGGCGGCGGAACGACGACCAGGTGCCGTCGTGGAAGAACGTTGCCTTGAGCGTCTTGGCCAGAGCAGAGAGGGCGCCGAAGTCGGCGTAGTAACCGTGCCGTTCGCCGGTGAGCACCGAGTGCAGGGCGTGATGGAAGTCGTCGGACCACTGCGCCGTCAGCCCGTAGCCGCCGGCCGCCCGGGGCGTCACCAGCCGCGGGTCGTTGAGATCGGACTCGGCGATGAGGGACAGCGGACGTCCGACGTGTGCGCCGAGCGCCTCGACCTCCGTGGCGATCTCCTCGAGCAGGTGAGTTGCCCGGCTGTCGGTCAGGGCATGCACCGCGTCCAGGCGCAGGCCGTCGATGTGGTAGTCGCGTAACCACATCAGCGCGTTGTCGATGATGTGCCGGCGGACCTCGTCGGAGCCCGGCCCGTCGAGGTTGACCGCCGGCCCCCAGGGGGTCGTGTGCCGGCCGGTGAAGTAGGGGCCGAATCGGTTGAGATAAGGCCCGGAGGCCCCGAGGTGGTTGTAGACGACGTCCAGCAGCACGCCGAGTCCCCGACCGTGGCAGGCGTCGACGAATCGCTTGAGCCCGTCCGGCCCGCCGAAGGGCGCGTGCACGGCGTACCAGTCGACGCCGTCGTAGCCCCAGCCGGCGTCGCCGTCCCAGGCATTGACCGGCATCACCTCGACCAGGTCGACGCCGAGCGCGACGAGGTGATCGAGCCGCTGGACGGCCCCGTCGAAGGTGCCGGCCTCGGTGAAAGTGCCGACGTGCAGTTCGTAGACGACGCTGCCGGCCAGCCCGTGGCCGGTCCATGATCGGTCGGTCCATCCGAAGGCGGCATCGTCGTAGTGCCGGCTCGCGCCGTGCACCCCGTGTGGCTGCCACCGGGACCGGGGGTCGGGCAGCGGCTCGCCGTCGTCGAGCAGGAAGGCGTAGTCGGAGCCGTGTTCGGCTGCCGCCACGCCGTGCCACCAGCCGCCGTCACGCCGGCTGAGCTCCGTCGGCGATCCCTCGACCGCCACCTGCACCCTGCGGGCATCAGGGGCCCAGACCGCGAACGTCGTCATCTGCACATTGTCCTCCCCGGTCGGCGGTCCCGGCGTCAGCCCCCGTCGCTCGGCCGCTTCCCGGTCAATCGCTCACCAGGAGGGCCACCGGCAGGCCGGCGAGCAAGTGGCCCATCTGCACCTCGCCGGCATGGGGCCGGCCGGTCAGCCGGTCTGCCCAGCCACCAGGGGGGAGAGGCAGTCTGGTGTCCTGCCAGCCGCCACCGCGCTCCAGGCCCAGCGGCAGTCGTGTCCCGACAGTGATCGCCGCATCAGCCCGGGTGAAGGCCAGCACGTGGTCGGCGCGCACCCCGGTGGCCGGCAGGGCTGAGTAGGATCCGGTGAACACCGCTGGGCGTTCGGCCCGCAGGCGCAGCGACTGCGCCACGACGTGCAGCTTTGCCAGCCCCACCGCGTCACCTGCCGGGGCCATGTCGCCGAGGATATCGCCGACGATGTCGCCGACCTGCCTGCCGTCGAGCCGGGCGAGCAGGTCGCGCCGCAACCCGTAGTCGACCGGCCGGCGGTTGTCCGGGTCCACAAGGGACAGATCCCACAGCTCCGACCCCTGGTAGACGTCGGGAACGCCGGGCATCGTCAGTTGGACGAGCTTCTGGGTCAGCGCGTTGGACCGGCCGGGACCGGCGATGCTGTCCACGAAGGCGGAGACGCCGGACAGCAATGCCCGGTCGGCGTAGACGGCCGCGACGAACTCGCGCACCGCCGCCTCGTAGGACTCGTCGGCTTCCGACCACGAGGTGTGCTGCTTGGCCTCGCGGGCGGCCTTCAGCAGGTAGGCCGACGCCCGGTGCGCCGGCAGTGGCCAGGCGCCGACCAGCGTCTGCCAGGTGAGGTAGCCGAGGTTGGGATCGGGCGGCGGCCGGCGCGCCGACCAGTCCCGGGCCGCCGCTGCCCATCTGTCGGGCAGCTCGGCCAGCACGATGAGGCGCGCCCGCACATCCTCGCTGCGCTTGGTGTCGTGAGTGGACAGTGCGGTCATCGACAGGGGCCAGTCCCGCTGCCGGGCGGCTGCGGCAGCGTGGAACTCCTCCAGGGACAGGCCGAGCTGCACCGGGTCGCCACCCACCTCGTTGACGGCGACCAGCCGGTGATAGCGGTAGAAAGCGGTGTCCTCGACCCCCTTCGCCATCACCATGCCCGTCGTCTGCTGGAGCCGCGTGGCGAACTCACCGCCTGCGCGGCGGGCCGCCGAGCTGACTGCCGTGATTGCCGCGGTCAGGTCGGGCCGGCGACGAGTCGCCTCGGCCACCGCCGCGGCGAGGTGCTGGCCCCCCGACTCCGGCAGGTAGCTGCGATAGACACGGAAGCAGGCCATCACCTCGGCAATTGCTTGCTCGACGGCACTGGCCACCCCGGCAGCGGGCAGCAGCCCGGCCAGCCGCCGCGTCTCGGCCGCGAGAAGGGTCTGTGCCGCGCGCAGCTTGCAGTCATGTGCCAGCTCGGCGAAGTCTGCCGGCTCGCCGGTGAGGTCGGCGTAGACCCGGGTCAGCGCGTCCGTCCCGGCCGGGTCGACGAGGACGCCGGTCACCTCACGCGCGGAGTCGTAGCCGGTGGTCCCCGCACACGGCCAGCCGGGCGGAAGGTGCTCGCCGGGCTGGAGGATCTTCTCCACCACGATCCATGCCTGCGGGGTAGCACCGGCCAGCCGCGCGAGGTATCCCGCCGGGTCGGCCAGCCCGTCGACGTGGTCGAGGCGCAGGCCGTCGACGTCCCCGGCGGCCACCCACCGGAGGACCTCGCGATGCGTCGCGTCGAAAACAGCTGGCAGCTCCACCCGGATACCGGCAAGCTCGGTGACGTCGAAGAAGCGCCGGTAGTTGAGCTCGGCCGTGCGCCGCCAGGAGGCGAGCTCGTAGTGCTGCCGGGCGTGCACCTGCTGGGGAGTCCCGCCACTGCTGCCAGGGGCGATCGGGAATCGCCTCCCGGCGTGGTCCAACTGGCCGTCGACCACCGCCAGCCGGTCGAGTTCGGCCGGGCCGTCACCGAGCACCGGGAGCAGGATGCGACCGGGTGACCAGTCGATGTCGAAGTGGTCGGCGTGCTCGGCGGAGCGGCCGTGCTCGAGGACATCCCACCACCAGCGGTTTTCCGCCGGCACGGCCACGCTCATGTGGTTTGGCACCAGGTCGACCACGCAACCCAGACCAAGCTCCCGCAGTCGCTCGGTGAACGCCAGCCTTCCCGGCTCGCCGCCCAGTTGGCCGTCGGCGTGGCTGTGGTCGACGACGTCGTAGCCGTGCGTGCTTCCCGCCGCGGCCTGCAGCAGCGGGGAGGTGTACACATGGGACACCCCGAGGTCCGCCAGGTAGCCGGCCACCTCCGACGCGGCGGCGAAGTCGAAGCCGGGGTGCAGCTGCAGCCGATAGGTCGAGCTGGGGGGAGCGGTCACCGGTCAGAACACGCGGCGCAGCACGAGGAGGGAGCGGGCCTCAACGACGATCACCTCGCCGGCCTTGACTCCACGCGACGCGTCGATCGCGTCCGCCAGCGGCAGTGCGGTGTCCAGTGCCGTCTCCCACGTGGCGCCGTAGCTCCTGGGCGGCAGGGTGAATTCGCGGTCTTCGTGGTGCGCGTTGAAACAGAGCAGGAACGAGTCGTCGGTGACCCGCTGGCCCCGTTGGTCGATGTCGGGGATGCCGTCGCCGTTGAGGAACACGGCGACCGCCAGGCCCAGTGCGGTGTCCCAGTCTCCCTCGGTCATCTCCTCGCCGGAGGTGGTGAACCAGGCGATGTCGCGCAGCTCCTCGTCCTTGCGGATCGGCCTGCCGCGAAAGAACCTGCGCCGGCGCAGCACCGGATGGTCGTGTCGCAGCTTGATGACCTTGGCGGTGAACTCCTCCAGCGCCCAGTGTTCGCGGGCGTCGGTCCAGTCGATCCATGACAGCGGGCCGTCCTGGCAGTAGGCGTTGTTGTTGCCGCGCTGGGTGCGGCCCGTCTCGTCGCCGTGCAGCAGCATCGGCACTCCCTGTGAGAGGAAGAGAGTCGCGAGGAAGTTGCGCTTCTGCTGCTCGCGCAGGGCGAGGATCTGCAGGTCGTCGGTGGGACCCTCGACGCCGGTGTTCCAGTTGCGGTTGTGGCTCTCCCCGTCCTTGTTGTCCTCGCCGTTGTCCTCGTTGCGCTTCTGCTCGTACGAGACGAGGTCGTTGAGGGTGAAGCCGTCGTGTGCCGTGATGAAGTTGATGCTGGCCACCGGGCGGCGCCCCGAGTGCTCGTACAGGTCGCTCGAACCGGTCAGCCGGGAGGCGAATTCCCCGAGGGTGGCGGGCTCACCCCGCCAGAAGTCGCGGACGGTGTCGCGGTATTTGCCGTTCCACTCGGTCCACAACGGAGGGAAGTTGCCCACCTGGTAGCCGCCGTCGCCGACGTCCCACGGCTCGGCGATGAGCTTCACCTGTGACACGACCGGGTCCTGCTGCACCAGGTCGAAGAACGCGGCCAGCCGGTCGACGTCGTGCAACTCGCGGGCCAGGGCGGAGGCGAGGTCGAAGCGGAAGCCGTCGACGTGCATCTCGATGACCCAGTAGCGCAGCGAATCCATGATGAGCTGCAACGCGTGCGGGTGCCGCACGTTGAGCGAGTTGCCGGTGCCGGTGTAGTCCATGTAGTAGCGCTTGTCGTCCTCGATGAGCCGGTAGTAGGCGGCGTTGTCGATGCCGCGCATGGACAGGGTCGGACCGAGGTGGTTGCCCTCCGCGGTGTGGTTGTAGACGACGTCGAGGATGACCTCGATGCCGGCCCGGTGCAGGGTGCGAATCATGCCCTTGAACTCCGGCACCTGCTCACCGGCCGTGCCGCGCATCGCGAAGCCGTTGTGCGGCGCCAGGAAACCGATCGTGTTGTAGCCCCAGTAGTTGGTCAGCCCGCGCTCGACCAACCGGTGGTCGTCGATGAACTGGTGCACCGGCATGAGCTCGATCGCCGTGACGCCGAGCTTCTGCAGGTGCTCGATCACCACGGGGTGCGATAAGCCGGCAAAGGTGCCGCGCATGTCCGCGGGGATGTCCGGATGAGTCATCGTGAGGCCGCGGACGTGCGCCTCGTAGATGACGCTCTCGTTGTAGGGGGTGCGCGGCGGCCGGTCGTTGTCCCAGGAGAAGTAGGGGTTGATCACGACTGACTTCAACGTGTGCGGGGCGGAGTCCAGGTCGTTGCGCTGAGACTCCTTGCCGAAGCGGTAGTCGAACAGGGATTCGTCCCAGTCGATCTGCCCGTCGACCGCCTTGGCATAGGGGTCCATCAGCAGTTTCGACGGGTTGCAGCGGTGGCCCCGCTCGGGATCGTGGGGGCCGTACACCCGGAAGCCGTAACGCTGGCCGGGATCGACGCCGGGCAGGTAGCCATGCCAGACGTAGGCGTCGCGCTCGGGCAGGTCGTAGGAGGTCTCGCGACCTTGAGCGTCGAACAGGCAGAGCTGCACCCGCTCGGCAACCTCGGAGAACAGGGTGAAGTTGGTCCCGGTCCCGTCGTACGTCGCGCCGAGGGGGTACGGCGTTCCCGGCCAGGGCTTCATCGGCGTCCTTTCCCTACGGTGGCCAGCGGCCGTCGAGCAGCGGGGCAAATCGGTCCTGACGGTATATCCCGCGCCCGACAGTCCCGAGCGGCGGTGGGGGCCACCGCCCCGAGCCGGGGGCTCGTGACTCGGCGACACCGACGCCGTCCTGGTAGTCGACGAGACCGGCGATGTGAAGAAGGGCACTCACACCGTCGGGGTGCAGCGCCAGTACAACGACACGGCGGGGCGGATCGAGAACGCCGGGGTCGCGGGTACCGAGGTTGCCCAAGGGGGCAACCGTTCGTGCCCGGCGCGGAGGGCTTGGCATCATGGGACCATGACGGACGGCGGCGAGCATGTCCATAGCGGGCCGCCGCGCCGCCGTAACTCCAGCGTGGGCGCGCCGGCCAAGCAGGCTGAGCACCGGGCTTCGCCGGCCCGCGCCTCCTTCCCACCAGGTCCGGCGTCGAACGCCAGGTTGCTGTGGTTGCAGAGCACCACCGGCAACACCGCGACCAGGCGCCTGGTGCCCAACGTGTCCAGGACCGGCCTACCGTCACTGCAGCGGGGGCCGGGAAGTCCCGCACCGGCCCCGGGCGTGACACCACCGTCGCCTGCACCACCGGTCGCCCCACCGTCGAGCGACAACCGCCTGGCGTTCGTCCGCGAAGAGGGGCTCAACCTGCGCGCCGCACCTGACCAGGCATCGAACTCGATGGCCCAGCTGCCCTTCGGCACTCGGGTGCACGTGATCGAGGACGAGTTGTTGCACCCGGAGTGGCAGAAGGTGACCACTCCGGCTGCAGCCGTCGGGTTCCTCTACGCAAAGCGGGTGCACTTCCCGCCGCCGGACCTGATCGCCCGGGACCCGGGGACGACCATGTTTCGGGTCCGTAGCGGGCAGACATTCTGGGGGCTGGTCAAGGAGCAGTACGGCATCGAGGGCAACGAGAGCACGGCCGACCAGAACATCAACCACTTCATCAACGCGATCCGGGTGGTGAACAAGGGCGACGCGTTCATCGTCCACACCGACTGGCTTGACGACATCGGTAACTGGCTGATCAGCGGGCGAGACGCGTCCGACACCCTGCTGAAGGCCGGGTATGACCTGTGGATCCCCAGCTTCGGGGTGGCCGCCGCCATGGACGTGGGCAGCGGTACGGTGACGGGCGAGGCCGCGCGGATCGTCAAGAAGATCGAGCAGAAGATCGAGGACTTCTGCACCGCGTGCTCGGCGGCTGTCCAGTACGTTCCGGAAGCCATCACTCGGCACGCTGGCGAAGCCGCGATGGGGCTGGTCACGGGCCTGATCGACTTCGCGATCGACGCCGCCAAGATCCTGGCCGTGAGCACCGCGGTAGGCGCACTGATCGGTGCGCTGTTCGGCGGGGTGGGCGCGGTGCCCGGAGCCGAGATCGGCTTCGAGATCGGCTTGATGATCCTGGAGTACTACGGCCTGGCCATGCTGATCGAGGCCATCCTGAGGATGGCCGGCAGCCTGGTCACGCAGCTCGGCAGCTTCATCAGCCAGGTCTGGAACGCCAACGGCGATGCCAAGAGGCTCGACACCGCGGGTAAGACGCTGGCCGACGCCCTGGGCATCTTGGTGAGCGCGCTGCTGATGGCCCTGGCCGCCTACCTGATGAAGAAGGGCGGCGATGCCCTCGCGAAGTCCAAGTTCGCCGGCAAGGTCGGCGAGACGCAGCTCGCCCGCTGGCTGGCGGACCGGCAGAAGATGAAGACGACCACCGAGACCCTGGGCTCGAAGAAGAACGCAGCGCCATCGGGCGGCACCGAGCCGCTTCCGGAACTGCGCCAGAAGTACATCGGCGAGGTCGAGGCCCTCCTACGTCGAAGAGACGCGATGCGGGCCGCCGGAGAGTCACCGGAGACGATCGCCCGAACGCTACATGCGGAGCGGCGTGAGCTCGGCGTCAAATACAAAGATCTGACGCCAGAGCCTCTCCGAAGTCAAATCTATGCGCGCAACGCCGAGAAATATGGGGATCCTCTGGGACCTTCAATTGAGTGGCTCCGGTCCCGAGGCAAATCATGGGAGGCCATCATCGAAAGCGCTACACGGTCCGGTGGTGCGGATCTCGGACTAGGAAAGAAATGATCGTCCATTCCTTCGACCGCTTCGGTGAGGTTCGCCGCCTCGACCCGGCAACCGGCGCCCTCACTCCGGCCACCACTACTTCGAGCACGGGCACCCCCAGCACCGTGTACGGGCACTACGGCGTGCTCGGGGACAGCCTCGTCCTTTTTCATCGCCGCGGGGACGCGCTGCTGCTGGGCATCGGAACAACACTCGTACCCGTCGACAACACAATCTCGATCAGCTACAACCGCGTCAAGAATAGCCGGGTGCTCGAGGTGACCGACAGCGCGACCCATACTATCGCATGCCGCTTGGAATACGACTTGCCAGAACCGATCGTGGCTCCGGAGGACGATCCCACACCATTCGCAGACCCCGAGGATTTCGACTTCGGGCTGTTTATCTCAAACGTCGCGAACGACGCCCAGCGTAGATCATTGATTTATCGAGACAACGAAAAGCGTGTCTCGGCACCAGGCGAAACCGAGTGATTTGCGGGCACTCGACGGGCCACTCCGACGTTCGCGGGCTGCCCGGAGGCCGTTGCCTATCGTGGCCCGGCCCAACACCTGCCAGGGTCTGGGTCGCTGCCCGGGCGAGCCTGCGAGCGGTGCTGGACCACGTGTCGATCGCCGACGTGATCGACGGCAAACTGCCCGCGGCGGCCCGCCGACTGACCGCGGCACCCGACGCCTGGCGGTCCGGCTGATGGCCCCCGGTCAGGCTGATGCGCGTTCGATCTCCGCCATCATCAGCTGCAGCGACAGCGATCGCTTCGCCGGCGCGAGCCGTTCGAGGGCTGCCTGGGCGTAGGCAACGCCCGCCCGCTTGTTTCCGGTGCGGGTCATGAGCAGCCCGCGATGCAACTCGATGTGGGTGGCGAACCTCGGCAATGTCCTGGGTCGGCACCGGTCGGCGGCCTCCTGGGCTTCTACCCCGCTTCGCTCGTCGCCGATCCGGGCGTACAACATCGACGCAAATGTCCAGAACCGCCACTCCGGCACGGTGAAGTCGCTCACCTGCTCGGCCGATCCGATCTGCTCGAAGTCCTTGGCGGCGCGCCGCATCAGTCCGACGGCCAAGCCATGATCCCCTCGGGCACCGGCGACATGCGCCTGTGCGACCACGGCGTTCAGCCTTCCGAGCGACGGCTTGCCGTTGGCCAGCGCGAGTGCCTGACGGGCCAGCAGTCGCGCGGTCGACAACTCCACGGCCTCGTACGCCAGTGCGAGAGCGGAGCGGCCGCGTACCCAGATCCGCGTCGGCAGGTCCTCCGACCGGTCGGCGATCTGCACGGCCAACTGGTACCAGCCCACCGCTCCCCGGCTGCCGTCGTTGCCGGCGAGGGTCTTGCCGTAGACCGTCATCAGTCGCGCGGCCGGCGCCCAGACGTCCGGATCATCGAGGTGCTGGTTGAGCCGCACCATGTCGCCGACCAGCCGGGCGCTCAACTCCTGAGCCCCGTGATTCATGTAGTCACGGCCGTATGCCTCGGCGCGCTGCCACCACACCTCCACGGGCACCGCATGGGACATGGCATCGGTGAAGGCGCCGTACAGGATCTCGGCCACGGCCATGGGCGCGATGACGCTGGCGGCGAGCCCCGTGAGTAGCGTACGGCGGTCCAGGTTGCCCTCGTCCAACGCACGTTCGTACGCGAGTACGACGTCGGGTGTCGCCCGGCGCTTGCCGGTCTCGACATTCGACAGGTGACATCTGCTGTAGTTCGTGAGCTTGGCCAGCGCAGCCAGGCTCATGCCGGCCGCTTCACGACCCGTCCGAAGCTTCTCCCCGACGTCGTCGCCCACTGTCGCCCCCCGCGAGGTGAATACGGCTGAATACAATCAGTTAGTGCTCGTAACGATACGTGTTTGTCACGCTAACCCGTATGGAGCCGTACCACTACCCGATCAGCACAAGGGAGTTGCCGCAGCGCCTCGCTGCCGAGCGCCCGCTGTGCTCGTCCTGTGGCGGGCTGGGGTGGACGCAGGCCGCCACAGCAGCCTGCCGCCGATGCCACGGCAGTTGCGTCGAAGACCCCGCCGCCGGACCCAGCCTCGGTGACGAGGACTGGCGGGTGTGCGGATGAGCCGGCCGATCAGCCGCAGGGCCTGGCTGCTGGCCGAGGGAAACATCTTTCCGGGCGGCGCGACCATCGTCTCGGTGCGCCGGGATCCGGTGTCCTACGAGGTCTCTGTGTCGACCACCGGCGGTGGCCGCTGGACGGTGCCGGGCCACATCCACGTGCAGGTGCTCACCCGATCCGGGGCAATCCGGGCGCTCCAACGGCG
This sequence comes from Mycobacteriales bacterium, assembly GCA_038237645.1. Taxonomy (GTDB): domain Bacteria; phylum Actinomycetota; class Actinomycetes; order Mycobacteriales; family QHCA01; genus QHCA01. The sequence goes on from JBBRYN010000015.1 coordinate 50,168, forward strand.
TCTGGGCCGCCGCGACTGCTGACGTACACCCGGTCCGGGATCTGTCGTCATGCTGGACCCGGATTCCTCCTCGTCGTCTGGGTACGGCGCGTCCTGCCGGAGCCAAGCCTCGGCTTGTACTCGCCCGGATCAAGGGATTCGTACAGCGCTTGGATCGCCGCGTGCGGGCCCTTCGCAACGGTCTCCCAGGTCAGGAGTGGTGGTCTGCTTGTGCGATGCGACGGGCTTGGGCGTTGTCTTCGCGCAAGGAGTGGTGGCCGCCGTCGTGCGGGTCCCGGCAGTCCACGACCAATGGGATGTGTGGGGTGTGCCAAGGATCTTGGGCAGCGACTCTCTGCTGAGAGGATCTGTTCACGTCCGAGCAGCGTCGCCGGTTCAGCCCGCAGTTCAAGGCTGAGGTTGTGCAGATGGTGATCGAGAACACCAAGATCACGTGCAACCTCAGCGACGGCTCCGGTCACGTCATACTCTGAGCCTTCGACGGGATCGCATCCGGCCGACCTGCTGACTGTCGGCTCCGCTGACCTGCATGTTCTCGGTGGGCGATACAGGACTTGAACCTGTGACCTCTTCCGTGTCAAGGAAGCGCGCTACCAGACTGCGCCAATCGCCCGAGGCGGAGGCGGGAATCGAACCCGCGTACAGGGCTTTGCAGGCCCTTGCCTAAACCACTCGGC
>JBBRYN010000016.1:0-50812 GCA_038237645.1 Mycobacteriales bacterium
GCTCATCATCCGCAGGGCCTACGGCTTCCACTCACCCACCGCGGCACTGGCACTGGTGATGCTCTCCTGCGGACCGATCGAACTCCACCTACCCCACGAAAGGGCACCCGACTGACCCACACTCATGCCGGGAGAGCCAGATTTCGGCGGCCTCACGGAGCCGGCGCATCTGGGCACCCAGCATGATCCGGCGGGCGGTGGAGCTGGCGCCAGTGGATTGGTCGTCAGGATCGACCGCGGCCAAGACCCCTCCTCCGGTGTCAGTGCCCGCCGAGGCCACTCCTTGCTCCGACGCCCTGCCGGCGCCGTGTGCAATCCGTGGTCCGGCCATTACGCCCAAAATACACGCGAGGACGCATGGAGGCACAGAGTTTAGGGCTTGCTTCATACGGTGAGACACGTACCATCACCTTTGTCCGCTTAGCCAGCAGAACGCTGCACCGCCGAGGAGGCTGCATGTCGGGCGACCCTGCCCCGTCCCGGGTCGGTAGCCTGCCGGTGGTGGACACTTCCAAGCCCAGCATCGCCCGAACCTACGACGCGGCCCTGAACGGGAAAGACAACTACGAGGTCGACCGCGAGCTTCTCCAGCGAATCGTGCAGGTGGCCCCGGAGGTGCCGCAGATCGCCTGGGACAATAGGATGTTCCTGATCCGGCTGGTGCGATTTCTCGCCGACAGGGCAGGCATCCGCCAGTTCCTCGACTGCGGTTCGGGGCTGCCGACGGCGGAGAACACCCACCAGGTCGTGCAGCGCATCCTGCCTGAGGCATCAGTTGTCTACGTCGACAACGACCCCAGCGTGCTCGCCTACGGCCGAGCGCTGCTGGAGGACAACGACTACACCCACCTCGTCGACGCCGACATATTCCAGCCGTCGCAAGTGGTCGGCAACGAGGTCATCCGTACGTTTCTCGACTTCTCGCAACCGATTGCCCTGTTGCACAACGGGACCCTGCACCACTACGGCGGACCGCGCAGCCCGGCCGACCTTGTGGCGGAATACGTCGACGCCCTGCCCTCGGGCTCCTATGTGGGGATCAGCCATTTCTTCGACCCGGAGGTCAGCGAATACACCGATATCGCCCGGCGGATCGAGCAGATCATGCTGCACAGCCCGCTCGGCTGTGGGTGGTTCCGGACCAGGGCCGAGATCGAGACCATGTTCGTCGGCCTGGAAATGGTCGAGCCCGGGTTGTCGATCTGTGCGAAGTGGTGGCCCGACGGCCCGCAGCTCAAGCCGCTGAATCCGGTGCAGTACTGCATCGCCGGCGGTGTCGGCCGCAAGCCCTGACGGGCGCCGACCATTCCCGACCGTCCGCTGCTACGAGCGGCCGGCAGCCACTGCCGGGGTCACGCGTCGGCCAGCGCCACGGCTCTGCGCAACGCCGCCTGAGCGCCATCCGGAGTTCGACGGCCCAGACCGCAGGCACTTCCCACGTCGACGGTGCCCCCGGTGCGCTGCTCGACCATCCGGAGCACCTCCTGCTGGTGCTCCAGGTCCTGCTCCTCGTGCGCCAGGCCGGCGATGAGCCGCATGCCGGCGGGAAGGTCGAGGCCCTCCAACGGCGCGTAGAAGCCGCCTTCGGTGACTGGCGGGACGTCGCCGAAGGCGAGCGGCAGGTGGACGAAGTCCAGCTTGTGGGTGGCCGGCCAGTGCCTCAGCAACGCGTTGGTCAGCGTCACCAGAGGTTTGGCGGTGGACGGCTGCTTCAGCGGCTTGTTCCCGAGGTCCCCCACGCAGAGGTGGATGCCGAACCGCGTGCCATTCGGGGTTGCGGCAACGGTCTTGGCCGTCCCCTTGGCCAGGACGCCGGCGAGCAGGCTCGCCAACGGGCCGGGCATGGTGGCCACCAGCACCAACTCCACCGGCAGTTCGATCTGGAACACCACGTCGTCTCCGGCCATGGAGGCAATCCGCTGCACTTCCCCGACGAGCGCCTGACGAAAGAGGTCGCGTTTGGTGAAGCCGCCGAGTGGTCCGAAGGTGAAGAACGCCAGATCGAAGTCGCTGGCGATGCCCACCTGGAAGGCGGTGTCGCTCAACTGTGGATTGGCTTCACGTAGCCGGTTGAACTCGGCGTAGCTCTTGCGGGCATGGACCTCGTAACCCAGGTGGATGGACGTCGGGTCGACCCTGTGACCGGACTTGATCCGGAGCTTGGGCACGTGCTTGTAGTCCCGCCAGTCGGCGTCCCGCACAAGTTCGAAGTCGGGATGCGTACGCAATCCGTCGATGATGCAGATCAGCCAGTTGTTCCGGTCCCCCACCTCGCCGTCCGGAAGGGTCCGGAGCCGGTCGCCGGCCGCAGCCGCCATGATCGACATGGCCTTCTGAGTCGTCTCGGCCGGGTAGGTGCCCACCATGTGTACGAACCGCTCTGTCACCGACACTCCCCCACTTGGACCCCCCTCGATCACACCCGAGCCGCCCGCCTGGCCCCGGAGGGCGTACCTTCCCGGGACTTCGTCGGGAAGTCAAGCGCAGTCCCCGGTGGCCGCCCGGTCGGCAGGCCGGTGGCGGCCGGCGCCTCATGGAGCGAGATCGCGCAAATCTGCTAGCGGACCCCGGGCAACGAAGCGGCGGGGTCGCGCGTCCTGGTTGGTGTGAGTATGGGTTGGACCGACCCGGTTTCAGCCCTTCGACACCCAAAGGAGGAGTGACCTTGCGCATCAGGAGAATCGTCGCAGCCGCTGCTGTGGTCGGAACCGTGAGCGCCGCGGCATCGTTCGCGGGACCGGCAGCCAATGCCAGTACCGAACCGGATTCGGTCAGGCCGGCTGCAACGACGGCGGTCGGTCAGATCGGCGCGGACAACACGATAGTCGATTTCCGGGTGCCCGGCGTCATCATCTGGGAGTCGGACCTGCCGTGGTCGGGCGTCCTGGGGTACGGCTATCCCGGTCAAGGCTTCAGTGTCGACGCGATCGACGCCGTCACCTCCTACACATGCGACAACGGGGAGACCTCGTGGACCCAGTTGCACGGTTATGACATCGCTACCGGGGTGACGGGATACGTGCCAAGCTGCAACACCACTTGGTGAACACGCCGGACCTCTTCCTAGCGGGTCTGCGGGGCGCGTCCCGATCCGGCTGAGACCGCGGCCGTTGCATCCTGGCCGTCCGTTCGGGCGGCCAGGATGCGCCTCTCTCGGGACGGTGCGGCGTCGACCCAGCGGCGCGGGCATCCCGCCGGTTCGAAACACGCTCCGAGATTTCTCGCCGACCGGGACAACCGACCCGGCCGGCCCCGCGTCCTGGTTGCTGGAGGTTTCGACCAGCACGACGGGGATGAGAGTATAGAACAGGGTTTGACCCGAGTCCCGGCCAGGGATACCCTCCCGCGGCCCCGTCCAGCCGACATAGGACGTGGACGGACCCGACACGGCAGCTCAACCAGCCCGATGAGGAGATTCGATTGCGCATCAAGCCAACGGCAGCGACGGCCACCCTGGTCAGCCTGCTCCGTCACCGGCCGCTCGTCGTGGGTGCGGTCATCCTGGCCATGACGGCATCCACCGTTCCATGGGCGCTCGGAGCCATCGCGGCGACCCCGGTCGCCGAGAGCATCTATGCGCCATCCACGTTGTCGGCACTGGCGACCCATCGGACCTATCGATACAGCGTGGTCGTCCCGGACGGCGGTGACCTGCACAACATTCACGTGGGAGTGCCGGTGGGCTCGGCCGTCGGTGCCACAGCGACGATGACCAGCCCGTCGTTCAACAGCAAGGGGACGGCCGTTCGCTATCCCACCTACTTCGACTATTCGCCGCCGTCTCCCACCCACGTCGACGCCGGGCAGATCCTTGATTTCGTGATGACCGAGATCACGAACCCCCCGGCCTCTGCCGTCACAGCCCTCATCGAGGCGTGGGACACCGCCGGTGCGAAATTCATCTCCGTCACGACATCGGCCAAGACGTTCGACCCGTCTCCCGCACCGGTCTTCCCGCCGGTGCAGCCGTATCCGGTGCCCGATCAGCCATGCGTCCCGACTCCCTACACCGTGGCCGGCGAGAACGCATTGCCGGGCGACGCCGGATGGCGACTCAGCCAGCCAGCCGACCTGGCGAACCCGCAGATCGAGGGCTATGCCGACCGGACCAGCGCCTCGTGCGGTCAGACGGTGACCCTGCGGGTGAACACCCATGACGGTGCGACGGAGTTCGACACGAAGCTCTACCGCTATGGGTGGTACGGCGGTGTCCGCGGCCGGCTGGTCAAAGATTTTGGCGCGGCCGGAGCCGTCAACCAGAACCATCGAGTGACGGACGTCGTACAGCGGTCGTTGTTGGACAACTCGCCGCGTACCGCGACGGATGCCCAGACCTGGGAGGCAAGCCGATCGTTCATCGTCGAGCCGGATTTCGTGCCAGGTTACTACCTGGTCGTTCTCACCAGTTCCACGGGAATCCAGACGCAGATACCACTCGTCATTCGCGACGACACATCCCATTCTGAATACGTCGTGGCCTCCGGCATGATGACCTATGCCGCCTACAACCGTTGGGGCGGCGCCTCCATGTACGTCGGGGTCACGGGCAACTATGACGACCAGGCGGTGACGTCGACGTTTGATCGGCCTTATGGCTACAACGAGACTGCCGACGGGCTCTTTCGCATCTACGAGGCTGGCTTCGTGTCCTGGGCCGAGCAGCGAGGCCTCGATGTCTCCTATGTCGCCGACAACAACCTGAATGACGACACCGCGCGGCTCAGCCAGCACAAGACGCTGGTCGTGCTCACGCACCTGGAGTATTGGACGGCCGCCATGCGGCAAAACGTCGACCAAGCTGTCGCCGGAGGCATGAATCTCGCCAACTTCGGCGCGAACCAGGCGTATTGGCAAGTGTTGCTCGAACCCGGCCCGACCGGCCTGAAGGACCGCACCGTCTATAGCTATCGATCCTGTGCGCCTGATCCGGTCGGCCTGTTCTCCGCGGCAGGCTGCTACGGATCTTCCCAGGCGTTGTTCGGCGTGCAATACAACTGCTTCGGTGCCGCCGGCGACGTCATAGCGCAGGACAACTGGCTGTGGGCCGGCACCGGTCTGAGCAGTGGCCAGAAGGCCTTCAACCTGCTCGGCGGCGAAACCGACTTCGTGACTCCGAACTATCCGCAACCGCCCGGGCTGACGCTGCTGGCGCACTCACCCCTGAGCCTGTGCCGCAACGCGCCGACTACGACCGACTACAGCGATATGACGTATTACCGCAACGCCGCCGGCGGCCAGGTGTTCTCCGGTGGCACCCTACATTGGATATGCGCACTCGACGGGGCGTGCAGCGATGTCGACTCCGCACTCGTGTCCCAGCTCACGCTCAATGTGCTGCAGCAACTTCATTCGGCGCAGCCGCCTCCACCGACTGCCACCCTAGGGCTGCCGGTCGCCCGACAGAAGGCTGCCGCACCCCTCGTCGGCCCCCGTCGCATGCGCCCGCTCACCACCTGCGCCGTCCCGCTGCGCGTCGGCCAGCCGAACTGCGCGCTTCCGCCGGGGCTTTACGAGCCGGTGCGCTGAGCCTCAGCCGTACCGAGGAAACGGGGCAGGCGCGGGATCACCTCGACGCGTGGTTGTGGCGCGGACAGCGGGTCCTGCTGGGCGAAGGTCGTCCCGGGAGACATGAGTTGGTTGCGGAACAGCAACTGCCTGCCGACGAGGTCCCGGCGCTGCAAGCCCCCAAGGCGAGCGCGGAGACGCATATCCTGCTACTATGAGTGGCGTCACGAGCACACATCGCTACATCCGGGCACGCGGCAACAGCGAACGTTACCCGACCAGCAGAGAATCGATCCTTCGTGAGAGTGCTCACAGGTTTCTCGGGGAATCCTCTCAGCGCCCAGGACGTTGGACCTACGTTCACCACCACTTTGAGGGGAGCACGCAGATGGGCGAGCGCACGCTGCGCGGTAGCCGACTGGGTGCCGTCAGTTACGAAACCGATCGAAATACTGAGTTGGCACCCCGGCAGGACGCTGACTATCTCTGCGCGAAGGGGCACCGGTTCACGGTTCCCTTCGCGGCGGACGCCGAGATGCCCACCACTTGGGAGTGCAAGGCCGACGGCTCGACCGCGAAGCTCATCGACAGCATCGAGCCCGAGACAAAGCGCGCCAAGCCGCCGCGCACGCACTGGGACATGCTGCTCGAGCGTCGCAGCGTCGCAGATCTCGAGGAAGTGCTCGCCGAGCGCCTCGACGTGCTGCGTGGTAAGCGCTCCCGTTCCGCCTGACGGCTACGCCGCGCCACTCCGGACGCCGCCCTCCCCCAGGGGAGCGCGGCGTCCGGTTTGGGTTGGGCGGCGAGGCTGGCCTTGGTGGCCGCAGATGGGTCGGCATCGGCTCATAATCTCCCGCCTCAGGCGCCAGGACGGCCGCGCCGACGGGGTGCGTCAAGGTCCACTGGCCCGGCGTGCCGTCCCGGTTACGACCCGAGGCTCAGCAGCCTCCACAAGCAAGATCATTCTCACCGCTAGCCAGGGTTTCACTGGTCCTCCACCCCGGGCTCGCAGCTGCTTCCCAGCTGGACGGTCGCTGTCGCACCCGGATGGTTGACTTTCGGACATGACTCTTTCGTTGCAGGGCTTGCGGACGGTGATCTACCCCGCGCCGGATTTGGATGCTGCCAAGGCGTGGTGGACAGCGACGTTGGGAGTCGCGCCATACTTCGATCAACCGTTTTACGTCGGCTACTCGGTCGCGGGTTACGAACTGGGACTGCTCCCGGACGCTGACCCTGCGGATGGGGCACTCGTTTACTGGGGCGTCGATGGCGTCGCCGAGGCCGTCCGCGACGCGGTTGCGGTCGGCGCAGTCGAACACACCGCTGCCAGCGACGTGGGGGGCGGGATCGTCACCGCGACCGTACGCACGCCGCAGGGTGCGGTACTCGGGCTCATCTACAACCCCCACTTCCAGCTGCCGTGACTGGCGCGCGATGCCGGCAGCACGAGGTCGTCACTAGCGGATCCCTTACGGCACGGTCACATGTCCTCGTTGTCGCCGCTGGTGTCGGGGTCGCGAAGCTCGCGCTGGCCACCGGCGATCTCGGGTTGGAATGAGTAGTGCCCGTGGACGTTGACGTGCCGGCGCATGTAGGTGCTGTCAACGGTGCTGTCCACCAGCACCAATGGAGGAGGTCGAGGGGTGTGACCATGCGGGAATGATGGAGCTGCATGGAGCCGATCGGGGTTGACGTTGACGATCTGATCGAGTTCTGGACGCTGCTGGATGAGTGGGAACCGGCCGTACCGGCTGTAGTGCTTCAACAGCACCGCGAACCCCAGCGCCGTCGCGCCTCGCTTACCGACGAGCAGCGCCCGATCGTGGACGGTGTCGGGGTCGAACTGGTAGACAACCACGACATGCGAGAACTCGCCAAGCCCCCACAGCGCCTCCGGCGTGAACCGCTCGGCGTCTAGCGTAGTCGTCGCGCTGACGCTGTCCCGGCGTCATCCAGCGGCTCGGTGCGCGAAGAGCTCACCCAGCCGACGGCTTGTATGGTCACGCGGCCACCTTGCCAGGTCGTGCTGACGCGCCGCCGAGGCACCATCCGCTAACCGATCCTTCAGCGGTGCAGGGGTCGAGTATCGCCGCGCTCCTCGGCCAGGAGCTCAGTGAGTCGATCAACCGCATAAGCGACAAAGGGTCGGGCGGGAAGCACGACGATGCGGGCCGTTCCCACCGTGACGCTCTTCACGCCGGACTCCTGCTCGAACCCGCTGCCGACGACGAGGAAGTGCGTGTCGTTGTCATCGCCGACGTCCATGGTCTCCCACCACACGCGCTCCCCGTCGACGAGCATGGGGAAGCGACGCTGCTTCATGCGGGGCTGAGCGGTCAGCGACTCCGCGTGGTGCAGGAAGCTGTTGCGGTTGTGCCCGACTCCGATCAGGAGAATGTGCCCGCCTACGTCAAGAAGGTGCCCGAAGGGCGAGCCGGGGCCGACAGCGAAGTGCCACGGCTGGTCAGCGACGATCTGCTGCGCATGTGAACCGACGGCAGCCACGGACGCTTGAGGGTGCCGGCTGCGCAGCGCCCCGGGCAGGAGCCGCACCGCCTCGGCGACGGCGCCCATCGATGACGGCAGATCGGCGGAGAAGGTCGGGACTGCGCCGCGGCGGGCTTGGACATCCGCGTCGGGCACACCACAGTCGGTGGGGGCGGGATCAGCGACCTGCGGTGTGAAGGCCGGGACGACCAGTGTTCCGGTCTCGGTCACCGCATCGCGCAGGCTGTTCACCACGGTCGCAGCACCGCCGCCGACGCTGCCGAGGCTTGAGAGAGACGAGTGCACGATGAGGTGCATCCCCGGCTCTACTCCAGCGTCCCGCCAGCTCTCGAGCAACTGCGCACCCGACAACTCGCCGCCAGGCTCGGTCCGTTGCGCCCCATGCCCAGCCCGACCGCACTTGCTTGCCATGACGTCATCTAATCGGACGGGTCCGTCGGTTCCGGACAGACGCAGTTGACGCTCGGTGGGTGAGACGTCCCCCGGCTGAGACTGCGCTCATCCGGCTTCACGCAGGGTGACCACCGCCAGGCTTCATCCGTTGCCGGGTTGAGGGATCAGAAGTGGCGTGCCGAACCGGCCCCAGTAGCTGCGATGGTGTGCGATCTGCCGGTGCGATACCAAAGCGCGAGGTCGTTGGGCCGGTTGTCGGTGCCGCGTTGGAAGAACGGCCAGATGTTGACCTGCACCGCGAAGCCCAGGCCGGTGTGCGGCGCCGCCTCGGCTATCAACCCGAGGGCCTTGTCATCGAGCGGCAAGGACCGATCCACCTCCGCCGTCGACGACGACGGGGGTGCGTAGCGGCCGAACTTCGCGGCCTGCGCGTAAGTGAGGAACTCGACCGGCATCCGGGGACCCCAGCCACAAACGAGCACCGGCCAGCCGGTCCCCGACCGGCGCCGACGCTACCGCGAGATCATCATCGCGCTGTTACCGACGGATTTCGTTCCGTTGTTTCCCGCCGGCCCAGACCAGACTCTCCATAGCCGACCTGACCGGGGTGGGCGCAGCTGAGGCAGCCGTCGCCTCAGCGGTTGTCGACCGGTTGCCCGTCCCGGGATAGCGGGTCGCTGGCAGACGTCCCGGTCCGCTTGGCCTCAGGGCTCGATGTCTCCGTCGATGACACGCGGTCCCGGCTCTTCCGGCCGGCCTCCTCGCGCAGGACGGATCAGCAGCCGGCGTGCGGCGGCGGTGGCGAGCAGGCCGCGCAGCATGCCTCTGGTCGCGGGGACAAGGCACAGCATCCCGGCGATATCGGTGAGGAATCCCGGCGCGATCATCAGCGCCGCACCGAAGACCACCAGGGCACCGTCGGCCACCTCGCGGGTCGGCACCCGCCCGGCACGCAGCGCCTCCTGGAGCGCCCGCCACGTCCGCCGCCCTTCGCGGCGAAGCAACCAGGAGCCGATCAACGCGGAGGCAAGTAGCAACGCCACTGTCCACAGGACACCGATCTGCTGTCCGACCTGGATGATGACGACCAACTCGATGACGGGTACGACGATGAAAATGACGAAGAGTACGACGTTCATCGGGTCACTTCGCGACCAGGTCCTGGCGGCGGACCCCCCTCAGCCGGCTGCGCACCCCCCAGTAGGTCACCAGCCGCAGTGCCTCGACGACGATGTGCCGGCTCATCTTGCTGCGCCCGCGCTCCCGCTCGGTGAACGTGATCGGCACTTCCACGACATCGAATCCGGCCAGCCAGGCGCGCCAGGCGAGATCGATCTGAAAGCAGTAACCCTGGGAGGACACCTCCTCCAGCGGGAGCGCCTCGAGAACCCGCCGGCGGTAGGCACGGAAGCCGGCCGTCGAGTCGCGCAGGGGCAGCCGCAGTGCTGTCCGTGCGTAGGTGTTCGCCAGCCGCGACAGCAGCAACCGCGAGCGTGGCCAGTTGACCACGCTGCCGCCCTCGACCCAGCGGCTGCCCAGGACAACGTCGGCCCCGGCGAGGGCATCGAGCAGGCGTGGCAGCTCTTCCGGCGCGTGCGAGCCGTCAGCATCCATCTCGACTATGACGTCGAAACCGCGCTCCCTCGCCCAGCTGAAGCCGGCGATGTAGGCGGCTCCCAGACCGAGCTTGCCAGAGCGGTGCAGCACATGAACCTGAGCGTCGCCGGCGGCAAGCCGGTCGGCGATCGCGCCGGTGCCGTCCGGGCTGGCGTCGTCGACCACCAGGAGATGGGCCGCCGGGAGCGCAGCGCGCAATCGGGCGGTGATCGGTCCGATGTTGGCGGCCTCGTCGTACGTGGGCACGACGACGAGCACCTCGTCGAGGGGTGCGCCGGTCATCGTGTCCTCCTTCGCTCGCGCCACGTCGTCGCCGCCGCCCAACTCAGCGCGGCGAGCGCGGTCAGCGTCAACAACAGGTCGGGCAGTGCTCCGACTCTTGTCGCCAAGGTACGGCTGGTGGACAAACGTACCGGCCGCACCAGAAGATCCCGGGTGAACACTCTGGATCGGGCGACCACCCGGCCGTCCGGACCGATGATCGCACTGACCCCGCTGGTTGCCGCCACCAGCACCGTGCGCCGGTGCTCGACAGCCCGCAGGCGTGCCATGGCAAGCTGCTGTTCGGTCTCCCCGCTGCGCCCGAAGGTCGCATTGTTGGTCTGGACCACCAGCAGGCCGGCGCCACCGGTCACGGTGTCCCGCACGATGCCGTCATAGGCGACCTCGAAGCAGATGACGTCTCCCACGCGGGCCGGTCCGACGCTCAGCACGCCGGGCCGGTGACCTGCGACGAAATCCCGGCGGACACGGTCGACCTGGGCCGACACGCGGCGGGCAACCGGCCGCAACGGGATGTATTCGGCGAAAGGCACCGGGTGACGCTTGACGTAGCGCCGGCCCGGCCCGGAGCGCGGGTCCCACACGATGCCCGTGTTGGACAGTCCGTTGCCGGGGCCGTCGAGGACGGCGCCGACCAGTACGGGTACGCCGACCGCGCGCACCGCAGTGTCGATGAGCGCAGCCGCTGCGGGATCGGCGAAGGGATCGATGTCCGAGGCGTTCTCCGGCCAGACGACGAGATCCGGCTGCGGCGACCGCCCCGCGCTCACCCTTGCCGCGAGCGCGACGGTGGCGTCCACGTGGTTGCGGAGTACGGCCGCGCGCTGTGCGTTGAAGTCGAGACCGAGGCGGGGGACGTTGCCCTGCACGACGGCCACTGTGACCGTGGGCCCCGCACCGGACGGCGTCCCTAAGACCAGACCGCTGAGCAGCAGCAGGACAGCGGTGGTCAGCCCGACTGCCGTGGGGACGGCGCGGTGCCGGATCGCGGAGTGCACCGCGTAGGCAAGCAGCCCGCCGATCAGCGCCACGGCGAACGTGACCAGCGGTGCACCGCCGAGCGCGGCGAGCCGTACGACAGGAGCGTCGGCCTGGCTGAAAGCCAGCCGCCCCCAGGGGAAGCCGCCGAACGGCAGCCGGTCCCGGATCGCCTCCTGTGCGCTCCACAGGGTGGCCACCCAGACCGGCCAGCCGGCCAGGCGACTGGCCGGCCCGGTCAAGGCCCCGAAGATGGCCACCGGCACCGCTTGCGAGATAGCGAGCAGAATCCACGGGAGTGCGCCGACGTAGATGCCGCTCCAGTGCAGCAGCGGCAGGAAGAACCCCAGGCCGAAAGCCATTCCCACGGCGGCGCCGGTCAGCGGGCGCGTGCGCCGCAGCAGCAGGATAAGCGTCGCGAGGACCGGCATGGCAAGGGGCCAGACGCCGAACGGCGGGAAGGACAGCACCAACGCGCCACCGAGCGGTGCACCGACGAGCACCCGGACCGCACCCCGCACGCGAGCCTCCTCCCGTCGAGCCTCCTCCCGTCGACACATCTACCTCAGGGCGATGGTGTACAGACACGGCAGGGGCGCGGCTTCGCAGCCGCGCCCCCAACTCGTGGTCCGCACGTGGGCTTGAGGTACCTCTGTCGATCGCAACCGTCCTTCGGACCGGGCCGATGCTCACTGGCTGTGGGCAGCGGGCCGTTGTCTACTGGCCGATCCACGTTGGCAGTTGTCGCGCACCCCTGATCCCCACGACAAGCCGCCGTCCCTGAGGTCCGCGTGGCTGGACCTGGCCATCGCGGCGCGAGAACGCCGCGGCCCAGCTCGAAGATTGGACGAAGGCTTCTCCCGGGCGTCTCCCAAATGGAACCCCTGCACGCTACCGAGCGACCGGCGGCAGTTGTCAACACCCGCACTGACCTGCGCATTCGTCGGGTACCCGCAGGTCACAGGGGCGCCGCCCGGCGAGAACCGATCTTGAGATTCTGCCGGACAGTCGGGCTCATCGCCACAAAACGCCCATCATCGTCAGGGAATGACGACGGTCCCGCGGGCGCGGGCGACCGGCAGCGGCTCCTCGAGCACGTCCGCCGCCGAGGGCGAGCGGTCCGGCACCGCCCGGCACAGGACCTGTGCGGCGAATTCCACGTCCCTGCTGCGCCGACCGATCCGGGTCAAAGTGCCGCTGACTTCGAGGACGTCGCCGGCGTGGACCGGCGCCAGGAACTGCACATCGTCGTAGGAGGCGAAAAGGCCCTCGTCGCCGTCGCTGCGGATGCACAACTCCGTGGCGACGTCACCGAAGAGACCGAGCAGGTAGGCACCGTCGACCAAGTCTCCGGCGTAGTGGGCGTGGGAGTACGGCACGTAGCGGCGGTGGCTCACGGTCAGTCCGAGGCGCGAATCGTCGGTCACGGTTTTCCCTGCTGTGCCAGCGAATGCACGAGATAGGAAGCGACTTCGCTCGGTGTCGTCCCCTTGCCGAAGACGTGGTCGACCCCCAACTCGCCGGCCATCCGCGGGTCGAACCGCGGGCCACCCACGACGAGCAACGGGCGGCGCGACTTGCCGTAGCCGGCAACGAATGCCGCGCTCATTTCGCGCGTGTTCTCCAGATGAGCATCCTTCTGCGTCACCACCTGCGAGACCAAAACGGCATCGGCGCCTTCCCGCCGTGCCCGATCCACCAACTCCGCTACGAAGACCTGGGCTCCCAGGTTGACCACGCGGATCTCCCGGTAGTACTCGAGCCCCTTCTCCCCGGCGAAACCCTTGACGTTGAGGATCGCGTCGATGCCGACCGTGTGGGCGTCGGTGCCGATGCACGCCCCTATCACGACGAGCTTGCGCCGCAACGCTTTGCGAATCCTGAGGTTGACCTCCTTGGCCGGCAGCAGCGGGTATTCCCGTTCGACGACGTCCACAGTGGACAGGTCGACAAGGTGACTGACGCTGCCGTAGACGATGAAGAAGGTGAAGTCCGGCCCCATCGCCCTGGCATGCACGACCATCGCCGGCTTGATGCCCATCTTGTGTGCCAGTTGCTGGGCGGCTCCTTCGGCCCGCGCGTCGTGCGGCATCGGGAGCGCGAACGAAACCTGGACCATGCCATCGCCCGTCGTGTCGCCGTACGGCCGGATGATCGTCGGCGCTGTCGTCAGCGGCTCGGTCATCAGCGGCTCGGTCATCAGCGGGTCGGTCACGCGCCGGCCTCCAGGAGCTCGACCGCCGGGTTGTAGTAGGCCTCGGCGTGCCGGACGACGCCGTCGAGCCCCTTGCCGCCGTCGGTTGGTCGCTTGGTGATGCCGAAAGTGCCCTTGGCGATGGCGTCCATCAACCCGTCGTCGGCAATCCGGGAGAGCAGGTCGACCGCCTCCGCCAGGACCTGCCGGGCCCGGTCGGCGATGAAACCGTCGCGCGGCGGGTGGAAGTCCTCCGCCAGATTGCCGCAGGCATTGAGCACGTAGCGGACGTTCTGCAGGGCTAGGTCGCGATCGGACAGCAACGGCGTCACGACGGCCTCGGTCATCATCCCCACCAGCAGAATGCCCTGACCGGTCATCGCGCCGACGAGGTTGAAGAAGCCGTCCAGCAGGTAGCCGCGGAAGACGTCGCCGGTCATGTGCTTGGTGGGCGGCATCCACTTCAACGGGGCGTCCGGGAACAGCTCGCGGGCCAGCAGGGCATGCGCCAGCTCGAGCCGGAACGACTCCGGCAGGTCTGGATTGATCTCGAAGGCGTGACCGAGCCCGAGTTGCCAGTCGGCCAGGCCGGCTTCCTTGGCGAACCGCTCGTTGAGCAGCTGGCTCACCGTCACGGTGTGCGCGGCGTCGACCGCGTCAGCCGTCGTCAGGTAGTTGTCCTCACCGGTGTTGATGACGATTCCGGCTCGGGCGTGGACCATCCGGCTGAACCGCTGGTCGACGAACGTGCGCCGCGGGTTGATGTCGCGGAACAGGATGCCGTACATCGAGTCGTTCAGCATCATGTCGAGGCGTTCGAGCCCGGCGAGTGCGGCGATCTCGGGCATGCAGAGACCAGACGCGTAGTTGGTCAGGCGCACGTAGCGGCCCACTTCCCGGCTGACCTCGTCGAGAGCCGCGCGCATCAACCGGAAGTTGGTCTGGGTGGCATATGTCCCGGCGTAGCCCTGACGGGTCGCGCCTTCGGGGACGTAGTCGAGCAGCGACTGCCCGGTCGAGCGGATCACCGCGACGACGTCCGCCCCGGACCGGGCCGCGGCCTGCGCCTGTGGGATGTCCTCGTATATGTCACCGGTGGCGACGATCAGGTAGATCCAGGGGCGCTGCGGCGGGTCACCCAGGCGGTGGATCAGCCGGTCACGCTCGCGCCGGTTGCGGTCGATGCGCGCGATGCCGGCGCCGACGGCCCGAGCAGCGGCCCGGCGAGCCCGGTCGGCGGCCGCGCCGGTGGGAAGCGTGAAGCGCACCGACCCGGCGCCCACCTTGGCGGCCAACCCGGCGAGGTCGGTGTGCCCGCCGGTGCGCATCTCGTGCCATACCGGCAGCGCCGCTCCGTGCTCGAGGCCGACCTGCTCGCGCACCGTGTCCACCACGCGGTTGACCCAGGGCGTGTCACCGCCGGCGAAGGCGGCGTCGGTGCCGGCCAGTCCGGCCAGCCGCAGGGTGGCCCGCTCGACGGACACCGTCGTGTGGGTGCGCGCCATCGCGATCACCGGGTCGGCAGCCTTCGCCGCGAGGCGCCGGGCCTTGGCCACGGTCCGCGCGTCCAGGTGCAGCTTGCCGCGCTCGTTCACTGCAGCGCGCCTTCCAGGTCGTGAATCGGCACGCCGCGTACGACGGTTCGCAGGCACGTCGGCAAGAGGGCATCCGGCGACAGGTCCGGCAGCGTGCCACCGGACGGCACGGTGCCGCCCGACCAGACGGCGAAGGTGGCAGGCGCGCCGGGGGTGAGCACTCCTGCACCATCGCTGCCTGCCGCCTGCCGGCCGCCGCTCGTGTGCGCGGTGAAAGCCTGCTCCGCCGTGATCGCCGATCCGGGGGTGCGATGCTGCACTGCCGCCCGGACTGTCCCCCACGGATCGAGTGGGGTCACCGGTGAGTCCGAGCCGAAGGCCAGCACCACTCCCGCGGCGAGCATGGCGGCGAAGGGGTTCATCGCCAGCGCCCGATCACAGCCCAGCCGCTGGGCGTACATGCCGTGCTCGCCGCCCCAGGCCGCGTCGAAGGCCGGTTGCACGCTGGCGACGATGCCGAACTCGAACAGGCGCGCGATCGTTGCGGCATCGAGCATCTCCGCGTGCTCGATCCGGTGCCTGGCGGCGCGCAACCGGTCGAGGCCGACCCGCCCTGCCGCGGCCGGAAAGCTCGTCCGCAGCAGCACCCTCAGCGCGTTGTCGCCGATGGCGTGGAATCCCGCCTGCAGCCCGGCAAGGGTGCACGCCACGATGTGCTCGGTCAGCACCGCGGGCTCGAGGTACTGTGCGCCACAAGTTTCTTTGTCGACGTAGCGACTCCGGAGGCTCGCGGTGTGGGAACCGATCGAGCCGTCGACGAAGAGGTCGCCGCCGACACCGGTCGCGCCGAGGTCGCGGGCGGCCTCGATGCCGCCGATCTCGCCCCAGTACGCGACCATCTCCGGCCCCGGCTCGTCGTGGGCCAGCGCGCGGAGCGCAGCGAGATCGTCGGCACCGGAGATGTCCGGCCCGGCCATCTCGTGCAGGCAGCCGATGCCCGACTCGGCGGCCCGTTGGCGGGTCGCCCGCTGGGCGGTCCGACGTCGCGCGGGCGAGAGGCTGTCCCGCGCGGCCCGGCGGGCGGCGTGGTGGGCGTCCTGACGCAGCCAGCCGGAGTCGTCGAAGCCGGCCAGGCCGGGTGTCTCGGGAACCGCTGCCAGGAGGGCGGAGGACACCACGGCGGAGTGCGAGTCGACGCGGGACAGGTAAACCACCCCGCCGTAGGAGGCCCGATCAAGCTCCTGGCGCGTAGGCGGCCGCGGGTCGGGCCACCGCGTCTCGTCCCAACCGTGGCCCAGGACAGCGGCGCCGTGCGACGCCCGAACGTGCCCTTCGAGCAGTTCCAGCGCCGCCGCGAGCGTATCCGCCGAGCTCAGGTCGAGCCCGTCCAGCGCGAGCCCCGTCGCCGTGCAGTGCACGTGTCCATCGACGAAGGCCGGCGTCACGAGGGCGCCGTCCAACTCGACGACGCTGTCGACGGTCGCTGCTGCGGCAGGAGCCGAATCAGCCCGACCGACCCACGAGACCGTGTCGCCGTCGACGAGCATCGCGCTCGCCGGTCCCATCCCGTGGGCGCGCACCGTCCCCCCGCGGTACAGCACCGTGCTCACGGGGCAGCCACCCGCGCCGCGAAGAGTCCGGCGACACCGGGCTCCTCGCGCACCAGCCGCAGCGCCAGGTCCGCGTGCCCGGGGACGAAACCGTTTCCGACCAGCATCGTGACGTCGGCGGCGAGACCCTCGGCGCCCAAGGCGGCCGCGGTGAAGGAGGTGGCCATGGAGAAGAAGATCACGGTCCCACCCGCCCGGGTGGACAGGATCGCGCCGCCCTCACATCCGGCCACGTCGACGCACACCACGGTCACGTCCACCGGTCCGCCGATGGCCGCTGCCAGGCCAACCGGGTCACGCGCGTCGGCCAACACGACCTCGTCGGCCAGCCCGGCAGCCCGCAGGGCGGCCGCCTCGTCGTGGGTCGGCACGATGCCGACCAGTCGCTCGGTGCCGGCCCGGCGGGCGGCGGCCAGCGACAACGACCCGCTCTTGCCGGCAGCGCCGATCACGGCCACGGCCGGTTGGCGGCCCTGCCCGGTGTAGGACTGCACCACCCGCATGGTCAGCGCCGGCGCGCCGCACACGTCGAGAGCGGCCAGGGCCACCGGCATCGGGAGGTCGTCGGGCAGTCGCGCGGCGATCGACCGTGCGAAGAGGATGGCGTGACCGGCGGCCGGGACCTGCTCGTGCCGGCCGTCCCAACCGGACAGTCCGTCGCTGATCGCCAGCGGTGTCAGGGTCAGCGACACGAGGCTCGCCACCCGGTCGCCGGGGTGCAGGCCCAGTGGGGAGGCCGGCCCCACCTCGTTGACGGTCCCGACCAGCATACCGCCGGAGCCGGTGACCGGGTTGTGCATCTTGCCGCGCCGCCGGACGATCTCGACGACGGCTGCGCGCAGTGCACCGCCTCCTTCCTCGCCGTGTTGCTCGCGCAACTGGCGGAAGGAGGCCGCGTCCAGGTTGAGTCGCTCGACCGAGAGTCGCACTTCGTCGGACCAGATCTGCGGTGCGGCGTCGAGCCGGTCGGCCGACTGCGGCAGCACGCCGGTCGGGGACAGCACCCGATGCAGCCCCACCGGTGAGGACCCCGTACGGACCGATCCGCCCGACGACAGCAATGTCATCGACGCACTCCCTTTCGGTCGTTCTAGCCGTTGGTCACCGGAGATCCTTCGGTGATCCGGTGGTATGACCGGACGATCTTCTCTATGATCGTACCTACAGTGTGCCCTATGCGGGAGGTCAGAGGTGAGCGACCAGCCCTACCGCTATCGGCGTCGCGAGCTCGTCGAGCCCGACTGGCGGCGACTGCCCGTCTGGCGCACGGTGACCGAAGCCCAGTGGAGCGACGCCCAGTGGCAGCGCGCGCACTGCATCAAGAACGTCCGGCAACTGCGGCAGGTTTTCGACGGGCTGCTCGCCGAAGAGTTCTACCTCGACGTGGAGCGCGACCAGGCGCAGCGGGCCACCATGTCGATCCTGCTGCCGCCGCAGATGGTCAACACGATGGTGCCCGACGCGGTGCCGACCACCGAGGCGATGTACGCCGACGCCGTGCGTCGCTACATGCTGCCGGCCTATTCCGACCGCCGGACCGACTGGCCGTCACACCCGCAGGCATCCCGCGATTCGTTGCACGAGGCCGAGATGTGGGTTGCTGAGGGGCTCACCCACCGCTACCCGACCAAGGTGCTGGCGGAGCTGCTGCCGACCTGCCCGCAGTATTGCGGGCACTGCACCCGGATGGATCTGGTCGGCAACTCCACCCCGCTGGTCCAGAAACTGAAGTTCGAGCTCAAGCCGGTGTCGCGCTACGACGCGATGATCGCCTATCTGCAGCGCTCCCCCGGCGTCCGCGACGTCGTGGTCTCGGGCGGCGACGTGGCCAACATGCCGTTCAAGAACCTCGAGGCCTTCCTCGCCCGGCTGCTCGAGATCGACAGCATCCGCGACATCCGGCTGGCAACCAAGGCGCTCATGGGACTGCCCCAGCACTGGCTGCAGGACGACGTGGTCGCGGGAATGGAACGGCTGGCCACCACCGCCCGGCAGCGTGGCGTGCACCTGGCGATCCACACCCACGTCAACGCCGCGCAGTCGGTCACGCCGCTGGTGGCTCAGGCGACCAAGAAGATGCTCGAGGTCGGCGTGCGCGACGTACGCAACCAGGGAGTCCTCCTGCGGGGGGTCAACGCCACCGAGGGGCAACTGCTCGACCTGTGCTTCGCGCTGCTCGACGAGGCAGCGATCATGCCCTACTACTTCTACATGTGCGACATGATCCCCAACAGCGAGCACTGGCGGCTGACGGTCGGCGAGGCCCGGGCCTTGCAGCACGGCATCATGGGCTATCTCCCCGGCTTCGCCACGCCGCGGATCGTCTGCGACGTGCCCTATGTCGGCAAGCGGTGGGTGCACCAGCTTGAGGACTACGACAAGGTGCACGGCATCTCGTACTGGACCAAGAACTACCGCACCGGCATCGAGGAGACCAGCCCTGAGGCGCTGACCCGGCGCTACGAGTACTACGACCCCATCTACGCGTTGCCGGCGGAGGGTCAGGCGTGGTGGCGGCTGCACGGCGCGGACACCGCCGTCCGCACCGAACTGCTGGCGGCGCGCAGCCGTCGGGCGGCCGAGGCCCTCGTCACCGGCTGACGGCCGCATCGGGCACCGGCGACGGTGCTAGCGTCGACAAGTGGAATCGCCATGGAACCCCACCGGCGAAGTCAGTGCCCTGGACCACTCGGGCGACCTGGTCACCCTCGTCGAAGGTTCGACCTTCTGCCTGTCCGACCGCGCCGGTGACATCAAGGGCGGCACCCAGGGGTTGTTCTTCCTCGAGGCTCGGCTGCTCTCGCGCTTCGTGCTGCTGCTCGACGGCGATCTGTCGCAGTGTCTCGCGGTCGCCCAGGACGCCGCCTACGCCGCCGCCTTCGTCACCCGCGGCAAGCCCGCGAACGGAGCGGCCGACAGCGACCTGCTCGTGCTGCGCCGCCGCTACGTCGGCCAGGGGCTGCGCGAGGATCTCGAGCTGCGCAACGCCGGCCGGCGCGAGACCCGGGTGCGGGTCGACCTGCTGGTCCGGGCCGACTTCGCGCACGTGTTCGAGGTCAAGCAGGACCGGCTGAGCGGCGCCCCGGATGGCCCTCCTGATGACGCCGCGGTCGTGGACGGCGACTCGCTGCTGCTCGTCGAGAGCGGTCACGAACGCCGCCGGACGGTCCGTCTGAAGTTCACCGGCGCACCGGTGCTCTCGGCCGATCGGGCCACCTGGCAGGTGACCCTCGCTCCCGGTGCACGCTGGCGTGGCTGCATCTCGGTGAGCGTGGCGGTCG
Organism: Mycobacteriales bacterium; assembly: GCA_038237645.1. Taxonomy (GTDB): domain Bacteria; phylum Actinomycetota; class Actinomycetes; order Mycobacteriales; family QHCA01; genus QHCA01. The sequence goes on from JBBRYN010000016.1 coordinate 19,907, forward strand.
AGTCCGGCCCGGTGCCCGCGAGGTACACCTGTGACGCCAGCGTCGAGGAGTCGTTGCCGGCCCAGCGGCTGCACATGTGGCGTGTGACCGCGGCCCGCATCGAGACCGACGACTTCCACCAGCGCCGCACGCTCGACCGTACGGTTGCCGACCTGGGCTCGCTGCGGATATTCGACTCCGATCACCCCGACTTCCCGGTCGTCGCGGCCGGGTCACCGTGGTACATGACGCTGTTCGGGCGAGACTCGCTGCTGACCGGGTGGATGGCCCTGCTCATCGACCCCGACCTGGCCTTCGGGTCACTCGAGACCCTTGCCCGGCTGCAGGGGACGCGGGTCGACCCGACCAACGACGAGCAGCCCGGGCGGATCCTGCACGAGGTCCGGACCTCCTCGCCCCCCGACCTGTCCATGGCGCAGTCCGACCTCTACTACGGCAGCATCGACGCCACGCCGCTGTTCGTCATGCTGCTCGCCGAGGTGCACCGGTGGGGCCTCTATCCCGACCGGGTACGCGCGTTGCTGCCGGCGGCGGACCGGGCGATCAACTGGATGCACACCTACGGCGACCGCGACGGTGACGGCTACCTCGAGTACGAACGCAGCTCCCCGAACGGGCTGCTCAACCAGGGATGGAAGGACTCGGCCGACGGGGTGACCTTCGCCGACGGCAGGATGCCGGCGCCGCCGATCGCGCTGTGCGAAGTGCAGGGTTACGCCTACGCCGCCTACCTCGGGCGGGCCGAGCTGGCCGACGCCTACGGCGAGCCGGAGGTGGCCCGGGACTGCCGGGCCCGGGCCGGCGCATTGCGGGCGGCTTTCAACCGGGACTTCTGGCTGCCCGGGGCCGGCTACTACGCCCTGGCCCTCGACGGGGCCAAACGACCGGTCGACGCGCTGGCGTCCAACATGGGGCACTGCCTGTGGACCGGCATCGTGGACGTCGAACATGCCGCCGCGGTGGCCGATCACCTGATGTCCCCGGAGATGTTCAGCGGCTGGGGCGTGCGCACGCTGGCCACGACGATGTCCGCCTACAACCCGCTGAGCTACCACAACGGGTCGGTGTGGCCGCACGACAGCGCGATCGCCGTCGCCGGTCTGGCCAGGTACGGCTTCATGCCACAGGCGCAGCGGGTGGCCAAGGCCATCGCGCTGGCGGCGGACAGCTTCGGCGGCCGGCTGCCGGAGCTCTTCGCCGGCCTGGCCAGCGACGAGCTCTCCGTGCCGGTGAGCTATCCGTCGTCGTGCTCGCCGCAGGCCTGGGCCGCGGCAGCGCCGCTGCTCATCCTGCGCAGCCTGCTGAAGCTGGACCCCGATCTGCCACACGGACGGCTACACCTGGCACCTGCACTGCCGCGGGGCAGCGGCCGGCTGACCGTGCACGGGATGCGCATGAGCAGCGCCCGGGTGGACGTCATCGTCGCCCAGGGACACGCGGTGGTCAGCGGGCTGCCCGACGGCGTGGACCTGCTGCCGGCTCGGCTCGACCGGTGAAACCGGGGCTCAACCGAGGAGACTGCTCACCCGCTCGGACTGCCAAGGCGGCGGCACGCCCCACGCAGCACGTCGTCGTACAGGGTGATGTGCTCCGCGACCATCCGGCCGGCGCTGAACCGCGCCCGGGCCGCCTGCCGGCAGGCCTCCCGATCGAGCTGATCGGCCTTGCGCAGCGCGGTCGCGAGCTGCTGCGGATCGGCACAGACGTATCCGGTGACCCCGTCCTCGACGATCTCGGACACGGAGCCACGCGGCGTGGCCACCACCGGCGTGCCGCAGGCCAACGCCTCGATCATGACCAGCCCGAAGGGCTCGTCCCACTGGATGGGGTTGAGCAGCGCGCACGCCGAGCCGAGGAGCTCATCCCGGCGCTCGGCGTCGATCTCGCCGACGAACTCGGCGCCGGAGCCCAGCAGCGGTGCGACATGCTCGGCGAAATAGTCCTGCTCCAGCCGGCCCCGTAGCTTGCCGGCCAGCACCAGCCACAGACCGGCCTCGCGGGCCGCGATGACGGCTTCCCGGGCGCCCTTGTCCGGGCTCATCCGCCCGAGGAACACCGCGTAGCCGCCGGCACCGGAGCCGACGGGGACGTCGTCGACTTCGAGGCCGTGGTGGATCATCCGGGCGATCGGGATGCCGTCGGCGGTCGAGGCATGATGAGCCGAGATGGCGACGATGTGGGCCGACCTCGCCGCGGCCCGGTAGATATCGCCGAATGCGCCGGCGAACACCCCATGGTTGGTCGCGACGACGGGGAACTCCTGCGGCCGGCCCCCGTACAACGGCCCGGCCAGCGTGTGGTCGTGCACGAGGTCCACCCCACGCATCGCCTCGTATGCGCGGACGACGTAACCGAGCTCGACCTCGCTCCCGGCCATCTCGAAGGTGACGGCGGCCGGGATGGGTGCCACCCGGGGCACCGGACACGTGCTGTCGCCCGGTGCGGCCAGGAGCACGTCATGCCCGGCCGCGACCAGCCCCCGCGCCAGGCGGTCGACGATGGCCTCGGTGCCGCCGTACGCAGCAGGCGGGACGGGCACCCAGGGAGGTGAGATCAGGCCGATCCGCATCCGTGATGTCGCTTTGGCGGGAATCGTCATTGCCTGCGGGAATGCCCGGGCGCAGTCATTCATTCCATTAACGCGCCTACCGACCCTGTCCACAGGGCGGACCCCGCCCGCACATAACGAGTCGACAAGCAACTGTCCTGCCTCCGCTGTCCGGCGCCCCCGGACAAGTATGGTGGTTGCGCCGGGACGGCCGCCTGGCTTGCGCAGTCTGGCACAGCAGGCGTCCGCCAAGGAGCAGTGCAGACGCAAGGCCGATCCCGGACCCGCCGGAGGGAGTTGTGAAGTGCGGCAGCCCGCTTCGCTACTCCTGAATGCGCGACTGTGCCGATCTGGTCTAGCATCGCCCCTGCGACGATCGTCGTCAGCCCAGAACATGTGACAGTCGAGGAGCAACCATGGATCAAGGAAAACGAAGGGCCGGGATCGCGGTGGTCGCTGTCGCCGCGCTCCTGCTGATGGCCGCATGCACCAGCAAGCCCGGGACGACCCCGAACAAGACCGTCACGGTCGTGGGTTCGTGGAGCGGCGCCGAGCAGGATTCGTTCCTGGCGATGGTCGCGCCGTTCGAGAAGCAGTCCGGTTACAAGGTGAAATATCAGGGCTCGCGCGACCTGCAGGCACAACTCACCACCGGCATCGCCTCGGGCAACCTGCCTGACGTGGCCGGCCTGCCCGGACCTGGTCCGATGAAGGAGTGGTATGCCAAGAAGGCGCTCAAGCCACTCAATTTCCTTGATTTCAGCGCCTACTCCTCGGCCACCCCGCCCGGCTTCGCCGACCTGGGCAAGGCCGACGACGGCAAGCTGATCGGCGTGTTCACCAAGGCGGCAGTGAAGGGCCTCATCTACTACAACACCAAGGACTGGAAGTCCGGCGCACCGGCGACGTGGGACGCGCTCAACACCGCCGCACAGGCCGCGGCCACCGGCCAGACCAAGGAATGGTGCATCGGCATCGAGTCCGGTGGCGCCTCCGGCTGGCCCGGCACGGACTGGCTCGAGGACATCGTCCTGCGGCAGGCCGGCCCGGATGTCTACGACAAGTGGGTCAAGGGCACGCAGACGTGGAGCTCACCGGAGATCAAGAAGGCCTGGCAGACGTTCGGCGAGGCGCTGACCAACTCCTACGGCGGTTCGAAGTATGTCGTCAACACCGCCTTCAACAAGGCCGCCAACCCGATGTTCAAGAAGCCGCCGGGCTGCCTGTTGCACCACCAGGCCTCGTTCATCACCGACTTCTTCAAGAACGAGGCGCACGCTGCGCCGGCCGACTACGACTTCTTCCCCTTCCCCGACATCAACCCGAGCTACACCGGCTCGGTCACGGGTGGCGGTGACCTGGTCGGCATGTTCAACGACAAGCCGGGCGCGCGGGCGCTGCTCAAGTACCTCCTCACCCCCGAGGCTCAGGCGATCTGGGTCAAGCGTGGTGGCTTCATCTCGGCCAACAAGGGGGTCGCGATCGACGCCTACCCTGACGCCGCGAGCAAGAAGGCCGCGGACCTCCTGCAGAAGGCCAAGGTGTTCCGGTTCGACGGCTCCGACCAGATGCCGGGTGCGATGAACGACGCGTTCTTCAAGGCGGTGGTCTCGTTTGCCGGCGACCAGGGCAAGCTCGACAGCATCCTGTCCGGCCTCGACAAGGTCCAGAAGGACGCTTACAAGAAGTAGGCCGAGCCGGGGTGGCAGGATATCCTGCCACCCCGGCTTCGCCCGGTCACCAACCCTCGTATCCGAGTTCAGAAGAGGTGGGGCATGCAAATAGTTTCGAACCTTTTCGCGAACCGGCTGTTCCTGGCGATCTTCGTCGTGTTCGGGGTGCCCCTTTGCCTTGTCGGCTACATTTTGCTGGTCGAGATCGTGGTCAGCCGGCTCGGCCGCAAACCGGCCGCCGCCATCCGGCCGTGGCTCTGGCTGGGGCCGGCGCTGTTGTTCCTCGGCGTATTCCTGCTGTTTCCGACCATCAGCACGATCGTCTCGAGTTTCAAGGACAAGGCCGGTGTCGAGTGGGTGGGGCTCGACAACTACCACTGGTTCTTCACCACCGAGGGCACGCTGCTCGCGCTGCGCAACAACGTGCTGTGGGCCGTCTTCCTGCCCCTGCTCGTAGTGACGCTCGGGCTGGTCATCGCCGTGCTCGCCGACCGGGTCAAGTACGAACGCGTCGTGAAGACGACGATCTTCCTGCCGATGGCGATCAGTTTCGTCGCCGCCGGGGTCATCTGGAAGTTGATGTACGACATCGACCCCACCACCGGGACCCTCAACGCCGTGGTCAACGCCTTTGGCCAGGATCCCGTCGCCTGGCTGAGCACACCGTCGATCGACAACTTCATGCTCATCTTCGTCGGCGTCTGGATGCTGGCCGGATTCGCCATGGTGATCCTCTCTTCCGGCCTCAAGGGCATCAGCACGGAGTTGCTCGAAGCGGCCCGCATCGACGGCTGCAACGAGTGGCAGGTCTTCCGTAAGATCTCGCTCCCGCTGCTGCGACCGACGACCGCGGTGGTCGCGACCACGGTAGTGATCTTCGCGCTCAAGACGTTCGACATCGTCTACGTCATGACCAGCGGCAACTTCAACACCCAGGTGATCGGCTACCAGATGTACAAGGAGTTGTTCGCCTATGGCGACCCGGCCCGGTCGGCCACCGTCGCCGTGGTGCTCCTGCTCGCGACCGTCCCGGTGATGATGGTCAACGTCCGCCGATTCCGCCAGCAGGAGGCCGTGCGATGACCCAGGTTCCGGTCCTGTCCTCGACCGACGTAGCCCTCAAGCCACCGCCACCCAAGCCCAGCAAGCGGCGGGGCAAGGCCGGCCGGCCGGCCGGTCCCGTGCATGCCGTGCTCGTGCTCATGATGGTCCTGTGGGCCATCCCCGCCCTCGGCCTGCTCGTCGCGTCGTTCCGCACCGCCGCCGAGACGAACAAGAGCGGCTGGTGGACGGCACTCGTGCCGCCCTATCACTTCACCTTCTCCAACTACGACTACGTGCTCAACCGCGCCGGTTTCTGGGATTCCTTCGTCAACAGCCTCTTCATCACCATCCCGGCCACGGTGCTGGTGGTGATGATCGCCGCCTTCGCCGCCTACGCCTTCGCCTGGATGAACTTCCCGATGCGCAACGTGCTGTTCGTGGTCGTCGTCGGCCTGCTGGTCGTGCCGCTGCAGGTGACACTGATCCCGGTGCTCTCCCTCTTCCGGGACTTCCAGTTCGGCGACTTCCGCCTCAACGGCACGATTCTGGCCGTCTGGCTCGCCCATACCGGCTATGGGCTTCCCTTCGCCGTCTACCTGCTGCGCAACTACATGGGATCACTGCCCCGGGAGATCTTCGAGTCGGCGTCGATCGACGGCGCCGGTCCGGCGACGGCATTCTTCCGGATCGCCGTCCCGATGAGCGTGCCCGCCCTCGCCTCGCTGGTGATCTTCCAGTTCCTCTGGGTCTGGAACGACCTGCTCGTCGCACTCGTCTACCTCGGACCGGCCTCGGAGAACAGCCCGCTGTCGGTCACGCTGGCAAACCTCACGACGAACTTCGGCGGCAACTGGCAGTTCGTGACGGCTGCGGCATTCGTCTCGATGATCGTGCCCATCGTGGTGTTCCTCGGCCTCCAGCGCTTCTTCATCCGCGGCATCACCGGCGGTGCGGTCAAGGGCTGAGCTGCCAGACTGCACACCGGGTCTGGTCAGGTCACACGTCGGGCGGGCGGCCCTCGAACGGCGTGGACAGCACCACGGTCGTATGAGTTGACACATTCGCCGCGGCCCGGATCTCCTGCAAGAGGGACTCGAGGGCGGCCGGGCTGTCCAGCCGGACCTTGAGGATGTAGGACTCGGCGCCGGCAACGCTGTGGCAGGCCTCGATGGCGTTCAGGTGCGCCAGGAGGGCCGGCGCGTCGTCGGGTGCGGCCGGATCGGTGGGTGTGATGGAGACGAACGCGGTGAGGGAGAGCCCGAGTTGTTCGGGATCGAGGTCCACCCGGTAGCCCCGGATGACGCCGCGCTGCTCCAGTCGCCGGACCCGCTGGTGCACCGCTGACACCGACAGCCCGACCCGCTCGGCCAGTTCGGTGAAACTGATCCGGCCGTCGGTGTGCAGGATCCGCACGATGAGCCGGTCGGTGTCCTCGAGGCTCATCGGGTCGTCGCATTGGCGGCAGGAGCCGACCCGTCGACCGCGGTCCTGGCAGTGTTCCTGACTGTGCTCCTGACCAAGCTCCTGGCGATGACCAGTCGCTGCACCTGATTGGTGCCTTCGACGATCTCCAGCACCTTTGCCTCCCGCATGAACCGCTCGACGGGATGATCTTCCACGTAGCCGGCCCCGCCGAGCACCTGGACGGCATCGATCGTGACGCGCATCGCCGCGTCGGTGCTGAACAGCTTCGCCATCGCGGCCCGATCGCCGTACGGCAGGCCGGCATCTCGCAACCGGGCCGCCGCCAGGTAGAGCGACCGGGCGGCCTCCACCTGGGTCGCCATGTCGGCCAGCAGGAAGGAGACGCCCTGGAAGTCGATGATCGGGGTGCCGAACTGCCGGCGCTCCCGTGCGTAGGCAATCGCGTAGTCCAGGGCCGCCTGCGCCACGCCTACAGCGCACGCGGAGATGCCCAGCCGTCCGCCGTCGAGCGCGGCGAGGGCGATCCGGAAGCCTTCGCCTTCGGCGCCGATCAACCGGTCAGCGGGCACCCGTGCGTCGTCCAGCACGATCTGGGCGGTGGGCGATGCGGACAGGCCCATCTTGCGCTCAGGGCGCGCCGGCACCAGCCCTGGGGTGTCCGCGGCGGCCAGCAGGGTGGAGATCCCACCACTCCCGGTGTCCGAGGTCCGCACCATGAGGTTGTAGAAGTCGGCCACGCCGGCGTGCGTCACCCACGCCTTGACGCCGTTGACGACGTAGTCGTCGCCGTCGCGAACGGCTGCGGTGGTCAATGCCGCGGCATCCGACCCGGAGGCCGGCTCCGACAGGCAGTAGGCCCCGAGCCGGTCTCCCCCGATCATGTCCGGCAGGAAGCTTTCGCGCTGCGCCGCGGTCCCGAACGCTGCCACCGGATAGCAGGCCAGGGTGTGCACGCTGACCCCCAGGCCAACCGTCAGCCAGGCAGTGGACAGCTCCTCGATCACCTGGAGGTAGACCTCGTAGGGCTGACCGCCTCCGCCGTACCGGGAGTCATAGGGCAGCCCGAGCAGGCCCGACCTGCCCAGCAACCGGAACACGTCACGGGGGAACTCGGCGCGGGTTTCGAACTCCGCCGCGCGGGGGCGGAGTTCGGCTTCGGCGAGCTCCCGGGTGAGCGCGAGCAACTCCTGCGCTTCGGATGTCGGCAGGGTACGTTTCGCAGGCACGGATGGCCTCCCAGTCAGCCCGTCTCACAGTTAGCCCGGCAGCACGACGAGATCGCGGCCGATCACATTGAGCCGCTCCACGCCCGTCTCGGTGCACACCACGATGTCCTCTATCCGCGCGCCGTGGCGGCCCGGCAGGTAGATTCCCGGCTCGATCGAGAAGGCCATCCCGGGCGCAACCGGCTCGTCGTTACCGGCAACGATCCAGGGCTCCTCGTGCTCTTCAAGGCCGATGCCGTGGCCGGTCCGGTGGACGAAGAACTCGCCGTAGCCGGCATCGGTGATGACGCTGCGCGCAGCGGCGTCGATCCGGGCAGCGGTGACTCCGGGCCGTACCGCGTCACAGGCCGCTGCCTGCGCCCGCTGCAGCACCGCATAGGAGTCGGTGAAGCCGGGCGGCGGATGGCCGACGACGTAGGTGCGCGTCTCGTCGGAGCAGTAGCCCTCCGCCGTCGTGCCGCCGATGTCGACGACCACGGCATCACCTGCTTCGACGACCCGATCGCCGGGGTGGTGGTGCGGGCTGGCGGCGTTGGGTCCGGCCGCGACGATGACGAAGTTGACCGTGGCATGGCCCTCCGCCAGGATCGCGTCGGCGATATCACGGCCGACCTGCGCCTCGGTGCGGCCGGGTCGCAACCACTCCCCCATCGCGTCGTGCACGCGGTCGATCGCCTCGGCGGCCCGGCGCAGCGCAGCGACCTCGGCCGCGCTCTTGCGGATACGCAGCCCTCGCATGACCTGACCGGCCAGGACCGGCTCGGCGTCCGGCAGCGCGGCGCGGAACGCGAGGACCTGCTCGGCCCACATCCGGTTGGCCAGCCCGATGCGCGCGGGCGCGGCTGAGCCTGGAGTGCAGAGTCGGCCGGCGACCAACCGGTAGGCGTCGTCACCTTCGGCGTAGGCGACGATCTCGACGCCCAGCACACCCGCCGAGGAGGCCAGTGCAGCCGGCTGCTCCAGCCGGGGCACCACCAGCACGGGGTCGCCGGACACCGGCAGCGCCAGGCAGGTGAGCCGCTCCAGGGCAAGCGCGTCATAGCCGGTCAGGTATCGCAGGTCGGCGCCGGGGGTGAGCAGCAGCGCATCCACGCCGCTGCGCTGCATATGTTCCTGTGCCTGGCCGAGCCGGTCGGGGGGGTAGAGGTCGGACACCCCACGAGCGTAGTGCGCGCTCCCCGCAGGCCATCGCCCGGACCAACTCCACGGCCCAACTCCACGGGGGGGCTCGGAACTGTCATCCGGGGGTGGGTGCTGGCAGGCTGGGGATGTGCCCGGATCCCTGCTGCTGTTGGACTCCGCCAGCCTCTACTTCCGCGCGTTCCACGGCATACCGCAGTCGGTGACGGCGCCGGACGGGACTCCGGTCAACGCCGTTCGCGGTTTTCTCGACATGACCGCGACGCTGGTCACGCGATTCCGGCCGGCCCGGTTGGTGGCGTGCATGGACGCCGATTGGCGACCGGCGTTCCGGGTCGCCGCCATCCCCTCGTACAAGACCCACCGGCTCTCACCGGCCGGCGGCGAGGAAACCCCGGACGCGCTGGGGCCTCAGGTGCCGCTGATCGAGGCAGCACTGGACGCGTTGGGCATTGCCCGGTTGGGCGTCGAAGGCTACGAAGCCGATGACGTGATCGGTACGCTCGTCGCCCACGAACACGGTGCGGTCGACATCGTCACCGGCGACCGCGACCTTTTCCAACTCGTCGACGACCGCGGGCCGGTCCGGGTGCTCTATACCAGCCGAGGTGTGCGCAACCTGGAGGTGCTGGACGAGGCGGCAGTGCAGGGCAAGTACGAGATACCTGGCCGCGCGTACGGCGAGTTCGCGGTGCTGCGCGGTGACCCGAGTGATGGCCTGCCCGGTGTGGCGGGTATCGGCGACAAGACCGCCGCCGCCCTGATCAGGCGGTTCGGGTCCGTCGACGGGGTGCTCGCAGCGCTGGCCGAGGGCGTGGCCGACGGGTTTCCCGCGGGCAGCCGGAGCAGGCTGGCCGCAGCACGTGACTATCTGGCCGTTGCACCGCTGGTGGTTCGCGTCGCCTCCGACGCGCCGCTGCCGTCCTACCACGACAGCCTGCCGGCCGCGCCGGCCGACCCCGCCGCGCTCGTCACCCTGTGCGACCAGTGGTCGCTGGACAGCTCCGTGGAGCGGGTGCTCAAGGCCCTCGAGGTGGCCCACCTCGACTGACCCCAGCGCCCCAGTCCCAGCGCGCCACCAGTCCCAGGGCGAGGTTCAGGGCCCACAAGGGTCATGCCGTCACGGCCGATTCGCCGTGACGGCATGACCGATGTGGACTGGAGCTACCGCCGCCGGGACGTGCCGCCGCCCACGATCGGATGAGAGATCTCGCAGGCGTTGGTGTCGTTGGACCAGGTGGCCTGCTCGACGTAACTGCCGTTACCCATCTTCACGTTGTCCGCACCACCTGGTGAACCTGGGGAGATCCACGCGCACTCGTCGGCGTTTTCCTGGCCACTGGCCGCGGTCCAGCCGCCGGCGGGGTTCTGGTCGGTGATGGTCTCGGAATATTCGTGGCCCTCGACCATGGTGTAGCCGTCCAGCTTGCCGGCCGCCCCGGAGTTGACGAAGCTGTCGCCGCAGGCAGTGCCCCGGTCCATGTCATAGGGCAGGTTGGTGAACGCCACGTCGCCGACGCTGGACGGAATCGCACCGCCGCCGCTCAGGGTGGTGTCGCCGTTGTAGTCGTGCCAGGCGCAGTACCCACCGTTCAGCCAGTCGTCGGGGTTGAGACCCGTGGCGGACAGGACGACGTACTGGGCGTATCGGTTGGACTCCGGTGTCGTGTTGCCGAAGTGGCTGGCAGCCGCGACCGCCTCGACGCCGATCTCGTGGCCGGACGCCTTTTGGGGCTCGGCGGTGGCGTCGTCGTACCAGACGCCGCCCAGGACACCGCCACCGGTGGGATAGCCGACGTGCGCGCTGCTCGCGTCACACGAGGTGGCACCCTTGGCGACGTCGGGGCCGTCGCAGTATTGCGTCATGACGCCGGACCACAGCTCGCCGCCGGTGCCCAAGCCCTTGAACATGTTCTGCAGCAGCGGAGCACCACCGGCAGTGTCGTTGGCGAAGGTCAGGTTGCCGTCCTCGTCGGTGCCCTGGGCGCCCCACTGGTTGCCCCAGAAGATGAGGTAGACCTTCGGGGGGCCACTGGTGACGCCGATCCCGTCGACGCCGCCACCGTATTTCAGGGTCTGGTCAGCGGCGGCCGCCTTCCGGTGCTTGGCGCGGTCGGCCTTCAGCTTCGCGAACTGCGGTCGGGTCGGGACCGCGCCGTGCCGATAGGGATGGCCGGCGACCGGGGAGTCCGGGGATCCGATGTTGAGATGGGCAGTGCCGAGTTGGACCGTCGTGGCGGTCGCGGCGGCGGTGATCGACATGGCACAAGCGAGCAGGATTGCCCCGGCAAGAACGGTCAGTCTTCGTGTTTCGGGCTTCACTGGGCCTCCACGGCTGGTCCGGGCCGACGACACGTGCGGCCCGCGCCAAGCTAACGCATGGGCGCCGAGTCGCAAGACTCCGGGCTTTGGCAGCTTCCTGCCGAAAAGCACGCTTTCGCTGCCCGGCGGGCGTGATTGACGGGTCGCGACAGTGACGGGCAGCTAGGATTCCCCTGCAGCGCTGCCGATGCCGGAGAAGGCAACGACCCCCCGGCGGATGGCCGCGCCGGCCGCCCGGCTCGTCGTGCCGACCGACGACTGCTCGTCGGCCACCTTGGCAAGCTGGTCGAGCAGGTCGAGAAGCTGCTTGCACCAGCGCACGAAGTCACCGGCGGACAGTTCGCCGCCCGGCACGTTCGCCCCACCGAGTACGGACTCCAGCGCCGCTCCTCGGGCCCAGTGGTTGACGGGCCAGGCGAACCCGATGTCGGGACGCCGGGTGGGCTCGAGTCCGTGGGAGCTCTCGGCGTCCTCGATGCGGGCCCAGATCGCCACGGTGGCAGCCAGCGCGTCGGTCACCGGCCCGTGGGGCACCCGAGGCGACCGATCCTGCGGGCGGCGTTCCTCGTAGACGAGCGCGCTGACCGCCGCTGCCAGCTCCGGTGGCGACAACGCGTCCCAGATGCCCGCTCGCAGGCACTCGGTGACGAGCAGGTCGGACTCCGACCAGATGCGCGCCAGCTGCCGGCCGGCCGGCGTGATCGCCTCGCCGGCGAGGTAGCCGCACTCCTCGAGCACGGCGCACACCCGGTCGAAGGTGCGCGCCAGGCTGCCGGTGCGCCCCTCGACCCGTTGGGCGAGCGCGTCGGTGTCCTGGCGGAGCCGCTCGTAGCGCTCCGCCCAACGTGCGTGCTCCGCACGATCGGCGCAACCCTGGCACGGGTGGGCGCGCGACTGCCGGCTCAGGTCGAGCAAAACCGGGTCGTCCCCGGCGCCCGCCCGGCGCTGCCTGCCGGCCGGCCGGCGAGGTCGCTGCTCGCCGGCACCCGACGAGGTGCGCAGCGAGGACGCCAGGTCGCGCCGGGCCTGCGGCGACCGGGCGTTGAAGTTGCGAGGCACCTTCACCCGGCCGAGGGTCTGCACTGCCGTACCGAAATCGGACAGCGACAGCCGCCCCGCCCAACGGTCCTCGGTCAGGACCAGCGGCCGCGCATCTCCGGTCGGCTGCCGTCCCGGATCGACCACAACGGCCAGCCCCGCTCGCTTGCCGGTCGGGATCCGGATGACGTCACCCACCGCCAGGCGGTCGAGAGCCTCGGCCGCGGCGGCTCGCCGCTGGGCGGCTCCGACCCGGGCCAGCTCCGCCTCTCGCTTCCTGACCTGGGCGCGGAGTGCGGCGTATTCGGCAAAGTCGCCGAGATGGCAGATCATCGCCTCGCGGTAGCCGTCGAGAGCCTCGCGGTTGCGGCGTACCTGCTTGGCCAGCCCGACGACCGACTTGTCGGTCTGGAACTGCGCGAACGAGGAGTTCAGCAGGGTGCGGCCGGCTTCCCGCCCCATCTGCCCGACCAGGTTGACGGCCATGTTGTACGACGGCCGGAAGGACGATCGCAGCGGGTAGGTACGGGTCGAGGCAAGGCCGGCAACCTGGCGCGGGTCGATGCCGGGCGACCAGACGACCACCGCATGCCCCTCGACGTCGATGCCCCGCCGCCCGGCCCGCCCGGTGAGCTGCGTGTACTCCCCCGGGGTGATGTCGGCGTGGGCCTCTCCGTTCCACTTCGTGAGCTTCTCCAGGACCACCGAGCGGGCCGGCATGTTGATGCCCAGCGCCAGGGTCTCGGTGGCGAAGACGGCCTTCACCAGTCCGCGGACGAACAACCGCTCGACCGTCTCCTTGAACGAGGGCAGCATTCCGGCGTGATGCGCAGCGATGCCGCGCTCGAGCCCGTCGAGCCATTCCCAGTAGTTCAGGACCCGCAGATCCTCGGCTGCGAGGTCGGCCGTCCGGGCCCTCACGAGGCGGCGGATCTCGGCCCGCTCGGCCGGCGTGGTCAGCCGCAGCCCGGCCCGAAGGCACTGCGCGACGGCCGCGTCGCAGCCCGACCGGCTGAAGATGAACGTGATGGCCGGCAGCAGCCCTTCGTGGTCGAGCCGCTCGATGACGTCAGGTCGGCTCGGGCCGCGCACCGCTGCCGCGGGGCGGTGGCCACCCCGCCGGCCGGCCGGCTCGGCCGCCCGGGTCAGATCGCGGGTGCGCCGGAGCAACTCGGGGTCGACGTCCAGGGGGGCGTCGCCGGCGAAGAGGTCGAACATCCGCCGCCCCACCATCATGTGCTGCCACAGCGGCACCGGCCGGTGCTCCTCCACTATCACCCGCGTATCGCCGCGCACGGTCTCGAGCCACTCGCCGAACTCCTCCGCATTGCTCACGGTCGCGGACAGCGAAACGAGCGTCACGCTCTCGGGCAGGTGGATGATCACCTCCTCCCATACCGCGCCGCGGAGGCGGTCGGCCAGATAGTGCACCTCGTCCATGACGACGTAGCCGAGCGAGCCGAGGCTGGTGGACCCGGCGTAGAGCATGTTTCGCAGCACCTCTGTGGTCATGACCACAACGGGTGCGCTGCCGTTGACGGCGTTGTCACCGGTGAGCAGGCCGACACGGTCGGCGCCGTGCCGTTCGACCAGATCCGCGTACTTCTGGTTGGACAACGCCTTGATCGGCGTCGTGTAGAAGCACTTGCGCCCCAGTCGCAGGGCCAGGTGCACGGCAAACTCGCCGACCACCGTCTTGCCGGCTCCGGTGGGAGCGGCGACCAGGACTCCGTGGCCGGCTTCGAGCGCAGCGCAGGCCTGGACCTGGAATTCGTCGAGGGTGAACGGGTAACCGGCGACGAATTCCCGCAGGCCGGGCTGGCCGTCCACCGTCGTGGACGGCGCGACGGTGCCGGTCATGGATCCAGGCTACGGCCGGGCAGCAGCCCCGGCCAGCACGTTCAGGGCGCGTGGCACGCAGCGCGAGTTCATCGGGAGCGCGGCCAGCCGCTCGCCGTCGGCGTAGGCGACCACGCCGTCGGATTCCAGCCGGACCACGGCGACGCGGCGGCTGCTCACGGTCGGGTGGGCGACGTGCCGTCCGGCATACACGTGTGGCTTCATCCGGATCAACCCGATCCGGGAGATCGGGCCGAAGACGACGACGTCGAGCAGCCCGTCGGTGAGATCCGCCGCGGGGGCAATGCGAATCCCGCCGCCATAGGTGGGTGCGTTGCCCACCGTGATGAACGACGCCATCATCTCCTCGCGCTGCCCGTCAAGCTCCAGGACGAACGCGCGGGGACGCAGCCGGATCATCTCGATATACGCCGCGACCTCATAGCGCAGGGGCCCCCGGGGAAAGCGCATCCGGTTGGCCCGCTCGTTGACCGCCGAGTCGAACCCGGCACCGAGGACACAACTCCACCACCACGCGCCGCCGGCGTCATCGGTGGCGTGCACGGCGTCCAGGGCCCGGCTACGGCCGGCTGCGATGACATCCATGGCGGCCTCCACGTCACCGGGCACGCCGGCGCAGGTGGCGAAGTCGTTGCCCGTGCCGGCCGGGATGATCCCCAGCGGCGTGCTCGTGCCGGCCACCGCCTGCAGGGCCAGGTGCACGGTGCCGTCGCCGCCCAGCGCCACCAGCGCGGCGGTGTCCGTACCGACGGCGGCGTGGCACAGGTCCAGCGCCTCGGACCGGTCGCGACCACTGACCCGCCGGACGGACAGGCCGCGGGCCTCCAGGCCGGTCACGACGTCAGAGGCCAGCCGGCCGGCGCGGCGACTCCTTGCCTGCGGATTTTCCAGCAGGGTGACGATCGGCCGCGGGTCAGCGGGCCGGCGGGTCAGGAGATGTCCGACAGATCCGAGGGCTTGGGGTCCAGCGGCGACGTCTCGTCGTCGGCGATGCCCGCCAAGCCCTCGTTGACCCGCCGCCGCGCTTCTCGGCGCGCCCTGCGCCTGTCGTTGATTCGGGTGATGACGAGGGTCATCTCGTAGAGCAGCCACAACGACGCGCCCAGGGCGAGCATCCCGAACGGGTCCTGGCCGGGTGTCGCCAGGGCGGCGAACAGGAAACCGAGGAAGATCGCCTGGCGACGCCAACCGGCCAGCCGTTGATGCGGCAGCACGCCGACGGCGTTGAGCATGCACAGGACGAGCGGGAACTCGAAGGCCAGTCCGAACACGAGCACCATCGCCGTGATGTAGCGGAGGTAGCCGCTGACATCGAGTAGTGTCGTCACCGAGCCGCCGCCGATGCTCAGCAGGAACTGCAGCCCGGAATAGAGGGCGAAGTAGGCGAGCACGGTGCCGAGGGCGAACAGCACGCTGCCGATGCCGACGAAGACGAAGGCCCACTTGCGCTCTTTGGTGTGCAGGCCCGGGGTGATGAACCGCCACAGCTGGTACAGCCAGACCGGGGCGGCGAGGATGCCACCGACGAACATGGACACCTTCAACCGGGCGTTGAACTGGTCGAGGACCGAGAAGGCAAACAGCGTGCAGCCGTGTCCGGTGCCGGTCTTGGTGTGCGGCAGCCGGCAGTAGGGATGGATGATGAAACCGAAGATCGGCCGGAAGAATATGTAGGACAGCACCGCGCCCAGGATGATCGCGACGGCCGCCTTGAACAACCGCCCGCGCAGCTCGTAAAGGTGCTCGACGAGCGTCATGCGACCGTCTTCGGCTGTCACCCTACGGCGGCGACGCAGCCGGCCCAGCTCCGTCACCACCGGTCAGCTCAGCCGGTGTTGTTCAGTGCTGGTCGCGGTGGGACTCGGCCCTGGTGGCCGGATGGGTGGCCGGATGGGCGGCCGGATGGGTGGCCGGGTCGGCGGTGGTGGCCGTACGCCCGGGCGGCAACGCCGGCGGGAGATGCTGTGCTTGCTCGGGCTCGTCGGGCGCCTCGTCCGGGTCCTTGTCGTCGCGCAGGCCCTTGGTCTCGGCCTTGAAGATCCGCAGGGAACGGCCGAATGACCGCGCCGCGTCAGGCAGCTTCTTGGAACCGAAAAGGATCAGCACGACCAGGGCGATGATGACGAGATGCCATCCCTCGAATGCGCGAGCAAGCATGGTTTGCACCTTCCGTCAGCGGCGTTACCCATCGTACGTCCGCCGCGGCCGTCGCGGATGTGACTGCGCCGGGGTGAATGTAGTGCCGGGGCTAGGACCGGCCGGTCGGCAGGTCGGCCAGCAGCCGGTCGAGGGCGGCGACCCGCTCCTTCGTGGTCACCAGTCGGTCGGTCAGCGCCCCGACCCGCCGGGACAAACCGGCCAGCAAAAGGAGGAGCAGGGCCAGCGCGAGCAAGCTCGCCGCAGTGCAGGCCAGGAGGACAACCACCCGACCAGCCTAGCGGTCGGGGGCCGAGACCACCTGCCGGGCGCGGGCGAAGGACGCGAGATCATCGGAGCGCCGCAACCGCAGCGCGAAGTCCAGGATGTCGTCGTAATCGATCGGGCCGCCCGACTTGTGCTCGAGAGCCTCGCCCGGAATGCGCCACGAAGTGGCCGAAACGCCGCCGGCCATGAGCAGGGCGACGACCTGCTTGTCGGCGGGCTTGCGGACCTCGTCCACGCAGCCGTTGCAGTCGAACGCGTAGTAGGACCGCTCGGGGACGGTGCAGACCATCAGGCGCACCTGGTCAGTGGTCAGTTCGACTTCACCGCACATCGGGCAGGTGGCCTTTATCGTGGTCATTCGCACGCCTTTCACGCCCCGCCGCCAGCGAAGTTGCTGCGGTGATGACTGTGAGTTCGGCAGGTCGCCCCAAGGTCTAAAGGACGGGTTCCTCATACGCCCGCAGCGCCGCCCTGGCCAGCGCGCGCACCTCGTCGGCGAGGTCGCGCGGCTGCACCACGGATACCGACTCCCCGAGGCCCAGTACGAGGCGGCTGACCCAGGAGCGATCAGCGGCCCGCAGCGACACCAGGAGGGCACCGTCGGCGGCGTCCGTCACCTCCTCCGTCGGGTAGAAGTCGGCGACCCACCGAGCCTGTGGAGCCAGGCGCAGGACCACCAACTCGTGTTCGGGCGAGGGACGGAAGACCCCTCCTCGCACGTCGAGCGGCTGCGCCTGTGGCGGCGGGGCGGCCGGCTCGTCGAGCAAACGCAGGGCGTCGATGCGGTCGAGGCGAAAGAGCCGGATCGCCTCTGCCCGGCGGCACCACCCCTCGAGGTAACTGCGTCCATCGGCGAGCAGCAGCCGAGTCGGGTCGACCGTGCGCTCGGTCGTCTCGTCACGGCCGGCCGGGGAGTAGGTCAGGCGCCGCGCGCGATGCTCGTCGAGGGCGCGGCGCACGCCGCCCAAGGTCGCCTCCTCGGCCTCGACCCGGACGGCGACGCGGCTCGTGCCGGCGGCCGCGTGTCCGGCCGCGTCCTCCAGCTTGGCCAGCGCGCGGTCGATCGCATCGCCGCCTTCGAGCCCGGGAACGTCGGCCAGCGTGCGCAACGCCACGATCAGGGCGAGCGCCTCGTTGGTGGACAGCCGCAGTGGCCGCCGGATGCCGGCGTCGTGGGTGACCGTCAGCGTGTCGTCCTCCGACCAGGCCAGGTCGATGAGGTCGCCGGGGCCGTAACCGGGCAGCCCGCAGACCCACAGCAGCTCGAGGTCCTGCCGCAGCGCCGCCGGGCTCACGCCGAAGTCGGCCGCAGCCTCGGCGATCCGGATGCCCGGGTGCGCCAGCAGGTAGGGAACGAGTGACAGCAACCTGGGCAGTCGATCGACGGCCGCCGTCAAACCCGCTCCCCTGCGAGGGCCTGCAGGCGTCCGATCACCGAAGCCCGGACGTCAGCCGGGGAAAGCACCACGACGTCGGCCGCGTAGCCGGCCAGGCGATCGGCCAGCGCGTCCGGATCGGAGTACGGCAGATCGACGATGTCGCTGCCCTCCCCCGGCTGGATCCGGATGGCGCTGCGGCGCAGACCGGCGCCGGCACCGTGCCGGATCCGCACGGTCGCCGTCCGGGACGGGCCCTCGGCGCCGAGCCGGGCAACCATCGTGACCAGGTCGAGGTCCGCCGGCACCTTCACCACCCCCGGCGGGCCAATCTGGTCGACCGGGCCGCAGATCCGCGACAGCCGGAACACCCGGGCGGCACCACGATCGCGGTCATGACCGGCGAGATACCACCTGCCCCGCCAGGACACGATGCCCCAGGGCTCGACCTCGCGGTCCTCCGCGTTGCCGGCATTCGCGGTGCGATAGGCGAAACGCAGAACCCGGCCCTGCTGCACCGCCGCAAGGGTCGGCACGAGCGCCGGTTCGGTGGCGTCGACCACCGGCTCGACGCCGAGGGTGGCCGCCGGGTCGACGTCGACGCCGGCAGCCCGCAGCTTCACCACGGCGCTGCTCGCCGCCGACGACAGACCGGACTGCCACAACCGCGCGGCAAGGCCCACCGCGGCCGCTTCGTCGGGCTCCAGATGGATGTCGGGCAGCTCGTAGTCGCGGCGGGCAATCCGGTAGCCGACGTCGGCATCGGTGTCGAAGACCGAGTTGGTGCCGGTCTCCAGTGGGACGCCGAGGTCGCGAAGCTCTGACTTGTCGCGCTCGAACATGCGCTGGAAAGCCTCGTGGGCCTTGACGTCGTCGCCGTGGTCATAGCCCGGAACGAGTGCCCGGATGCGAGCGGCAGGCAGGAACTGCCGGGTCGCCAACAGGCAGATCACCAGGTTGACGAGTCGCTCGGTGCGGCGGGCTGACACCGCCCCACGCTAGCCGATCTTGTGCAGCTCGACGACGAAGCGCAGGGTGGCGTTGGGTGGGATGGGACCTTGGCCACCCGGTCCGTAGCCCTTGTCGGCGGGGATGACCAGCAGTCGCTTGCCGCCGGCCTTCATCCCGACGAGGCCCTCGTCCCACCCCGCGATGACCCGCCCACGACCCAGCGGAACGGGGAAGGGCTGTCCTCGGTCGTAGGAGTTGTCGAACTCCGCCCCGGGATAGAGGGCTCCCCGGTAGTCGACGGTGAGCGTGTCGCCGACCTTGGCGCCCGGTCCGGTGCCCACGGTCAGGTCCTGGACGGTCAACGTCGTCGGCACGGCGCCGCCGGGAAGGCACGGCAGTTCCGGCTTCTTGCCCTGTGCCGGCAGCGGCTGGCACTTGCCCGCCGCAGCGGCTGCCGATGGTGTCGTCACTGGCTTCTCCGATGGTTTCGGTGGGCTCGCGCTCTTGTGCGCCCCGGCGTTGCATGCGCTCAGCAGCGTCAGAGCCGCCCCGACCAGGACTGTCTGACGTGTGGCTGCCCGCAGTCGCATGACCACAACGCTAACCTGCGTCGATGATCCGCTGGCGACAGGGCACCGTGTTGCGCACGCTGCGTGAATGGCCGGGTGCGGTCGAGATCGAGGTCGCCGTGGCCGACGAGCGGATCACCGCCCTGGCCTACCCGCTCCTGGTCGGCCGGCCGGAGGCCGGGGACGTCGCCCTGCTCAACATCAATGCCCTCGATCTGCGGCTGGGCACCGGCGGTCATGCCATGGTGGTGGCGCTGCCCGACCGGCTGCCGCGCGACGCGGCCGGGCCCGGACACCTGATGAAGGCTCGCTACACGCCCCTGCAGAATGTCGTGCTGGGCGTGGAAGAGCCCGACTCGCCACACTACGACACGCTCAGGTCGGCGGCCTCGGTGTGCGGCCTACCAGTGGTCGTCGCCGACCTGCATTCGGCGTTGCCGGCGCTGGCCGCGGGCGTTCTGGCCGACCGGCCGGAGGCCCGGGTCGCCTACGTGATGACCGACGGCGGCGCCCTCCCGCTGTGGTATTCCCACACCGTGGCCGCGATGGGCGACCTGCTGTGCGGCACCGTCACCGTGGGCCAGGCCTTCGGCGGCGATCTGGAGGCGGTGACGCTGCACACAGGACTGCTGGCGGCCCGGCACGTGCTGCACGCCGACGTCGCAATCGTGGCGCAGGGACCGGGCAACCTCGGGACGGCCACCCCGTGGGGCTTCTCCGGCGTGGCGGCCGGCGAGGCGGTCAACGCCGTGGCGGTCCTCGACGGCCGGCCCGTCGCGACAGTGCGGCTGAGCGATGCCGACCCGCGCGAGCGCCATCGCGGCATCTCCCATCATTCACTCACGGCCTATGGCCGGGTGGCGCTCACCCCGGCCGACGTGGTGCTTCCCGCCGGGATGCCGGCCGGTCTGGCGGCTCGCGTCGAGGCCGACGTCGCTCCCCTGCGCGCGCGTCACTCGGTCGTGGAGGTGGACACCGCCGGGCTGTACGACGCGCTGCTCGCGCTGCCCGTCGAGCTGTCCAGCATGGGCCGTGGGCTGGCTCAGGACCGGTGGTACTTCCTCGCCTGCGCGGCGGCTGGCCGGCATGCCGCGCACCTGAGCCGCCTCAGCTGACGACCCAGAGAAACAACGCGAAGCCACCTACGAGCGCCACCAGGATTACCGCGTAGACCCAGGTACGGAATACCCCGGCGTGCTTCTGGTACTGGATCCGCGCCGCCCGCCGCTCGGCCCGGGACTTGCCGGCGAGGTCGGTCGGGGTCGGCTTGACGGGCGCGTCGTCGTCCGCCGGCTGCAGGAGCAACTCACGAAGACGGCCTCGCGCGCCCATCCGGTCCTCACATGCTGGCGATCAGCTTCTCCACCCGCTCGTCGACCGAGCGGAATGGATCCTTGCACAGAACGGTGCGTTGCGCCTGATCGTTGAGCTTGAGGTGCACCCAGTCGACGGTGAAGTCCCGCCGTTTCTCCTGTGCCCGACGGATGAACTCCCCGCGTAGGTGAGCCCGGGTGGTCTGGGGCGGCACCGATTTGGCCTCGAAGATCTCCAGGTCTCTGGTGATGCGGTCGACCACGCCCCGTCGCTCCATCAGGTAATACAGGCCCCTGCCCCGCTGGATGTCATGGTAGGCGAGATCCAGTTGGGCGACGCGCGGGCTCGACATGGGAAGGTCGTGCCTGGCCCGGTAGCGCTCGATCAACTGGTATTTCGTGACCCAGTCGATCTCCCGGTCGACGGCGGACAGGTTGCCGCTGTCGACCGAGTCGAGCACCCGGCCCCACAGCTCGAGCACCCGCTTACTGATCGGCTCGGCCCCCTCCCGTTCGAGGAAGTCCGTCGCCTTGGCGTGGTATTCGCGCTGGATTTCCAGGGCGGTGGCCTCGCGACCGTTGGCCAGCTTCACCTTGCGCCGGCAGCTGATGTCGTGGGACACCTCGCGGATCGCCCGGATCGGGTTTTCCAGCGTCAGATCACGCATCACCACCCCGGCCTCGACCATGCGCAGCACGATGTCGGCGGTGCCCACCTTCAGCAGCGTCGACGCCTCGTTCATGTTCGAGTCCCCGACGATCACGTGCAGGCGGCGGAAGCGCTCGGCATCGGCATGCGGCTCGTCGCGGGTGTTGATGATCGGGCGGGACCGCGTCGTCGCCGAGGAGACCCCTTCCCAGATGTGCTCTGCCCGCTGGGACAGGCAGTAGACGGCGCCGCGCGGCGTCTGCAACACCTTGCCGGCACCGCAGAGGACCTGCCGGGTGACGAGGAAGGGGATGAGCACGTCGGCTAGGCGGCTGAACTCCCCCAGCCGGCCGACCAGGTAGTTTTCGTGGCAACCGTAGGAGTTGCCCGCCGAGTCGGTGTTGTTCTTGAAGAGATAGATGTCGCCGGCGATGCCCTCCTCACGCAGCCGTCGCTCAGCGTCGACGAGGAGCCCCTCGAGGATCCGCTCCCCCGCCTTGTCGTGGGTGACCAGGTCGACGATGTTGTCGCATTCCGGAGTGGCGTATTCCGGATGTGATCCGACGTCGAGGTAAAGCCGGGCGCCGTTTCGCAGGAACACGTTGCTGCTGCGACCCCATGACACGACCCGGCGGAACAGGTACCTCGCCACCTCGTCCGGACTGAGCCGCCGCTGGCCACGGAACGTGCACGTGACGCCGTACTCGTTCTCGAGGCCGAAAATCCGCCGGTCCATCGGCTCAGCCTAGTCGTCATCTCACTGCGCTCGAACGCGCTCAACCGGTTGCCCAGTCAGACTGGTGGGCCGTCCTCGGCCGGTCGATCGGCTGGCTCCGGCGATGCGCCCGACACCTCGGGGAGCAATTCGGGCGTCTCGGCCGATGCGTCTGCCGGCTCCGCGGCGCCGGCAGACTCGGCGGGCTCCGGTGTGGCAGCGGAGGTCAGCAGCCCGGTGAGCCGCTGGCCGACGATGCGGCGGAAGGTGCGGCCCCGGCGGGTGCGGTCGAGGACGGCTACCTCGAGGGTCGCACCGTCGATCTGCCGGGGCGAACCGCCTTCGCCGCCGGTCCCGGCGAGCGCGTCGACCACCAGCTGCAAGGCGGTCTCGAGACTCTGCTCGTTGCCGTGCCGCTCGCGCAACCGGGTGGCGATCTGTTCGGACTGCCCGCCCATTGCCACGAAGCCCGGCTCGTCGCCCACCGACCCGTCATAGGTCAGCCGGTAGAGCTGGTCGTCGGCGGGCGTGTCCCCCACCTCGGCGACACAGATCTCGACCTCGTACGGCTTGGACTGCTCGGTGAAGATGGAGCCGAGGGTCTGCGCGTAGGCGTTGGCCAGACCGCGGCCGGTGACGTCACGGCGGTCGTAGGAGTAGCCGCGCAGGTCGGCCAGCCGGACTCCGGCGACGCGGAGGTTCTCGAACTCGTTGTACCGGCCTACCGCTGCGAAGGCGATCCGGTCATAGATCTCGCTGACTTTGTGCAGGGCGGAGGAGGTGTTTTCCGCGACGAAGAGCACGCCGTCGGAGAAGCTGATCACAACGACGCTGCGGCCACGAGCAATGCCCTTGCGGGCGTACTCGGACCGGTCGCGCATGATCTGTTCGGGTGAGGCGTAGAACTGCATGCTCACAGGTGAAGTCGCCTTCCTCCTTGTCGCCGCCCCGGCCGGCCGGCCGTCACGGTCGTCACGGTTGCGATGCGGGCGGGTCAGCCGCCCGGATTGGTCATCCGCTGGGTGATCACCTCTTGCACCATCGTTGCGACGTCGGCGTCCGGCACCCGACGGAATCCGTCGGCCCCCACGACCACCACAACGGGATAGATGCCACGGGTGACGTCGGGGCCGCCGGTGGCGGAGTCGTCGTCGGCAGCGTCGTACAGCGCCTCGACACAGATGCGGGCCGCTTCGCCGTCGGTCATTCCCTCGTGGTAGCGCTTCTTCAGCGCACCGCGGGCGAACGGCGAGCCGGAGCCGACCGAGTGGAAGGAATGCTCCTCATATCGCCCGCCGGTCACGTCGTAGGAGAAGATCCGGCCACCAGCCGCCGAGTCCTCGGCATTGACGTCGTAGCCGGCAAAGAGCGGGACGACGGCCAGGCCCTGCATCGCGGCGCCCAGGTTTCCGCGGATCATGGTGGCCAGGCGGTTGGCCTTGCCCTCGAGGGAGAGCGTGTGTCCCTCGATCTTCTCGTAGTGCTCGAGCTCGACCTGGAACAGCCGGACGATCTCGATCGCGATGCCCGCCGTGCCGGCGATGCCCACACAGGAGAACTCGTCGGCAGGAAAGACCTTTTCGATGTCGCGTTGCGCGATGACGTTGCCCATCGTGGCGCGCCGGTCGCCGGCCATCACGACTCCGCCGGCGAACGTCGCCGAGACTATGGTCGTGCCGTGCGGGGCGAGGCCGGCGGAGGACCCGACCGGTAGCGGCCGCCGGCCCGGCAGGAGTTCGGGTGCGACGGCAGCGACGAACTCCGTGAACGAGCCCGACCCGTGTCTGGCGAACAGTTCCGGCAGCCGGTTCCACTGCTGCGATTCCGATGGCATAGGACTCCCCGAGGATCACTCCAGGCCGACAGCAGACCGGCCCTTGGCGACCCTACCCTCGCCGCCGCACCGCACGTTGACCGTCAGGCCCCGGCAGAGGCAACCGCGGCCTCGACAGGGGGCCGAAGTGCCTGACCGGTGCCAGCAGGCCCAATGTGTCAACACGTAGCGTTCCTGTGTCTTACGCTGAGTGAATGGTGGGCAGCCGGCCGGACGGGAGATCGTGATCGCGGGCGGTGAAGTGGCGGAGTTCAGCCCCGACGCCGCCGCGGTGTCCGGTGTCCGCCGGTTTCTGCGCACAGCGCTGCGTGGCCTCGGCCCCAGCGAAGCCGGCGTCGAACTGGCCGACACGCTGCTGATGGCCGGCAACGAGCTGGCGGTCAACGCCGTGCTCCACGCCCGAACCGAGTTCACCGTCCGGGTGCTCGTCGACCTGGAACGGGCCCGGGTAGAGGTGAGCGACGGCAACACCAGGGTGCCGCTCCCGTGCCTGGTCCCGATCGATGCCACCTCGGGCCGCGGGCTCGCCATCATCGACGGCAGCGGCCTGGAGTGGGGCGTTGACCGGTATTTCGGCGGCAAGACCGTGTGGTTGCAGGCCTCTCGCTGACGCCGCCGGCACCGGCCTGACCGGGTTACGGCAGCTTGCGGCTGCGGTCCAGCACCGAGCTCAAGGGGAGCGGGCCCTCCGCATCGGTCCAGCTCCTGCCCTCGCACCGGTGGCAAGCTGCAAAGTCCACGGTCGAGCCGTCCGCCAGGACCATGGACAGCGTGGTGACCCGATTGCTGCCGCAATGAACGCACAGCGGCAGCAGGCGGGCAGGTGTGTTGACCAGCGACATGGAAGTTCCCCCGTTGTGTTCCGCGTGCCGCCCCCCACGAGCGGACTTCTCCCCTTCGGCAGCGACACCCCGTTACTTGAGTCCCCGCGAGCGCCGATCCGGTATGGATACCCGAACGGCCCACGTGCGCCCGACTAGCCAGCGACTAGCCAGGGCCTGGCGTCGAGCGCCCGGGTGTCCTGCCGTGCTGGGGCGAGCTGGACAGCAGGCGAGCGATCCGTTGCCAGGCGTCCTCGGCCGCGGCACCGTGATAGGTGGCGCGGCGGTCGCACAGGAAGCCGTGTCCGGCACCTGGGTATTCGATCAGTTCGTGGTCGACTCGGCCGGCGCTGAGGGCGCCGGCGATTTCCCGGCGATGCGCCGACGGGACGATTGTGTCGTTTTCGCCGACGAGGATCAGCATGCGTCCGGTGATCGCGTGAGTTGCCGCGAGGGTCGGTTCGGGCCGGCTGATCGGGACCTCCATGGTCGGCAGCCACCCGCCGTACAGCACGGCGGTGGCGGGCAGGCCGAACCTGGTGGCCGCCAGGTATGCGACGTGCCCGCCGAGGCTGAGCCCGACCATCCCGGCAATCTGGCGGGCGTGGCCGTGCAGGAAGTCGATCGAGGCGCGGACGTCGTCGAGCACCTGCCGTCGGGTGAGGCGCTGCAGCAGCGCCAGCCCTGCCGCGCGCCCGTCATGGTCGGCGGCAAGCTCGGTGGCGGGCGAAATCCGGTGGTAGAGGTCGGGCGCGAGAGCGAAGTAGCCGAGCCCGGCGAGACGCTCGCAAACGTCGCGCACGTGCGCGCTGACGCCGAACAGTTCCATACCGACCAGCACAGCAGGCGCCGGCGGTCCTGTGATGTGCGGCCGGGCGACATAGCCGCCCATCGGCCCCCCGCCGTCGACGGGGATGCTGACGCTCTCGGTCAGGACCGAACCAGCGCGGGTCACGATGCGCTTCGGGTGGTGACCGGGACCGCGAAGGACTGCCGGTCGCCGGCCCAGGCCGAGCGAGGCAGGACGCGGTCGAGCCGCCGCAGGTCCGCTGCACTGAGCTGCAGGCCGGCCGCTGCGGCGTTCTCCTCGATGCGGCCCGCGTCACGGGTGCCGGGGATCGGGACGATGTCGGGACCCTGCCCGAGCAGCCACGCCAGGGCGAGCTGGCCCGACGTGGCGCCGAGTTCGTCCGCGATCTCACGGAGAGCGTCGACCTGGGCCCGGTTGCGGTCGAGATTCTCTCCGTGGAAACGCGGATCGCTGCGGCGGAAGTCACTGGCGTCGATCTCGTCGGCGGCCAGCGCCGCAGTGAGCAGGCCACGTCCGAGCGGGCTGTAGGGCACGAGCCCGACGCCCAGGCGGTGCGCCGCCGGGACGATGTCGTCCTCGGGTTCACGCCAGAGCAGCGACCATTCCAACTGCACCGCGGTGATCCGATGCACCGCGTCGGCCTGCTCGAGCTGGCCGACCGTGACCTCGGACAGGCCGAGGTGGCGGACCTTGCCGGCTTCGACCAGCCCGGCCATGGCGCCGATGGTCTCAGCAATCGGAACGCCGGGGTCGACCCGATGGAGGTAGTAGAGGTCGATCACCTCGACGCCGAGCCGCGCCAGTGACTCCTCGCAATAGCCGCGCACGTGCTCGGGTCGCCCGTCCAGGCGCACGCCGTGCTCGTCCCGGACGATGCCGAACTTCGTGGCAAGCGTGACCGGCCCGGCGTGCCCCGCAAGTGCCCGGCCGATCAGCCCTTCGTTGTGCCCCCGGCCGTAGCTCATCGCGGTGTCCAGCAGCTCCACGCCCAGCTCCAGCGCCCGGCGAATCGTCGCGATGGACCGATCGTCGTCGGCCGTCCCGTAACCCTGCGACAGGCCCATGCATCCCAAGCCGAGCGCGGAGGTGACGAGTCCATCGCTGCCAAGGTGTCGTCGTTGCACGACCCGAGGGTGGCCGCTGACCGCCGATAAGTCCAAGACACGTTTGCGCTTGCACTTATCATCGATCATTCTCAGTTGGTGGAGTTGCGGCAACTCGTGTATTTCGACGCCGTCGTCCGCCGCGGCGGGTTCACCCGGGCCGCCGAACACCTCCACATTGCGCAGCCGGCTGTGTCCGCGCAGATCCGGCGGCTCGAGTCCGAGCTGGGCGTGGTGCTGCTCGATCGCACCACCCGGCGTGTCGCGCTCACCCACGCCGGCGAGCTCTTCCACGCCCGAGTACGCCGAGTGCTCGATCAACTCGACGGCGCGCGCGCCGACCTGGACGAGGTGGCCGCCGTGCTGCGCGGGCGATTGCGCATCGGCGCCACCGGAGTCCTGGGACCGCTGGATCTGCCCGGGGCGCTGGCGCAGTTTCACCGCCACTACCCAGGCGTCGCCCTCGCCCTGCGGACTGGCTTGATCGCTGAGTTGCTCGACGCCCTGGACTGCGGCGCTATCGACCTCGTCCTCGGTCCCGTGCATGCCGACCTGCCGGACCGCTACCGGGCCGATCCGCTGGCCGAGGAGACGCTGGTGTTGGTGACCCCCCCGGGCGGGCCGGTCGCCGCCGGCCGGGCGACAACGCTGGGCATGGTCGGCAACGAGCGGTTCGTCTGTCTCCCGGCCGGCAGTGGCCTGCACAAGATCTTGACCGACGCGGCCGCCGCCGAAGGTTTCGTCGCGCGCATCGACTTCGAAACGCACGATGCGGCGAGCATCCGGCAACTCGTCGCGGCCGGCCTGGGCGTCGCCCTGCTCGCCGGCTCAGCAGCCCGCGCTCCCGGCCCGGCCGTCGCCGTGCATCAGCTCAGCCGAGCACCGCAGCACCCGCCCATCGGCCTCATCCGCCCGCGCGGCCGAGCACTCACACCGGCCGGTCGCGCGTTCTGCGACCAGGTCATGCGGAGCCGAGACTCACGCGCTGCGCGGGCCCTCGCGGGCCGGGGGGCTACTGACCGCCCTTCTGGATGAACGAACGGACGAACTCCTCGCTGTTTTCCTCGAGGACGCCGTCGATCTCGTCGAGCATGTCGTCGACGTCATCGGTCAGCTTCTCGTGCCGCTCCTTGACGTCGGATTCGGGCGCAGCCGAGGCCTCGGCCTCGTCGACCTCCCCGGTCTTGCGGGTGGCCTTGGATTGCCCACCGCCGGTTTCACGCGTCGTCATCCGTGCTCCTTCCGTCGGCGTGCGCCCAACGTACCCCGAGGGGGTGACAAGCAGGCGGCCAAGGGGCAGCCTGCTCAGCGGCCGCCGGTCAACGCGTCAACGAGGTCGGACGCCGAGGCGCAGCGATCGACGAGGTCGCCTACGTGGGCGCGCGTGCCACGCAACGGCTCGAGGGTGGGCACCCGGACGAGCGAGTCGCGGCCGAGATCGAAGATCACGGAGTCCCACGACGCCGCAGCCACCTGCGCCGGGTAGCGGCTCAGGCAGCGCCCCCGGAAGTAGGCGCGGGTGTCCTCCGGTGGCTCGGTCATCGCCCGTACCACCTCGCCTTCCGGCACCAGCGTCTCCATCGAGCCCCGCGCGACGAGGCGGTTGTAGAGGCCTCGATCGGGGCGTACATCAGCGTATTGCAGGTCGACCAACTGCAACCGCGGGGAGTCCCAGGCCAGCGCGTCGCGGTCGCGATAGCCCTCCAGGATCCGCAGTTTGGCAACCCAGTCGAGCTCGCGGACGCACAGCATGGGGTCGATCTCCAGCCGCGAGAGCACCGACTCCCAGCGGGTGAGTATGTCTGCGGTCACGTCGTCGACGTTGGCGCCGTAGCGATCCTCGACGTACTTGCGGGCTTGCTCGAGGTATTCCATTTGCAAGTGCACCGCCGTGAGCCGACGGCCACTGTTGAGCGTCAGCAGATGCCGCAGCGACCAGTCGTGCGACACGGCACGGAGCGTGCTGACCGGGTTGTCCACGGTCAGATCGACGCTGAGGAACCCGTCCTCGATCATCGCGAGGACCAATGCCGTCGTGCCGAGTTTGAGATAGGTCGCCACCTCGGCCAGGTTGGCGTCACCGATGATCACGTGCAGCCGGCGATACTTCTCCGGGTCGGCGTGCGGCTCGTCGCGGGTGTTGATGATCGGCCGCTTCAGCGTCGTCTCTAGGCCGACCTCGACCTCGAAGAAGTCGGCCCGCTGGGAGATCTGAAAGCCCGACTCGCGGCCGTCCTGCCCGATGCCGACCCGGCCCGCCCCGCACATCGCCTGCCGGGACACGAAGAACGGCGTCAGGTGCCGCACGATGTCGGCGAACGGGGTGGACCGCCGCATCAGGTAGTTCTCGTGTGCGCCGTAGGACGCGCCCTTGTTGTCGGTGTTGTTCTTGTACAACTGGATCGGCAGCAGGCCAGGGATCTGGGCGGCCCGCCGGGCTGCCTCCGCCATGACCCGCTCCCCCGCCTTGTCCCATCGGACGACGTCGTAGGGGTTGGTCACCTCGGGCGTGGAGAATTCCGGATGCGCGTGGTCCACGTAGCAGCGGGCGCCGTTGGTGAGGATGACGTTGGCCAAGCCGAGGTCGTCGTCACCGAGGGGGTCGCTGGCGACATCGGGCAGCCCCATCCCGAGGTCGAACCCTCGTGCGTCGCGCAGGGGCGACTCCTCCTCGAAGTCCCATCGGGGCCGGCGCTCACGCGGCACGTCGGAACGGGATCCGTAGGCATTGACGATCTGCGACGAGGCGATCATCTGGTTGGCGCCCGGCTGGGCGGGTACCGAGATGCCGTATTCCACCTCGGTGCCCATCACGCGACGCGCCGTCATGACCGTGAGCCTATCCGTGACCGGCGAGCGAGCGGGAGCACCGACCCGATCAGAGGTACTGTCCGGTGTTCGTGACCGTGTCGATGGCCCGGCCGGACTCACTGCCCTTGCCGGAGACGAGAGTACGGATGTAGACGATGCGCTCGCCCTTCTTGCCGGAGATGCGGGCCCAGTCGTCGGGGTTGGTCGTGTTGGGGAGATCCTCGTTTTCACGGAACTCGTCGACGCAGGCGGCGATCAGGTGCTGCATGCGAATGCCCTTGTGGCCGTGCTCAAGGAAATCCTTGATCGCCATCTTCTTGGCGCGGTCGACGATGTTCTGGATCATCGCACCGGAGTTGAAGTCCTTGAAGTAGAGGACTTCCTTGTCCCCGTTGGCATAGGTGACCTCGAGGAAGCGGTTTTCCTCGCGCTCGGTGTACATCCGCTCGACCGTGCGCAGGATCATCGCAGCGACCGTGGCCTCACGGTTGCCGCCGTTCTCCGCCAGGTCCTCGGCGTGGATCGGCAGGTCCACGAGCAGGTATTTCGAGAAGATGTCCCGGGCCGCTTCGGCATCGGGGCGCTCGATCTTGATCTTGACGTCGAGCCGCCCGGGCCGCAGGATCGCCGGATCGATCATGTCCTCCCGGTTGGAGGCGCCGATGACGATCACGTTCTCCAGGCCTTCCACGCCGTCGATCTCGCTCAGCAACTGGGGCACGATCGTGTTTTCCACATCGCTGGACACACCCGAGCCACGGGTCCGGAAGATGGAGTCCATCTCGTCGAAGAACACGATCACCGGCGTGCCCTCGGTCGCCTTCTCGCGAGCCCGCTGGAACACCAGGCGGATGTGGCGCTCGGTCTCCCCGACGTACTTGTTGAGCAGCTCGGGGCCCTTGATGTTGAGGAAGTAGGACTTGGTGCCGCCCTCACCGGACCGGTCGCCGGACTGGCTGGCGATCTTCTTGGCCAGCGAGTTGGCGACCGCCTTGGCGATGAGGGTCTTGCCACAGCCGGGCGGGCCGTAGAGGAGCACGCCCTTGGGCGGGCGAAGCATGTGCTCGCGGAACAGCTCGGCGTGCAGGAAAGGCAGCTCGACGGCGTCGCGGATCTGCTCGATCTGGCTGGCCAGGCCACCGATCGACTCGTAGTCGATGTCGGGCACCTCTTCGAGGACCAGATCCTCGACCTCGGACTTGGGGATCCGCTCGTAGGCGTAGGACGACCGCGACTCGATGAGCAGGGAGTCA
>JBBRYN010000017.1:0-50742 GCA_038237645.1 Mycobacteriales bacterium
CTCGCTCCGCGCCTCGCTCCGCTCGGATGCTCATTCGACCGTGCCGTCATCTCGCTCCGCGCCTCGCTCCGCTCGGATGCTCATTCGACCGTGCCGTCATCTCGCTCCGCGCCTCGCTCCGCTCGGATGCTCACTCGACCGTGCCGTCATCTCGCTCCGCGCCTCGCTCCGCTCGGATGCTCACTCGACAAGTCAGCGACCCCAAGTAGGGTCTCGTCATGCCGAAGTGGGAGTACGTCACCGTGCCGTTGCTGGTCCACGCGACCAAACAGATCCTCGACAACTGGGGTCAGGATGGGTGGGAGCTGGTCACCGTCCTGCCGGGGCCCAGCGGTGAACAACTGGTCGCCTACTTCAAACGGCCCCTGCCGTGACCACGCACACCGAGCGACTGGCGGAGCTGGGACTCACGCTTCCTCCGGTGGTGGTGCCGCTGGCGTCGTACGTACCAGCTGTCCGCACCGGCAACCTCGTCTACACCTCCGGTCAGCTGCCCATCATCGAAGGCAACCTCGCCCGCACCGGCAAGGTGGGCGCGGAGGTGTCGGCGGATGAGGGTAAGGAGCTGGCGCGCATCTGCGCGCTCAACGCGCTGGCGGCCGTCGACGCACTGGTCGGGCTGGATGCGGTCAAGCGGGTGGTCAAGGTTGTCGGCTTCGTCGCCTCCGCCGAGGGGTTCACCGGCCAGCCCGGCGTGGTCAACGGCGCCAGCGACCTGCTGGGCCAGGTGTTCGGCGCCGACGGACAGCACGCCCGCAGCGCGGTCGGCGTGTTTGAACTGCCGAGGGGGGCGCCGGTCGAGGTGGAGATCATCGTCGAGTTGTGATGGCCGAGCCGCCCGCCGTCCCGCGGGACGCCGCCACCGTGGTCCTGCTCCGCGAGGGAGATCGCGGCCCGGAGGCCTACCTGCTGCGCCGGGTGACCGGGATGGCCTTCGCGGCCGGCATGACCGTCTTCCCGGGCGGATCGGTCGACGCGGCTGACGCCGTCCTCGACCCGCCCTGGGGCGGCCCGCCGCCGGCTGCCTGGGCGGAGCGCTTCGGCACCGAGGAGGGCCTGGCCCGGGCGCTGGTGTGCGCCGCCGTACGGGAAACGTTCGAGGAGGCCGGGGTGCTGCTGGCCTCGCCGGCCGGCGACGGGGGCACTGGCGACGGCAGCACCGTGGACACGGGCGAGCCGGGGTGGGAGTCCGAGCGGGTGGCGCTGGAGGGCCGGTCGCAAAGCCTGTCCGAGCTGCTCCTGCGCCGCGGCCTGGTGTTGCGGGCTGATTTTCTGCAGGCCTGGTCGCACTGGATCACCCCGGAGTCCGAGCCGAGGCGCTTCGACACCCGGTTCTTCGTGGCCGCGTTGCCCGAGCGGCAGAGCCCGCGTGACGTCGGTGGCGAGGCCGACCGCGTGCACTGGATGCGACCGGCCGACGCGGTCTCGGCCCACCGCCGCGGCGAGCTCCCGATGCTGCCGCCCACGGCGATGACCCTGGCCGACATGGCCGTCCATCCCAGCGTCGAGGCGATCCTGGCCGCGGCCGAGACGCGCACCATCCGGCCGATCCTGCCGCGGGTCGTGTCCGACGGCGGCCCCTTGCGCATCGTCCTGCCGGGCGAGGAAGGCTACGGGTCATGATCTCCGCTCCTCCCTGGGCCACTTTGGTCCGGGCCGGTAACCCCGGCCCGATGACCCTGGAGGGCACCAACACCTGGGTGCTCGACCTGGCCGATGGACGTATCGTCGTCGACCCCGGCCCGCTCATCGAGGAACACCTGGCGCGGGTGGCCGCGCTCGGGCCGGTACGCCTGGTGTTGCTGACCCACCGGCACCCGGACCACGCCGAAGGGGTCGAGCGGTTCCGGCAGTTGACGACTGCGCCGGTGCTCGACCGGGCCGACTTGCCGGCCGACGGGGAGGTGACGCCTGGCGTCGACGTGCTGCACACACCGGGCCACACCGCGGACTCGGTCAGCTTCGTCGTCACTCCCGACGGGCCGGCCGATGCACCGGCGGTGCTGACCGGTGACACGATCCTCGGCCGGGGCAGCAGCGTCGTGGCACATCCGGACGGCAACCTGGCCGACTACCTCTCCTCGTTGCGGCGGCTCGCCGGCCTGGGCGACATCGCCGTGTTGCCCGGTCACGGGCCGGTGCTGGGCTCGGCCCGGCTGGCGGCGCAGGGCTACCTGGCGCACCGGCTGGAGCGGCTCGACCAGGTGCGCGCAGCCCTGGCGTCGGGTGCGCGGACCCCGTCGGAGGTCGTGGCGCGGGTGTACGCAGACGTCGACCGGGTCCTGTGGCCGGCGGCCGAGTTGTCCGTGATGGCCCAGCTGGCCTACCTGCGGGAGCCGGCCGGCTAGACCTGTGGGACCGCTGGAGCTACGGCTTGTAGCCGCCCATGACCTCGACCCGGCTGTGCCCGTCACTGCTCTTGAACACGTCGACGGACATCTGCTCGATGTTGTCGGGGCCAGCCTTCGGAGCGCCATCGGGCGTCAGCCATTGCGCGCCCACGCTGTGGATGTGCGCCTTGACATTGCCTTGTGTCGTATCAGTCGAGCGATCCTCGAACTTGACCATGCCCATGGCGAGCATCTGCTTGAGAAACGCCTCGGCGACGGTGTCGGGGTTACCGGTCAGCTTCAGCGTGGTCGCCCAGCTGAGCTTGTCGTCGTTGATCGTGTGATCCACCCAGACGGTGCCGGGCACGACGCGCAGGCCGTCCTTGATGAGCTGCCCCGGCACCGACCCCGTCGGCGCTGCGGCGGGGGGCGCCTCGCCCGGGGGCTGGCTCGGCGGCACCACGCTGGAGTCAGCAGCGGGGGACGACGGGCTCGGCGCCGCTTGCGGGGCCTTGCTGCCCGACTGGAGACCACAGCCGGTCAGGCTCAGCAGGAGAGGGAGGGCGACGAGCAGGACAGGGCGGTGGCGGCGCGACATGGCGCGCATCTTTGCACGGTCCTGAAACCCCTCCTACCCGGCCCGGACGGGACGGGCGCTCACGGGCGCACCCTGCCAGCTGTTAGCGGGCGCGGCGGGCGAGCCGCTGCTCGTCGAGAAGCAGCACCGACTTGCCTTCGAGCCGCAGCCAGCCGCGCCCGGCGAAATCGGCGAGCGCCTTGTTGACCGTCTCGCGCGATGCGCCCACGAGTTGCGCCAACTCCTCCTGGGTGAGGTCGTGGGTGACCCGAGTCGGCCCACCTGCCTCGGCGGTGCCGAAGCGCTTGCCCATCTCCAGCAGGCTCTTCGCCACGCGGCCCGGCACATCGGTGAAGATCAGGTCGGCGAGCGCGTCGTTGGTGCGTCGCAGCCGCCGGGCCAGCACCCGCAGGAGCTGCTCGGCGATCTGCGGGCGGTCGCGCATCCATGCGCGCAGCGAGTCCTGCCGCAGTCGGGCCAGGCGCCCGTCGGTGACGGCGGTGGCGGTGGCCGTGCGCGGTCCAGGATCGAAGATGGACAGCTCACCGAACATGTCGGAGGGGCCCATGATGGCGAGCATGTTCTCGCGGCCGTCCAGAGCGTGCCTGCCCATCTTCACCTTGCCGGCCAACACGATGTAGAGGGAGTCGCCCGGCTCGTCCTCGGTGAAGACGGTGTCCCCGCGGGAGACATCGACGTACTCCATCGACGCCGCCAGCGCCTCTCGCGCCGCGGGCTCCACGCCCTGAAAGATCCCGGCCCGCGCGAGCACCTCATCCATCGGCAGCCTCCGGTCGTCGACCTCAGCAGTGTAGGGGTGTGCTCAGCCCGCGCACTGCTGTTCCTGTGGCAGCGCCGAGAGGCACAGCGACGGGTCGGACTGGTAGCGGAGGATGGTCTCCGCCATGGCAGCGTCGATCCGGTCCTCCAAGTCGTGCTGGTAGGCCAGCAGCCGCGCCTCGACCTGGCGCAGGTCGGCGACGAGTGCGGTGCGACTGACCTCGTCAGGGGGGTCCAAGCGGACCCAGAGCGGCGCAATGTCCGGGAACGGCGGGGCGTCGTCGTCACGGCACAGCCGCAGCATCGGAGTGCGCCCGGTGCAGGCGGGGTCACGGCACAGCACGCTGCTCAATGCATGGTCGTCGTCCGTGGCGACCAGTGAGGCGCCCGCCTGGGTGACGTCGGCCCGGGCCTTGATCACGCCCCACCAGTAGGAGACCTTGCTCTCCTCTGCTTCGAGGGCTCGACGGTAGGCACGCAGTTGCTCGAGTGTCAGGTCGGCCCAATCTGGGGCCGATCCGGGCTGGTCCATTGAAACCTCCATGGTCACCTACTGGTCACAATTGACCAATCGACGGGCGGTTGTCCCCTCTTGAGTGATGTCACCCGGTCGGAGCATCCTGCCGGCATGACCCGTATCTTGGGCCTGGTGAAGCTGGCCGCCGAGACACCTCTCGCGCTCACCCGCCGGGCCCGCCGGATGAGTCGCGAGCTGGCGCAGACCTATCCCGACGCCCACTGCGAGCTGCACTTCACCGCACCGCTGGAGCTGGCGGTGGCGACCATCCTGTCCGCGCAGTGCACCGACAGGAGGGTCAACGAGGTCACCCCGGAGCTGTTCGATCGCTACCCGCGCGCCACCGACTATGCCGCGGCCGACCGCGCCGACCTCGAGGAGCTGATCCGGCCGACCGGCTTCTTTCGCAACAAGACGACCTCGCTGATCAACCTCGGCCGGCAGCTCGTCGAGCGGTACGACGGCGAGGTGCCCACGACCCTCGCCGAGCTCGTCACCCTGCCGGGAATCGGCCGCAAGACCGCCAACGTCATCCTCGGCAACGCTTTCGGCGTGCCGGGCATCACCGTCGACACGCACTTCGGCCGGCTGTCGCGGCGGTTCGGCTGGACCCGGGAGATAGACCCGGTCAAGCTCGAGCATGCGGTGGGCGAGCTGATTCCGAAGCGCGAGTGGACCGCCCTGTCCCACCGGCTGATCTGGCACGGCCGGCGCGTCTGTCACGCCCGGCGCCCGGCCTGCGGTGCCTGCCCGGTGGCGTGCTGGTGCCCCTCCTACGGCGAAGGCCCGGTCGACGAAGCCATCGCGGCCAAGCTGGTCAAGTCGGGGGCCGAGGTGGCTGCGTCCGGATGACCGGTCGGGCGGGTCGGGTCGGTAGCACGCTGCTCGCCGTCGCCCTGATGACGTCGGCGTGCGGTGCCACGAGGTCTGGACCGCCGGTGGCCGTGCCGGCCACCGCCGGGACGGCGGCCCTCATCAGGACCGCCAAGCTCGTTCCCTGCCCTGCGTCCGCCGGCAAAGCCTCGACCGGCAAAGCGTCCACCGGCAAATCGTCGAGCGGTAGTGCACCGGCCGCCGGCGCTGCGCTGCCGGACGTCACGTTGCCCTGCCTGGGTGGCGGCGGATCCGTGCGCCTTGCTCGCCTCGGCCGGCCGGCCGTCGTGAACCTGTGGGCGTCGTGGTGCCGGGAGTGCACGAGGGAGATGCCGGTGCTGGCCGGCGTCGCCGATGTCGCCGGGGGCCGGGTGGTCTTCGTCGGCGTCGACACCGAGGATGCGCCCGACCCGGCGCTGCGCGTGCTGGTGGCGTCCGGTATCCACTATGCCAGCGTGTACGACCGTGGAGGTCAGCTCGTCAAGAAGCTG
Organism: Mycobacteriales bacterium; assembly: GCA_038237645.1. Taxonomy (GTDB): domain Bacteria; phylum Actinomycetota; class Actinomycetes; order Mycobacteriales; family QHCA01; genus QHCA01. Next base: position 5,569 of record JBBRYN010000017.1, read on the forward strand.
GGCCTGCCCGGCTTACCGGCCACTATCCTCGTCCGCGCCGACGGCACCGTGGCTTACCGCAAGCTAGGTGCCCTGTCCGGTGCAGCCGAGTTGCGCAGTGCACTGATCTCCTCCCTGGGCATCGACCCGGGCCCGTCCCAGGGTCCACGCTCGTGATCGGCGAGCCGAATGTCCAGCTGCCAGACTGGCTGCGGCCGCTGGTACTCGCGGTCCGCGACTTCCGGGTCGACGACGTTCCGCAGTTCCGGCCACCGGCTTCCGGTGGTCGTCCCGCGGCGGTTCTGTTGCTGCTCGCCGAGGGTCCGGCCGGACCCGACGTACTGCTGATCGGCCGTGCGACGACGATGCGCAGCCACGCCGGTCAGCCGGCCTTTCCCGGCGGCGCCGCCGATCCGGGCGACGGCGGGCCGGTCGGCACCGCCCTGCGAGAATCGGCAGAGGAGGTAGGCCTCGACCCGGGCTCGGTGCAGGTTCTCGCCATGCTGCCGGCGCTGTGGCTGCCCCCGTCCGGCTTCGTCGTCACCCCGGTGCTTGCCTGGTGGCACACCCCGCACCCGGTCAGCGCACTGGACGGGGCAGAGGTGGCCATGGTCGCCCGGGTGCCCGTCCGCGAGCTCATCGATCCGGCCAACCGCACCCGCGTCCGGCATCCGAGCGGGTATGTCGGGCCGGCCTTCGCCGTCCAGGACCTGCTCGTCTGGGGATTCACCGCCGGGTTGCTCGACCGAGTGCTCTCCGCGGGCGGGTGGGAGGTCCCATGGGACACCTCTCGGCTGCGGGAGTTGCCGGTCCAGCAGGCGGTCGACGCACCGCGCGACGTGATTGCCTAGGGTGCGGTCATGGTGCGGTTGACGGCGCTTGCCTTGGCCCTGTCACTCGTGACGGCTGCCGGGTGCTCCAATCGCGAGTCGGCCCAGGCGCGGGCTCCACGCGACACCGGCACCGCCGCCGCCACGGTGCTTGCCGACGGCGTCCAGCAGATCACGGTCCGGGGATCGGAGCAGCTACGCTTCACGCCGTCGACGGTCAAGGCTCATCCCGGGCGGCTGCGGATCATCCTGGTCAACATCGGTACGACGCCGCACGACCTCAAGGTGAGCGTCGCGGGGCAGAGCACGGGCCTCGTCCGCGGCGGCGAACGCGGCAGCGTCACCGTCACCCTGGTTACCGGCCGATACGGCTTTGTGTGCACACTGCATACGCGGGTGCACATGACGGGCACAATCGTCGTGTCCTGACAGTCGTCGCGGACGGGGCAGTTCCGGAACAAGACCGTTCGCGGCCAAGACTGTTCGAGGACAGGACTGTTCGAGGACAGGACTGTTCAAGGACAGGACTGTTCAAGGCAGGGGTCGGCACGACCACGTGGGGCAAGACCGGCAGGTTCTGCGAAAGGATGGCCCATGGGCAGCGGCCTCGATCTCTTGCTGATCGTTGCGATGCTGCTCTTCGCCGTGAGCGGTTACCGGCAGGGTCTCCTGGTCGGTGGGCTGTCCTTCGCCGGGTTCTTCGGTGGTGGCTTCGTCGGCACCCAGATCGCAGCGCCGATCGCCACTCGAGTCGTGTCCGGCAGCGCCCAACCGGCGGTCGGCATTGCTGTCGTGCTCACGATGGCTTCGATCGGTCAACTGGCCGCCCTGGCGATCGGGCACGCGCTGCGCCAGCGGGTGACCTGGCGGGCGGCCCGCGCCCTCGACAGCACCGGCGGGGCGGCGGTGTCGGCGATCGCCGTGATGCTGGTTGCCTGGCTGATCGCGACACCGATCGCGTCGTCGAGCTATCCCTTCCTGGCCTCCCAGGTCCGGCGCTCCGTCCTCATCCGCGCGGTGGACCGGGTCGTCCCCACCCCGGTCCGCGGGGTCTACGACTCGTTTCGCCGGCTGCTCGACCGCGGGGACTTCCCCGACGTCTTCGGCCCGCTGTCCCCGACCCGGGTGGCACCGGTGTCGCCGCCGGACCCGGCCATCCTGGCCAGCAAGGCCGTATCCGTGGCGCGGCCCGGGGTGGTGAAGATCGTCGGCACGGCGCCGAGTTGCTCGCGGCGGCTGGAGGGCAGCGGCTTCGTCTACGCGCCGCGGCACGTGATGACCAACGCCCACGTGGTGGCCGGGGTACGGGAGCTCGACGTGCAGGTGGGCAATGACCGACTGCGGGGCCAGGTGGTGTTGTACGACTCGGCGCGCGATGTCGCCGTTCTCTACGTCCCCGATCTGACTCGTCAGCCGCTTGCCTTCGCCCGGCACGTCGCGGGCCCCGGGGTCTCGGCCGTCGTCGCGGGTTACCCCCTCGACGGTCCGTTCAACGTGGTGGCGGCCCGCGTACGCTCGCTGCAGCAGGTGCGCGGTCCGGACATCTACAACTCCAAGCAGGTCGTCCGGCAGGTCTACGCCCTGCGAGCCGAGGTGCAGAGTGGCAACTCCGGCGGGCCGTTGCTGGACTCCACCGGTGCTGTGCTCGGGGTGGTCTTCGCCGCTGCCGCAGACGAGCCGAGCACCGGCTTCGCCCTGACCGCCGCCGATGTCAGCAGTGATGCCAAGCTAGGCGCCACCGCCACCCGGCGGGTCAGCACCCAGGGTTGCGACTAGTTGTCATCTCGCTCCGCTCGATGCTCACTCGACTAGTTGTCATCTCGCTCCGCTCGATGCTCACTCGACTAGTTGTCATCTCGCTCCGCTCCTCGCTCCGCTCGATGCTCACTCGACTGTTCAGCGACCGTTCAGGCAGCGGAGCAGGGCCGCGATGTCCACGCCGTATGTCGGCCCGGCAGTGTGCGCGTAGGTCCCCAGCCGCTGCATGCCCCGGGCCAGTAGCCGATCAGCGCCGGCCGGATTGCCGCGGGCCCGGTGGGTGAGGCCGACGCAGACCTGGGCCAGCCCCTGCCAGAGGTCGCGCTCGGACTCCGGCCCCGCCTTCCATCTCGCCTCGAGGACCTCGTGTGCAGCGAAGTGCCGCCCTGCGGCGGCCAGTTCGCGCGCCAGCGCGATGGTCTGCAGGGGGGGGAGGGCGACCTCCGGCACCGGCTGCACGCCGGGCTCGCCATAGGGCAGCGGCCGGCCGAGATCGTCTCGCTGGCGGTTCTGCCGGGGCCGGCCGGCCGGGTCTCTGTCTCGGTCGCGGTCGCGGCCCGGCGGGTCGGCGCGGGTCACGGTCCCTTTGCCCAGCGCACCAGCTCACCGGTGACTTCTTCGGGCGCCTCTTCCTGCAGGAAGTGTCCGGCCCCGTGGATCAGATGCCATTCGTAAGTCGCGGCGACGTACCGGCCCGAGCCCTGAGCCGTCCGCGGCAACAGGCAGGTGTCGAGCTCACCGTGCAGATGCAGCGTCGGGACGGTGACCGGCCGCTGCAGTTGCTTGGCAAACCGCCAGCCGCTGGGCCGGACGGTCGAGCGGATGATCCACCGGTAGTACTCCATCGAGCAGTGCGCCGCAGCCGGGATCTGCATCGCCTGGCGATAACGCCGCTCGGCCTCGGTGAAGTCGGCGCTCTCGGACCAGCCGGGCCCGGACCACCGGCGGAGCAGCCGCCCGACGAAGGCGGCGTCCTCGGTGGTGATCAGCGACTCGGGGTAGATCGGCGCTTGGAAACCGAAGAAATGGCCGCTCGAGGTCAGCTGACCCCTGGGGTCGGTGAGCAGCGCGTTGCGCAGGCGCAGCGGGTGCGGCATGGCCAGGACTGCGAGCCTGCGGACCACCTGCGGGTGCATGGCGGTGACGGCCCACGCCAGCAGGCCGCCCCAGTCGTGGCCCACCAGGGCGGCGTCACGCTCGCCGAGTGCCCGGATCAGCCCCGCGACGTCGGCGGACAACGTGTAGCCGTCGTATCCGCGCGGGGGCTTGTCGCTGGCCCCGTACCCGCGCAGATCGGCCGCCACCACGCGGAAGCCGGCATCGGCCAGGCCGACGAGTTGGTGCCGCCACGTCCACCAGAACTGGGGGAAGCCGTGCAGCAGGAGGACCAGCGGCCCGGCGCCGGCCTCGGCGACATGGAATCGGGCACCGTTGGCGCCGATCGTGCGGTGTCGCCAGGGCCCCTCGACGAGAACGGCCGATTCATCCGGCGCGGGTGGCATGGTCATCAGGGTGACACAGGCGGTCCGTCCGACCGCCGGAACTCCCCAGCGGAACGTCTTTGCCACCGCCATTTGCCACCGCCCGTTGCCACCGGTCGGTGCCGCGACTGGGTCACCCGCTGGAGCGTTTCGGCGCGGCCGCGGTCGGATGGAGGACCCGGGCGAGGAAATCCTGGGTTCGCGGGTGCCTGGGCCGGCCGAGCACTTCGTCCGGCGGGCCCTCCTCCACGACCACTCCGCCGTCCATGAACACCACCCGGTCGGCCACCTCACGGGCGAAGGCCATCTCGTGGGTGACCACCATCATCGTCATCCCCTCGCTTGCGAGGTCGCGCATGACAGCCAGTACGTCGCCGACCAGCTCGGGGTCGAGGGCGGAGGTCGGCTCGTCGAAGAGCATCAGCTCCGGGCCCATCGCGAGGGCTCGCGCGATGGCTACCCGCTGCTGTTGGCCGCCGGAGAGCTGGGCCGGGTAGGCATCGACCTTGTCGTCGAGGCCCACCTTGGTCAGGGTCGCACGGGCCACCCGCTCCGACTCGGCGCGGGTGCGATGCAGCACGCGGCGCTGGGTGATGGTCAGGTTGCGCAGGACGGACAGGTGCGGGAAGAGGTTGAAGCTCTGGAACACCATGCCGACCCGTCGCCGGAGGGCATCGATGTCGACGTCGGGATCGGTCACGTCCGTACCGGCGACGACCACCTGGCCGGACGTGGCCCGCTCGAGCTGGTTGATGCAGCGCAGCAGGGTCGACTTGCCGGAGCCGGACGGGCCGATGACGCACACCACCTCGCCGCGGTTGACCCGGAAGTCGATGCCCTTGAGCACCTCGAGGTCGCCGAAGTACTTGTGCAGGTCGCGCACGACGATCGCCGCGTCATCGGGCGCCGCACCGGTGACGGTGCTCACCGGGTCATTCACTGGGTCATTCACTGGGCCCTGGCGTTGCGCGCCTCGAGCCGCCGCACGAGCAGGGACAACGGCACGGTGACCAGCAGGTAGCACAGCCCGGCCACGACCAGCGGCGTCGCGTTGACGAGCGTGTTGAGCTGGTCGCGGCCGAACTTCGTCAGCTCCTCGGTGCCCGCGGCGACACCGAGGATCGCGACCAGCGACGAGTCCTTCGTCAACACGATCAGCTCGTTGGTCAGCGGCGGGATGATGATCCGGAACGCCTGGGGGATGACGATCGAGACCATCGCCCGGGACGCGGACATGCCGAGCGAGCGGGCCGCCTCGACCTGGCCGCGGGGCACGGCCTGGATGCCGGCGCGGATCGTCTCGGCGAGATAGGCGGCGGCGGGCATCCCGAGGCCCAGGACGATCGCGGAATACGGCGCGAACGGCAGTTGCCGACCGGTCGCGGTCGGCACCCCGTAGCCGAGGAAGAACAACCACAACAGCAGCGGGATCCCGCGGAAGAACTCGATGTAGATGTTGGCGAGCCAGCGGTAGGGCGTCACCGGCGACAGTCGCATCAGCGCGAAGATCAGCCCGACCATCACGGCGAAGGCGAAGCCCATCGCGGTGTAGACGAGGGTGTTCTTCAGCGCGACGGTCAGGATCGCCGGGAACAGCGGTGCGGCCTTGCTCGGGTCCAGGTAGCTGTCCCGGATCGAGGGCCAGTCGACCGTCAGGGCGATGACGAGCACCAGCAGGCCGAAAGCGGCGTACTGGCTCCCGCGGATCAACCGCGTGCGCCTGGTCCGCGGCATAGAGGCCAACGGCGAACGCCACCGGCCGATGACCGGGGAGCGAGTCCCCTTCTGGTGGCTCACCGTGCTACTTCGAGGGCTTCCGGCCGAACCACTTCTCGTAGAGCCGGGCGTACGTCCCGTCTGACTTGGCCTTGGCGAGCACGTCGTCGACGATCTGGACCAGCTTCGGGTTGCCGCCCTTCTTGATGCCGAAGCCGTAGCGCTCGCCGGTGTCGAACTGTGTACCGACCTCGAACCCGCCGGGGTGTTGCTTGATGTAGTAGAGCCATACCGGCAGGTCGTTTACCGCGCCACCGATCTGCCCGGTGGCCAGCGCCTGCTGTTCGGTCGCGAGGTCTTCGAACTCGATCACCTTGACACCGCTCGGCCGCTTGGCGTCGACGTAGTCCTTGCCGGTGGTGGCCGTCTCCACGCCCACGCTCTTGCCCGTGAGGTCGGCGAGGGAGGAGATGCCCGACCCCTTCTTGACCAGCAGCGCCTGGGTGGCGTCGAAGTAGGGGGAGCTGAAGGCGATGACCTTCTTGCGCTTGTCCGTGATGGTCATGCCGGCCGCGGCGATGTCGCACTTGCCGGTGCCGAGGTCCTGACCGGACTTGATGCCCTCGAACGGGGTGTCGATGATCTCCTGCCGGACGCCCAGCCGTTTCGCGACGAGATCGATCAGGTCGACGTCGAAGCCCACCACCTTTGCACCCTGCTTGAACTGGAACGGTGCGTAGGGCAGGTGGGTGCAGGTGGTCAGGGTGCCGCCCTTCACCAGGCTGACGCCGTCGACCCTCGCCGACCTGCCGGCGCCGCAGCCGGTGAGCGTCAGGGCCGCGAGCGCGATCACCGTGGCGAGCATTCGCTGCCGGCGGCGTGGTCGCAGGGTCATGGATCCTCCTCGGACTCGGTGGCCGACTAATCGGCCGCGCGGGTGGCGTGGGCGTCGGCGGCTGCGGTGACCGGTGCCTGGGTGGGGTGCTTGGCCCAGGCGAGCGTGTCCTTGGTCGTCTCGATCGTGCGTTCGGGCGCCTTGACCCGCTTCACGCTGCGCAGCCCGACCATCGCGACGATGCCGGCCAGCGTGGCCAACGCCGCGGCGGTCACCAGGTAGGCCGCCCAGCGCCACAGCCCCACGGCCACCAAGCCTTCGGCGAGGGCGATCACCAGCATTACTGTCAGGAATACGCCGAAGACCGCGGCGACGCCGAACATGATCCCGGCCCGCGCGGCGTTGCGGACGTCGGCGCGCAGCTCGGCCTTGGCCAGCTCGATCTCCTTGCTGATGAGCAACGAGACATCGCGGGAAGCGGCGGACACCAGCGATCCGATCGAGGGTTCGGTAGGGGTCATCTGTGGCGGGTGGCTCATGCTGGCAAGTCTGCCCGACGGGACGGGCTCGAAGCGCGTACACCACACCGAAGTCTTGACCTTCCTGCGTCTCGCGTACCGAAAGGGGACCGCGGCCGGTCGTCGTGACCCTGTGCCCCGGCTACTCGCCGTCGCCGGGCCTGGCCGCTTTCATCTGGTCGTCGATGAGGTTGACCACGCTCGGGTCGGCAAGGGTCGTGACGTCGCCGAGCTCGCGGTGCTCCGCAACGTCGCGCAGCAGCCGGCGCATGATCTTGCCCGACCGGGTCTTGGGCAGGTCGGGGGTGAGCAGGATCTGCCGCGGCCGGGCGATTTTCCCTATCTCCTTCGCTACGTGGTCGCGCAGTGCGGTGACCAGTCTCTCGCCGGAGTCCGCGTCGTCGGCGACCTCGTCGGCCAGGCTGCCCTTCACCGTGACGAACGCGACGATGCCCTGCCCGGTCGTCGGGTCGGTCGCGCCGACCACCGCCGCCTCGGCGACGGAGGGATGTGACACCAGGGCGGACTCCACCTCGGTGGTGGAGATCCGGTGGCCGGAGATGTTCATCACGTCGTCGACGCGACCCAGCAGCCACAGGTCGCCGTCGTCGTCCTTCTTGGCGCCGTCGCCGGCGAAGTAGACGCCTGCGAACCGCGACCAGTAAGTCTCGCGGTAGCGCTCGTCGTCGCCCCAGATGGTGCGCAGCATGCCCGGCCACGGCTCGGTGATGACCAGGTAGCCGCCGCCGCCTTCGGGCACCGGCTTGCCGTCGTTGTCGACCACGTCGGCGCAGATCCCGGGGAAGGGTGTCATCGCCGATCCCGGCTTGCTTGCCGTGATCCCCGGCAGCGGGGTGATCATGATGCCGCCGGTCTCGGTCTGCCACCAGGTGTCGACGACCGGGCAGCGCTCGCCCCCGATGTGCTCGCGATACCACATCCACGCCTCGGGGTTGATTGGCTCGCCGACCGAGCCGAGCAGCCGCAGCGACGACAGGTCGTGCCGGGCCGGCAGGTCGTCGCCCCACTTCATGAAGGTACGGATCGTGGTCGGCGCCGTGTAGAGGATCGTCACGCCGTACTCTGCGACGATCCGCCACCAGCGATCCCGGCCGCCGGCATCGGGAGTGCCTTCGTACATCACTGACGTCACGCCGTTGGCCAGCGGGCCGTAGACGATGTAGCTGTGCCCGGTGACCCAGCCGATGTCGGCCGCGGTCCAGTAGACGTCGGTGTCGGGCTTGACGTCGAAGACGTAGTGGTGGGTCGCGGCGACGTGGGCGAGGTAGCCGCCGGTGGTGTGCAGGATCCCCTTGGGCTTCGCGGTCGTGCCCGAGGTGTACATCACGTAGAGCGGATGCTCGGCGTCATGCGCTTCGGCTTGATGTTCCTGGTCGGCCGAGTCGACGACGTCGTGCCACCACACGTCGCGACCCTCGGTCCAGTCGACGTCCTGGCCGGTTCGCCGGACGACGAGCACCTTGGCGACGCCGGGGCAGTGCTCGAGCGCCTCGTCGACGGCCGGCTTGAGCGCGCTCGCCGATCCCTTGCGGTAGCCGCCGTCGGAGGTGATGACCGTGCGCGCGTCGCAGTCGAGGATCCTGCCCTTCAGCGCGTCGGCGGAGAAGCCGCCGAACACCACGGTATGCGGTGCGCCGAGGCGGGCGCAGGCCAGCATCGCGATCACGGTCTCCGGGATCATCGGCAGGTAGATGGCCACCCGGTCGCCCTTGCGTACGCCGAGTTCGGTCAGCGCGTTGGCGGTCTTGCAGACGTCGCGCAGCAGGTCGGCGTAGGTGATAGTGCGGGTGTCGCCGTCGGGCTCGCCGACCCAGTGGAAGGCGACCTTGTCGCCCTTGCCGGCGGCCACGTGCCGGTCGACGCAGTTGACCGAAGCATTGAGGGTGCCACCGACGAACCACTTCGCAAACGGCGGCTGCCAGTCGAGCACCTGCTCCCACGGCGTCGCCCAGTCGAGCCGGCCGGCCTGCTCCGCCCACCAGCCGAGCCGGTCCTGCGCGGCCTTGTCGTAGATCTCCGGTTGGGCGTTTGCGCGGTGGGCCAATTCCTCCGGCGGGGGGAATCTGCGGCTCTCGTGCAGCAGGTTGGACAGGTTTGCCGACTGTGCCTGGTCGCTCACCCGGTCAGCGTACGTAGGCTGGGCGGCCGTGCCTACCCGCGTCGAGCCAGATCCCCTGACCGCCCTCGTCGGGCTGCCCGGCGTCGCCGCGGCCGCCGCGCAGGCCAGGGAATCGGTGGACCGGCTGCTCGCCCACCGGGTGCTGCGCCGCGGTGGCGCGGCCGTCGGCGCCGAGTCGGCGCTGCGTGGGGCCCGGGCATCCGCCGCGCTCGACGGGGCCGACGTCGGGCTGGCCGAGGTACGCGCCGGGGGCGGCGGTCCGGTGGTCCTCGGTGCGCTGCGGGTGAGCGCGGAGATGGGGCCGTTGTGTGACGTCTGGCCCCGGGCCCCCGGCCAGGTGCTCGCCAGACTGCACCTGCTGGCAGCCCGCGATCTGGCAGCGGCAGAGCACCTCGGCCGGCCCTCGACCGGGCCCGAGGCCGGCATCCGGCTGCAGGCGCTGCATGCGCTGCTGACCGGCGGCACGGATGCGCCGGCCGTGGTGGTCGCCGCGGTGGTGCACGGGGAGCTGCTCACCTTGGCCCCCTTCGCGGTGGCCGGCGGCGTGGTCGCCCGGGCCGCGTCCCGGCTCACCCTCATCGCGCGTGGCCTGGATCCGGATGGCCTCTCGGTGCCGGAGGCCGGCCACTTCGAGCTGGCTGAGGAATACCGGGCGGCAGCGGCCGGCTATGCGTCGGGGCGGTCGGCTGGGGTGGCTGCCTGGCTGCGGCACTGCTGCGCGGCCGTGGCACTGGGGGCCCGCGAGGGGCTGGCGATCTGCACGGCGGCCGAGCGCGGCTGAACGCACGGCGGCGCCTCGCGAGGAGGCGCCGCCAGCACATCGGCCGAGTTACCAAAGCGTGCACACTCCCGTCGGAAGTGGGCCGGAAAGCCCGCCTCGACGTGCCATCACGTGGCCGGCCGCGCGTGGGTGCTCGGTGTCCGTGCCCGGAGCCCGGCGGTGACCGGAGTCCGTGCGTCCAATCTAGGCCGGACGGCGCATTCGCGGAAGAGCCGAATCCCGCTCGCGGATTCGGCGCAGGTGCGCATACCACGCGAGACCGGCAATGGCCGCGCCCATCCCCATCGCCGCTCCGACGAAGGGCGCCGACGCCCGGCGCAGCGAGAACCGGGAGCGCAGCGAAACCGGCCGCGCGAAGGACAGGACTGGCCAGCCACGCGCGACGGCCGCCCTGCGCAGTGCCTTGTCGGGGTTGACCGCCCGGGGATGGCCGACGGCACTGAGCATCGGCAGATCGGTGGAGGAATCGCTGTAGGCGTAACACCTGGCCAGGTCATAGCCGTGCTCGACGGCCAATGCGCGGATCGCCTCGGCCTTGTGGGGGCCGTAGGAGTAGAACTCGATCTCGCCGGTGTAACGGCCGTCCCGTTCGACCATGCGGGTCGCCACCACCCGGTCGACGCCGAGCATCTCGCCGATGGCGGCGACGACCTCCTCGCCGCTGCTGGAGACGAGCACGACATCGTGGCCGGCGGCGTGGTGCTCCTCGATCAGACTGGCCGCCTCGTCGTAGATCAGCGGGTCGATGAGTTCGTGCAGCGTCTCGGCGACGATCTCGCGTACCTGCGCGACATCCCAGCCGGTGCACATAGCGGTCATGTAGTCGCGCATCCGCGACATCTGGTCCTCGTCGGCGCCGCTGACGTGGAAGACGAACTGCGCGTAGCTGCTCTTGAGCACGGCCCGCCGGTTGATCAGCCCGCCCTGGTAGAACGGCCGGCCGAAGGCGAGCACGCTGGATTTGGCGATCACGGTCTTGTCGAGGTCGAAAAAGGCGGCTGACTTGGCACCGAAGGGGGCCGGCCAGTCGACGATGGAGGACACAAGTCGAGGATACGGTCATTGGGGGGCTTGGCATTCGGCGCGGCATGAGTACCATTGGTCCTAGTCACGTTGGGGGATGGTTGATGGCCTGATGTGGTGGCTGTTCAACGTGACAACTGAAGACGGGTTCGGCTCGTCCCCCCCGGAGCCGGACCTCGCGACGACCCCCGCCCACCCCCCCGGCGGGGGTCGTCCCTTTTCGCGGCATTTCCTCCCTCAGCGGCACTGCTGCACGGATAGCGGGCCCTCCGACGGCTTGGCGACGACCTGGCGACGACCTGGCGACGACCTGGCGACGACCTGGCTCACGGCTTCACCCGAGCCGCGCAGACGCCGATAAGAAAGCGTGCAGCTCCACCCGCAACGCATCCGGGCCGGCTCCCGGCTGTTCCTTGCCTATGCGTTGGCCAGCCTGGTGCCCGTGCTCGTGCTCGGACTCCTGCTCGGCCAGGGCTACCGGCGGGAGGCACTGGACCGCGGGCTCGCCCAGGGACGAAGTCAGGCCGAGGTCATCGAGGAGATGGCGGTCGCACCGGCGCTGGGCGCTCACGACCTGAGGGACGGGCTCACCAAGGCCGAGACGACACAGCTGCAGAGCGCCACCGATCTCGCGATCTTCTCCGGCTCGGTGGTCCGGCTCCGGCTGCGCAGCTTCACCGGGCAGGTGATCTTCTCCGACGACGGGTCGACCGCGAACGCCCTGCCCAGCGACCACATCGCGTTCCGGACGGCAGCCAACGGTGGCACCGACATCACCGTGCTCGAGCACGGTGACGGCCGGTCCGACCTCATCCGGGTGCTTCAGCCGATCATTCCCAACGCCAGCGGGGAGGCAACCGGGGTCCTGGAGCTCTACCTGCCGTACGCCGCGATATCCGCGCAGGTCCAGACCGGGTTGCATGGCACGTACTGGCGCCTGGTCGCCGGTCTCGCCGGTCTCTATCTGGCTCTTGCGCTCATCTCCTGGTCGGCCACCCGACGGCTGCGCCGCCATGCGGCCCAGCGTGACTACGCCGCGCTGCACGACTCGCTGACCGGCCTGCCGAACCGGGAGTGGTTTCGGATGCAGGCCGAGCGGGCCGCCGGTGGCCCGTCGGGCGGTCAACACGGGGCCATCGTGCTCATCGACCTCGACCACTTCAAGGAGGTCAACGACACCCTCGGGCACCATGCCGGCGACGTCCTGCTGCGGATCGTCGGTGAACGCCTGATCGAATCCCTGCGTACGGACGACACGGTGTGCCGGCTGGGCGGTGACGAGTTCGGCCTGGTGCTGCCCGGCCTGACCGGGCCGACCGAGGCGATGGAGCTGCTCAGACGGGTCCGCGACGAACTCTCCGAGGACATCGCGCTGGAGTCGGTCAAGCTGAGCATCGAGGCCAGCTTCGGCGTCGCCCTCTACCCGGCACACGGCACCGACGTCGAGGTGCTGCTCCAGAAGGCCGACATGGCGATGTACCAGGGCAAGCGCGGGACCTCCGCGATCGTCGTCTACGAGTCGGGGACGGCTCCCGAGAAGACCCAGTGGCTGGTGCTGCAGGGCGAGCTCCGGCGGGCCCTGGAACGCGACGAACTGCTGCTGCACTATCAACCGAAGATCGATCTGCGTACCGGCTTGACCTGCGGCGTCGAGGCGCTGCTGCGGTGGCAGCACCCGCAGCGCGGCCTCCTGCCACCCGGCGACTTCCTGCCCGCGGTGGAGCAGTCCGGGCTCATCCAGCCGGTCACGGCCTGGGTCCTGCGGCGGGCTCTCGACGACCACGCGGCCTGGACGGCCCGGGGGGCGTCGTGGCGGGTGTCGGTCAACGTCTCGGCCCGCAACCTGGAGGCCCCCGAGTTCCCCGAGCAGGTGTCCCGGCTGCTGCTCGCCACCGGCACGCCCGCCGAGCAGATGTGCCTCGAGGTGACGGAGACCGCGCTGGCCGGCGACGCTGCGGTCGCGGCGCGCGCCATCGCCGCTCTCGCCGACCGCGGCATCGAGGTGTCGATCGACGACTTCGGTATGGGCTACACGAGCCTGTCCCAATTGCGGACGCTGCCCGTCACGGAGGTCAAGATCGACCGCGAGTTCGTCAGGGGGCTGGACGGCTCCGAACAGGACCGGTCCCTCGTACGGTCGGTCATCGAGCTGGTGCACGGCCTCGGATATACGGCAACGGCCGAAGGCGTCGAGACCGCGGCGACCGCTCGATGGCTGGCGGCCGCATCCTGCGACGCCGCACAGGGCTTCTACTTCGCCGTGCCCGCGCCATGGCAGGACCTGCTCACCCACCACACCGCCGGCACCCCCCCGGTTGCCCTCGTCACGTCCCGCCCCTGAAGGGTCGCCGCAGATGAGCCCACGGCCGTACCACCGCCGAGTGAGCGTTCCGGTCGCCGCGCTCTGCCTGCTCATGGCCCCCCTCACGACCCTCCTCGTGACGGCGTGCGGGACCGGCGGCGCCGAGGAACGCACCCCGGCGCCAATCGCCTACGACCGGGCACTGCACATGGCCCTGCCCGCCGCGCTGCGCGCCCGCGGCGTGCTGATGGTCAGCACCGATGCGTCATACGCACCGGCCTCCTCCTTCGCCGCCGACGGGCGGACCATTGTCGGCTTCGAGCCGGACCTGGGCGCCGCGCTGGGCAAGGTCCTGGGGGTCAAGGTGCGGTTCACGAACGTGGATTTCTCGCAGGTGCTGGCTCACGTGAGCGGGCACCACAGCGATCTGATCATGAGTGCGATGACCGACACGCCGGTGCGGGAGCGCCAGGTCGACTTCGTCAACTACTTCTCGGCCGGCACCTCGATCGTGGTGCAGCGCGGCAACCCGGCCGGCATCTCTGATCTTGCCGGACTGTGCGGGCGGGTCGTCGCGGTCGAGGAGAGCACCGTGCAGGTCGATCTGATCTCCCGCTTCCAGGCGACGTGTGGTGCGAAACGGATCTTGGTCCGACCCTTCGGCACGAACACCGACGCGCTGGTCCAGTTGCGGACCGGTCGGGCAGCGGCGGTGCTGACCGACTACCCGCCCGCGGCGCACCTGGTCAGCGACTCGCGGACCCGTGCCAACTACCAGTTGGCCTCGACGACCCAGTACGAGCCCGGCGACTACGGCATCGCCGTCGCCAAGGACAACCCCAAGCTGCGTGAGGCGGTACGGGCGGCGCTCGAGCGGCTCATGCGGTCCGGGGTGTACCAGGAAGTCCTGCGCCGGTGGGGTGTCGCGGGCGGCGCGGTGGTCGCCGCCACCGTCAACGGCGGTGGCAACGTCCCGCCTGGCTGAGCCAGCTGGGCGCGCGACGCTGGGTTGGGCCGACTTATCAGATTGCTCGCCGGCTCGGAGTCACCTTTCCCCAAGGTGTCGGTGGTCCACAGAATCGGCGTTGCCGTCCCGGTCGATCCGGCGTGGCTCGACGCTGGCAGTGGCCGCTCCTGCCGGGCGGCCTCGCTGAGCCGGGAGGGTCGATGGATGCCGCCGAACGACCGCTGCTGCTGGTCGACGACAGTGACCTGGTCGACGACCTGGTGCGGCTGGCCGGTGCCGGTGGGATCGAGGTCGAGGTCGCGGCGGAGCCCGGCGCGGCCTGGCAGGCCTGGACATCGGCGCCGCTGGTGGTCGCGTCGGCGGGCCTGGGTGCTGCCTTGCGCCGAGCGCGGCTGCCTCGCCGTGACGGCGTCGTGCTGATCGGCCAGGACACGGCCGACGAGCGGGTCTGGCTGCTCGCCCAGGACGTGGGCGCCGACCATGTCATCTTCCTGCCGGCGGCGGAGCGTTGGTTGGTCGACCGGTTTGCCGGGTGTCTCGGCCGCGGGGGCGCCCCGGCGCCGCTGGTCTGTGTGCTGGGAGGTCGGGGCGGCGGGGGAGCCTCCGTCCTGGCTGCGTCTCTGGCGCTGACGGCCGCACGGCGGGGGCGACGGGTGGTGCTCGTAGACGCTGACCCGATCGGCGGTGGCCTGGATCTGGTGCTTGGCAGTGAGGACTCGACCGGCCTGCGCTGGTCCGACCTGGCCAAGCCCGCCGGCCGACTGTCCGCTGACTCGCTGTGCACCGCGCTGCCCCGGGTGGCCGAAGTCGGTCTCCTCTCCTGGGAGCGAGGCAACCCGGTCGAGATTTCCGGGGCGGCCATGGCCGCGGTGCTGGGTGCGTTCCGGCGAGGTTCCGACCTCGTCGTTGCTGATCTTCCCCGCTGTGTCGACGAACCGGCGGTGCAGGCTCTGCGCGACAGCGACGTCGCCCTGCTGGTCGTGCCGGCCGAGGTGCGCGCTTGTGCTGCGGCGGTCGGCGTCGCCGCGCGGGCACTCGGGCACTGTGCTGATCTCCGGGTGGTCGTCCGCGGGCCGGCGCCGGCCGGCCTGTCGTCCCGCGACGTCGCAGCGGCCCTGCATCTGCCGCTCGAGGGCGTGCTGCGCCCGGAGCCCGGGCTGTCCGCAGGGCTGGAGCGTGGGGAGCCCCCCGCTGCCCGCGGCCGGGGGCCGCTGGCCGACTTCTGTGCCGGCTTCCTCGACCGGCTGGCCGAGGCGTCCCAGGCGCCAGGGCCGGCATGACCCTCGACGCCGGTCTCATCGACCGGGTGCGTCGCCGCCTCGCCGCCGAGGCCGGCAACGCCGGAGAGCGGGCAGGGCCGGGCACGCGCCGCTTGACTGAGGCCCCCGGCCTGGGTCAAACGGCGGCGGCTCCTGACTTGCGCCGACTGGCGGCGGCGATGCGCGCCGAGGCCGGAGTCGCGGTGGGCGACGACGAGGTGCTGCGGTCGCTGCCCGACCTGCGTTCGGAGTTGGTGGGCACCGGTCCCCTTCAGGCGTTGTTGCGCGACCCGGCGACCACCGACGTCCTGGTCAACGGCCCCAGCCAGGTGTGGGTCGATCGGGGTGCCGGCCTGTGCCGGGCCGACGTGTCGTTCGCCGACGGGGCAGCCGTGCGGCGGCTGGCCGTTCGGCTGGCCGCAACCGCCGGCCGGCGGCTCGACGACGCCCAGCCGTGGGTCGACGTCCGGCTGCCCGGCGGTGTCCGGTTGCATGCCGTGCTCCCGCCGGTCGCCAGCAGCGGGCCCTACCTGTCGCTGCGCATCCTTCGGCCCCGCGGATTCACCCTCGCGGAGCTGGAATCGGCCGGCACGCTCGACCACGCCGGAGCCCGGCTGCTCGAGACGATCGTCGCTGCCAGGCTGGCCTTCCTGGTCAGTGGTGGCACCGGGTCGGGCAAGACGACGCTGCTCGCGACCCTGCTGGGCCGCGTCGCGGCCGGGGAGCGCATCGTCATCGTCGAGGACTCCGGCGAGCTTCGCCCCGCCCACCCGCATGTCGTGGGGCTGGAGGCCCGGTCGGCCAACGTCGAAGGGGCCGGCGCGGTCACCCTGCGCGACCTGGTCCGCCAGGCACTGCGCATGCGCCCGGACCGGCTGGTGGTGGGCGAGGTGCGTGGCGCCGAGGTCGTCGATCTGCTGGCCGCCCTCAACACCGGTCACGACGGTGGCGCGGGCACACTGCATGCCAACTCCGCTAGCGACGTGCCGGCGCGACTGGAGGCCCTCGCAGCTCTTGGCGGAGTGGGCCGCGAGGCGTTGCAGTGCCAGGCGGTAGCAGCGGTGCAGTGCGTCGTGCACCTCGGCCGGGTCGGCCCGCTCCGGGTAGTCGAAGAGGTCTCGGTGCTGCATGCGTCTGCCATCGGCGTCGCGGTCTCGCCGGCCTGGCGTCGCGATGCGGGCGGCGTCCCCGGTGCGCCCTTGCTGCGCGAGCTGCTCGCCGCGCGCGGGGCCGATGCCGCCGCAGTGCCGGGGCCGGCGTGATCGCCGTCGGTTGCCTGCTGTGCGCCGCGCTGGTGCTGCTCTGGCGCCCCGCTCAGCCGCCGCGGCTGCGGTTGCGCGGTGCTGGGTGGCCGCAAGCAGGCTCGCTGCGACGAGCCGAATTGCTGCGGCGCGGTCGCCTGAGCGGTGGGATGGCTGGATGTGCCGTCGTCGGCGTGGTCGGTTGCGCGGCGGCGGTGATCGCCGGGCCGGTGGCCGCTCTGATCACCGCGGTCTCGACGGCTCTCGTGGCGCACCGGTGGCGGTCCGCGCGGGCCGTCACGGAGGCGGCCGCCGCGGGGGCCGCCGGCGCGGAGTCCCTGACCGCCCTGGCCGCCGAATTGCGGGCGGGGCGTGACCCGGCAGCCGCCTTCGCGGGCCTCGACATTCCGGCTGGCACACGCTTCGCCGCCGCGGTGCGCTCTGCCAGGGCGGCCGCTGCCCTCGGCGCCGACCCCGGAGCGGCGTTGCGGCAGGGGGCTTCGGCCGACGGGCTGCTGGATCGGTGGGCCATCGCTTGGCAGATCAGCGACACCACCGGGGCATCCCTCGCCGACGTCGTCGAGCAGGTGGCGATGGAAGCGCGTACGTCAGTGGCTGCCCAGCGGAGGGCGGATGCGGAGGTGGCCGGGGCCAGGGCCACCGGCGGCCTGCTGGCTGGTCTGCCTCTTCTCGGGTTGGGGCTGGGCCAGGCGATGGGAGCCCACCCCTTGCACGTTCTGTTGCGGACGCCGGCCGGTGCACTGTGCTCCGCCGGCGGCCTGGCTCTCGAGGTCGCAGGCCTGGCGTGGCTTAACCGTTTGACCAGGGCGGCAGTCGGGTGACGACGGTCATGTCATCCGCCGCCTCGGCGGGTCTCGGGACCCTGGGGCCACCTGGCCTGCTCGTGTTGGCCGCTGCGACCCTGGCCGTCCGGGCGGATCGCCGCCCGGCATCGTGGCGGCTGCACCGAGCCAGCCGACCGGTGCCTGGCGGCGCTGGGGGGCGGGCCGAGGGATGGCTTTCCCGTCCGGCGGGCCGGCGGAGCGTCGCCGGCGCGGCCGGCCTGATCGCCGTGCTCGCAGTCGGCGGCGTGGCCGGCGTGGCCGTCGGTGTCGTGGCCTGCGTCGCCGTTGACCTGCTGCTGGCCCGGCGAACGCCGGCATCGGTGGCCGGGGAGCGGGTTGCGACGGCACGAGATCTGCCGTTGGCCCTTGACCTGATGTCCTGCGTGCTGAGCGCCGGGCAGCCCCCGGCCGCCGCTGCGGCCGCCGTCGCGGCGGCGTTGCGTGGCCCGGTCGGCCTCGCGTTGGGCAACGTGGGCCATGCCTGGTCGCTCGGTGCCCCGGCCGAGCTTGCTTTGGAGCCCCTTGCCCGGCTGACCGGTGCCGCCGCTGCGGCCCGGACCCTTGCCCGGGCGGCGAGCAACGGCATCGCCCTCGCCGACGAACTCCGGCGCACTGCCGACGACCTCCGCGCCGCCCACGCGGCGGCCGTCGATGCCCGGATCAGGCGGTCCGGGGTGCTCGTGGTTCTGCCCCTGGGCCTGTGCTTCCTGCCGGCCTTCGTGTGCGTGGGGGTGATCCCCCTGTTGGTCGGCACAGTCGCAGGTGTCGCCGGGCCTGTCCTTCGGTAGCCCGCATGCAGTGCGCCGTTTGGCGCGGCGATGCTCCTCAGCAGGTGACCCCGCGCCCGTGTCGCTCCCTGATGATGAAGTGCCGTGCTGCAGTGGCGTGCCGCGGAGGCGCCGTCGGGCTGCAGACCACCACCACCGCGGCCAACAGCCTTCCTGCAGCGGGAGCGGGCCCCGATCGATCACGTCATGCCCAGTGAGCACTCGGTCGTCGAGCCGACCGGGGTCACCCATGTCGCCTGCTTCTTCGACCTTGGGCTGTTCGAGAAAGTTTGGCCTGCCGGAGAGCCTGCCGGCCGGGCGAAGAGCCGGCAGCCGGACGGGCGGCGGACCGGCCGGCGTTCCCGTGCGCTGGGTCTGTGCACCTGCCGTCCACAGGCCGGGCACTCTCCACAGATCGCCGGCCCGCCCGCCGTGCGGCCTTGCCGGGCGGCAAGGTGGGGTCAGGGCGCCGGGTGGTCCGGAGCCGCAGGCAGCAGGAGGTGGGCGATGGGGCGGCGTAGTCAGACGTTGGCAGGCTGGTCGAAAGCAGATGCCGGGATGAGCACGGCGGAATACGCGGTGGGCACGATCGCGGCGGTGGCCTTCGCCGGCGTGCTGTTCAAGGTCGTGAGCAGCCCCACGGTGACGCACGCTCTCACGGCTCTGGTCGGCCGGGCGCTCAAGGCACCGTTCTAGATGTTGCCCGCCAGCCGGCGCTCGGCAGCGGGTTCGGTGACAGCGGAGCTGGCCACCGCCCTGCCGGTGCTCGTCGTCATGCTCGCCGTCGCCATCGGCGTGGTCGGGGCGGTCACTGACCAGCTGCGCTGCGTGGACGCCGCACGGGAGGGCGCGAGGGCGGCCGCTCGCGGTGAGCCTGCTGCCCGGGTGGTGGCCATCGCCAGGCAGGTGGCGCCACCGGGAGCGCAGGTGCAGACGGCTCCGGCCGGTGACGGCATGCTGACCGTGAGCGTATCCAGCCGGGTGCCCATGGCCGGCCGGCTGCTGCCGGTCGCGGTGCGGGCCAGAGCCGTGGCAGCGGCGGAGCCCGGGGTTTCGCCGTGACGGCCGATCACGGGTCGGCGTCGATCTACGTGCTCGCGGCAGCCGCGGTGGTGCTGATCGCCGGGCTGGCGGCCGCCGCGGTCGGCTCGGCCGTGGTTGCCCGGCACCGCGCGGACGCCGCCGCCGACTTCGGCGCATTGGCCGCTGCTTCGTCGGCTGTCCGGGGACAGGCCTCGGCCTGCCGCGTCGCCGATCAGGTGGTTCGGGCCAACGGCGCACACCTCTTGGGCTGCCGCCTGGTCGGTGCAGATGCCATGGTCAGCGTTGCAGTGTCGCCGACCGGGCCCGCGGCAGTCGCGGGACGCGCGGAGGCAACGGCCTGGGCGGGTCCGGCCCCGCGTGAGGCTGCCCAGGGGGCCGACGCCGTCTCGGATGTTGCACCGCTGGGTCGCGACCGCGCCGCACTAGCCGAGCGCAAGAGGAGGGCCGCAGACCGACCGCGCTACGGGCGGGTCTCCGGGGCGTCCGAGGGACGATCTGCCGCGTTGCCGGGTGGAGTCGCCGGCGCGCCAAGCACCGTCGTGCGTTCTTGGCCCGACGGTCCGCCGGCCGGCCCGGCAGGTGGTCCGGCAGGAGGCCCTGCAGGGGGTTCGGACGGAGGCCCGACAGGAGATCCGGGCTGCCCGTCGGGGCGCCCTCGTGTTCCTGACCAGTCCGTCCCGCCGAGGGGAGCCGGCGGCACGGGGCCACCGGGTGGGGTCGGTGGCATGAGGGCGCCGGGCGGGGACTGCGGCCCACCGGGGCCGGAGCGGCGCTGCTGAGCAAGCTCGCGGGCTAGTCGGGCGTTTTCGTCCTGCAGTTCGTCCTCGCGGGCCTTCTTGGTGTTGGACTCCTCGCGCCGGGCCTTGCGCTTACGACCGCTGCGCCGCATACCGGACAACAGCAGCACCAAACCGGCGATCAGGGCCACACCGGTGCAAACCCCCACGACGAAGAGCCCGCCCATCGTCATGCCCGTGACCGAGTAGCCGAATACTTCGGCGCTGACGCTGCTCGTGTTGCCCACGACCAGCCCGTACGTCAGCGCGCCCGCTGCTACGAGGAGCAACAGACCCAGGATCGCCATTGCGGGCACTCACCTTCCGAGAGGGAAACACGGGGATACGACAACCGCACCCTACTTCCGGCGTCGGTACCCGCTTGGTCGGCGGTTCACCCGTCGTGCACCGATGCCCTCGGTGTCACGCTGCCGGACAGCACGACGTCGAGCAAGCGCACCGCGCCGGACTTGTCGAGCGGCTCGTTGCCGTTGCCGCACTTCGGTGACTGCACGCAGGATGGGCAGCCGGCCGCGCACTCGCACGAGGCGATCAGTGCGCGGGTGGCCGCCAGCCACTGCGGCGCCGCGTCGAATCCCCGGGCGGCGAAGCCCGCGCCCCCCGGGTGTCCGTCGTAGACGAACACCGTCGGCTGCCCCGTGTCGCTGTGCATGGCCGTCGACACGCCGCCTATGTCCCAGCGGTCGCAGGTGGAGTACAACGGCAGCAGGCCGATCGCGGCGTGCTCGGCGGCGTGCGCGGCGCCGGGCACGCCGGCCGCCTCGACGCCCCCGCGCGACAGGGCCGCCGGGGAGACCGAATACCACACCGCCCGGGTCCGCAGCTGGCGCGGCGGCAGGTCCAACGGCTGCTCGTCCAGCACTTCTCCGGTAGCCACCCGCTTGCGCAGGTAGCTCACCACCTGGTTGGTCACGTCGACCGTGCCGAACGTCAGGGTGACCTCACCGAGTTCGCGGGTGCGCAGGGCCTCGACCACCCGGATGTCGGTGACGTCACGGGCCGACGTCGTCCAGTCCGGCTCGTCCGGGTGCACCATGGCCACCGCTTCGGCCAGATCCAGGGAGTCGACCAGGTAGGTCTGCCCCTGGTGCAGGTAGACCGCGCCGGCGTGCACCTGGTGGTGCGCCGATCCCGGGTCCACGGTGCCGAGCAGCCGCCCGGTCGCGCCCTCCACCACCCGTACCTGCTCACCGCCGACGCCGCGGATGTCGACCGACGGGCGTTGCCGCGACGTCCAGAACCACCCGGTCGGCCGATGACGCAACAATCCCCGCCGGACCAGGTCGGGCAGCAGGTCGCCGGCCGCGGCCCCGCCGAAGAGCGGCAGGTCGTCCTCGCTCAGCGCCAGTTCGGCGGCGGCGCAGCACAGTTGCGGCCCCAGGACGTACGGGTTGTCGGGGTCGAGCACGGTGGCTTCCACCGGCCGGCCGAAGACCGCCGAGGGGTGATGCACGAGATAGCTGTCGAGCGGGTCGTCGCGGGCGACGAAGACGGCCAGCGACCGGCGGCCCGTCCGACCGGCCCGGCCCGCCTGCTGCCACAGCGAGGCGAGGGTGCCCGGATAGCCGGCCAGCAGCACGGCGTCGAGGCCGGCGACGTCCAGGCCGAGCTCCAGCGCGTTTGTCGAGGCGACCCCGAGCAACCGACCCGACTGCAGGGCCTGCTCGAGCTCACGTCGCTCCCCGGGCAGGTAGCCGCCGCGGTAGGCCGCGACCCGGTCGGTCAGCGCCGGCGCCGCCTCGGCCAGGGCTCGCCGGGCAGCCAGCGCGACGACCTCCGCCCCGCGCCGGGAGCGGACGAACGCCAGCGTGTGCACGCCCTCCACGACCAGGTCTGCCAGCAGCGCGGCGGTCTCGGCGGCAGCGCTGCGGCGCACCGGAGCCCCGTGCTCACCGCAGCGGCCGGTCAGGACGGGCGGCTCCCACAGCGCGAAGTCCAGCGCTCCGTGCGGCGAGGCGTCGTCGGTCACCGCCACCACCGGCAGCCCCACCAGCCGGGACGCCGACGCCGCGGGCTCGGACACCGTCGCCGAGGCGAGCACGAACACCGGCGCCGCGCCGTTCTTCGCGCACACCCGCCGCAGCCGCCGCAGCACGTGCGCCACATGGGAGCCGAAGACGCCGCGATACCCATGACACTCGTCGACCACCACATACCGCAGGTGGCGCAGGAACGACGCCCACTTCGCGTGGCCCGGCAGGATCACCCGATGCAGCATGTCGGGATTGGTCAGGACCAGCCGGCCGTAGGTCCGTACCCAGTCGCGTTCGTCCGGCGCCGTGTCCCCGTCGAAGGTCGCCGCCCGGACAGCCGTCAACCGCAGTGCCCGGATGGCCCGCAACTGGTCGGCGGCCAGCGCCTTGGTGGGCGACAGGTACAGCGCGGTCGCCCTGGGCTCGGTGAGCAGCGCGGCGAGTACGGGTAGTTGGTAGGCCAGCGACTTGCCCGAGGCGGTTCCCGTGGCCAGGACGACCGAGGTCCCGCCGGCGGCGAGTTCGGCGGCCGCCGCCTGGTGCTCCCACGGTGCCTCGACGCCGATCAGTTGGAACCGGTCGACCAGCAGGTCGGGCGTCCAGTCGGGCCAGGCCGCATGCCGACCGGCCCTGGCGGGCAGCGGCTCGACGTGGGTGACCGGCGACTGCGGGCGTCCCGCGGCCAGCCGGTCGATCAGCGGTCGCGCCATGACCCGACTCTGCCACGGAGTCGGCCGGCCCGTCCCGCAGCCACGGCGACGCCGAGGACAGCGTGCCGCCACCGAGTGCGGCCGCCAGGTGCCGATCGAGCCCCGAATGACGGATGCTGCCGCGTAGGGTGATTAGACTCCCTTCAACGTCGTGGCCGATCGCTGGAGGGATGGTTGTGGACCTTTCGATGTCGACCCGCACGGAGGGTGACCGCACCATCGTCGCTGTGGGTGGCGAGATCGACGTCTACACGGCACCCAAGCTGCGCGAACAGTTGATCGACCTCGTCGGCAACGGCAGCTACCACATCGTCGTCGACCTCGAGGGCGTGGAGTTCCTCGACTCCACCGGGTTGGGCGTCCTCGTCGGCGGGCTGAAGCGGGTTCGTGCGCACGACGGTTCACTGCGCCTGGTCTGCACCCAGGAGCGGATCCTGAAGATCTTCCGGATCACCGGGTTGACGAAGGTGTTCCCCATTCACGCCTCCGTCGACGAGGCCGTCGCGGCCGGCGACTGACCGGCCGGCGACCTCCGAGAGACGACAGATGCCCACCGTCCGCCTGCAGATCTCCCCGACCGCGGCACATGTGCGGACCGCCCGGCTGGTGGCCACCGCGGTTGCCCGCCGCAGCGGGGTGGCCGACTCCGCACTCGACGAGATCCGGCTCGCGGTCGGTGAGGCCTGCTCGCGCGCGGTCAGCCTGCACCAGGAGTTCGCGCCGGACGAATTGATCACGCTGCTGCTGGAGGACGAGGGCAAATTCGTGGTCACCGTGTGCGACAAGGGGCCGCTGGGCGCCGAGGGCCGGTTCAGCGACCCGACGGCCGGTTTCCCGGGCCTAGGCGCGCCGGAGGGGCTCTTCACCGGATCCAGCGACCGGATGCCGCCCGGCTTCGGGCTGGCCGTCATCGGCGGCCTGGTCGACGACGGGCCGGGCACAGTCGTCCGGATGACCTGGCCGCTGGGGGCCCAACTGGCCTGAGCGGCTGCACATTCCCGTAGACTCCTACCGCTTGCGCACGGCGTTCGACATCGGACGCCCGCAGCACCTGCCAGCGCGCCTCGCGCGCCCGGGCACTGGTGCACCGCATGACACGCTCGTCTCAGGAGGACGTATGTCGGGGCTCAGCCTCGCCGCGAACACCGGAACCCGGGTCCAGGGCGGCGACTACACGCTGGTCATCGGGATCGCGGTGCTCTCCGTACTGGCCCTCGCCTTCGCCTACTACCTCGTCCGCGAGGTGCTGGGTGCCGGGCAGGGCACGCCCAAGATGCAGGAAATCTCCCGCGCCGTCCAGGAAGGTGCCGCGGCCTACCTGCGCCGGCAGTTCCGGACCCTGACGATCTTCGTGGTGCTGGTGTTCTTCCTCCTGCTGCTGTTGCCGGCTGACGACACGCCCGTACGCATCGGCCGGTCGATCTTCTTCGTGATCGGCGCCGCGTTCTCGGCGCTGGTCGGCTTCGTCGGGATGACGTTGGCGACCCGCGCCAACGTCCGGGTGGCCGCGGCGGCGCAGGCCACCGGGCGGAGCCGGGCCATGCGCATCGCCTTCCGGGCCGGTGGGGTCTGCGGGATGTTCACCGTCGGTCTGGGCCTGCTCGGGGCATCCGGTGTCCTGCTGATCTACAACGACAAGGCACCCGCCGTGCTCGAGGGCTTCGGCCTCGGCGGCGCGCTGTTGGCGATGTTCATGAGGGTCGGCGGCGGTATCTTCACCAAGGCCGCAGACGTCGGCGCCGACCTGGTCGGCAAGGTGGAGGCGGGAATCCCCGAGGACGACCCGCGCAACGCCGCGACGATCGCCGACAACGTCGGCGACAACGTCGGCGACTGTGCCGGCATGGCCGCCGACCTGTTCGAGTCCTATGCCGTGATGTTGGTGGCGGCACTGATCCTCGGCAAGGCGGCCTTCGGCTTCCACGGCCTGGTCTTCCCGCTGATCGTGCCGGCCATCGGCGTGATCACGGCGGTGATCGGCATCCTGACCGTGGCGCCGCGGGAGCGGGACCGCAGTTCGATGTCGGCGATCAACCGCGGATTCTTCTTCTCCGCCGCCGTGTCGGCAGTGCTGGTCGCCGTCGCGGCCTTCGGCTACCTCCCGCCCACCTTCGCCGAACTCGGCGTCACGGTCGGCTCGTCCAGCAACCCGCGCTACGTCGCCATCGGTGCCG
Source organism: Mycobacteriales bacterium (assembly GCA_038237645.1). GTDB lineage: Bacteria > Actinomycetota > Actinomycetes > Mycobacteriales > QHCA01 > QHCA01. Next base: position 30,709 of record JBBRYN010000017.1, read on the forward strand.
TCCTCATCGGCCTGGTGCTGGCCGCAGCGATCCAGTTGCTCACCGGCTACTTCACCGAGACCGCGCGCAAGCCGGTGCGCGACATCGGCCGGTCGTCGCTGACCGGCGCCGCGACGGTGATCCTCACCGGAGTGTCCGTCGGCCTGGAGTCCGCCGTCTACAGCGCCCTGCTCATAGCGGCCGCCGTCTACGGCGCCTTCCTGCTCGGCGGGGGGTCCGTGGTCGTCGCGCTGTTCGCCGTCGCGCTGGCCGGCACCGGCCTGCTGACCACGGTCGGCGTCATCGTCTCGATGGACACGTTCGGCCCGATCAGCGACAACGCGCAGGGCATCGCCGAGATGTCCGGCGAGATCGACGAGGCCGGCGCCCGGGTCCTCACCGACCTCGACGCGGTCGGCAACACCACCAAGGCCATCACCAAGGGCATCGCCATCGCGACCGCCGTGCTCGCCGCGACTGCGCTGTTCGGGTCGTTCCGGACCACCGTCGAGGCGGCGCTGGCCAAGGCAGGGCTCGACGCCTCGAAGTTCTCCCTCTCGGTGGACAAGCCCAACGTGCTGGTCGGGCTGATCATCGGCGCGGCGGTCGTGTTCCTCTTCTCCGGGCTGGCGATCAGTGCGGTGTCGCGTGCGGCCGGCCGGGTGGTTTACGAGGTCCGCGAGCAGTTCCGCACCCACCCCGGGATCATGGACTATTCCGAGCGCCCCGATTACAGCCGCGTCGTCGACATCTGCACCAAGGACTCGCTGCGCGAGTTGGCAACACCGGGCCTGCTTGCCGTCCTGGCGCCGATCGCCGTCGGCTTCGGCCTGGGCTATGCGCCGCTGGGCGCCTACCTCGCCGGGGCGATCGGTGCCGGGGTGCTGATGGCGGTGTTCCTCGCGAATTCCGGCGGCGCCTGGGACAACGCGAAGAAGTTGGTGGAGGACGGCAACTTCGGCGGCAAGGGCTCCGCAGCGCACGAGGCGACCATCATCGGTGACACGGTCGGCGACCCGTTCAAGGACACCGCCGGGCCGGCGCTCAACCCGCTGCTGAAGGTGATGAACCTCGTTGCGCTGCTGGTCGCACCGGCGGTGGTGCAGTACGGCGTCGGTGCTGACTCGAACACCATCCTGCGGCTGACGATCGCCCTCGCAGCCGCGGCGATCGTGGTCGGTGCAGTCGTGTTCGCCAAGCGCCGCGGCGTCGCCGTGGGAGCCGAGCCCGCTGAGGCGGTCGCGGCCGACGAAGGGACACCGGTCCGATGAGGCGCTGGATCAGCCTGCTCGTCGCGCTGACGCTGCTCACCGGCGCCGTGGCCTGCGGGGAGAAGAAGGTCCCGGCCAAGACCTGGGCCAAGGACGTTTGCGGCACCGTGCGGCCATGGGCGCGGGGCATCCAGACCTCGGTGGCGAGCACGAGGAGCGCCACCGGACCGCGGACGAGCCCGGCCACCGCCAAGTTGCGACTGCAGCGGGTTTTCCGCGACGCCGTCAAGTCCAGTGACAAGGCCATCAAGGGTATCGACAAGGCGGGTGTGCCCGACGTCAAGGATGGCGACAAGATCGCCAAGGATTTCCGCTCCGCGCTCGTCGGGGCGCGAGCCGCCTTCGCCAAGGCGGAGAAGGCGACCGGGAAGGCCGACACGACGGACCGCAAGGCGTTCGACCGGGACGTCGGCCGGATCGGCGCCGCGCTCAGCAAGGATTACGAAGCGGCCGCCAAGGCGATCAACGTGACCCGCTCGGCCGAGCTGAAGAGGGCGTTCGACCAGGCCCCGCAATGCACCCGCTGAGCCCGGCGGGTGGCTGACCGCCCGCACTACGGCACGACATACCCTTGCTCCGGTGGCGTCCCATGGCTAGGCAGCTGTCGTTCTTCACGGCCGGTGAGCTGCCGCCGGCCCTCGGCGACCTCGAGGGGCTGCTCGCCGGCCCCGGTCACCTGGTTCGACGCGGGACGCAGGCGCGGGTAGCCGTAGTGGTCGACGCGCCCTGGCGGGCCGCCTGCCTGCTGACCGCCTTCGCCGACCGGGGCCTGGCCGGCGAGGAGACCACCGCACTGGACGGGCAGCCGGCCGTCCGTACCTCGTTTTCGGCCACGCTGACGCCGATCGCCGTCCGCTGGACCCGAGGTGCCCGCATCCTGCCGCCCGCCGACTTCGGCCTCGACGGCCCGCGGCTGCGCCTATGGGCCGTGGCGGGGGGTCGTCGCGACGACTACGGTTACCGGCTGGACCTGGGCGGCACCGACGACGCCGCCTGGACCGCCGTCGGATCGGCCCTGCATGATGCCGGTCTGCCCGCCACGCTGATCGGCCCGCGGGCGGGCGGCCCGGCCTATCGGGTCACCGGGACCCGCCGGGTGGGGCGGCTCCGGGAGCTGATCGGCGAGCCGCCCCCCGGCGACACAGAGGGTCACTGGCCGGGCTAGGTTGCGCAGCTGTGGCACGCTCGGTGTGACGAACTCGCGAGTTTGACACGTTGCGCGTCGGCGTGTGCACACTCCTGTTCGTCCGCTACATGCACTATTGACCATCTCGCGAAGCACCTGCGTACCCTCCCTCACCGACCTTCACCAACCTGGAGAGCCGTGCCCGCAAAGCCCGCCGCCGCCCCTTCGCGGGACGGCCGTCGGCTGGTCATCGTCGAGTCGCCGGCCAAGGCGAAGACGATCGCCGGCTATCTCGGCGACGGTTACGTCGTGGAGTCCAGCATCGGCCACATCCGCGACCTCCCCCGCAACGCCGCCGACGTCCCCGCCAAGCACAAGGGTGAGAGCTGGGCTCGGCTCGGTGTCGACGTCGACAACGGGTTCCGGCCGCTCTACGTCGTCAGCCCCGACCGCAAGCAGCAGGTCAGCAAGCTCAAGAAGCTGATGGAGGGCGCCAGCGAGCTCTACCTCGCGACAGATGAGGACCGCGAAGGCGAGGCGATCGCCTGGCACCTGGTGGAGACGCTGAAGCCCACGGTCCCGGTGCGCCGGATGGTGTTCCACGAGATCACGCCGGCAGCCATCGCCGCCGCCGTCGCGGCGCCGCGGGAGATCGACGCCGACCTGGTCGAGGCGCAGGAGACCCGGCGGATCCTCGACCGGCTCTACGGCTACGAGGTCAGTCCGGTGCTGTGGAAGAAGATCCTGCCGAAGCTGTCGGCCGGCCGGGTGCAGTCGGTGGCCACCCGGATCGTCGTCGAGCGGGAGCGGCTGCGGCTGAAGTTCCGGGCGGCGAACTACTGGGACATCGAGGGCAGCTTCGATACGAACCGGCCCGACCCGGCTGACACCACCGCGCCGACCGCCTTCAAGGCGGACCTGGTCGCCCTCGACGGCGACCGGGTGGCCACCGGGCGCGACTTCGACCCGGAGACCGGCACGGCGCGATCCGGTGTCGTGCACCTGGACGAGGCCGGCGCCCGCGGGGTCGCGGCCAGGCTCGACGGGGCCGCGTTCGCGGTGTCCCGGGTGGAGGAGAAGCCCTACCGCCGCAAGCCCTACCCCCCGTTCATGACCAGCACCCTGCAGCAGGAGGCCGGCCGCAAGCTGCGGATGTCCAGCCAGCAGGCGATGCGGGTGGCCCAGCGGCTGTACGAGAACGGCTACATCACCTATATGCGGACCGACTCGACCAACCTGTCGGAGACCGCGCTGGCGGCAGCCCGCACGCAGGCCCGGGAGCTGTACGGCGACGCCTACGTCCCGCCGGAACCGCGCCGCTACGTGCGCAAGGTCAAGAATGCCCAGGAGGCACACGAGGCGATCCGGCCCTCCGGCGACAGCTTCCGGACCCCCGGCGCCGTGGCGGGGGAGATCAGCCAGGAGGAGTTCCGCCTCTACGAGTTGATCTGGAAGCGCACGGTCGCGTCACAGATGGCCGACGCCGTGGGACAGAGCGTCTCGCTGCGGCTGTCCGGCACGTCGGAGACCGGTGAGGTCGCGGAGTTCGCGGCGACCGGCAAGACGATCACGTTTCCCGGCTTCCTGCGGGCCTACGTCGAGGGCTCCGACGACCCCGAGGCCGAGCTGGAGGACGCCGAGCGCCGCCTGCCGCGGGTCGAGCGCGGTCAGCCGCTCTCGGTCAACGCGCTGGAGCCCCAGGGCCACACCACCAGCCCGCCGGCCAGATACACCGAGGCCTCGCTGGTCAAGGCGCTGGAAGAGCTCGGCATCGGCCGGCCGTCGACCTACGCCTCGATCATGCAGACCATCCAGGATCGCGGCTACGTCTTCAAGAAGGGCACCGCCCTGGTGCCGACGTGGGTGGCCTTCGCCGTCGTCGGGCTGCTGGAGAAGCACTTCGCCCGGCTCGTCGACTACGGCTTCACCGCCGCGGTGGAGGAGGACCTCGACGCCATCGCGACCGGGCGCCGGCAGTCACTCGACTGGCTGACCGGCTTCTACTTCGGCTCGGACCACGGCAAGGACGGCGGCATCGCGCAGTCCGGCGGGCTCAAGTCGATGGTGGCCGAGCGGCTGGGCGAGATCGACGCCCGCGGGGTCAACTCGATCCCGCTCGCCGGCGACGTCATCGTCCGGGTCGGCCGCTACGGCCCCTACCTGCAGCGCGGAGGGGACGACGGGCAGCGGGCCAGCATCCCCGACGAACTGGCGCCGGACGAGCTGACGCCGGACAAGGTGGAGGAGCTGTTCTCGGCACCGTCCGGCGAGCGCGACCTCGGCGCCGATCCCGGCACCGGCGAGCCAGTGATCGCCAAGGCCGGCCGTTACGGCCCGTACGTCCAGTCCGGGGATCGGACCGCAAGCCTGTTCGCCGGCATGGATCTGAACACCCTGACCATCGACGACGCGCTACGGCTGCTGACCATCCCCCGCGTCGTCGGTGCTGCCCCGGACGGCGAGGAGATCCTCGCTGCCAACGGCCGCTACGGCCCGTATGTGAAGAAGGGCGCCGACACCCGCTCGCTGGCGTCGGAGGGCGAGCTGTTCACCGTCACCCTGGACGAGGCACTCGCGCTGCTGGCGCAGCCCAAGTCCCGCGGCCGGCGGGCCGCCGCGGCCGCTCCGCTGCGCGAGCTGGGCGCCGATCCGGTGACCGGGGGGCCGGTTGCCGTACGGGAGGGCCGCTTCGGGCCGTATGTCACCGACGGCGAGACCAACGCCAGCCTGCGCAAGGGTGACGAGGTCGCGTCCGTCACGCTGGAACGGGCCGCGGAGTTGCTGGCCGACCGCCGGGCCCGCGGCCCGGCGGTCAAGACCGCCCGCAAGCGGGCGCCGGCCAAGAAGGCGGCCAAGAAAACCGCCAAGAAGGCCGTCAAGAAGGCCCCCGCCGCACGCTGACCACTCCGGTCGGGGGTCCCCTCGTGATCTTGCACTTTCGGTGGGCACTATCGGCGTTTCGGGGTGCAATTGTGCATGATCACCGCTGCGGCGGGCGGCGCCTCTAGAGTGGGCCGAGCGGTCCTCGGCGTCCGGCCGGCCGCCTGAGGTCAACCTGCGGAGCTGAGATCACCACCGAGCCGACCCCGCTGCCCGCCGCCGGTCTGCCGCCGCCGGCGGCGCTGGCGGGGTCCCCGGACGTCGGCCACCAGGTCCGTGCCGTGCTGCGGGTGCCGGCGTTCCGCCGGCTCTTCGTCGTGTTGTCGCTGTCCAGCATCGGCGACTGGCTGGGATTGCTCGCGACCACCTCGATCGCCGCCGACCAGGTGTCAGGCACCGCGGCCAAGGGCGCGGCCTTCGGCGGCGTGGTCGTCGTCCGGTTGCTGCCGGCCCTGGTGCTCGCCCCGCTGGCCGGCGCCGTCGCCGACCGGTTCGACCGCCGGATCACGATGATCGTGTGCGACGTGCTGCGCTTCCTGCTCTTCGCCACCATCCCGCTGGTTGGGCGGATCACCTGGACCCTGGCCGCGTCCTTCCTCATCGAGGTCGTCGCGATGTTCTGGATCCCGGCGAAGGAAGCCTCCGTACCCAACCTGGTCCGCAAGGACCAACTCGAGACGGCCAATCAGATCTCGCTGTTCTCGACCTACGGCCTGACACCGGTCGTGGCGTCGCTGGCCTTCGCCTCGCTGAGCACCGTCACCAGGCTGCTTGCCGAGAAGGTCCCCGGGGGCTACTTCTCGGCCAACCGGGTCGATCTCGCCCTGTACTTCAATGCGACCACCTTCCTGGTCTCGGCCCTGGTGGTCGTCTTCATCCCGCAGATCAGCGGTCGGCGGGCCGGTGGTCGCCGACCCGCGGGTGGGCCGACGGGGTTGCTGCGCTCCATCGGTGAGGGATGGAGCTACGTCCGCACGTCCACGCTGGTCCGCGGCCTGGTCATCGGCATCTTCGGCGCGCTGTCCGCAGGCGGCTTCGTGGTCGGCACGGCCAAGTTCTACGCGGTGAGCCTGGGTGGTGGCGACGCCACCTTCGGACTGCTGTTCGCCTGCTTGTTCATCGGCCTGGGTGTGGGCATGGGCTTCGGTCCCAAGCTGGCAGGTGACCTGTCCAGGCGCCGGTGGTTCGCCCTGTCGATCGTGCTGGCCGGGTCGTCGGTGATGTTGCTGTTCGCGATCCCGTTCCTCGCCCTGGCCATGGCCTGCGCGCTGTTCGTCGGGCTCGGGGCAGGCATGGCATATCTGTCGGGCCTGACGCTGCTCGGCCGGGAGGTCGACGACGAGTTGCGCGGCCGGGTGTTCGCCTTCATCCAGTCGATGGTCCGGGTCGTGCTGATGCTGGCCACCGCGGTGTCGTCGCTGCTGGTCGGGCTCGGCGGGCAGCACACGGTGCACCTGGGTTCGGTGCCCTTCACCTTCAACGCCTCCCGTGGCCTGCTTCTCGCCGGTGGGGCGATGGCCGTCACGGTCGGCGTGATCGCCTTCCGGCAGTTGGACGACAAGCCCGGGGTGCCGGTGATCCCCGACCTCATCACCTCCCTGCGCCGCCGGCCGCGCGACGCCGACCTGGGTGGGCTGTTCGTGGCCTTCGAGGGCGGCGAGGGCACCGGCAAGTCGACCCAGGCCGCCCGGCTGTGCGCCTGGCTGCAGTCGTCCGGCTACGACTGCCTCGTCACCCACGAGCCAGGTGGCACCGTCACCGGCGAGCGAGTGCGCGCGCTGTTGCTCGACCCGGCCGGCGCCGGCATATCCGCTCGCGCTGAGGCCCTGCTCTATGCCGCCGACCGCGCCGACCACGTCGACTCGGTGGTGCGCCCAGCCCTCGACCGGGGTGCGGTGGTCGTGACCGATCGCTACGTCGACTCTTCGCTGGCCTATCAGGGGGCCGGCCGGTCGCTCCCGGTGGCAGAAGTGTTCGAGCTGTCCCGCTGGGCCACCCGCGGGCTGCGGCCGGACCTCGTGATCCTGCTCGATCTCGATCCGCTGATCGGGCTGGAGCGGGCCGGCCGCACCGGGCCGGCCGACCGGCTCGAAGCGGAGGACATCGAGTTTCACGAGCGGGTCCGCCAGGGATTCCTTGCCCTGGCCAGCCACGGTGGGCGATACCTCGTCCTCGATGCCGCCGCGCGGGTCGACGACATCGCCCGGCAGGTACGCGAGCGGATCGGCCCGCTTCTGACTCGGGTACGCACCGTGCCCCCGGTCACCGCATCCGCCGATCAGGCTGCCGGCTCGCCGGCCGACCGGAGCAGCGCCCAGGTGTCCGAGTGAGTGTGTGGGACGAGCTCGTCGGCCAGCCCGAGGCGGTGCGGGTGCTGGCCGACGCGGCGCGGGCCGCGGCGGCCATCGTGGCCGGCACGGCCGCTGATCGTTCGGCCGACACCGCCGGCGGTCTGACCCATGCATGGCTGTTCACCGGCCCCGCGGGCTCGGGTCGCTCGGTTGCCGCGCGGGCGTTCGCCGCCGCACTGCAGTGCTCCGACCAGGGCTGCGGGGCCTGCTCCGAGTGTCATCAGGTACGCGCGGGCACCCACGCCGACGTTCGTCTGGTGGTGCCCGAGGGGTTGTCGATCCCGGTGGCCCAGATGCGCGAGCTGGTGCTGCGCGCCGCCCAGTCCCCGATGGGCGGGCGCTGGCAGGTCATCCTGATCGAGGATGCCGACCGGCTCACCGAGGCCGCCTCCAACGCCCTGCTCAAGGCCGTCGAGGAGCCGCCGCAGCGCAGCATCTACCTGCTGTGCGCCCCGTCGACCCACCCCGACGACGTGTCGGTGACGATCCGGTCGCGCTGCCGGGTCGTCTCGCTGCGCACCCCCGCCGTGTCCGCCATCTCCGCCGTGCTGACCGAGCGAGACGGCATCGACGAGGCGATGGCCCAGTGGGCGGCCCGGGCCGCGCAGGGGCACGTCGGCCGGGCCCGCCGGCTGGCCCGCGACGAGCAGGCCCGGGCCCGGCGGCAGACCGTACTCGCCCTGCCGCGCTCCCTCACCGGTCTGGGTGCCTGCTTCGACGCGGCCGAGGAGCTGATCGCGGCGGTCGAGGAGGAGGCGGAAGCCCTCACCAAGCCACTCGACGCGACCGAGCACGACGCCCTCAAGCTGGCCCTCGGTGCCGGCGGCACCGGCAAGGGCGCCGCAGCGGCCGGCCGGGGCGGTGCCGGCCAGCTCAAGGACCTCGACAGGGCCCAGCGGTCGCGGCGTACGCGGGCGCAGCGCGACGCCCTCGACCGGGCGCTGGTCGACCTTGCGGCCTTCTACCGCGACATCCTCGCCCTGCGTCTGGGTGCCCGGGTCCCGGCCGTGCACGCCGACATCCCCGATGTCATCGCCCGGGCAGCCCGGGCCTGGTCGGCCGAGTCGGTGCTGCGCCGGCTCGAGGCGGTGCTGGCCTGCCGGGAGGCCGTCGACCTCAACGTCAAGCCCCGGATCGCCGTCGAGGCGATGACGATCGCCCTGCGTACCGGCTGATCGGCACCGCGTAACCTGCGGTGATGGGCATGCTGTGTGCCGTCAGCTTCACGCGATACGGCCGGCTGTATTACCTCGACCCCGGGCCCTTCGCCCCGCAGGTCGGTGACAAGGTGCTCGTGCCCACCGACGAGGGCCCGGAGGTCGCCGAGTGCGTCTGGGCGGCGCAGTGGGTCGACGACGCGGTCACCGCGCCGGTGATCGCCGGCCTGGCCGACGAGAGCCACCTCGAGCGGGACGCGACCGTGCGGCGGCGCAAGGCTGATGCCAAGGTCGCGGCCAAGCGGCTGATCCGCGAGCACAGCCTGCCCATGAAGGTCGTGGGCATCGACTACCTGCCGTCCCACGACCGCACGACGATCTACTTCACCGCACCCCACCGGGTCGACTTCCGCGGGCTCGTGCGCGACCTCGGCGCCACGCTGCGCTGCCGGGTCGAGCTGCGGCAACTCTCGGCGCGGGACGAGGCCCGGATCCAGGGCGGCATAGGTTCCTGCGGCCGTGACCTGTGCTGTGCGACGTTCCTCAAGGACTTCGAACCGGTCACCCTGCGGATGGCCAAGGACCAGGACCTGCCGCTCAATCCGCTGCGCATCTCCGGTGCCTGTGGCCGGCTGATGTGCTGCCTGAAGTACGAGCATCCGCTGTACGCCGACTTCAAGGCGGTCGCCCCGGCCGTCGGCGAGACTGTCGACTCCCCGGCCGGCCCCGGCCGGGTGGTCGCCCACAACGTGCCGTCGGACTCGGTGGTCGTCCGGCTCGACCAGGGCGGCGCCCGGTGCTCGTGCAGCCTGGCCGGCGTGTGCGGTAGCCGTCAGGCGTTCGAGGCAGGCCCGGCCGCGCAGCAGCCCGCGGGCGGGCCGGTGGATTCCTGATGTTCGATACACTTCCGCCGCAGCCGAACGCCGCCTTAGCTCAGTCGGCAGAGCGATTCACTCGTAATGAATAGGTCATCGGTTCGATTCCGATAGGCGGCTCCACCCGTGACCTGCGGAAACACCCCGGCACCTCGTCTACGGCAGCGCTGATGGTGCCAGCGTGGTGGCCAGTCCTCCCCATAGCGCCCGCTCCATTCGCTCGGCAGCGTCCCGCGCTAGCTCGGGCATCACGTGGCTGTAGGTGTTCAAGGTCAGGGAGATCGCGGAGTGGCCGAGGATCTCCATTGCCACCCGCGCCGGCACGCCTTGCTGAAGCAGGAGCGTCGCGGCAGTCATCGAGTTGGCGAAGGGATGGGGTGTCGCCGCGGGGGTACCGTGGAGGGCAGGGGGGCGCCGGTCGCGTCGGCGTCCCCAACGACCCGACGCGACCGGGGGAGTGACCGGCAATGAGGGACGACTGGATCGGCCTACGTGTCGCCCGGTGGCGAGACATCGCCGGCATGACACAGCAAGAGCTGGCGGACCGTATCGGTGTATCCCGCGAGTACGTGTCGATGATCGAGAACGGAAAGCGTGCGGTCACCAAGAGAAGCCTGCTGTACGAGCTGGCTTCGGCGCTCGGCGTGTCGATTACCGACCTGACCGGCCAGCCCACGCCGCCGCGTACGGCAGAGGAACGCGCCGCCTACATCGCGGCCCCGGCGATCCGGCAGGCCCTCGACGGCCCTGACGATCCCGTCGAGCCGCGCTCGATAGCGCACCTGGCCGACATCGCGGATTGGGCGATGGGCGCGCGCATGGCCGGTGACTGGACAACGCTGGGCCGGATCTTGCCGGGCCTGATCTCCGAGACGGCGGTCCTCGCTGAAGGCCACGAAGCTCGGGCACTCGCGGTGCACGTGCAGTCGTGTGTCGTGGCCAGTCAGGCGCTCAAGCCGCTGGGTTTCATCGACCTGTCTCGGCTGCTCGCCGAGCGGGCGTTAGCGTACGCGCGGCAGCTCGGCGACCCGGTGCATACTGCCGCCGCTCAATTTGCCGTCGCACAAGCTGTTCTCGCGGGGGGAAGCCGGCGGCAGTCGATGACCGTCGCCGAGCAGGCCGCCGAGCTGTTGCAGCCGGACGCCACCAGCGACGACGGCCGCGCCTGGTACGGCCTGCTTCACCTGCACGCCGCCCTCTCTGCTGCAGCCGTCGGACAGGCGGACAACGCCGAGTCGCACCTGTCCGAAGCCGCCGAGATCGCGCAGACCGTCTCCGGCGACCCTTGGCGGATGGAGTTCACGCCTGCCAACGTCGGCGTATGGCGGGTCGGCGTGGCACTTGAAAACGGCGAGCCCGGCCGGGCACCGGAACACGCCCGCCGAGTCGACCAGACGCGGCTGCGCACCGTCGACCGGCGCGTCAGGCTGCACGTCGACACCGCCCGCGGCCTGTACCTCGCGGGGCGGCACCCAGCCGCTGTCAGGGCTCTGCTGACTGCCGACGACATCGCCCCCCAGGGGGTCCGAACGCGGGCGGCCGTACGGGAGATCGTGTCCCAGATGGCCCGAGACGCCCGGCAGGGCGGCAGCGACGAGCTACGGGATTTGGCGTTGCGGTTCGGCATCGACCCTCTGGCGCCGCTCGACGAGGCAGGCGGCGAAGCGGCGAGGAAGTCGGACTAGCGTAGGAGACGTAACACGTCGTTACGCCCGGCTCGACGGTCCGGCCGGGCCGCGACTTCCCTGCTCACCGCATGGTCGTCGGGCACCACCACGAGGTAACCGAGGGTTACTCGCTGACCGCAGGCGCGGTCCTACGTTTCGGGTATGCCCGAGAAGCCACGCGACGACGACTCCCTTTCCCTGGTCGACAAGATGGAGAACCTCGAAGGCCGGGCCACCCGAGACTTTCTCTCCGGCGACTATCGACTACCCGAACCGCCAAGGCAGCACTGCGGTCTCACCATCCCGTCGTCAGCGAAGCTCACCGCATTCGACCTGCTCAACGTCGAGGTCAGCACCGGCGAGCGGCGGCTGTTCGCGTTGGTCGACGCCGCGTCATGCGTCCTCGCCCACAACGGGCGGTACGGCGGCGAGGAGACGGCCCGCCTGGCGTTCGAGACCGTCGTCAGCCCGGCTGTTGCGCTGGCAGCGGTGCGGGTCCTCACCTCCGGACCCGAGCCCGCCTGACCGTGCGGTGTGCGGGAAGTCGACACGGGTCAAAACGGCGCGGTGGCGCTCGCCCCGCCGTGATGGCCCCGGAGTCAAGCCCGCCGAGGTGCCCCGGTCACGTCCACAGTGGACTGAAATGGTGCCAGCGTGGTGGCCAGTCGGGCGCGTCCAGGGTGGGCCCTGGAGGTCCGCTCCAGGCGAGACGACCCTGTGACCTGCGGTTTCGTACTAGGGGAGACTGTCGCGGACCCCGTGCGGCGTCACTCGTAATGAATAGGTCATCGGTTCGATTCCGATAGGCGGCTCCACCAGACCGCAGCTTCCGGCGCAGCCAAGGGTTCCGATCGGCCGGGACAGCATCCACTCCACGATCATCCCTCGGCGTATGTCGCAAGTGGATCTCGCCGCCGAGGCCGAAGTGTCCGTCGACACGATCCGCAAGCTCGAACAGGACAGCGGCGTGGTCCTGGGTCTTCCACCCCAGCGGGTGCAGCAGCTCACGGCGCCGTCGGTGCCAGCGGCCGTACCCCCAAGATCACTGCCGCGGCCAAGAGGGCCAAGAGCGTCGCCGCGAATCAGGCGACGAGCGCGTCATTCCGCAAACGCGCTGTTGCCCCGATGGCCTCGAAGCCGAAGACGCCTCGCTGATCGTCGGTCCCACCTTGGGCGTAGCTCGACAAGCGACTCGTGGTTCGACAGGCCATGCCCAAATGCCGGACCGGCGGGCAGCGCTGTGTCAGGCTGCTCTCATGGGGGATCTGGACGTCCTCGACGAGGCCTTCGTCGAGCAGCAGTACGTCCGCCGGCGCAAGCATCCGGTGCGCCGGTTCTTCCGCTGGGTCTTCCTGCTGCTGCTGGCCGTCGTTCTCGGCGGTGCCGCGTTCGCCTGGCGCTACCAGCCGCTGACCGCGGGGGAGATTTTCGGCGCGCGGGTCGAGCCGCCGACGCCGATCGCCGGCGCCCTGCCGGCGACCGTCCCCCAGCCGGCAACCGCAGCACCACCGGGCGGCCCGTCCGTGGTGTCCTACGCCCCGGGGGTAACTGTCGACCTGCTGTTCGCTGTCGGCAACGTGGGCTATGTCCCGGTCCAGGTCACGTCGGTGCGCGATGCGCTGGCCGCGGTGGCGGCGTCCTACCAGGTGCGCGCGATGCCCCCCGGCACGACCGGCTACGACGACGCGCGGGCCGCGGCCTTCCGGCCGTTCACCCTGGGGCCGGGCGAGAGCCGAACGCTTGAGTTGCGATACATCCTCCGGGACTGCGGCCCGCCGGTGCTGTGGCAGAGCCGGGTGGTCAGCAGCCAGCGGGTGCGCTACCGGTTGTTCGGCAGGGTCGCGCGGACGGTCGACCTAGCCCTCCTGCAGCCGCTCGTCGTCACGGGTATGCCGGCCTGCTGAGGGTACGCTCGGGTGACGACGCGTCACCGCTGCGGAGGGAGTCGCGATGAGTCGGCCCGGTGATCCCCTTCCGCCGCACGACCCGCAGCCGCCCGGCCCGATGCCGCCCCTGGAGCCCACGCCACAGCCGCCGGAGCCGGCCCCCGGCCCCACCCGCCCGGCCCCCGTCCCGCCGGCGCCGCCGACTCCGGCACCAGATCCGGATGTCCCGGTGCCCGCTCCCGAGCCGATCGGCCCGGGCGGGCCGCCACCCCTGCCCGCCTGACGGGCGCTCCCAGCGCCGCTACCGCCTTGCGCGGTCCCCTTCCACCCCACCCGCGAAACCCGTGGCCGCTTCATCGCCGCGATGATGACCGGGTGGTCGGCGACCGACCGGCACGACTTCGGGCGACTGCCCGCCCGATTCAACCGTGACGTCGCGCGCCGTACGTCCGTCCGGCAGGAGGACGCATGGCCACTCCGTCCACAGTGGAACTGTTGCCGGCACCCAGCCAAGACGCTGTGAGCAGGCGTTGAAGGGTCACGCCGCGGCCGGCGAGCGCCGTGAGCCGGCCGAGGCCGAGATGGCAGCCGCTCAGCCGTCCTGAGCCCCGGTTCAGCACACGATCCCAACGAATCTCGCACCGGACGGCAACCAGTTGGGGCCGCCGACGGGGCAGGCTTCCCCCCGTGGCTCGTCGGGCGGTGCGCTGGGTGGACCGCCTGGCCGGCGTAGCCGTGCTGCTGGCGTGCGCCCCGGTGCTGGCCGCATACGGTCCCTGGCACGACTGGCCGGTGCCTTCTCGGCCGGTTTCGGCAGGCGTCTAGTGTCGCGCAGGTGAGAGCTGGGCGTGCTCGGGTGGTCCTCCTGGTGACCGCCGGTGTCGCGCTGCTGGTCGTCCTGGCCGTCGCTGCCGTGGCACTCCTGCCGGGGTCGCAACGCCGACCCGCTGCCCGGCCGAAGCCGTCGCCGGCCGCCCCGCTGCCGAGCCCGGTGCTGGCCGCTGCAGGTGACACGGCGGCAATGCCGACCGCCACGGGGCTCAGCCGGGCGCTCACCGCCGCGCTGCGCGATCCGCGGCTCGGTGTCCGGGTTTCCTACTCCGTCGTGGACGCTGACACCGGCAGGGGACTGGTCGATGCCTACCCCGCTCGGCCGGCCACGCCGGCGTCGGTGGCCAAGCTCACCACCGCCTTCGCCGCCCTGGCCGGCCCCGGTCCGCAGGCCCGGATCACGACCAGGGTGGTGGCCGGGCCGGCACCCGGTGACATCGTGCTGGTCGGCGGCGGCGACCCCACCCTGTCGGTCGACGGGCGGCAGGCCTATCCCGGCGGCCCGCGACTCGACGTCTTCGCCTCGGCGATCCGCCGTGCCTACGGCGAGCCGGTGAAGCGGGTCCTGGTCGACGGGTCGCTGTTCGCCGGCCCGGTCGGCGCGCGGGGCTGGGACTCCGACCTGGTGGCATCGGGCAACGTCGCGCCGATCACCGCGGTCATGGTCAACGGCGGCCGGGTCGGCGGGTCGGGTCGGGCCCGCACGAGCGCGCCCGACCTGGCTGCGGGCCAGGCGCTGGCCCGGCTGCTCGGGGTGCCGGCGGCGGCGGTGTCGCGGGGCGCGGCACCGACTGCAGCACGCGCTGTGGCCAGCGTCGTCTCGGCCCCGTTCTCGGTGCTGGTGGAGCAGATGCTCTCGGCCAGCGACAACGTCCTGGCCGAGGCGCTGGCCCGCCAGGCGGCGATCGCCCGTCATGCGCCGGCGAGCTTCGCCGGCGCGGCGGCGGCGATCCGGTCCACCCTGGCCGGAGCCGGCCTGACCGTCGGCTCACTGCGGCTGTTCGACGGCAGCGGCCTGTCTCGGCTCGATGTCGTCCCGGCCGGCCTGCTCTCCGGACTGCTGTCCGCCGCGAGCAAGGACAGCGCCTCGCAGTTGCGCCCGCTGCTGACGGGCCTGCCTGTCGCCGGCTTCAGCGGCACCCTCGACGGCCGCTACCGGGTCGGGCCGACGCGCGTCGCGGCGGGGGAGGTGCGGGCCAAGACCGGCACGTTGTCGGGGGTGAGCGCCCTAGCCGGTGTGGTACGCGACAGCTCCGGTCGGCTGCTGGCCTTCGCGGTGCTGGCCGACCGCGTGCCGGCCGGCGGCACCCGGGGCGCCGAGACCGCGCTGGACGCCGTCGCGACGGTGCTGTCCCGCTGCGGTTGCCAGGGCTGAGTGCGACGTCTCGGCCAGCGGCGCGGCGGCGCAGCACGTACGGTTGAGCTATGAATGAAATGGTGGATTGGGAGCTCGCCGCGGCCACCGCGGGCCGGCTGGCCGGTGGTGGCCCCAGCGCGACATATTCGGAGGCCGCCACGGTGGTGGCCAACCTGCGGACCGCGACGGACGAGGCGGAGACGCACGTCCAGGACTTCACCCATCTCTCGGCCCGCGTCGACCACCCGCCGGTGCGGATCGTCGACCGGGCCGACTGGGCCGAGGTCAACATTGCCGGTTTCCGCACCGTCCTGCGCCCCCTCACCGACAAGCTCCTCGGCCGCCGACCGGCCGATGCCCGCGCGCTGACGACCGTCGTCGGCTCCCGGATCACCGGCCTGCAGGTGGGCGGCATCCTGGCTTTCCTGGCCGGCAAGGTGCTCGGGCAGTACGAGGTGTTCTCCGGGGCACCGGGCCAGCTGTTGCTGGTCGCACCCAACATCGTCGCCGCCGAACGCAGCCTCGACGTAGACCCGCACGACTTCCGGCTCTGGGTCTGCCTGCACGAGGTCACCCATCGCACGCAGTTCACCGCCGTGCCCTGGCTGCGCGACCACTTCCTGGCCGAGGTGTCGTCGTTCATGGAGGCCGCCGACCCGGACGCGGTGAAGGAGCGGCTGTTCACCGCGGTCGGCCAGATTGCCCGCGCGGTCCGCGAGCTCGACCCCCATCTCAGCATCATCGACCTGGTGCAGACGCCCGAGCAGAAGATCGTCCTCGACCGGCTCACCGCCCTGATGACCCTGGTGGAGGGCCACGCCGAGTTCGTCATGAACGGCGTCGGACCGATGGTCGTGCCCTCGGTCGAGGCCATCCAAGAGAAGTTCCAGGCCCGCCGGGCCGGCACCGGCCCGCTGGACCGCGCGCTGCGCAAGCTGCTCGGCATCGACATCAAGAT
The DNA here is from genome assembly GCA_038237645.1 of Mycobacteriales bacterium. GTDB lineage: Bacteria > Actinomycetota > Actinomycetes > Mycobacteriales > QHCA01 > QHCA01. The sequence continues at coordinate 47,047 of JBBRYN010000017.1, forward strand.
GCGGCAGTACGCCGAGGGCAGCCGGTTCGTCGCCGACGTCGTCGAGCGGGTCGGCATGGAGGGCTTCAACAAGGTGTGGGACTCCTCCAGCACCCTGCCGACGATGCACGAGGTGGGCGACGCCCAGGCCTGGGTCGAGCGGGTGCACGGCATCCATGCGGCCTGAGCGCCGCGTTCACGGCTGCCCCGACAACCCGATGAGCTGACGATGGGGCAGCCGCCCGCCGCCGTGGCAGCGACCAGGCTGGCGGTCCGCCGCTGCCTGGCCGACCTGCCGCCGGGTGGGCTGGTGCTCGTGGCCTGCAGCGGGGGGGCGGACTCGCTGGCCCTCGCCGCGGCGACCGTGTTCGAGGCCGGCTCTGCGCCCTGGCGGGCCGGCCTGGTCACGGTCGACCACGGCCTGCAAGCCGGTTCGCACCTGCCGGCCGAGCGGGTGCGCGGCTGGGCGGCCGCTGCCGGGTTCGACCCGATCGAGGTCTGCCGGGTGGTGGTCGGCACCGGGGGTGATCCGGGCGGCACCGGAGGCGGGCCGGAGGCTGCCGCGCGCACCGCCCGCTACGCCGCCCTCGACGCGGCAGCCGAGCGGCACGGTGCACAGGCCGTGCTGCTCGGCCACACCCTCGACGACCAGGCCGAGACGGTGCTGCTGGCCCTGGCGCGTGGATCCGGCGCCCGGTCGCTGGCCGGCATGGCCGCGGCGCGCGGCCGCTACCGCCGCCCGCTGCTCGGGCTGTCCCGGACCGTCAACGTAGACGCCTGCACGACCCAGGGGCTCGATCCCTGGGCGGACCCGCACAACGCCGATCCGCGCTTCACCCGGGTGCGGGTCCGCACGGTGCTCCGGTCGCTGGAGGCGGCCGCCCCGGGTGCCGCCGCCGGACTGGCTCGCAGCGCCGCGCTGCTGCGGGCCGACGCCGACCTGCTGGACGAGATCGCCGAAACCGCTGCCGCGACCGCGACCCGGCCGGATGGCACGCTGGACTGCGCCGCACTGGAGGCGTTGCGGCCGGCCGTGCGCACCCGGGTCCTGCGCGCCGCGGCCCTGGCCGCCGGAGTGCCCGGCGGCGCGCTGACCTACCCGCACGTACGCGCCCTCGACGCACTGGTCACGGCGTGGTCCGGCCAGGGCCAGGTGAGCCTGCCGGGCGGCATCGGGGCGGGCCGGGTCTCCGGGAGGCTGGTGTTCGCCGGCCGATAACGACGCGGAGCGGAGGCCGGTCCTACCCGGCCAGAGAGGGTCACGACGGAGACCCCCTACGCTCGGACGAGTCCGTGGTCGACGCGGGAGGTGAGAGCGCATGGAGCTGCTGCACGTCGGCAAGGTTCGCGAACTCTACGGCGACGGCGACGACCTGATCATCGTCGCGTCGGACCGGGTGTCGGTCTACGACGTCGTGCTTCCCACGCCGATTCCCGGCAAGGGCGAGGTGCTGACCCGGCTGGCGCTGTGGTGGTTCGACCGGCTGACCGATCTGGTACCGAATCACATCCTCTCGGGAACCGACGTCCCTCCCCAGTGGGCCGGGCGGGCGATGCGCTGCCGCAAGCTGGAAATGGTCCAGGTCGAGTGCATCGCTCGCGGTTACCTCGCCGGCCTCGGCCTGCGGGAGTACGAAAAATACCAGTCGGTTTCCGGGGTCCCTCTCCCTCCCGGCCTGTCGGAAGGGTCGAAGCTGCCTGAGCCGATCTTCACGCCCACCACCAAGGCATCCGGCGGTGCGCACGACGAGTTCATCTCCTACCACGATGTCGTCGATGCGGTCGGTGGCGATCTCGCCGCCCAGCTGCGTGATCTCACCCTGCGGTTGTACGGACGGGGAGCCGAGATCGCGGCCCGCAACGGCCTCATCATCGCCGACACGAAGTTTGAATTCGGTCGGAACGTGGACGGGACACTGATGCTGGCCGATGAAGTGCTGACGCCTGACTCGTCGCGCTTCTGGCCGGCCACCGGCTGGGAGCCGGGCAGGCCACAGCTCGCCTTCGACAAGCAGCTTGTCCGCGACTGGGCTGCCGATACCGGATGGGACCGGCGGCCTCCTGGCCCGGAGATCCCCGCCGAGATTGTCGCGGCGACGCAGGCGCGATACCTCGACGTCTTCGAACGCATCACCGGGCAATCGCTGCCGGCGCTGCAGGTGACCGCGTCATGACCGAACCGCCCCGTTGACCCGGGTCGCTAGGCTGGCGATGAGTCCGTTGTCAGCCGCCCGGCGGTGAGGAGCTCCCATCGTGTATGACGCCGACATCGAGTCCATCGTGGTGTCGGAGAAGGACATCCAGACCCGCATCGAGGAGCTGGCGGCCGAGGTCTCGGCCGATTACAGCGACCGTGAGCTGCTGCTCGTCGGCGTGCTCAAGGGGGCGGTGATGTTCATGGCGGACTTCTCCCGTGCTCTCGCCCGCCCGCTGACCATGGAGTTCATGGCGGTGACGTCCTACGGCCAGTCGTCCTCGTCCTCGGGCGTCGTACGGATCTTGAAGGACCTCGACCGGGACATCGCCGGCAGGCACGTGATCGTCGTCGAGGACATCATCGACTCCGGGCTGACCCTGTCCTGGCTGCTGCGCAACCTGCGCAGCCGGCAGCCGGCTTCCGTCGAGGTCGTCGCCCTGCTCCGCAAGCCGGACGCGGTCAAGGTCGACCTCCCCGTCCGCTACGTCGGTTTCGACATCCCCAACGAGTTCGTGGTCGGCTACGGGCTGGATTTCGCCGAGCGTTACCGCGATCTGCCGTACGTGGGAATCCTGAAACCTTCCGTCTACGAACGTCAGGCATGAGTCGGCTGGCCGCCCGGTGATTCAGGGAAGATCAGACCGGCTGTCACCGGACCAATCGTCCCTGGAACAATCTGCCCTGGACCAAGGTGGGCGCCAGTCAGGCAAGGAACATCGGCCCCAATCCGGCCGTTGGAGACAGCAGACGGACCCGACCGGGCCGTTCGGTAGCGTGTGCCGGTGTACCGTCGGGTTCTCGGGGTAGCACCCGCACACCGCGCAGAAGCAGGAGGTCCGGGCCGCCCGTTGGGCGCTCCCGATGCAAAATGGATCGCAGTCGACAGCTTTTTCGCAAACCCCTCGTCTGGGTGCTCGTCGTCCTGGCGTTGTTTCTTCTGCTGAGCCCGTTGCTGCGCGGTGACGGCGGCTACAAGAAGGTCGACACCTCGACGGCGATCACCGCGATCAGCCAGGGCAACTACAGCAAGGTCCGGGTCGACGACAAGCAGCAGAAGCTGCGAGTCGACCTGAAGAAGCCGGTGACGGTCGACGGCGCCCGCACCAGCAAGATCACCACCGCCTATCCGGCCCAGGCCGCCGACGAGGTCTACAACCTGCTCGTCGCCGAGGACAAGCAGGCCGCGGGGAGTTTCGACACCAAGGTCAGCACGCCCAACCTGCTGCTCAACGTCCTGGTGACGTTCGTGCCGTTCGTGCTCATCGCGTTCGTGCTGTTCTTCTTCATCAGCCAGATGCAGGGCGGCGGCAGCCGGGTGATGAACTTCGGCAAGTCCAAGGCGAAGTTGGTCAGCAAGGACACCCCCAAGACCACCTTTGCCGACGTCGCCGGGGTCGACGAGGCCATCGAGGAGCTCGAGGAGATCAAGGAGTTCCTCGAGTCCCCGGCCAAGTTCCAGGCCATCGGCGCCAAGATCCCCCAGGGCGTGCTGCTCTACGGCCCGCCCGGCACCGGCAAGA
>JBBRYN010000018.1:0-50031 GCA_038237645.1 Mycobacteriales bacterium
ACCGGGATCAAAATCAGCGACCGCGAAATGCGGGCCCTCCCGATCACCCGACACGACTTCCACGGCGACTGGAACTACACGCTGCACCCCACCCGCGACACACCCGAACCAGACTAGCTTGTTTCAATACAAGCCCTAACTGCACATGCTGTGCACTTCAGTATCTCCACCGACCTGTTCGAACGGCGCCTCGTCCGCTGCGGATGGAGCCAGGACGAGCGCTGATCCGTCCACCGCCGACCCGCGACTGGTGGAGCTCCTTGTCGAGCGAGTCGTTTTTCCCGGCCGATTCGCGCACCCGCCAGATCCTTCAGAACTCAATGCCTGTCCGCCAGCCGCCACAGTTGCAGCCGTCCTGACTGGGTGTCGCAGGTGGTCCACGCGCCATGTCCGCAAGGCCGGGGCTCCTGCGACACCGCATCGCCGGGGTAGTCGACGACGTCGATCACAGTCAGGCCATCAGCGGTCAGCAGCACGGTCGGGCCGTCGAAAGCCTCGGCCAGGATCACGTCGGCGTCCAGGTAGCCACCGGAGGTGTCGAACGAGCCGTCGCCGCCGAAGCCGTCATGACCAGTGCACACGGTGTCGAGAAGCCCGTCGGGAAACCGGCGCACCGTGATCGCATTTTCCTCGATGGGCGTGAGCAGGTACCGGTCGCCGCCCGAGTGGATGTCCGCCAGAATCTCGGCGCATGCCGGTCGGGACGATGCCGGACAGGACGGTGAACCGAAGTTCGAAGCCACCGACGGAGTCCGGGATCAACCGCCGTGCCTTGCCGGTGCCGTCGTCGAGGACGAGCATCGCGTGATTCCCACCAGGGGAGACAGCGATCACCGCCGGCCGGACGCTGACCGGCATACCCAGCGCACCCTCCGAGGGTTTCAGCTCGTGCGTCCAGGCGACCCGGCCCGTGTGCACGTCGATTGCCGCGATGGCGCCGGTCTTCTCTCCGTCGCACAAGGTGACCACAAGGGCCCGGTCACCGCTGGCCACCGCATAGGAAGGCGGGCAGTGGTGCGCCGGGTCGAGATCACCCTGGCGCCACAACGGCTTGCCGTTCGCGGCCGAGTAGCCGTGGACCGCGCCCGACGTTTGCACGACGACGACTCCGCCGGCTACGGAAACCGACGCGGTGAAGATGGTCGCTGTCCCCAGGTCGGCGGTCCACAGCGGGCGGCCCGTGGTGGTGTTGACCGCCACCAGGTGATTGCAGCGCGGCCCGGCCTTCGTCATGCCGCCGTCGACGATCGCGCCGGTCCCGTTCTCGGTGGTCGGCGACATCCGGCACACCTGCTCGCCGGTCCGAGCGAGGGACCACCGCGGTCTGCCGGTGGCCAGATCGTAGGCGTCCAGGCTGGTGGGGCGGCCGCGGACGACGGCCGTGTCCGTCAGCCAGACACCGTTGGCCTGATTGGCCTCATCGCCGGCCACGGGGGAGATGGCGGGCAGGCTCCAGAGCACCCTCGTGTCGAGGGTGGAGTCGGGCTTGATGTTTCGCTGGTCGCCCGCGTCCGGCGGCAGACTCTGCCCGGTGTTAAGCGGTGCCGTGTCGGGCGGGAGGGGTTGGAGGTAGGGAACGCCGCCGCCGTCGAGCCTGACCAGCACGACGACCAGTACGACCACGGCGAGCAGGCCCCCGATGACCCACCACCGGGTGTTGCTCCGGCGCGCCGGCGGGCCGACCGGCGACGGCCGGGCACCGGGGGCCGTTGGCGGATTGTGGTTCACTGCCGACTCCCTGCGTGCCGTGGTGCCGCCGGTAGTCACCGGACCGCGGGGCGCATCTACTGGCAAGCCGGTGCCGGAGCGAAGTTGCAAACGGCAGCGGGCAGTCAATGCCGATCACCCGCTGTACGGTGACCGCCTGGTCGGGGGTACAGCCGGTGCCGACCGAGCGTCCGTTCCGGGTTCGCCCGGCAGACCGCGGCGCTCCTATTTGCGCAGGGTCCGCACGTTCAAGCTGCCCCGGCGACCTGCCCACTGCGTAACCTGCTCATCCGGCCTCCCCGCCGCCGCCGCCCGGTCGGCCAGGGCGTCGAGCACGTCGACCTGCGATGCCGGTACGTCGACGTCGAGCCGTAGCCCGTCGCCGGTATGGGCAAAGGTGAAACCGAAGAACGAGCAGCAAAGACTCTCGCGATCGGTCAACTCGCGGGCACGGTCCTCGGCCGCTGGGTCCAGCCACCAGCGCAGCCGAGTCGGCGTCACGCGTTGCTGCCCGCGCAAGGCGGTGGCGAACAGATCGTCGAACTCCGCCAAGCGCAGCGGCTGCTCAACGGTCGGCAGGGTGCAGGCTTCCGGAACCCAGCCCTCGGTCGCCTCTTCGGTGGTCATGACCTGACGATAAGCCTGGACCTGGGTCCAGGCTGCAACCTCGCCCCCTCAACGGGTCGACTACCTGGCCCCGGAGCGGCTGAGGACGGCTGGGAGATTCCCGGCATGACCTGCACCGACTATGATTTGAGCCTAGTTTGTGACAGCCGTGTGGAGGTCCAATCCGTGGACGGAAGACCGCCGACCGCGCTTGAGTCGGTGCCGCCGTGGGATCGGCCGGCCTCGCAGCTGACGCGGACGTTGGCCCGGGTGCTGAGGTGGACCCTCGGGTTGGCTCTTGCGGCGGACATCGTCGCGTCCTTTGCGTACGCCCCGCGCAGTCAGTGGGAGAAGGGAACTGTGCGCTTCGGCGTCACGGTGGCAGTGATGGTCGGCCTGATTGGTGCGCTCGTTGTGCTCAAACTGGTCGTGAAGCGATTCCCGCACCACACGGGTCGGATGCTGATCGCGTGGGCTGCGATCACGCTGGCCATCTCTGTCCCACTCGCTGCGGCCGGGTTCGCCCTGGGACGTTCGCAGGTACATCCGCATGAGGGTGCCGAGTGCCATGGCGATCCGCCGCCCGGTTACGTCTGCCGGTAGGACTGACACAAGGGCAGCCACACATGTCAGCCCGCGTAGTTGCGAAGAGCCCGTAGCGCGGCCGGCCCGTGCGGACCGGAAGCCACCAGGCCGGAAGACTCCGGGGCGAGGCGATGGGCACCGACTCGGCAGAACGCTTCGGCCGGACCGGTGATGTGCGACGGCGCGTTCGGGTCGCCATAGGTCCACATCGTCACTTCGTCCGGGGCGGTCAGCTCGCAGTGGACATCGTGCGGCTGCTCGCCAACCAGGGCGAAGCCGTAGGGGAGCGAATGGTGCCCCAGCCAAGCGATGTGCCGCAGCCGGTCGGTGTCGGGGAGGTCGAGGCCGACCGCGACGACGATGTCCAGGGCATGTGCCCAGTGCTCCGCGAGCCTCGTTGTCGCCAGCGTCCGCGGTCTCAGCGGCGCGGCTGCCCATGGCAGCGCAGTCGTGGGGTCGGCCGCTCGCAGCGCACTCAGTGCCGCGCGCCGGGCCCGCCGCCAACGATCGAACGTCGCTGCCGGCGAGACGCGTTCGGCGCCGACCCATTGGTCCATGATCTGGTCGATCGTGCTGGTGCCGGCGGCCGAGGCCGGCAGCGCCTGCGCGAGGCTGATCCCGGCGACGCTGGCGACGACGGCCTCTTCGGTCTGCGCCAGGTGCAGGACGACATCGGCGATCGACCAGCCTGCCGCGGCAGACGGGGACGTCCACGCTTCGTCGTCGAGGGCAGCCAGAATCGTCTCGATCCGGTCCTGCTCGGCTGCGAGGTCGTCGAAGATGTCCACTGTCGCGGTCACGTCGCGACGATAACGCGGACTCGACCAGGTGCCGCAGGTCCCTGGGTGCTCCGGGCGATCCGTTGGCCGCTACGGACTGCGCCAGGGCGGTCAACCGCGCGGCCATGGAGGTTCTCGTAGTCCTATTAGCATTGGGGATGACCGGTATGGAGGGTGGGTCTACGCCAGCCCTGCCGGATCGTCGATCGGCATCGCGAATCAGGTGGTCTGCAGGATCATCCAGACCCGATCGAACCGGCCGGCCCGCAGGTCCTGGATGCGAATCCAGTAGTAGAGACGCCCGCCGTCGACCCAGAACCAGCCGGTTTCCTCGTCGGTCTCGAGCTGCAGCAGCAGTCGCCAGTCATCGGCGCCGGCCCGGAGTACGTCGACGCGCGGGTCCCCGTCCAGATTGCCGCTACCCGCGTCGATGCCGTTGGCAGCGAGTTGGCATTCCAGTCGCATGCCGCGTTGGATCAGATCCGGCCAGCCGAACATGCGATGGCCGGTCGACTCGTAGCCGCCGTCGAGCTGCTCATACAGCTCGTCTACCGCGTCGCCGTCGGCATTCCAGAGCGCCTCGATCGGCGGTTCCCACCGGTCCGGGACCGTAGTGACGACGCTCGGTGCCAGGGCAAAGCTGGGGAAGGTCAGCGACTCGACCGGCGCGGTGGCCGCGTTGGCCTCGCTGAGGGTGGCCGCGACGACTCGCCAGTATTGAGCATGGGCCGGGTCGAAGCCCCAGCCGCGCTGCTCCTCGGCATCGTAGAAGAAGCTGAGCAGGGTGTCGGCGAGCAGTGGCGGATCGGGTAGCAATGTGCCGATCTCGTTGGTGTTGATCTGGCCGAGGAACGACAGCGGCTCGCCTGCGTCGGTGACCGGCCAAGGGTGATCGGCGGGCAGCAGGGCTGTGCCGCCCAGTCGGCTGGCTCTGCCGTCCGCGGCGCAAGGCTTCGTACGGCGCAGCCGTACGGAGGGCTCGACCCGGGACAGCAACGCCGCCGATGTCGGGCCCAGATGACTGGCCGCAAGATGAGGGAGCTGGCCCGTGGTGGGCTCGTCGATCTCGATGTTGGCCACCCGCGGTTGGCGGCAGGTGCTCGTCGCCTGCGTCGGCCGGTGATCCTATCGCCATGCTCACGATCGCCCTCGACTTCGGCGGCGGCCGAAACGTCCCGGCCCTATCGTTCGGGCCATGGCAAAGGCTTGGCCGTCTCCGCCACCGCGCTGACCATCGGCTTCAGAACGCAGTTCGCCGCATGACAACGGCCACCGAAATACCGACCCGATCCGAGGAGACGCCCGTGATCACCTGCTGCATCCAGTACACGATCGACCCGCACCGAGCCACCGACTTCGAAGACTACGCGAGCCGCTGGACGCCGATCATCGACCGCTGCGGGGGCCGGCTGATCGGCTACTTCCTGCCCAAGGAAGGCGCCAACAACTATGCCCAGGCGCTGATCGACTTCGATTCCCTCGCCGACTACGAGTCCTACCGGGCACGGCTCCTGGCGGACCCTGACGCCAAGCGCAACGTGGCTGACGCTCAGGCGTCGGGTTGCATCCTGGTGGAGTCGCGCTCATTCCTCCGGCACACCTGATCGTCCCCAACGCGGGTGAGCAGGTGCGTACCGTGGGCGTCGTGACCGAGCCGCAGGCCACGGGCTACGACTGTGCGTCGTCCTGTCAGGTGCCGGACACCGAACTGCGGGCCTTCCTGCTGGAGTGCTTCGACATCGCCGAGCGTGAGTTGTTCGTGGGCCCCACGGATCGAGTCGTCGATGATCTGCGGGGTGTCCCACCGGACGTGGTGTTCGCCGCCTTCTGCACCTACGGCAAGGTCTCCGGCCACTTCGCGATGTGCCTCAATGTCGCGATCGAGGGTCGATTGGCCGCCCGGGTGAGCCGCCGGGAGTTCGCCGAACGGTTCGCCGCCCAATTCCATGCGTACGTGCTTTACGGCGACACGGAACCGGCGGGACTGTGGACCGTGATCCTGCCCGACGGCAGCCGCCTCCTCGCCGGGATGGACGAAGAAGGGGACGACCGGTACGTGCTCTACGCGGCCACTGCGCCGGTGCCGGGCCATCCCGAGGTCGTCGTGCGCGAGGATCTCGGGCAGCTCGGCTGAGGCTCTGCCGGCCGGCAATTCCGTTCTCCGGCACAGGCACACCCGCCCGCTCGTCACACTCTCACGGTGGGCTGCGGTCAGACCCTGCGACACGACCAAGATCCAGGGCCAGTTGGTGTCGCTCGGGCACACCCAACGAGGCCTGGACCATGGAAAAGACACCGGCCAGGGACGCCAGCACCGGCATCCCGTCGCGCCGCCGCATAGGGTCAGCGCCCCAGGATGGCGACCGCGAGGATACTCAGGTACAGATTCGGGTATCCGTCGCCGGGACCGTTCTGGTCGTCCTCGCCTGCCGCGTCGATCTTCCGCAGCACGTCCATGCCGGTTGTGATCCGGCCGAACGGCGTGTAGTTCGGACGCAGCCTGGTGTCCTTGGTACAGATGAAGAACTGGCTCCCGTTGGTGCCGGGCCCGGCGTTGGCCATCGCCACCGTGCCGGCCGGGTAGGTCGCACCGGCCAGGTTCTCGTCGTTGAACGAGTAGCCCGGGCCCCCGCTTCCCGTACCGGTCGGGTCACCGCATTGCAGTACGTAGATCCGCTGCGTCACGAGCCGATGGCAGTGGGTCAGGCTGTAGTAATGCAGCTGGGCGAGGAATCGGAATGAGTAGGTGGTGCACGGGGCCTCGTCGGTGCGGGCCTGGAAGGTGATCGGGCCCTGTGTGGTCACCAGCGTGGCGGAGTACGGCTTCGCTGCCTGGGCCGGGTCGAACACCGGGATCCCCTTGAACCGATCCGCGGGGACGGCCGGCACGTATCCGCAGGCATCCGCCCCGGCCGTCCCCGACCGGGCCGGGTCGGCCGGGCGGCCGGGGTAGGGCGCGAGTCCGGTCGCGGTGCCGACCGCCCTGGTGCCGGTCGGTGGAGGACTGGCCCCGGCCGATACTGCTCCGGTCACGGCGAGCGTGAAAGATATTGCGACGATCGTGACCTGCTGGCGCCAGCGCATTGTCCAGTCTCCCCAGTCGACAGGTTGCACACCTTATCTCGTGGGCCGCCGGAGTCGTAGGGCTTGCCTGCACCAAATCGACTGCACCAAATCGACTGCACAACTCGACTACACAATTACCGACAACGCCATGACGAAGCCGAACGCGACGACCGACACGGCCGTCTCCATCACCGACCAAGACTTGAACGTCTGGCCGATCGTCAGCCCGAACGACTCCTTGATCAGCCAGAAGCCCGCGTCGTTGACGTGCGACAGGAACAGTGAGCCCGCTCCGATGATCAATGCCAGCAATGCGAGGTGCGTCGGACTCAGCGAGCCGGCGAGCGGAGCGACGATCCCCGCGGCGGTGATCGTCGCGACGGTGGCCGAACCGGTCGCCAACCGCAGCGCTACGGCGACGAGATATCCGAGCAGTAGGATGGACAGGTGCGCTCGTCGCGAACTTGGCCACCGAGTCGCCGACGCCGGCGCCGATGAGGCTCTGCTTGAACCCGCCGCCCGCTCCGACGATGAGGATCACCGCGGCGATCGGCCCCACACTGGCGCCGATGCGCGATGAGATCTGCCGCCCGTCAAGCCCGACCGCGTAGCCGAAGCTCAGCATGGCCAGGCCGACGGCGAGGGTCATCGCGACGAGTGGCTCGCCGATGAAGTCGAGGATGGTGCGAGCCACCGGCGGCTGCTGGGCGGAGTTCCAGACGATGTCGGCCAGGGCCTTGGACAGCATCAGGGCGACGGGGAACAGGATCGTCGCCAGGGTGACACCGAACGACGGTTGGCGCTTGACGGCTCGGTGCTGGGTCTTTCCCGCGGCGGTGTCGACGCCACCGGCGAAGGCCGTGGCGCCCACAGGCACGAGCCGGCCGATCAGGATCGACAGCAGCGGACCACAGATGTGACCGTGGGCACGGCCACCAGGATGCCGAGCGCGAGGGTCGTGCCGAGTTGTGCGTGGACTGCGGCGATCGCGATCGCGATCAACGGGCCGGGGTGCGGTGGGATCAGTCCGTGCAGCACCGACAACCCGGCCAGCGCCGGGATGGCAATGCGCATCAGCCGCAGCCCCGAACGCTGGGTGACCAGGACGATCACCGGCAGCAGCAGTACGAGGCCGATCTCGAAAAACATCGGGATGCCGATGATGATCGCGAGCAGGGCCATCGCCCAGGGCAGGAGGGCCGGCGACGCCTTGGTCAGCAGCTTGTCGATGACCCGGTCGGCTCCCCCGGAGTCGGCGAGCAACTTGCCGAGCATGGCGCCGAGGGCGATGAGCAGGCCGACTTCTTGCAGTGTGGCGCCCACACCCTCTCGAAGTTGACGATGATTGCCGGCAAGGACATGCCGCCGGCGAGGCCGATGAACGCCGAACCGGCAATCAGGGCCAGGAACGGGTGCATCTTCACCACGACGATGAGCAGCACGATGATTGCGATCGCGCCGAGGGTGACCAGGGTCAGCCGGGTGTCGTGGGCGCCCCACGGTTTGGCGGTCACCGCGGCGGCGGCCATCGTGCCGTTCACCGTCCACCGGCCGGTTCGGTAGATGTGCCTGGCGACAGGTCCAGCCGACGGACGATCTCGTCGGCCTGGGCCGACGCGCTCGGCGAGATGTCCACGCTGATCGCCTTCTCATCCGGGCCCGGGGGCTCGAGTGTCGCGAACTGAGGGTCGAGTAGTGCTGTGGGCATGAAGTGACCCTGCCGGGCTGCAATTCGACGGCCGATCTGGTCACGGCTGCCGGCCAGATGGACGAACACCACGCGCTCACCTCGCAGGACGTCGCGATAGGTCTTCGTCAACGCCGAGCAGGTGATGACTCCCGGTTGCCTGACGTCGGTGTGTTCCCTGATCCACCTGGCGACCCTCGCCAGCCACGGCCGGCGGTCGTCGTCATCGAGCGGGTGTCCGGCCGCCATCTTCTCCAGATTGGCGGCGGGGTGCAGATCGTCTCCCTCTTCGAAATCCCAGCCGAGCCGCCCGGCGAGCAGGGCACCCACCGTCGACTTTCCACTCCCCGAGACACCCATCAGTACCAGCACCGACGGCGCGGCAGGCGGAGCGGTCATCGACGGCGTCCTCGCTTGTTCGAGAGTCGGACGGTATCAGCCAGGACGGCGAAGTCGGAGTTCGTCCGACTCTCGAAGGGTGGACGCCTACCTGTCTACCTGTTATACAGTTTGCCATGAGCGTGCACGCGGTCTCGGTCGCCGATGTGGTGACGGAGAGACTTCGCGGCAGGCTGCTGGCGGGTGAGATCCCACCGGGGTCCGAGCTGCGCGACACCGACCTTGCTGCCGAGTTCTCCGTCGCCCGCCCGACGATCCGCTCGGCGATCCAGGCACTCGTCGCCGTCGGGCTGCTGGAGCGGGCCCCCGGTCACAGCGCGCGGGTCAGGGCGTTCAGCCCGGCCGACGCGATCGACCTGTGCCGGGCCCGCCGGCCGATCGAGCTCGAGGCGGTGCGGCTGCTGCTGGCCGGCCCACCCGACCTGAGCGGTGTCGAGGAGCAGTTGCAGGCGTTGCGGCGGTTGCGCGGGCCGGTGGGATGGGATCGGGTAGCCGATGCCGACGTTGCGTTCCACCGTGCCGTGGTGCGCGCCGCCGGCTCGCCTCGGTTGCTGCGGTTGTTCGATTCCCTCGAAGCGGAGATGCGGTTGCTGATCGCGCATCTGCGGCCCGCCTATCGCGACGTCGGCGAGTTGTCCGAGGAGCACCGGCTGCTCCTGGAGGTGCTCCGGCACGGTGCGCTGCGTCCGGCGGTCAAGGCATGGAGCGAGCACCTGGACGCCGGCGCGGCGTTCTTCCTGCAGACGATGAAGGACCGGACGTCGTGAACCTGGATGATTTCGACGCGCTGAGCTTTGATTGCTACGGCACCCTGATCGACTGGGAGGCCGGCCTCTCAGCGGTGCTCCGACCGTGGGCGCGCGGGCACGGACTGGACATCGACGACGAGGCGCTGCTTGCGGCGTATTCCGTACACGAGGCCAACGTCGAAGCGGACCATCCGCAGGCGCCCTACCCGGAGATCCTGGCCCGCACCTTTCACGCGCTCGCCGACCAGCTTGACGCGCCGTTGTCGGAGCAGGAGGTGCGGCGGCTGGCGGTCTCGGTGCCCGGCTGGCCGGCGTTTCCGGATTCAGCGGCAGCGCTTACCAGGCTCGGCGTGCGGTACAAGCTCATCATCCTGTCCAACGTGGACCGCGCGTCTTTCGCCGGCAGCAACACGCAGCTCGGCGTCACTTTCGACGCGATCCTGACCGCCGAGGACATCGGGTCGTACAAGCCGGATCCGCGCAACTTCGCTGCGCTGACGCAGCGTAGGACAGCGCTCGGGATCGGCCCGGGCCGGCTGTTGCACGTGGCCCAGAGCCTGTTCCACGATCACGTGCCGGCCAAGCAGGCCGGGCTGCCCACGGTCTGGATCAACCGCCGGCAGGACCGGCCGGGCTGGGGAGCCACCCGGGAGCCGGAGTCCGGCGTCACGCCGGACTGGGAGTTCCCCACGATGGCGGCGTTCGCCCGGGCTGCCGTTCGACCGCCGGCTGTGGGGCCCGGTCCATGAGTTGGTATCGAAGCGACTGAGGGTGACGAGGGACTGAAGGCGGCGCCGCGGCCCGGGAGAGCGGCGCGCCGGCTGGCCGATGCTGGTGCTGGTCACCGCTCCTGTGTGCTCGAGAGGCTGTCAGCCTCGTCGAGGAGTTCGTCCGGGGCGCGCATCCGCCAGGCATCGGTCACGAGTTCCCGCAGTCGTTCGACGTCGACCTCCGCCAAGCGGAGCATCACCAGCGGATAGCCGTCGTAGCCGGGCACGGTGAAGAAGAGAGCAGGCTCGCCGAGCAGGAGAGCCTGCTTCTCTGCCTCGTCGCCGACGAACAGCACAGCGATATCGGTGCGGATGCGCCGCGGCTTGCCCGGTGTGCGCTCGGGGTAGGACCAGACGAACCCCTTGTCGGCGACGCGGAAGTCGAAGCCGTCACTGTCGATCTCCGTCGTGTGCGGCAGGGCCAGCGCGAGCCGACGCACGTCGTCGGCGGCAACCATCGAAAGCTCCTCAGGCCCAAGATCCGACCGGGTGGTCGGGCTGTTCGAGGTGGGCGAGGACGCCGAAGTGATCGCTGGCCCAGACGCCGTCGACGGGGTGGTCGAAGACCAGGCGACAGCCGGCGACGTTCAGCAGCGGGCCGTGCGGCCCGCAACGCACCATGACGTAGTCGATCCGGCGACCTCGCTCGAGGGGCATCTCTCCGGCTCGCACCAGTGGGTTGCGCGGAGTGAAGGTGTGACCGGGATCGCCCGGATGGGTGATTTCCCACGCGTCGTCATAGCGCACGCTGGTCGCATCCAGCGACTGCCGCCCGGCCCAGAAGCGGACGCTGGCCTGCTCGGGGGCCGCGTCGAAGTCGCCGAGCAGGACCACTGGCAAGGTGGCCCGGTCGTGGACGAACTCCTCGACGAAGCGCGCCGCGCTGAGCGCCTGCTGTTCGCGCACGTATTCACGGTCGAGCTGCCAGTTGGGTTTGTGGTGCACCACGAGCAGCAGCCCGAGCGGAGCCGGCGCGAGCACCTCGACCGCGACGGTGGCCGCCCACGGCAGGCCGGTCACCTCCGGCGCGGCGTACAGGTCCAGGGTGCGGACTTCGCCCAGCGGCCACCGGCTGGCCAAGCAGGCCCCGACGCCGTTCGACGACGGCGAGGGATGGTCGACGATCGTGAATTCCGGTCCCAGCAGGGCGGCAGCCTGGTCGAAGGCGGCGGTCCGCGTCACCTCTTGCAGCGCGACCACATCCGGTCGCAGCGCCGGCAGGGTGTGCCGGACCAACTCATGCCGTGCCGGACCCGACGCGTGCTTCATGGCAAGCAGGTTGAAGGTGAGTACGCGCAGCCCTCGGGTCACTGGCTCGTCTCCTCGCGGGATGCCGGCAACCGCGCTGCCGGCATCCAAAGCTCCTCAAGGGCTCCTCAAGGGCTCCGATCGGTAGGTAAGGACAAGTAAACCTGACCAGGGTCGCTGGTCTGTCCGGTTCATCGAATGGCGTAGGCCGGCAAAGATCGTTTCCGAACGGCTAGCTGGTGGCCGGCAAGTCGCCCATCAGTCAACGGACTGGCCGAAACATGCCCGAACTGCCCCGTGTGCGAGGGAGGACATCACCGGGCGCCGTCAGGCGAGGCAGAACTCGTTTCCCTCCGGGTCGGCCATCACAAAGTGGTGCCCGGTGAATTCGTGCAGCACAGTCGCGCCGGCAGCGCTGAGCCGGGCGGGCTCGTCGTCGACCCGCGACCATCGCTGTTCCGGCGTGCCCCGGCCGGAGACCCGAAGATCGATGTGCAAGCGGTTCTTCGCGGTCTTGGGCTCCGGGACCTGGAGCAGGGACAGCCGGGGGCGCGACGCCGGTCGGGTCGTGCAGCCACGCCGCTGCCATCCCGTCGTCCATGTCGTCGAACTGCGCCAGCCATTCCTCGCGGGTCGCGAACGGTGGTGGCGGCGGTTCGTCGACGTACCCGGCCGCCGTCTTCCAGAACTCGGCCATGGCTTCCGGGTCCGTACAGTCCAAGGTGAGGTCGACTCGGGTCAGCATTTCCCGAACCTACGACGAGCCACCGACAAACCGGGGCACCGACAACCGGGGCACCGCAGGGCCGGGAGTACGCGAGGATCGAGGGGTGATTCGTCCCGGGCACCCGCAGCACCACCCGCACTCCTCCGGCGTGGCCCGCGATCTGGCAGTGGGCGGGACCATCCTGCGCGTCCAGGTGGGCAGCGGCGTGCACGGCACGTCGATCGAGGGGCAGGACGATCGGGACGAGATGGGCCTGTGCCTGGAGCCCCGTGAGTACGTCACCGGGGTGGCCGTGGTTCCGGGCCGCGGTGGCGACGAACCGGGCAGGATCCCGTTCGAGCAGTACGAATACCATTCGGCGTGGGAACGCGAGGGCGGTCTCGCGAACCGCTCCGGTGCCGGCGACCTCGACGTGATCATCTATTCGGCGCGCAAGTGGGTGCGCCTCGCGGTTGCGGGCAACCCGACCGTGCTGCTCCCGCTGTTCGTCCCTGAGGGCGAGGTCGTCGTCATCACCGACGCCGGCCGGGAACTCCGCCAGAACGCCGATCGGATCGCCTCCCGGCGGGCAGCGGAGCGGTTCCTGGGCTATATGACCGGTCAGCGGCGCGCGATGACGGGGGAGAGTGGCGCTCACACCAACCGGCCGGAGCTCGTGGCGCAGTTCGGCTACGACTGCAAGTTCGCCATGCACGCGCTGCGGCTCGGTGTCCAGGGCGTCGAATACCTGACCACCGGGCGGATCAGCCTGCCCATCCCGGAGCCGGAGCTCACCGCTCTGCGCGAGGTCAGGCAGGGGGAGTGGGACCTGAGCCGGGTGCTCGCCTGGTGCCGCGATCTCGAGGCCCGGCTCGGCGAACTGCAGGCGACCTCGCCGCTGCCCGACGAGCCCGACCTGCCCTGGGTCGACGACTGGCTCCACCGGTCCTACCTCGCGTACTGGGAAACCCGGATGCGCGCGACGGCCTGACTGGGAGACTGGACCGTGTGCTCCTGATGCTTTCCACGACCATGCCCCAGGCCGACGACCTCGGGTTCCTGCTGCACAAGCACCCGGACAAGGCGCAGAGCTTCGACACGTCCGCCGGCACCGCGCACGTCTTCTGGCCCGAAGCCGGCCCGGACCGCGCGACGGCCGCGCTGCTGCTCGAGGTCGACCCGGTTACCCTCGTACGCGGGAAGGGCGGGCGCGACGGCGGCTTCAGCCTCGCGCAATACGTCAACGACCGGCCGTACGCCGCCTCCTCGATGCTGGCGGTCGCCCTGGGCAAGGTCTTTCGCACTGCCATGGCGCGGCGGTGCGACGCACGCCCGGAACTCGTGGGGCAGCCCCTCCCGCTCGAGGTGACCATCCCGGCCCTGCCGAGTCGCGGCGGCCAGGCACTCGTCGAGCAGCTCTTCGCCCCGCTCGGCTGGACCGTCACCGCCGAAGTTGTCGCCCTCGACGAGACGATGCCGCAGTGGGGGCCGTCGCGGTATTGCCAGGTCCGGCTGACCGGCGAGGTGATGCTCGCAGATGCGCTGGCCCACCTCTACGTGCTCATTCCGGTGCTCGACGACAGCAAGCACTACTGGGTGAGCAAGGACGAGGTGGACAAGCTGCTGCGCGCCGGTGGCACCTGGCTCGCCGGGCACCCGAACCGCGACTTGATCACCCGCCGCTACCTCGCCCACGATCGTCAGCTGGTGCTGTCCGCCGTGGGGCGGCTCGCGGAGATCGACGACGCCGAGCCGGAAGCCCTCGACAACGCGGTCCCCGGCGACCCCGCTGCCGATGACCCCGAAGTGGAAAAGCCCGCGCCGCTCGCGGTGCTCCGCCGGGGCGCCGTCGTGGCCGCCCTCAAGGCGCAGGGCGCCCACACCGTCGTCGATCTGGGCTGCGGCGAGGGCGCGTTGCTGCGGGAGCTCATCGGCGATCCGTATTTCACCCAGGTCCTCGGCGCCGACGTCTCGTACCGCGCGCTCAAGGTGGCCTCGCGTCGACTGCGGCTGGAGCGGATGCCGGACTCCCAGCGAGCCCGCATCGACCTCGTGCAGTCGTCCGCGACCTACCGCGACGACCGGCTCGCCGGATTCGACGCGGTGGTGCTCATGGAGGTCATCGAGCACCTCGACCTGCCGCGGCTGCCGGCGCTGGTGCGCAGCGTCTTCGGCCGTGCCCGGCCGGGCTGTGTGGTCGTCACCACGCCCAACATGGAGCACAACGTGCGCTACGAGTTCCTCGAGCCAGGGGACATGCGCCACAGTGACCACCGGTTCGAGTGGACCCGCGCCGAGTTCCGGTCCTGGGCCGAGGAGGTCGCCGCCGATCACGGGTACGCCGTCCGTTACCTGCCCGTCGGTGTCGACGATCCGGATGTCGGCCCGCCCACCCAGCTGGCCGTCTTCGTCAAGGGTGGGGCGGGCCGATGAGCCGGCTCGCCATCCCCCAATTGTCGCTGGTGTGCCTCGTCGGAGCCAGCGGCTCCGGGAAGTCCACCTTCGCGAAGGTCCACTTCGGACCGTATGAGGTCATCAGCAGCGACTACTGCCGTGGCCTGGTCGCCGACGACGAGAACGACCAGAGCGCCAGTACGTCGGCCTTCGAACTGCTGCACTTCATCGCCGGCAAGCGGCTCGACGCGGGCCGGCTCACGGTCGTCGACGCCACCAGCGTGCAGGCCGAGTCGCGGCAGGCCCTCATCGCCCTGGCCCGGGCCCACGACGTGCTCCCCGTGGCGATCGTGCTCGACCTGCCCGAGAAGCTCTGTGTCGAGCGCACCGAGGGCCGCCCGGACCGTGACTTCGGTGCGGCCGTCGTACACCGGCAGCGGGCCCAGCTTCGTCGCTCGATCAGGCGCCTGGCCAAGGAGGGCTTCCGCAAGGTCCACGTGCTGCGCACCGAGGAGGAGGTCGCCGCCGCCGTCGTGGTGCGCGAGAAGCTGCTCAACGACTTCACCGACGAGCATGGGCCCTTTGATGTGGTCGGCGACGTCCACGGCTGTCGCGAAGAGCTCGAGGATCTGCTGACCGAGCTGGGCTGGGCGCTGGATCGCGACGGTGCGCGCCGGCCGGTGGACGCCACGCATCCCGACGGCCGCAAGGCCGTGTTCGTCGGCGATCTCGTCGACCGCGGTCCCGACTCGCCCGGCGTGCTGCGGCTCGTCATGGGCATGGTCGGCGCGGGCCACGCGCTCTGTGTCCCCGGCAACCACGAGAACAAGCTCGTCCGCGCGCTGCGTGGCGCGAACGTCGCGGTGACCCACGGTCTCGCCGAGACCCTCGAGCAGCTCGGCAACGAGGATGCCGCCTTCCGTGCCGAGGTGGAGCGGTTCTGTCACGACCTCGTCAGTCATGTCGTCCTGGACGACGGCCGGCTCGTCGTCGCCCACGCCGGGCTGAAGGAGGCCTACCACGGCCGGGCATCCGGCCGGGTGCGGAGCTTCGCGCTGTACGGCGACACGACCGGTGAGACCGACGAGTTCGGACTGCCCGTCCGTTACCCGTGGGCCGAGGACTACCGCGGCCGCGCGGCGGTGCTCTACGGGCACACCCCGACGCCCGAGGCGGAGTGGGTCAACAACACGATGTGCCTCGACACCGGCTGCGTGTTCGGCGGCAAGCTCACCGCCCTGCGTTACCCGGAGCGCGACGTCGTCAGCGTGCCCGCGCGCAAGGTCTGGTACGAGCCGGTGAGGCCCTTCCCGGCCACGGCCAGTGAGCACGCGGCGGCCATCCGGGCACCGGAGGAGTTGTCTCTGGACGACGTCCTGGGCAAGCGCGTCGTCGAGACGCGACTGGCCGGCCGGGTCACCGTACGCGAGGAAAACGCGGCCGCCGCACTCGAGGTGATGAGCCGTTTCGCCCTCGAACCCCGCTGGCTGCTGTATCTCCCGCCGACCATGGCGCCCTGTGCCACGTCGCCGAGCGGCGACCTGCTCGAACACCCCACCTCGGCCTTCGACTTCTACCGTGAGGGTGGCATCGCGCAGGTCGTGTGCGAGGAGAAACACATGGGCTCGCGGGCCGTCGCGCTGGTGTGCCGCGACGACGATGTCGCCCGCGCCCGTTTCGGCGCGACCGATGGCCGGTCCGGCGCCGTCTACACCCGCACCGGGCGCTCCTTCTTCGCCCCCGGGTTGACGTCGGCCCTGCTCGATCGGCTGCGCGCCGCGGTCACCGGCGCCAATCTCTGGGCGGATCTCGACACCGACTGGCTGCTGCTCGACGGCGAGTTGCTGCCCTGGTCGGCCAAGGCAGAGGACCTGCTGAAGCATCAGTACGCGGCGGTGGGTGCCGCTGCCCGCATCGCGACGCCGGCCGCCGTGACCGTGCTGCAGCAGGCGTCGGACCGGGGCGTGGACGTGTCGGCGCTGCTGGGGCGGGCGACCGCCCGCGTGCACAACGCCGCCGCCTTCACTGCGGCCTACGGCCGTTACGTCTGGCCGGTCGACGGGCTCGACGGCGTCGAGTTCGCGCCGTTCCAGGTCCTGGCCACCGAGGGCCGTACCTGCACCGATCGCGACCACCTGTGGCACCTCGACGTCGCGGACCGGCTCGTTGCGGCGGCCCCTGGGCTGATCCGGACCACCCGGCGGCTGGTCGTCGACACGACCGACGCGGTCTCGGTCGAGGCCGGCGTGCGGTGGTGGACCGAGCTCACCGCCACGGGTGGTGAGGGCATGGTGGTCAAGCCGTTGGCCAACCTCGTACGGGGCATCCGCGGGTGGACCCAGCCGGGTGTCAAGGTCCGCGGCCGGGAATACCTGCGCATCATCTACGGCCCCGACTACAGCGAGCCGGTCAACCTCGACCGGCTGCGGCAGCGCGGCCTGGGCCACAAGCGTTCCCTCGCCGCCCGCGAGTACGCCCTCGGTATCGAGTCGCTGGAACGCGCGGCGCGCGCCGAGCCGCTGTGGCGCGTACACGAGCCGGTGTTCGCCGTCCTCGCGCTTGAGTCCGAGCCCGTCGACCCGCGGCTCTGACCGCCTCGAAGCCGGCGCCCGCTACCAGCCCGCGACGATCCCCCCGACGTTGCCGCGGACGTAGCTGCGGACCACCCGCTCGCACCAGCCGTCCCTGAGCCGGCAACGGACCAGCGCGAGTTGGCCGTCCCAGGTGGCTTCGGTGATGAAGGTCGAGGCGGTCTCCCACTGCACCGGGTAGACCCAACGGGTGTTGTCGGTCGCCCGCACGATCGCCGCGAGTGTGCCGGTCGAGAGCGCCTGGCCGGATGCCATGGCGACGGCGACGAGGCGTCCGTCGCGCACTGCGATTGCCGTCGCGCCGTCGAAGGACAGCAACGGCGGGCCGGACTGGCCGGCGTCATGGCAGATCCGGGTGCCGCCGGCGAGCGGGTCGCTCACCGGCACTCGGGCGAAGCATCCACCACCGACGTCGCGCCAGAGCCAGCCCGGCGATCGCCGCTGCGCGACGCTGTAGGTGGGGCCGGCGTCCGACGTGCCAAGTGCGATCGTGTTGCCGGTCGCCGGATCCCAGAGCACCTGGCTGGTGGTGTTGCTGAACCCGAAGTTCGTCACCAGCACCTTCGGGCCGGCCGTAGCCGCGTGGGCGAACGCGTCGGCGATGGGTAGCCGGGCCACGACGCGGTTCGTCGAGGTATCGATCGTCCGCACCTCGCGGCCGTACGCGGGGACCGCCAGCAACTGGCCGGTCAGCGTGGCGTCTGCCGAGAGGTCGACGCCGCCGAGTGATCGCCACGGTGAGGTGGGCCCGATGACGCCGGTCGGCCCGACGAAGTCGGCGGTGCCGGGGTAAAAGACCGAGGTGAGGACGTTGCCGTGGTAGGGCTGCACCCGCGTGAGCTCCGCATCCGAGGTTCCCGGAGTGGGAACGACGAATATCCGGTCCTGGTAGAAGATCCTGGTGCCGATCGCGTACGGGATTGTCGTCGGCACCGGTCCTGCTGGGAGCAGGTCGAACGGCGGCGTCACCACCGCGGCGGCAGGGCTGACGGCAGTCAGGCCGACAGCGATCAGCACGGCCAGTGCCCCGGCGATCGCCGCGAGCCGGCTGGGGAGTCTCGGCAAAGGTGTCATTAGGGCCCCTCGGTGTTCCCTTGAGGGACGCCCTGGCGCTGCCCTCTACCTGGGAAGACGCGCAAGGGGTCCGGTCGGTTTACCCGGACGGGCACAGGGTGCGGCGGCAACGTCACAGTCGGCTATTGGCGGCATGATGGACAGATGGCCCGCGCCCGGCAACGCCTGAGCCGGCTGCTGCGGCTACTCTCCTCGTCGCGGCGCCGGGTGCTTGTCGTCCTGGTCGTGGCCGTGCTGCTGATCGGTGCGGTGGGATCCTTCGCCGCATTGACGGCGCAGCCGACTGTCCGGAAGCTTGCGCTCACGGTGCCCGTCGGAGCCGGAGCAGATGGCAAGCCGGTTGCCCTGGACACCACCCTGTTCTTTCCACCG
This sequence comes from Mycobacteriales bacterium, assembly GCA_038237645.1. Lineage (GTDB taxonomy): Bacteria > Actinomycetota > Actinomycetes > Mycobacteriales > QHCA01 > QHCA01. The sequence goes on from JBBRYN010000018.1 coordinate 18,734, forward strand.
GCCGGGGAACGGGCGCCGGCGGTCGTGCTCGCGCACGGCTTCGGCGGGTCCAAGGACGACGAGCAGGCCGATGCCGTCTCCCTCGCCCGGCACGGGTACGTCGTGCTGACCTACAGCGCTCGGGGCTTCGGCTCCTCCACTGGCCAGATCTCCCTGGACTCCCGCTACGAGGTGCAGGACGCACAACGGCTCGTCGACCTGCTCGGCCGCCGCCCGGAGGTGCGCTCCGATGCACCGGGTGATCCGCGGGTGGGCTTCGCCGGCGAGTCCTATGGCGGGGCGCTCAGCCTGCTGGTGGCCGGCGTCGACCGGCGGGTCGACGCGATCGTCCCGTCGATCACCTGGAACGACCTGGGGCAGTCGCTGTTCCCGCAGTTCGCCACGAGCGGGGGTGCGTCATCCACCCCCGCCCAGGTCGTCGGGCAGGGCGCGGGGGTCTTCAAGCGACTGTGGGCCGGGTTGTTCTTCGGTGCTGGTTCGGAGCCGCAGGGCGCCGTGCCGACGCCCTGCGGTCGCTTCGCCGCGCAGTTGTGCGCGGCCTACGAATCGGCCGCTGGCACCGGTCGGCCCAATCCGACGATCCGCCGGCTCCTCAGGGAGTCCAACCCGGCCAGCGTCGCCGGTCAGATCACTGCGCCCACCCTGCTCATCCAGGGCGAGACCGATTCGTTGTTCCCACTCAGTGAGGCCGACGCCAATGCCCGGGCGATCGCCGGCAACGGGACGCCGGTCAAGGTGGTCTGGTACGCCGGCGGCCATGACGGCGGCAGCGCCGAAGCAGCCCGGAGACGGGACCTGACCACCGGGTGGTTCGACCACTATCTCCGGCGGGACGGCTCGCCGCCCGACACCCGCTTCGAGGTGACCAAGGTGGCCGCCGGACTGTCCACAACGGACTCGACCGCGGCATCCACTGTGGTCTCGGCGGACGGCTATCCGGGACTGACCGGCCACCGGGCCGTCGGCACGAAGACCGTGCAGTTGAACGGCAGCGCGCAGACGATCGTCTCACCGGCCGGCGGGGACCCGGCGGAGATCACCGCGCTGCCGGGCCTGGGCTCGGTGTTGGGGCTGGTCGGCGGCGGTCCTGGATCGCTGCCGGGGCAGGACGCGCAATTCGACAGCCCCGTGCTGACCGGCACGGTGGCCCTGGTGGGTGCACCTTCCGTCGACGTGCGGATCAGTTCGAGCACCGGCAATGCGACCCTGTTTGCCAAGCTCTACGACGTGTCGGCGGACGGACGCGAGTCCAGCCTGCCGCAGCAACTCGCCTCCCCGCTGCGGCTGGAGGGTCTCCCGACCTTGGGTCGCACCGTCCGGATCGTGCTGCCGGCGGTGGCCCACGACTTTCCCACCGGCCACCGGCTGCGCCTCGTCGTTTCCTCGACGGACCAGGGATATGCCCTGCCACAAGACTCCCGTACCTATCGGATCGCCCTGGCCGGCGCCCGATCCGTCATCCTGCCGACGGTGCCGCTGCAGGCGACCGGCGGCACCCGTGGCCCGCTGATCGGCGGTGCCGGCGCGGGCCTGCTGCTGCTGGCCCTGGCGGGTCTGTGGCTGGCCCGCCGGCTGCGGCGGGCGGGTGCCGTCGCCGGCGTCGATGCCGCGCTGGCCGACGTGCCACTGGTCATCGGGGGTCTCGGAAAGGCGTATGCCGACGGGTTTCGCGCCGTGGACGACCTGTCTTTCCGGGTGGAGCGCGGGCAGGTCGTCGGGCTGCTCGGTCCCAACGGGGCGGGGAAGACCACGACCATGCGGATGCTGCTGGGCCTGATCCGGCCGACGGATGGCGAGATCCGGGTGTTCGGTCACCGCATCGGGCCCGGCGCGCCGGTGCTCTCCCGCGTCGGTGCCCTCGTGGAGGGTCCGGGCTTCCTGCCGCACCTGTCCGGCCGCGGCAACCTGCTCCTCTACTGGCGCACGACCGGGCGCCCGATCGAAGCCGCGCACCTCGAGGAGGCGCTCGCGATCGCCGGCCTGGGTGCCGACATCGAGCGCAAGGTGCGCAAGTACAGCCACGGCATGCGGCAGCGGCTGGCCATCGCGCAAGCCATGCTCGGCCTGCCCGACCTGCTGGTGCTCGACGAGCCGACCGACGGCCTGGACCCGCCGCAGATCCGCGAGATGCGGTCGGTGCTGCGGGCCTACGCCGAGGAGGGCCGCACCGTGCTGGTGTCGAGCCACCAACTGGCCGAGGTCGAGCAGACCTGCACCCATTGCGTCGTCATGCATCGCGGGCAACTCGTGGCGCACGGCTCGGTGGGCGATCTCGTCGGCGCCGCGAGGTCGGTCGCACTCGTGGTCGACGACCCCGCCCGGGCCGCCGAGGTGGCGCGCCGGTTGGGCGCCACGGACATCAGCATTTCCTCGGCGGGGCTGACCTTGACCCTTGACGGTGCACCGCCGGCCGCGCTGGTCCGCGCGCTGGTCGAGGCCGGAGTCGCGGTCGATCAGTTGTCACCCCAGCGCCGGCTGGAACAGGCCTTCCTCAGCCTGGTCGGTTCATCGCAGTGAGCGCTCTTGGTGGCGCCGAAGGCTACCGGCCCGGGCGGACCCTCCCGCTCCGCGTCGAGGCCCGGCGACAGTTGATGCGCCGGCGCACCCAACTCGCACTCGGCTTTCTCGTCCTGTTGCCGTGCCTGCTGGCGGCCGCCTTCAAGTTCGGCTCCGGTGAGCCGGACAACGGCGCCGGACCCTCGCTTGTGGACCTCGCCACGACGGGCGCGGGCAACTTCGCGTTGTTCGCGTTGTTCGCCTCGACCGGATTCCTGCTGGTCGTGATCGTGGCGTTGTTCGCCGGTGACACCGTCGCCGCGGAGGCCTCGTGGTCGAGCCTGCGCTATCTCCTCGCCGCACCGGTGCCGCGTTCCCGGTTGCTACGCCAGAAGCTGCTCGTGGCCCTCGGCTACAGCGGCCTCGCCCTGGTGCTGTTGCCGGTCGCCTCGCTGCTGGTCGGCTGGCTGGTCTTCGGCTGGGCACCCGTACGCTCCCCGCTGGGAACCAGCCTCGGCACCGCAGAGGCCATGCTGCGCCTCGGAATCGTGGTCGGTTATATCGCCGTCGGGCTGCTCGTGGTCGCCGCCCTGGGCTTCATGATCGGCGTCTACACCGACGCGCCGCTCGGTGCGGTAGGAGGCGCAGTCCTGCTCGTCATCGTGTCCAACATCCTCGATGCCGTGTCGGCACTGGGCGGCCTGCGCGACTTTCTGCCGACCCACTATCAATACGCCTGGCTCGACGCGTTGGGTACGCAGGTCCAGTGGGGTGCCATGGCGCGTGGCGCACTGTCCTCTTTGGTCTACAGCACCGTGTTGCTCGCGCTCACCTGGTGGCACTTCCTCCGCAAGGACATTCTCTGCTGATCGGCTGCTCAGTGGTGCTCACCCCAGAGCCTGTCAGTGCTGGGTGGGCCGCGGCCGTTGGTGTCGGACGCGTGTTGGGGTAGCGGGGGGCGGTGGTGTTGGCGGGGACGCTGGTGGGGGTCGAACCAAGGTGGTGGGGGGCGGGTGGGTAGGCCGTTGTGGTCGAAGGCGGCGATCCAGCCGTGGTCGTGGACGGCTTCGTGGTGCTGGTGGCAGAGCAGCATCAGGTTGCTCAGGGCGGTGGGCCCAGACTCGGTGTCCAGTGCCGAACGTGGTGGGCGTCGGTCCAATTTGGCGGCCGGGTGCAGCCCGGAAAGCTGCAGCCGCGATCCCGGATGGCCAGCGCGGTGCGTAGTGGTCCGGGGATGGTGCGGCGGGTCCGGCCGACGTCGAGGGGTTGGGATCGGCCGCCGAGGACGGCGGGGGTGATGCCCGCGTCGCAGGCGATCCGCCGGAGGACACCGGCGGGTAGGGGTGTGCCGTCGGGCAGATCCCCTGATGCGAGTCCGATCCGGGCGAGGTCGGTCAGCGCGTCGGCGCGGCGATGTCCGGGGGTGCGGGGGTCGGGGGTGCCGTCGGCCGCCGGGCGGGGTGCGGCCAGCGGGTCCAGTGCGGCGTTCAGGGCCGCGGCGGATTCGGCGTCGAGCAGCCCCCGCAGGGCGACCATCCCGTCGTAACCGTCGACCATGGTCAGGAACCGACGCTGCCGCTGCCGGGCGGCCCGCCCTTCCCGGTCGGGCTCACAGGTCAGAGCCTCGGCCAGGTGCCGGCCGAGCCTTGGCCAGCGCGACGGTTCGTCGGGCTTCACCCGGATGCATCCGCAGCCGGGCCCGCATCCACCCAGCCGTCGACGTCGCCCCCGACACGCCGACGTCACGGCCGTCGGCCTCCGCAATCATCGCAAGCTTCACCGCGGCCAGCCGCGCCTCGACCGCGGCCAGCCGGTCGAGGAACTCGCCGATCTCATCAGTCGACAGCGACCAGCAGTTGCCCTCCCCAGACCGCCGACACCGGCCTCCACACCACCCAGGGCAGCCGGCATCGGATGGCACACCGGTGGCGTCAGACCCTGAGACACGGACCGTAAGCTAGCTGCCGGGTACGACATTTTCCAAGAACCGAACCCTTTGTGGACAAAGGATTTCCGACATCGTCGACGGGCGTACCATTCGTCAAGATGAATGCAGAGTTGGTCCAGTCGGCACCGGACCGATCCGCCCTGAATCAAAGAGGGCGCGGTCGGCCATGGACAGTTGCCGGGCCGGTCCCGCCGGCGCCAGCGGGCGGTCACGGCTTCGGCGTCACCGGGCATGACCGAGCCAGCCGAGCACGGCGTCGGCGTACTCGTCCGGCCGCGCCTCGTGCACGTTGTGTCCGGCCGGGATCGTCACCAGCGTGCAGTCCGGTATCAGCCCGGCCACCTCGACCAGCCGCTCCTGCGGGATGTGACTCGTCGGGCCGCCCCCGACGAGCAGAGTCGGGGCGGTGATGTCGGGCAACCCCTTCCACCAGGTCATGGCAGGGTCGTTCACCTGCTCGGCGATGGCCGGCACGGCGACCCAGTCGAAGGGCAGTGTCCCCTCCGGACGTTCCGGCGTCGCGCGCTCGCGCGGAAACGGTGGGGGCGTGTCCTCCACGACCAGCCGGTCGAGCCGACCGGGCTGAGCCTGGGCGAGCAGGTAGGCGATCGTGCCACCCATGGAGTGACCGACGAGGATGATGTCGGCGAGTTCAAGCTCGTCGAGCACGCCGACAACGTCGTCCCGCATGAGCTCGAACGAATAGACCCCGGGCCAGTCGCTGGCGCCGTGCCCACGCAGATCGATCGCCACGACGTGGAAGAACTGCGCAAACCGCGGCACCACATCGTCCCAGCTTGAAGCCTGCTCACCGAGCCCGTGCAGCAGAACCATCGCCGGAGCGGCCGGCTCGCCGGAGAGCCGGCAGGCCAAGCCGACACCGCCGGCTACCACGACCTTTCGGGTGCGCACCCACCGACCGTATCGAAAGCCCGCGCGCCGCCCTCAGGCGACGGTGATCTGGGTCTTCATCCCCTGGGCCTCGTGGTGCCCGACGGGGCAGTAAAGCTTGTATGTGCCCTTCTTCAGCGTCACCGTCAACGAACCTGACTTGCCGGGGGTCAGCTTGTCGGTGGCCTTGTCCTCGAGGCCCGGGCCGTCGATGGACAGCGCGTGCACCGTATGACCGGCGTCCTTCGCCACGAAGGTGTAGGTGCCCGGCTTGAAGGTCTTCTGGCTCAGGCCCAGCTTGAATTCGGTCAGGTCGACGTTCACTGTTGTCGCCTTGCCGGCCGGCGCCGCCGTCTTCGTGTCGCTCTTGCTGGTGCAGCCGGTGGCGGTCAGCACCAGCGCCGCCGCGGCGACCAGCAGGCTCGCCGCGTGGCGAACGGATGGCGGGGACAGGTGGTTGGGCACGGAACGCATGGAGTTCTCCTCGAGGTCGGTGTCTTCCCCCGTGACACGGACGACGCGTGGATACGGTTCAACGGTGGGTCGGGGGGGCCCGACGCAGCCCGGGCGGCACCTCACGAGGCCGCGTGGGCCGGCCGGCGGTGACCGCCACCACGAACGCGATGACCATTGCGCAGGCGAGCGTCGGGAGGATGATCACCGCGCTGTAGAAGTAGCCGGGGAACATGCCGACATCGGGGAACCGCGCGGCGAGCCCGTCAATCGTGCCGGCGACGGCGGCGATGCCGAGGACAGCGGCTGCCCGAAGCGGTGGCAGGGCGCGCCGGATTGCGCCCGTGATCGCACCGACAAGCAGGACGACAAGGAATGCGGCCCCTCCCACGAACGGCCTGGCATCCAGCGGTTCCGGATCGGTGTCCAGTCGTGGCGGCTGTTTGAAGTAAACGCCTTCACCGCCCGTCGGCATGCCAAGCCGGTGCCAGCCACCAACGACGTCTCGGTACAGCACCCCGTCGCGGCCGTTGGCCACGAAGACGACATGACCGCGGGCGACCGAGCGTACGACGACCGACCGCGACGACAGATGGATGAGAGGATCACCGAGTCGGGCGTAGTCCGCCGCGAGGTGACGGCGGGTGTGACTGGCGACCCGCCACGCCTCGCCGAAGGTGGCGCCCGAGTCGTGGCTCACCTGAACCCGCAGCTCCCCGGTGACCACCCGGTAGCATTCCGCGCCGGCGCATGCTTGCAGGTGCGCGGAGGGCGGCGCCGGCGGAGGCGACAGGTGGGTGATCTCGCCACGTTCGTCCAGGATCAGTTTCCAGTCCTTCGGTGGGTCGACGTCGTAGTCGGTCACGGTGACCTGCACACTCCCGGCGGCCTCTCCCGGCGCGACCGCGGTCACCTCATGGATGGCGGCGTCGGCGCCCGGCAACAGCCGGCATGCGCCGACCGTGGAGCCCAGCAGCAAGGTCATGGCCATGGCAAGGGCCAAGCGACTCTCTCGCTGCATGCTTCCGACCCTGCCATGTGCTCCGGAGGGCCGGAAGCACAGGACGGTCTCGGATCAGACTTGCTGCGCGGGTCAGCCGTAGCCCAGCCGTACCTACCCGGCACGGTGCCGGCAGGCAAAGGTCAGCCGGCGATGCTCTGGCCGGTCGACACCGGGAGCTGGATGGCGGTCGACCTGCTCAGGTCCAGAATCTGCTCGTCGAGTTCGTCCGGCAACAGCGGGCGGCTGAGGTAGTAGCCCTGGGCCTGGTCGCTGCCCAGATCGATAACCCGGTCGAACTGCTCCTGGGTCTCGATGCCCTCGGTGACGACGGACAGGTTCAGCACATGGGCCAGGTCGATGATGGCGGTCACCACGGCCTGAGTGGTCGGGTGGTGCCCGAGAGCCGCGATGAAGCTGCGGTCGATCTTGACGATGTTGAACGGGAACTGGCTGAGGTAGTTCAACGAGGAATAGCCGGTGCCGAAGTCGTCCAGGGAAAGGGTGATCCCCAGGTCCTTGACCTGCTGCAGCACCGTCAGGGCGCGGGAGGCGTCGTCGAAGTAGACGCTCTCGGTCACCTCCAGGCAGATGCTGGCGGGGTCGGTGCCCGTTTCCGCCAGCACACCCGCCACCGTCTTGGCGAAGCCGGGTGCCATCACCTCGTGCGGGGAGACGTTCACCGCGACCTGCGAGATCGCGGCTCCGTAGTCGCGCTGCCAGCGTCGGAGGTCCCGGCAGGCCTGGCCCAGCACCCACTGGCCGAGCGGGATGATCAGGCCGGTGCGCTCGGCGATCGGCAGGATCACGTCGGGTGGCACCCAGCCACGCTGCGGGTGCTCCCAGCGCAACAGCGCTTCCACCCCGAGCATCCCGCCGTCGCGGGCGGCGACGATGGGTTGGTAGGCCAGTTGCAGATCGCCACCGGCAAGGGCAGCTGCCAGATCCCGCTGCAGCTGCTCTCCGCGGTCCACGGCCAGGCGGGCGGCGTGGTCGACCACCTGGTGGTGTGCGCCGCCGGCCTGCTTGGCCTGGTACATCGCGAAGTCGGCGTCGCGCAGCAGCGTCTCCGGGATGTCCTCGCCGGGCCCGGAAAACGCCAGGCCGACGCTCGCGGTCATCTCCAGCGCGTGACCGTCGAGGGCGATGGGCGTGTCCAGGGTCTGGGCGATGCGCCGGGCGACCGTTTCCGCCTCTTCGGGGACGTGCAGATCCTCGCACAGCACCACGAACTCGTCCCCGGACAGCCGGGCCAGCGTGTCCCCGGGACGCAGCACCTCGCGCAGGCGTGCAGCGACCGCGACCAGCACCTTGTCGCCGACGAGGTGACCGAACCGGTCGTTCACCTGCTTGAACCCGTCGAGGTCGACGAACAGCACTGCGGCGACCCGGCGGGAGCGGCGGGCCCGCGCCATGGCGTGCTCGAGACGTTCCCCGAGCAGGGTCCGGTTGGGCAGTCCGGTCAGCGGATCGTGCAGGCTGCGATGGTGGGCAAGCTCGATGCTGGCCAGCGAATCCGTGCGGGCCTGGGCGTTGAAGACGTAGGCGGCGGCCACATCGGCGAGCACCTGGCCCGCGTTCATGTCCTTGGACGCGAGCCGGCCTGGTGTGTCGCGGTAGAGGTCGAGGGTGCCGAGGCGTTGCTCGTCCAGGCGCATGGGAAAGGCGAAGACGGCCGCCAGGTCTTCGGCGACGGCCCGGGCGGAAAATCGGGGAAAGCCCTGGTCGACGCCCAGGTCCGGGATGGCGACCGGCTCGCCGGTCCGGTATGCCTCCAGGCACGGGCCCTCGTCGAGTTCGTTCGGCAGGGTCTCCAGCCGCATCACCACCGGGTTCGACGCGGCCACGACATGCAGATGATCCTGGTTGCCCATCAGCATGACGCCGGCCCCGGTCACCGGCAGGACGTCGACGACCCGTTGAACCAGGTGGTCGAGCATCCCCTGGGTCGGAAAGTCGGTACCGAGGGTGTGGGCGAACTCCGCCAGCACCTCTGCCAGTTTTTCGTCCTGGTCCACGGCGGCGTGCCTACCAATCACCTGGGGATGGGCTCAGCCAAGCAGGAATTAAGTTGGGATTGTGACACATCGTTGTCACGTAAGATACACGGAGTAACTATTCCGAGTGAGCCTTTCACCCAACTGGCCCAAGGGGAAGCCGCTCGACGGGGGTACAAGCGTGCCCGGCCTGCGCATCGCGGTGGTGATCGCCGGGCCGGCCTTCGCGCCAGCGCCGTCATCACCGGGCACCATCGAACGCGCCGATGGTGACCCGGCCCATGCCTGTGGATAACTGCCCGTCCCCTGTGGGTGACAGTCTGCGTACGGAGCAACCATCCACCACGTCGGCGAGGGAGCTTGACGGGCCTGGTGGGCAATGGTCGGGTTGCGCACACACGCAGCGTTGCCTCGAAGGGTGGGCTTTTGCCCACCGCAGATGAGTCGACGTCGACTCAAGCGCCCACTCATCTGTCCGACAACAGCGGTCTACGCGTCATGCCGGTCAGGGGGCACCCGATCGGGGTCCTCGCCGCGCGGAAGGGGCAGTCGCCGGGGGACAGAGTCCTGCGGCCTCTGCGTGCTTCGGTGCCCGTCTCCCCGTCGGCGTCCTATCCCGTGAGTCACAAGGCGTAACCCGACCGTCGCTCCATCGTTACAGCGCATGAACCCTTGGTTCGTGAGCACGCCATCACAGCCGGTAGGCCCTGATCTCATCGAGCACGAGCTGCAGAAAGGTATCTACCTGATGTACGGCAGAGTCCTCGCGGGCGGCACAGTCGCCGCCCTCCCGCTGACCGGCTTCTACACCGGGATGGCCGTGATCCTGGCGGTGATCCTGCTCGTGCTGGGCGGCGTCCTGGTGCGAATCAGCTACCTCAAGCACCGGGCTTCCACCGACTCGTGATGTCCCTCTCGCCCCTGAAGCGCCTGCACGGCGTGGCACGCCTCGCGGCGGCTGTGCTGCTGCTCGTCGTGGCCGTTGGCCTGCTGGTGTTCCAGAAGGACTTCCGTGGCCTCGAAGCGGCACTCGCCGCGAAGTTGCTCGGCACCGGCGGGACTCCGGTGTTCGCTGGCCACGGCACGGCGATCGTCTGGTTCGGCGTCGGTCAGAAGGGGGCCTTCGGCCTGGAGATAACGCCGGAATGCAGTGCGGCGTTCCTCATCGCCCCCTTCCCGATGATCGGCGCGGCGATGCTGTGGCGGCGGCGATTGAGCACCGCGCGAGTCGCCATCGCAGTCGGCCTGACCGCCCTGCTACTCATGCTCGGCAACCAGATGCGCGTCGGGCTCATCGCCTACCTGATCCAGGTGCTCGGCTTGGAGACCGGCTACGAGTGGGGACACCTGGTCCTCGGTTCGCTGCTGAGCATCGTCTTCATCGCCGGCAGCCTGGCCCTGCTCATCTGGGTCGTGTCGTCGGGACGAGCGACCGCCCGGGGGGCGGCGACCTGACATGCCGAACCTCTACGTCGGTCTCGGTGTGGCGCAGGCCCTGTCGCTGCTCATCAGTGTGGCCTTCATCAGCTACGTGGGGACGATCGTCATCCCCTACCTGCGCCACCGTCCGGCCGCCGTCGGTGAGGCCGACCAGTTCTCCTGGCACCTCCTCATTCCCGCCAGGGATGAGGCGGCGGTGATCGGGCACACGCTCGACCATCTGCTCGCAGGCTTCCCGACGGCACATGTCTGGGTCGTCGACGATGCCAGCAAGGACGCGACCGCCAGCATCGTCTGCGATCACGGCGGGGATACCGGCCGGATCCACCTCGTGACCAGACGGCTCCCTGATGCCCGCACCGGCAAGGGGGACGCGCTCAACGCGGCCTACCAGGCCCTCGACGCCTGGCTGCCGGCGGACGCCGATCGGCACCGCGTGATCGTCGGGGTGCTCGACGCCGACGGCGCTCCGGCGGCCAACTGCCTCGACGTCATCGCTGCCGATCACCTGTTCGGCGATCCCGACGTGGGGGCGGTGCAGATCTGCGTCCGGATGGTCAACCGTGACGACCCGCGCCCCTTCCCCGCGCGAGGTCGTCGGGCCAACTTCGCGGGCCGGCTGCTCGTTCGCATGCAGGACCTGGAATTCCGGGCACCCATCTCGGCGATCCAGATGATCCGTCAGCGCACCAGGACGGTCGGGCTTGGTGGCAACGGGCAGTTCGCGCGGCTGTCCGCCCTCGACGACATCTGCGAGTCGGATCGCCGCCCGTGGCGTGGGTCGTTGCTCGAGGACTACGAGCTGAGCCTGCACCTGCTGCTGGCCGGCTATCGCAGCGAATACACCATGGACACCCTGGTCGACCAGGAGGGGCTGCCGAGCCTGCGGCGGCTGCTCACCCAGCGCACCCGGTGGGGGCAGGGCACCATGCAGTGCGGCGCCTACCTCCCGCGGATCTGGGCCTCGCGCAACGTCACGACCGTCGGGGCGATCGAGGCGAGCTACTACCTCATGCAGCCCTGGCTGCAGCTCCTCGGCACGATTCTCTACCCCATCCCGGTGCTGGTGCTCGGCTACAACATCTGGCACTACCCCGGCGAGATGACTCAGTTCCTGGCCAACGGCGGCTGGCTGCTGGTCATCCTCTTCGCCGTGCTCGGCCTTGGCCCCTTCATGATGTGGGGCCCCATATACGCCCGGCGCTGCGAGCGTGGCATCGGGATCGTGCGCGCAGTCGGCTACGGCTTCGCGTACTCGCTGTTCATCACCACGTTCTACGTCACCTGCTGGCGGGCCTTCTTCCGGATCCTCAGCGGACGCCGGGGCTGGGCTAAGACCCGCCGCAACATCGAGGTCCAATCAGGACCAGTCGCGCTCGAAGCATGACCGAGGCCTACGAAAGGAAGAACATGTTCATCACGACCAGTGGCAAAGCTCGGCTGGCAGCCGTCGTCGGCATGGCGGGCGTCATCGCGCTTGCCGTGGCCGGACCCGCGTCCGCCGATGTCCAGAAGAACGAGGCTTGGGGCATCCGGGCCAACGGTCTCGTTAACGCCGGCCCGTTCTCGCACAGCGAGTTCCCCGGCGGGCCGCAGACCGACCACCTGCTGAGTGTCAGCGCACCCCCGCTGCTGACCGCCGGCATCGTCAACACCGCGGCTCACGCCACGACGGCGTCGGCCAGCGTCGCCGACCTGTCGTTGACCCTCGCCGCCCTGACGTCGTTGTCGGCGACCGCGGTGGGCTCGTCCTGCCAGTTCCACGAGGCCACCGGGACAGTCAGCGGCGCCAGCTCGATCGTGGACGGCAGGATCACCCTGGCAGCAGGCGCCCCCATCACGCTGCTCGCGGCTCCGGCTCCCAATACGAACATCACCGTGCCGGGTGTCGCCAAGGTCGTGCTCAACCGGCAGGTCACTGCTGCTGACGGCAGCCTCACGGTCGACGCCGTCTACGTCTCGCTGCTGCCGAACACTGCGCTCGCGCAGGTGATCCGGATCTCCACCTCGCACTGCGAGGCGGCGACCCTGGTCCAGATCCCGGTCGTGGCCCCGCCCTTCGCGGTCGGTGCAGGCCTGCTCGGCCTGGTCGGCACGGGCTTCTACCTCGCCCGGCGGCGCAGGGTGTCCGACCAGGCATAGCGCTCGCGCGAGACACGCCGAACGGCGCCCGAGGACTGTCTCGGGCGCCGTTCGGTAACTCCGGCGGCACCATCGCGGGCAGTGGGGCGCAGCCACTACATAAGGCCCATCGGTTCGGCGAACCTGTCGTAGTAGACCTCGTCGGCGATTCCGAAAAGGACGGCCGGATCACCGACGTCGATGTGCGAGGGCATCAGGTCAGGTCGTGCGAGCACCGCTTCGTACTCGGCTCGCCCCTGACTGACGACCCGGTACGCAACGTCTTCGAGCCCGTCCTCGCTTTCCTCGGCGTCGAGCCAGCGGCTGTAAGGCAGGTCCTGCAACTCCGTAGCGAGGTCCAGGAAAAGGTCTTGGAATTTGCGGACGTCGCTTTTCGACAGTCCGTAGAGGATGGTGCGCAGGCGGTCGCGGCTGTGCGCCGCCGCGTCGACAATGCGCCAGAACCAGCGAATGTCCTCATCACGACGGTTATCGTCAGACACGGCACTCAACTCCCCTCACCTCCGCACTCCGGCGAGCGGTCCCTACGCAGCGCCCTGATGTACCGATCAGATCCAGGTGCCCAGCCACATGCGCGCATGCCAGTCGGCGTAGGGCAACGTGATACCGGCCAGGACCGGATAGAAGTACGCGAAGGTGACCGCCACGAGTATCACGTAACCGGCCACGGCCCACGCACCGATCAGCCGGCGCCGGATGGTGACTGTCGGGCCGCCGAGCACGACGCCGAGGCATATGGTGGTGGCCAACACCAGGAAGGGCAACGCCGGCAGGGCGTAGAACAGGAACATCGTGCGGTGCGGGAAGGGCAGCCAGGGCAGGAAGCCGGCACCGACCCCGGCCAGGACCGCCGCCGAACGCCAGTCGCCGCGCGCCAGCCAGCGCCACGCCATGGCGACCAGCGCGCCGGGGAAGGCCCACCACAATGTCGGATTGCCCAGCGCCAGCACCTCTCGGGAGCAGTTCGCCGCACCGCAATCGGTCGGGGTGCTGTAGAAGTAGGCGACCGGGCGACCCAGCAGCAGCCACGACCACGGCAGCGAGGAATACCTGTGGTAGGTGGTTAGGTGGGTGTGGAAGCGCATGATCTCCTGGTGATAGCGCACCCAGCCGACAAGGGCGTTCGGGCCGTACATCCGGTCGTAGCCGGCGGAGCTGAGGAACCAGCCGGTCCAGGACAGCGTGTAGACGGCCACGATCGCGACGGCGTAGCCGACGGTCCAGCCGGCGGTGGCGCGTAGCGTCGCGGACACCGGCCTCGACGCCCCGGCCGAGCGGCGGGCCCCGCAGTCCCAGGCGAAGGCCAGCAACCCGAACGCGACGACATACCAGACCGCGCTCCACTTCGTCGCCACGGCACAGCCGAGGCTGAGGGCCGCCAGCAGCCGCCAGGGGCGCGGCCCAGCGGGCCGGCCCGTGGCGAGCCGGCCGCGGAAGTCGTCCCGGTCGATCAGCAGACAGCCGAACGCGACCAGGATCCACCACATCAGGAAAATGTCGAGCATCGCCACCCGGCTCTGGACGAAGTGCAGGCCGTCGAGGGACAACAGCAGGCCGGCGACGCAGCCCAGCAACGTCGACCGGGTCATCCGGCGGCCCACCCGGGCGAGCACGAGGACCGAAAGGGTGCCGACGATCGCGGCTGACACCCGCCAGCCGATTGCGTTGTATCCGAACACGTGCTCGCCTGCGGCGATCAGCCACTTGCCCAGCGGCGGGTGGGCGATGAAGCCGGGCCCGGTGTTGTCGCTGTTGCGCTCGTAGCCGTAGCGCAGCAGGTCGCGGGCGTCCTTCGCGTAGTAGACCTCGTCGAAGATCTTGGCCCCGGGGCTGCCGAGCCCGGTGAAGCGCAGGACCGCGGCGACGGCGGTGACCGCCAGGGTGGGCAGCCAGGACCGGGGACCGTCGGACGGCATCGGCACGACCAGGCGACCGGGCGTTGCTGCCTGGCCGGCAGCCATCGTGTCGATCGGCTCGACGGACGTGGCGGCCACTTGCCGATGGTAGGGGAGACCTCGGGCGACCCCCGGAGCCACTGTCGCCGCCCGGGGGCGGCGGTAATCTCCAGGGGTGCTCCGGATGCTCCTGTCGCCGCGCTGGCTGCTGCGCCACGCCCTGCTGCTGGCGGTCGTCGCGGTGTTCGCGCTGCTCGGCTGGTGGCAGCTTCGGCGAGCCGAGGGCGGCAACGGGCGCAGCATCGGCTATGCCTTCGAGTGGCCGCTGTTCGCCGCGTTCGCGATCTACTGGTGGGGGCGCACGATCTACACCGAACGCCACCCACCGGCCGCACCGGACGGGCCGTCGGCAGGGCCGGTCACTGAGTCGGCCGACGGCGGGCCGCAGGCCTGGCGGCCGACCGGCCCCAGCCGACCGGCCATCGAGGAGGAGCCGGACGAGGAACTCGACGCCTACAACCGGCGGCTGGCCTGGTTGCACGCGCAGGACCAGCGGACGGCCCGGTGAGCGCGTCGCTGGCCCGCTACCGGGTCATGGCATACATCGTGGGGGTGTGGCTGATCGTCCTGGTGTTCCTCGGCATGCCGCTGAAGTATCTCGCCGATCAACCGGCCCTCGTGCGCATCGTCGGGCCGGTGCACGGCTTCCTTTACATTGTCTACCTGGTGTTCGCCCTCGACGTGGCGGTCAAGCGGCGCTACTCGTTGCCGCGTACGGCGCTGATGCTGCTTGCCGGGGCGCTGCCGTTCCTGGCCTTCGTGGTCGAGCGCCGGGTCACCCGCGACGTGCGGGCGGCCGCATCGTGAGTCCTGCCGCCGAAGGCACGGCTCCGGGCACTCTGGTCCTCGCCGGCGTGCCGATCGGGCGCGCCGACGACGCGTCGCCACGGCTGCGCGACGCGCTGGCGACCGCGACGGTGGTGGCCGCAGAGGACACCCGCCGGTTGCAGCGGTTGGCGCGGGCGCTGGGGATCGAGGTGCCCGGCCGGGTGCTGTCGTACTTCGACGGCAACGAGGTCGCACGCACCGAGGAGTTGCTCGACGTGCTGCTCGGGGGTGCGGACGTGCTCCTGGTGACCGACGCCGGCATGCCCAGCGTGTCCGATCCCGGCTATCGGCTGGTGAGCGGCGCCGTGGCGGCGGGCGCGCGCGTCACCGCGCTGGCCGGGCCGTCCGCGGTGACCACGGCGCTGGCGGTCTCGGGCCTGCCCTGCGACAGGTTCTGCTTCGAAGGATTCCCGCCGCGGCGCACGGCCGGCCGGCGCACCGCCTATCGGCAACTGCTCGGCGAACCGCGCACGATGGTGTTCTTCGAGGCGCCGCACCGGCTGGCCGACTCGCTGGCCGACATGGCCGAGGTCTTCGGGGGGGAGCGGCCGGCAGTCGTGTGTCGCGAGCTCACCAAGACGCACGAGGAGGTGCGCCGTGGCCCGCTGGCCGAGCTGGCGACCTGGGCAGCTGCCGGGGTGCGCGGCGAGGTCACGGTGGTGGTCGGTGGCGCCACGAGGGCGGCGGTCGACGCGGCCCCCGACCAGCTCGCGGTCGAGGTGGCTCGCCGGGAGCGAAGTGGGGAGCCGCGCAAGCAGGCGATCGCCGACGTCGCCCGGGACGCGGGGGTCGCCAAGCGGATCGTCTACGACGCCGTGCTCGCCGCCCGCCGGGACTGACGCCGCTGCCACGCTCCGGTAAACCGGGAGCATCGCTGTGCTGCCGATCACTATGGCGTCATCTCGCTGCGCTCCTCGCTTCGCTCGATGCTCGCTCGACTAGGTTGTCGGCATGCCCGAACCCCGTCATGTCCTGACCGCGGTCGCCTGGCCCTACGCCAGCGGCCCGCGGCACATCGGGCACGTCGCCGGCTTCGGCGTGCCCTCGGACGTGTTCAGCCGCTACCAGCGGATGGCCGGCAACAACGTGCTGATGGTCAGCGGCACCGACGAGCACGGCACGCCGATCCTGGTGGCATCCGACTCCGAAGGGGTCAGCCCCCGCGACCTGGCCGACCGCTACAGCCGGGTGATCGCCGAGGACCTGCAGGCGCTCGGGCTGTCCTACGACCTGTTCACCCGGACCACGACCCGCAACCACTACTCCATCGCACAGGCGCTGTTCGTGGGCCTGCTCGACAACGGCTACGTCTTTCCCAAGACGACGCTGGGCGCGATCTCGGCGTCGACCGGGCGCACCCTGCCCGACCGCTACATCGAGGGCACCTGCCCGATCTGCGGTTACGACGGCGCGCGCGGCGACCAGTGCGACAACTGCGGCAACCAGCTCGACCCGACCGACCTGATCGGCCCGCGGTCGCGGATCAATGGTGAGACGCCGATCTTCGTCGAGACGGAGCACTACTTCCTCGACCTGCCGGCCTTCGCCGAGTCGCTGGGCTCGTGGCTGCAGACCCGGCACAACTGGCGGCCCAACGTCCTGAAGTTCTCGATGAACCTCCTCGACGACCTCAAGCCGCGGGCCATCACCCGCGACCTCGATTGGGGGGTGCCGGTGCCGCTGGAGGGGTGGCGCGACCGGCCGAACAAGCGGCTGTACGTGTGGTTCGACGCCGTCATCGGCTACCTGTCGGCCTCGGTCGAGTGGGCCTCCCGCACCGGCGACCCCGACGCCTGGCGGGCCTGGTGGCAGGGCGAGGACGCGGAGTCGTACTACTTCATGGGCAAGGACAACATCGTCTTCCACACCGAGATCTGGCCCGCCCTGCTGATGGGCTACTCCGGCCAGGGCAGCCGCGGTGGCAAGACCGGGCCGCTGGGCACGCTGCTGCTGCCCTCCGAGGTCGTGTCGAGTGAATTCCTCACCGTCGAGGCCCGGCAGATGTCGGCCTCGCGCGGCGTCGGCATCCTGGTGCAGGACTTCCTGTCCCGCTACGACCCCGACGCGCTGCGCTACTACCTGGCGGCGGCCGGCCCGGAAACCTCCGATGTCAACTTCACCTGGGCGGAGTTCCTGCGCCGCAACAACGACGAGCTGGTCGCCGGCTGGGGCAACCTGGTCAACCGTACGGTGTCCATGGCGGCCAAGAACGTCGGCGCCATCCCCGAGCCGGGGGAGCTCACCGATGCCGACCTTGCCCTGCTGGCCACGACCCGGGCGGCGTTCGGCACGGTCGGCGAGCTGCTCGGCCGGTCGCGGCAGAAGGCAGCGATCAGCGAGGTCATGAAGGCGGTGGCCGAGGCCAACAAGTACCTGTCGGACCAGGCCCCGTGGAAGCTCAAGAACGACGACCCGGCCCGGATGAACAGCGTGCTGCACGTTGCCCTGCAGGCCGTCGACGACTGCAAGGCACTGCTCACGCCGTTCCTGCCGCACTCCGCTCAGCAGGTGCACACCGCGCTGGGCGGCACCGGCACCTGGGCGGCGCTGCCCGAGCTGCGGCAGATCGACGAGGAGACGGCAGTGGGTTCGTCGTCCTACACCGTGCTGACCGGCGACTACGACGTGGCCGCCAGGTGGGAGTCGGTACCGATCCGTGCGGGTACGCCGCTGGCAGCGCCGACGCCGATCTTCACCAAGCTCGACCCGTCCATCGTCGACTCCGAACTCGCCCGCCTCGAAGGCGGAGCGTGACCCGCTGCCCCTTCAGCGCCAGAAGGGGGTGCTCGTGAGCAAGCGGCAGCGCAGGGACGGCGGCCCGCGCGACGAGAGCCCGCCGCCGGCTCCGCAGCCACTTGCCGTGCCGGCTCTGGACTCCCACGCCCACCTCGACCTGATGGATGTGCCGGTCGCCGAAGCCCTCGCGGCGGCCAGGACGGCCGGCATCACCCGGGTGCTCACGATCGGGGTGGACGTTGTCTCGTCGCAGTGGTGCGCCGAGACTGCGGCGGCCCATGACGGGCTCCAGGCCGGTGTCGCCATCCACCCCAACGAGTCGCCACGGCTGGCCGACGACGCGGCACTCACCGAGATCGAACGGCTGGCCCGGCTCCCGCAGGTGCGCGCTGTCGGCGAGACCGGCTTGGACTACTACCGCACCGGACCGGACGACCGGCCCGCCCAGCAGCGCTCCTTCCGCGCCCACATCGATATCGCCAAACGCACCGGCACGGCGCTGATGATCCACGACCGCGACGCGCACGCGGACGTGCTGCGCATCCTGGCGGAGGAGGGCGCGCCCGAGCACGTGGTGTTCCACTGCTTCTCCGGGGACGCGGCGATGGCGCGTACGTGCGCCGAGCAGGGCTATGCGATGAGTTTCGCCGGCAACGTCACCTTCAACAACGCCGCACCGCTGCGCGAGGCGGCCCGGCTGGCGCCGCTGGATCTGCTCCTGGTCGAGACCGACGCGCCGTTCCTGACTCCGATGCCCTACCGGGGCCGGCCCAACGCCCCCTACCTGGTCCCCGTGACACTGCGATTCCTGGCCGAGCTCAAAGGGATCGCCCTCGACGACCTCTGCCGCGCCGTCACCGCCACCGCCGAGCGGGTGTTCGGGGCCGCCTGATCTCGCGGTTGCCCGGCGGCCACCGCGGTGGTTACGGTGTGCGCCCACCTGTCGTTCGAAAAGCCGGCGTTTCGAGGAGGCCGTGTTGACCACCATTCGCGCAGCCGTCGCGGTCGTCATGCTCGCCGGCTTCTACCTGCTGGCGGTCGGGCTGCTCGGCGCGGTCGGCGCTGCGAGCTGGTGGCTCTGGCAGCACGAACCCGGAGCCGGAGCGGCCAAGGTGAGCCTCGTCGCGCTGCTGCTCGCCGGCGGGCTGGTGGCCGGGATGTGGAAGGCGGCCCGCGCCCGGCCCGCCCCGCCGGAGGGGTTGGGAGTGCCGTCCTACCGAGCCCCGATGCTGTGGCACACGCTGGACGAGCTGTCAGCCGCCGTCGGCACCCGGCGCCCGGACGAGGTCCGGATGGTGCCGGACGTCAACGCCGCGGTCGCCGAGGACACCCGGCTGCTCGGCCTGGTCGGCGGCCGGCGAGTCCTCTATCTCGGTGTGCCGCTCGTGCAGGCGCTGTCCGTCGCCCAGCTGCGATCGGTCCTCGCGCACGAGCTGGGGCACTATTCCAGCAGCCATACCCGACTCGGTGCGCTGGCGCACCGCGGCCGGATGGTGATCGTCCAGACGGTGAAGCAGACTCATTCCGGCGTCTTCGGCTGGGTGCTGCTGCAGTACGCCAAGCTCTATGTGCTGGTCGAGCAGGCGGTGAGCCGCAGGCAGGAATTCGAGGCGGACGCGTTTTCGGTGCGGGTCGCCGGCCGGGAGCCGGCCGCCAGCGCGCTGCGCGAGCTGCCGATCCTGGACGCTGCGTGGGACTTCTACCTGGAGCGCTACGTCTCCCCGGGCTGGCAGCGGGGTTACGCACCGGCGGACCTGCTCGGTGGCTTCCGCCGGCTGCTGGCGGGTCGGGCCGAGCTGGCCGCGCTGCGCCTGGAGGCACCGTCGGCCAAGCGCTCGCGCTGGGATTCGCACCCACCGATCGCCGACCGCATTGCCGCGATCCTGGCCCGTCCCGAGACCGGTCCGCCACCGGATACCCGCCCGGCGAGCATCCTGATCCCGGACATGCCGGAGCTGACGGCCCGGCTGGAGGGACTCATGCTCGACCTCGACGGCCGGACGGTGTTGCCGTGGGAGGACTTCGCTCCGCTGGCGAGCACGCAGACCGTCCAGCCGCGCGCCGACGCCCTGCTCCGCGCCGCGGCACGGCTGGCCGGCCGGCCGGGCGGCGATCTCGGCCTCGTCCTGCACCTGGTCGCCGCCGGCCGGGGGGCCGACCTGGCCCGCGGGGCCGATCCGCACGGCAGCCCGGATGCGGCGCAGGCAACGCTGCGCGACGGCATCGGCGCGGCCATCATGGTGGCGGCCGTGGGTTGCGGGGTGGCCCGCTGGCGACCGTCCTGGTCAGGGCCGGCCGAGCTGGTGGACGCCGCCGGCAGACCGATCGAGGTCGCCGAGATCGCGGCACTGGCTGCCGCCCCGGCCGGCGTCGCCGAGGCCGGCCGGCAGCTCACCGCCCTGGGTATCCCCGCTTCGGCCGGCCGCGAGCACCGCGCGCAGGCCGACCCCACCGGCGCCGAAGTGCTCGGCGGGCTGGCGAACATGAAGTCCGAATCGGGCCCGCTCGATGTGCTGATCCTCGACCGAGGGTTGATCCTGGCTGCCGCGCCCAAGAAGGCCGCATCCATGAAGTCGGAGGGCGGCAAGCAACGAATGGTCGAGCTGCTGCGCTCGGCATCCGTGGCGGAGTTGGCCCGCCGCTACCGCTTCTTGCCGTACGAGGAGATCGCGTCGGCCGACATCACCAAGCGCATCCCCATCCGGGTGGCCCTCATTCTGCACAGCGGGGAGCGCCTCTCGTTGAGCGAGCCGTGGAGCGGCGACCACCTGGGCAAGGACGCAAACGTGTTGCTGGCCCAGGCGCTCGCGCCGTTCGTCGCCGGCCCGCCGTCCTAGCAGCAGAAGCTAGTAGCTGCGCTGGGCGTTCGGTGCGGCGGCGGGCATGATCCAGGAGAGCACCGTTTCGACGTTGCGCCGGTTGATGCCCCAGTCGACAAGGTTGATCGCTGAGACACTGCGCACGGTGACAAAGCATCCGCGGCCCGGCACGGTCTGGACGTGCGCGGTCACCGACTCCCCCCATGACCACAGCGACATGCCGATCTTGACGGTCACCCACGGGGGCGCGACCGTGAGCCGGCGGGACCTCGGCAGAGCCTGCAGCGCCTGCGCGAGCCGATGGGTCGCCGCCTCGGGGGAGACGGGGATCTCTGCGTGCCGCTGGTGCTTGGCCGCCATGGGTGGTCCTTTCCGGGCCCTTTCCGAGCGTTCGCGATCCACCGGATCGTAAACGGCTTGCCGCCCGAACAGAAAGACGGGATTGTCCGGCTTCTGTCCGGCCGCCTGCTCCCGTCATCTGCTTGGGTTGGTCCTTAGTGACTAACTTCGTGGCCCGGCCTGGACATAGGTGTGGCTCTCCCGCACGCTGAGTTTTGTAACCCTTACAACCCGTGAACACGCCGCGGTCGCGGCTGGTCGTGGCGGAGGAGAAGGAGTCCGTCGTGATGCAGCCGACCCCCGCTTCCGGCGGGACGGCCCGCCGGGTCCCGCACGGGGTACCGGCGCGGTGGATGGCGGCACTGCGGGTAGCCGCTCGGGACGGGGCTGACGCACTGTGACGGCGCTCCTCGCGCCGGCTCTCCGGCGGTACAGCGCCGCGCTGGCCGGCCCGTCCGGCCGGCAGGGCATCCAGGTGTTCTCCGTCGTCTGCGGCCTCTGCGCGTTCGCGCTGGTCGGGCTCGGTGGCGCGGCCGTGGCCGGGCCGCTGCGGCCGTCGTCGGTGCACCTCGCCTGGTGGGCACTGGCGTTCCTGTTCGCGGTCGCCGAGATGTACGTACTCCATGTTCAGGTCCGCAGTGAGGCCCAGACCATCTCGCTGAGCGAGATCCCGCTGGCCCTGGGCCTGTTCTTCGCCTCGCCGGCGGCGCTGATCGTCGGCCGGTTGCTCGGTGCCGTGGTCGTATTCGTCGTCTACCGCCGGCAGCGGCCGCTCAAGGCGGCCTACAACGTCGCGCTGACCTTTGCCGACACGGCCGTCGCATTGGCGGCCTACCGCCTGACGGTCGGTGGCTCAGCCGTGCTCGAGCCGCGCTCCTGGTTGGCGATGTACGTCGCACTCGCCGCCGCCGGTGCCCTCGACGCCGCCGTCACCACCCTGGTCATCTCCTTCTACGAGGACGGCGTGCGGCTGCGCCACCTGCCGGCGCAGATCGGCTACGCCGCGGTGGCCTCGGTGGCCGTCGGCACGTTGGCGGTGGCGGCGGCCTACGCGCTGACCGCAGACTCGCGAAGTGCCTGGGCGCTGCTCGCCTGTGCCGTGCTGCTCTTCACCGGCTATCGGGCCTACGGTGGCCTCCGGGAGCGCCACCTCAGCCTCGAACGGCTCTACGGCTTCAGCCAGGCGGTCGGCGGCGACACCGAGGTCGACGGCGTGCTGCGCTCGGTGCTGAAGCAGGCAACTGAATTGATGCGCGCGCAACAGGCGGAGATCACGTTCCTGCCCGAAGGGCCGGGCGGGACGGAGACGACGGTGCATCAGGAGGCGGGCGGCGCGGTCAGGGAGCGCCCTCGGGGCGAGCAACCGCTCCTGGCCGACTCCGTCCGAGCCGTCCTCGCAAGCGGCGTCGCGCTCCTGCTGCCGCGCCGGGTCCGGGACCCGGAGCTGCGCCGCCAGTTGGGTGAGGACCGGCTGCGGGAGGCTGTCGTCGTGCCGCTGATCGGGGAAGGCGGGGTCGTCGGGGCGCTGACCGTCGCTGACCGGATGGGCCAGGTGCGTAGCTTCGACGTGGCCGACGTGCGCCTGCTCGAGACCATCGCCAACCACGCCAGCGTGGCGCTGACCAAGCGGCGGCTCGTCGACCAACTCCGGTACGACGCCCTGCACGACGCGCTGACCGGGCTGCCCAACCGCACCGCGCTGCGGGCGGAATTGCAGCAGGCGCTGTCCGAGATGCCGGGAGGGCATCTCGAGCGGCTTGCGGTGGTCATCATGGATCTCGACGGCTTCAAGGAGATCAACGACACGCTGGGCCACCACCAGGGCGATCTGCTGCTCCAACAGGTGTCCGCCCGCATGCTCGCCGCCGCGCCGCCCGACGCGATCGTGGCGCGACTCGGTGGCGACGAGTTCGCCATGGTGCTGCGCAGGATCGTCGAGCCCGGCCAGGCCGAGGCCCAGATGGCCGGCCTGCTTGCCGCGTTGCAGGAGCCGTGCATGCTCGAAGGGATCGCGGTGGAGGTGCGCGCCTCCGCGGGCATCGCGGAGGCGCCCGATCACGGCCTCGACGTCGCCGGGCTGCTGCGGCGGGCCGACATCGCGATGTACGCCGCCAAGGCAGACGGGCGCAGCGTCCAGCGCTATCACGCCACATTGCAGGCGGCGGTGCCGAACCGGCTCGCGCTAAGCGGTGAGCTCCGGTCGGCGATCGAGTCCGACCAGTTGGTCGTCTACGTGCAGCCGCAGGCGTGTCTGATCACCGGCCGGCTGCTGGGCGTCGAGGCGCTGGTCCGCTGGCAGCACCCCCAGCAGGGCCTGCTGTTCCCGGACGACTTCATCGCGCTGTCGGAGCGAACGGGCCTGATCAGACCGCTCACCCTGGTCGTGCTGGACAAGGCGTTGCAGGCCAACGCGGCCTGGCGGGCGGCCGGCGTGACGGTGCCGGTCAGCGTCAACCTGTCGGCCCGCAGCCTGCGGGACCCCGAGCTGGTCGACGAGATCGCGCAACTCCTCGCTCGGTACGACGTGCCGGCGACGGCGCTGACGCTGGAGATCACCGAGACCAGCGTCGTCAAGGAGGCGTGGCCGTCGGTGGAAATGCTTCGCCAGCTCGCTGCCATGGGCATCAAGATCTCCCTCGACGACTTCGGTACGGGGGAGTCCTCGCTCGCCTACCTGCGGCGGCTGCCGGTGAGCGAGATCAAGATCGACAAGTCGTTCGTGCTGGGCATGGGCGACGACCCGGACAACGTGGCGATCGTCCGCGCGATCGTGGATCTCGGTGCGTCCCTTTCCCTGGGGGTCGTGGCCGAGGGGGTCGAGGACCGGGCGATCTGGAATCAGCTCGCCGCTCTCGGCGCCACCTGTGCTCAGGGCCACCACCTCAGCCGGCCGATGCCCACAGCGGACTTCCCCGCCTGGTTGCACAAGTATGAGACCGGGCTCCAGCGCCACCTCAGCGTGGTGGCGCAGCCGCCAAGTGCTCGGGCTGTGTAGGACGACCCTGGCCCATCAGCGGTGCGGCTCCCAGCGGAACGTGCGGCGGGCCAGCAGGGCGGCACCGATGCCCCACGCCGCCAGCACGACCAGGTCCCGGGCGTCGACCAGCGGTCCACCACGCGGATCGAAGACGCGGAACATCGACAGGGTGAACGGTCGCAGCGGTAGCCACTGCATGACCTGGGAAACCGGCGAGGTCGGCCTGATCGGGTAGAAGGTGCCGGAGAGGAACACCAGCGGGAAGAAGATGAAGTTCACGATGCCCGGAGCCGCGTCGAGGTTGGGCACCACCGATCCGACCAGCAGGCCCAGGGCTGCCATCGACAGCCCGCCGAGCAGCAGCACCGGCAGCAGCACCGGCAGCCGGGCCGGATCGACGCGCAGGCCGAAGAACACCGCGCCGAGCGCGCCGACTCCCGCGGTCACGAGGGCGCCGACGACGAGGGAGTTGAGGATCTGGGTGGCGATCACCAGCCCGGCCGGCACCGGAGTGGCCCGCATCCGCTTGAGGATGCCGGTCTCCCGCCGGTTGACCACTTGCATGGCGAGTGCGGTGTAGCAGGCGCTCATCAGTGAGAACGACATGATCGCCGGGACGTAGTACTGATTGCTCCTGATGTCCCCGTAGAAGCCGATCCGCGACCCGCGGTTGAGGGTGCCGAAGATGATCAGGAACATCACCGGGAACGCCCCGGTGAATATCGCCGCCGCCGGATTCCGCCAGAAGATCACCTGTTCCCAGTGCACCTCCCGCAGCAGCGCGCCGAGAGTGCCGAGCCGGGGGCGGCGGGCCGGCGCGCCGGCGATCACGGCGCCTCCCGGGTCAGGTCGAGGTAGACATCCTCCAGCGAGGGCCGGGCGACGGCCAGCCGCTCGATGCCCACGCCGGACCCAAGCGCCCAGGTCGTCAGCGCGTGCAGGAAGTCCACCGGCTCCGTGGTACGCACCGTCACCATGTTGTCGACCGAGGAGGAGGACCCGGCCGGCGCCAGGTCGGCCGGGAGACTGTGCCCGGACAGGCCGAAGGTCACGACCGTCTCGGCCGTGTTGCGACCGCCGAGGGTCTCGGGGGTGCCTTCGGCAACAAGGCGGCCGTGGGCGATGACCGCGATCCGGTCGGCGAGCGCCTGGGCCTCGTCCATGTAATGGGTGGTCAGCAGGATCGTCGTGCCGAGCGCGCGCAGGTCGCGGACCAGGGCCCACGCCTCCCGTCGCGCTGACGGGTCGAAGCCGGTGGTGGGCTCGTCGAGGAAGAGCAGGTCCGGCCGGCCGACCACGGCCAGGGCCAGGTCCAGCCGCCGCTGCTGCCCCCCGGACAGCCGGCGTACCCGGGTGGCCGACTGCGGACCCAACCCGACCAGCGACACCACCTCGTCGACGTCGCGCGGCCGCGGGTAGTAGGACGCGGTGCGGCGCAGCGCCTCACCGACCGTGAGGTACGGCTGCACGGCGATGTCCTGCAGCACGATGCCCACCCGCTCGCGCAACGCCCTGCCGCCGACGGCCGGATCGCTGCCGAGCACCTCGACCCGGCCGGCGTCGCGTCCGGTGTAGCCCTCCAGCACGCTCAAGGTCGTGGTCTTGCCCGCCCCGTTGGGACCGAGGAGGGCGAAGACCTCCCCCGGCCGGACGGCGAAGCTCACCCCGCGGACCGCGGGCACGCCGCCGTAGGACTTCACCAGGTCCTCGACCACGACGGCTCGGTCTCCGGCGACGGTGACTGGGTCCGCTACGG
Source organism: Mycobacteriales bacterium (assembly GCA_038237645.1). Classification (GTDB taxonomy): domain Bacteria; phylum Actinomycetota; class Actinomycetes; order Mycobacteriales; family QHCA01; genus QHCA01. Next base: position 44,511 of record JBBRYN010000018.1, read on the forward strand.
CTGGGACCACGGCTGGCACGGCACCGACGGTAGTACCCGCGGCGACGCCTGGATGTTGGCGGTCCCCGGACCGGCGCGGCTATGGTCGGCGAAGTGACAGACGGGCTGCTCGGGGCCGCCGACCTGCGCCGCCTGGCGGCCGATATCGGCCTGCGCCCCACCAAGACCCTCGGCCAGAACTTCCTGCACGACGCCAACACCGTCCGCCGGATCGTGCGCACGGCTGCCCTGCGCCCCGACGACGTGGTGGTCGAGATCGGCCCCGGGCTGGGTTCGCTGACCCTGGGCCTGCTGCCGGCCTGCCGCACCGTGCTCGCAGTGGAGGTCGACCCGGCGCTTGCCGCTGCCCTGCCCGGCACGGTCGAGGACCGGCTGCCGGGATACGCGACCCGGTTGCGGGTCGTCGCCGGCGACGCCTTGCGGCTGACCCAACTCCCCGGTGGGCTCCCCGGATCGCCACCCGGGCCCGCGCCGAGCGCCATGGTGGCCAACCTGCCGTACAACATCGCGGTGCCCGTGCTCCTGCACCTGCTCGACCTGCTGCCGACCCTGCGGATGGTCCTGGTCATGGTGCAGGCGGAGGTGGCCGAGCGTCTCGCGGCGCCGCCGGGATCCCGGGTGTACGGCGTGCCGTCGGTCAAGGCGGCGTGGTATGCCGAGGTCACCCGCGCGGGTGCGGTCAGCCGGCGCGTCTTCTGGCCGGAGCCGCAGGTCGACTCCGGCCTCGTGCTGTTGCGGCGCCGGCCACCGCCGGCCCTCGACGGTGTGCCCCGCGAGGCGGTGTTCGCGGTCGTGGACGCCGCCTTCGCGCAGCGGCGGAAAACCCTCCGCGCGGCCCTGGCGGGGCTGGCCGGCTCGCCCGCGGCCGCCGAGGCGGTGCTCCGCGTGGCCGGCGTCGACCCCGGCGCTCGCGGCGAGGCGATCGACGTGCGCGCCTACACCCGCATCGCAGCCGCGCTCGGTGCAACTAGCATCAGGGGAGCTGTGACGTGAGCCTGGGTGAGCGGTGCAGCCCGATAATCCGGCGGTGCTGACCAGTCGGGAGGAGTGCGATCCTGAGCCGTCCCGTCCCCCCTCGTCCTCTCGTCGAGCCGGAGCCGGTGGTCGCCCGGGCACCGGCCAAACTCAACCTGCACCTGAGCGTCGGCCCGCTGCGCGACGACGGCTATCACGACCTGACAACCGTCTACCAGGCGGTGTCGCTGTACGACGAGGTGCGAGCGACCCCCGCCGGGGCCCTGTCGGTCTCCGTCCTGGGCGAGGATGCGGCGCTGGTGCCGCTCGACGGCGGCAACCTTGCTGTCCGGGCCGCCGTGGCGCTGGCCGAGGCCGCCGGGATCGAGCCGCTGGTCCGGCTCGAGATCGTCAAGGCGATCCCGGTCGCCGGTGGCCTGGCCGGTGGCAGCGCCGACGCGGCTGCCGCGCTGGTTGCCTGTGACGCCCTGTGGGAGACCTGCATCGATCGGGCGACCATGCTCGATATCGCCGGCGGGCTGGGCAGTGATGTGCCTTTCGCCCTCACCGGCGGCACCGCACTGGGCACCGGCCGCGGCGAGCTGCTGGCCCCGGTGCTCTCGATCGGTCGGTGGCACTGGGTGCTCGCGGTGGCCGAGAGCGGCCTGTCGACGCCGGATGTCTACCGCGAGCTGGACCGCCGGCGATCGGATCAGATCATGCTTGCCACCGAGCCGCTCGACAGCCTGATCAATGCGCTGCGCTCCGGGGTGCCGGCCAATCTCGGTGACGCGCTGAGCAACGACCTGCAGGTGGCTGCCCTGGCGCTGCGGCCCTCCCTGCGGCGCACCCTCGACGCCGGTGAGGACCTCGGCTCGACCGGCCGGGTGGTCAGCGGGTCCGGACCCACCTGCGCCTTCCTGGCCTCCTCGGCCGACGACGCAGTACGCCTCGCGGCCGCGCTGGCCGGTGCCGGCGTCTGCCGCACGGTCCGGGCGGCCTACGGGCCGGTGGCCGGCGCGCGTGTCGTCGCGGCCACCGGTCGGTGACCAACCTGGTCAATGTGTCCCGGGCCGGCAAGGCCTTCGGCGGCACGGTCACACTCGACACGGTTTCCCTCGGGGTCGACGACAGCGACCGGATCGGGGTGGTCGGGGCCAACGGGGCGGGCAAGACCACGCTTCTGCAGATCCTGGCGGGGGCGCTTCCCCCGGACACCGGACGGGTCACCCGGGTCACCGGCCTGCAGACGGGATTCCTCGGCCAGCACGACCGGCTGCCGCCCGGCACGATCGGAGATGTCGTGCTCGGCGGGAGCTTCGCCGCGGAGCACGAGTGGGCCGGGGACGCCCGGGTGCGCGAGGTGCTCGACGGGCTCGGCCTGCTTGGCGCCGGCCTGCCTGGTGCCGGACTGCTTGGTGCCAGCCTGGGGACCGCGGGTCTGGACTCGCCGGTCGAGCAGCTCTCCGGCGGCGAGCGGCGGCGGGTGGCGCTGGCCGCCCTGCTGGTCCGCGATATCGACCTGCTGGTCCTGGACGAACCGACCAACCACCTCGATGTCGAAGGCGTCTCGTGGCTGGCCGCCCATCTGGCCGGTCGGCGCGGCGGCCTGGTGGTGGTCACCCACGACAGGTGGTTCATCGACGCGGTCTGCACGACGACTTGGGAGGTCGCCGACGGCCGCGTGAATGCCTATGAGGGCGGCTACTCGGCCTACGTCCTGGCCCGGGCCGAGCGGTCCCGGGTGGCCCAGACGAGCGAGGCACGACGGGCCAACCTGCTGCGCAAGGAGCTGGCCTGGCTGCGCCGCGGGCCGCCGGCCCGCACGTCGAAGCCGCGTTTCCGCCTCGACGCTGCTGCCGCCCTGGTCGCCGACGAGCCGCCCCCGCGGGACAGCGTGTCGCTGCGGGCACTGGCCACGTCACGACTGGGCAAGAGCGTCTACGACGTCGAGGAGGTGACCGCGCGGGGCGGCGAGCGGGTGCTGCTGCGCGAGGCCACCTGGCGGGTCGGGCCGGGTGAGCGGGTCGCCGTGGTCGGCGTCAACGGGTCGGGCAAGACCACGCTGCTCCGACTGCTGACCGGGCAGCTCCCCCCCGACCGCGGCCGGGTCCGGGTCGGGCTGACCGTGCGACCGGCCTATCTGTCGCAGCAGGTCGACGAGCTGCCCGCGCAGCTGCGGGTCCTGCAAGCGGTGGAGCAGATCGCCCGCTATGCGACGATCGGCGGCGCGGAGCTCTCGGCCGGTCAGTTGCTGGAGCAGTTCGGTTTCCCGTCGGCGCGCCACTGGACCCCGGTCGCGGATCTCTCCGGGGGTGAGCGCCGGCGGCTGCAGCTGCTGCGGCTGCTGATGGCCGAGCCGAACGTCCTGCTGCTGGACGAGCCGACCAACGACCTCGACATCGACACGCTGACCGCTCTGGAGGATCTGCTGGACTCCTGGCCGGGCACGGTGATCGTGGTCAGCCACGACCGCTACCTGGTGGAGCGGGTCTGCGACCGGGTCGTGGCGCTGCTCGGTGACGGCCGGCTGTCGGAGCTGCCGGGTGGCGTCGAGGAATACCTGCGGCGCCGGGCAACCGACCCGGCCCGAGGCGCCGAGGCTGCCGACTCCCGGCAGCGACCGGGTGACTCGCGTCAGCCGCGCCGGGAGCTCGTCCGGCTCGAGCGGTTGGTGGCCCGGCTCGAAGCGCGGGAACGCCAGTTGCACGAGGAGCTGGCCGCCGTCGCGACCGACTTCGCCCAGGTGTCCACTCTGGATGCCGAGCTGCGCAGGGTCGCCGCCGAGCGCGAGGCCGCGGAGCACGCCTGGCTCGAGGCCGCCGAGTGACCGTCTTCATCAGCCGGCCCGAGCACGTCGGCGCCGGCCCGAGGCTGGCGGTGAAGGACTGCATCGACGTGGCCGGCTACGTCACGACGGTAGGTAGCCTGGCGGTCGCCGCCGATGCGGGTGTGGCGGCAGCAGATGCCGAGTGCCTGGCCGGTGCCCGCGCCGCCGGCGCCCAGGTCGTCGGCAAGACGACCCTGCACGAGCTGTGCCAGGGCGGCACCGGGGTCAACCCCGACTTCGGGACACCGGTGAACCCGCTCGACTCCCGCCGGGTGCCGGGCGGCTCCTCGTCGGGCAGCGCGGTCGCCGTCGCCAACGGACTCGCCGACGTGGCACTGGGCACCGACACCGGCGGATCCGTGCGGCTGCCGGCCGCGTGCTGCGGGGTGGCCGGGCTCAAGACCACCCACGGCCTGGTGCCGACCGGTGGCGTCTACCCGCTGGCGCCGAGTCTGGACACGGTCGGGCTCCTCGCGGCCGACGTCGCCCGGCTGGTCACCGGGGCCGGCTGGTTGCTGCCCGGCTTCACCCCCGGTGAGCCGGCCGTTGCCGCCCTGCGGGTGCGGCCGGACGTCGCGGTGCGCCCGGAGATAGACGCGGCGGTCGACGCGGCCCTGGCGGCGTCGGCGCTTGCGGTCCGTGAGCTGCCGGTCACGGCCTGGCTGGCCGGCCAGCGGATCTGCACGGGGTTGATCCGCGCCGAGGCCTGGCGCTGCCAGGGCCACCTGCTGGTGCGCCGGGAGTTGCTCAGCGCCGCCGCCGTACGCCTGTTCACGGCCGGTCAGGCGATTTCGGGCACCGAGCTGGCCGGCCTGCACACCGCGGCGCTGGCATGGCGGGCCGAGCTCGGGTCGCTGCTGCGGCCGGGGATCGTCCTGGCGTTGCCGACCCTGGTCGACGAGCCGCCACTGCTCGGTGACGCCGAGACTGCCGTGATCGGCGAGCTGACCGGCCCCGTCAACGCGGCGGGCCTACCGGCGGTGAGCATCCCGGTGCCGGGGCCGCTGATCACCGCGCTACAGCTGGTGGGGCCGGATGGATCGGAGCCGATGCTCCTGGCGACCGCGGCCGTCGTGGAAGCGGCGATCCGGTAGTTTTCGGTGAATGGAAGAGACTCTGCCGCTGGACAGCCCGCTCAATGCCGTCTACCGCGGCGGCGGCCTCACCGGCGGTGCCGTCCTGCTGGTCTTCGGCGCGGCCGGTTTCCTCAAGGGGCTGCCCTTCGTCACCGTCCACGGCGAGAAGGTCCTCGGTCTCTACTCCAACGGCCTGCTGAGCCTGCTCTCGGTGATCTTCGGCGTGGCACTCGTCGGCGCCGCCATGGTCGCCGGCAACGTGGCGGCGACGACCAACACCGTGGTGGGCTGCCTGCTGCTGGGCTCCGGCCTGGTCAACCTGGCGCTCATCCGTACCGACGCAAACTTCCTCGCGTTCCGGATGAACAACATCATCTTCAGCTTCGTCGTCGGCGTAGTGCTGCTGACCTGCGGGCTCTACGGCAGGGTGAGCGCCGGAGACCCCCGCATGCCCCGGGACGACGAAGCGCCGACGGGCAGCCGGACACACTCCGGCTGACCGTCGGCAGACCCAGACCGTTACCGGCTCTTCGAAGTTGAGGGGGAAGTGACCCTCATGTGACGGTTGCCAGGCGTTGTCGCCTGGTGCAGGCGTACCGTACCCGGCGTCGCTGGTTGTCGAGGTTGCGGAACCCGAACGCCACGCGGGCGGCGTCTTTGA
>JBBRYN010000019.1:0-48555 GCA_038237645.1 Mycobacteriales bacterium
CCTCGAAGTCGGTGCCCGGCTGCGGGTCGAGGTCCACCCGCAGCTCGTCCGGCCGCTCGGTGTCGAAGCGCCGTGAGTGCCAGGGGTGGAACTCCACGGTCGACATCTGGGCCGCCCAGATCACCGAGGCGATCTCGGTGACGCACAACTCGTCGGCGTGCCGGCCCGAGGGGAAAGTCACCCGGACCGACTCCACCCACGGCGGCCGGGAGTCCGGCACCCGCTTCTGGTAGATGTCCTCGCCCAGGACGCCGGTGGGGAACCGGCGCATCATGCACGGCCGGTTGCGCAGCGCGCGCACGATGCCGTCGCCCACGGACAGGTAGTAGTTGATCATGTCCAGCTTGGTCTCGGCGCGGGCCGGGAAGTAGACCCGGTCGGGGTTGGTCACCTTGACCGTCCGGTCGCCGACCTCGATCTCCACGTACGGCGATGCCATAGGCGCACTGTAATCGGCGCGGTGGCGTAATCGGCAGGTAAGGCGATCACGCGGCGGCCGTCGTACCGTGGACGCATGTCAGCACAGGTGGATAAGACAGACGAACAGTGGCGGGCGCAGCTCACACCGGAGGAGTACCAGGTGCTCCGCAAGGCCGGCACCGAGCGGGCGTTCACCGGGGAGTACACCGACACCAAGACCAAGGGGGTCTACCGCTGCCGCGCGTGCGGGGCCGAGCTGTTCCGCTCGGACACCAAGTTCGACTCGCACTGCGGGTGGCCGTCGTTCTTCTCGCCGCTGGCCGGCGACCGGGTCATCCTGCGGCAGGACGGCAGCCTGTTCATGCGGCGCACCGAGGTGCTCTGCGCCAACTGCCACTCACACCTCGGGCATGTCTTCGACGACGCACCGCAGACGCCGACCGGCGACCGCTACTGCATCAACTCGATCTCGCTGACCTTGGAATCGGATCCGGCCTGACCTCGGGTCACGTCACGGCAGGGCGGCGACCAGCTCGCTCACGGGCTTGCGGACACCGGTGTAGAACGGGATCTCCATCCGGGTGTGCAGTCGCGCCTGCGCGCCGCGCAGGTGGCGCATCAGGTCGACGATGCGGTGCAGGTCGTCCGCCTCGAAGGCCAGCATCCACTCGTAGTCGCCGAGGCTGAACGCCGACACCGTGTTAGCCCGGACGTCGGGATAGTCCCGGGCCATCACGCCGTGCTCGGCCAGCATCGCGCGGCGGTCGGCCTCGGGCAGCAGGTACCACTCCAGCGACCGGACGAACGGGTAGACGCTCACGTAGCGGCGCGGCTCCTCGTCGGCGATGAACGCCGGCAGGTGGCTCTTGTTGAACTCCGCCGGCCGGTGCAGGGCCATCGCGGACCAGACCGGCTCGCAGGCCCGGCCCAACGTGGTACGGCGGAACCGGGAGTAGACCTCCTGCAGGTCATCCGAGGTGGCGGCGTGCCACCAGAACATCAGGTCGGCGTCGGCCCGGAAGCCGGCGACGTCGTAGATACCTCGGGTCACCAGGCCCTTGGCGGCCGACTGTTCGAGCAGGTCCGCGACCTCTGCGGCGGCGGCTGTCCGCGAGTCGTCGGGCAACGGCCGCCGGGCGGCGAAGACAGACCACATGCTGTAGCGGATCTGCGCGTTGAGAACCTTGGCCTGCTTGCCGTCAACCATGCGCCGATTGTCTCAGGTATGCACCGACCTTCGCAGCAGCCGCATAGCCCGATCGGATGCAGGCCGGCACGCCGACGCCAACGTAGGCGGCACCGGCCACCACCAGTCCCGGCGTCCGGGCCACGTCGGCCTCGATCCGCCGGACCCGGTCGAGGTGCCCGACGGCGTACTGCGGGAGCGCCCCGCCCCATCGGGTCACCCGGGAGGCGACCGGCCGCACGGCGATCCCGGTGAGGGCCGCGACGTCATCGGCGGCCAGGGCGGCCAGCTCCTCGTCGCTGCGCTGTAGCACGGCTTCCTCGCCGTACCGACCGATCGAGGCGCGCACCAGTGTCAGGCGCCCCGAGAGGTGCGCCCACTTCTGCGACGAGAACGTGACGGCTTTGACGGCGCGGCCCTCGGCCGATCCGACCAGCAGGCCGCTGCCGGCCGGCAACGCGGTCCCGGGATAGGCCAGGGTGACGATCGCCATGCTCGCGTAGCCGATGCCGGCGAGTTCGCCGGCCGCGAACGGCGCCAGGTCGCGCAACAGTCGCCCGGCCGGCCCGGCCGGCACCGCCACGACGACAGCGTCGGCGTCCAGCGCGGTCGGGTCGGGCACCGGTCCGGCCGTCACCCGCAAGCCCGATCCGGTACGGGTGACCTCCCGCACCGTCAACCCGGCGCGCACATCGGCATCCAGCCCGGCGAGCAGCGCCGCGACCAGGCCGCCGAGGCCGCCCCGCAATGACGCGAAGGCCGGTGAGCCGCTTGCGGTCCCGCGGGCTGCCCGGGCCGCGGCGACGAGTGATCGGGGGCTGCCCAGGGCGGCGGCGAGGGCCGGCATGGTCGCCTGCAGCGACAACCCGTCGGCGTGTCCCGCGTAGACCCCGCCGAGGAGCGGGTCGACCAGGCGCTCGAGCACTTGCGCGCCCAGGCGACGGCGGACCAACTCCCCCACCGCCACGTCGTCGAGGACTCGCTCACCGGCGGAGGCTTCCTCGGCCCGGACCTCAGCGAGGCCGGCCGGCGTCAGGACCCCCGAGGCCGCCAGCGCGTCGAGGTCGCCGGGCACGCCCAGGACGGTGCCGGCCGGCAACGGGCGCAGGGCACCGCCGACCGCGACCGAGGCCGCGCTGGTCACCGGGTGCACCAGGTCCTCGCCCAGCCCCACCGCACGGGCCAGGTCGACCGCCTCGGGCACGCCGGCCAGGAACATCTCGGCGCCTTCGTCGACCGGGACACCTTCGATGGTCGACGTGCGCAGCTTGCCACCCAGCATCCGGGCGCGGTCGACGACGGTGAGCCCGGTCAGCTCCGGACAGTCGCGCCGCAGGGCGTGGGCGGCGGCCAACCCGGCGATGCCGCCGCCGACGACGACGACCCGGCCGGTCATGGTGGCGTCGACTTCCGTGACATGACCGCCGCGCTTTCGTGACCTTCGTACGGAACCACATCGGCACAGGTCACGTCTGACCGCCGACCACCACCGAAGGGGGAAACATCATGCGTCGATCTGTGATCGCGGCCGGCACCGTGCTGGCCCTGCTCGCCCTGGCCGGATGCAGCAGCAGCGCCGGAGGGGCCAGGCGCAGCGCCGTATCCGATAGCGGCGGGGCCACGAGCGTGCTCCGTGCGCCGCAGGGCACCCCTGCCACCGGGACACAGCAGCGCGTATCCATCGGACCCGCCCGGATCATCACCGCCGAGCTCACGCTGCGGGCCAAGAGCGGTGCCGACGTGGCGAAGATCGCCAACGCGGCCACCGACATGGTCACCACCGCGGGCGGCAACCAGACCGGCGATCGGCGCACCGAAGCCGGCTCCGGAACGCAGGCCGACCTCGTCTTCAAGGTGCCGCCGGAGAAGTACCCGGCGATCCTGGACCGGATCGCCAAGCTGGGCAAGGAGCTCAGCCGGTCCGCTCAGGCAGAGGACGTCACCGACCAGGTCGTCGACGTGGACTCGCGGGTCAGGTCGCAGGAGGCCAGCGTCGCGCGGATCCGCACGCTGCTGACCGGTGCGCACACGATCGGCGACGTCGTGCAGATCGAGGGTGAGCTGGCCAAGCGGGAGGCCGACCTGGAGTCGCTCAAGGCGCGGCAGCGGGCACTGGACGGCCAGACGTCCCTCGCCACGATCACGCTGCATGTACGCGGACCGAAAGCGGCGGTGGTCAGCCCGGCCAAGAAACCGCGTGGCTTCGTCGTAGGGCTGTCGCACGGCTGGGCGGCCTTCACCGCCGCCACCACCTGGCTGCTGACCGCGATCGGCGCCCTGCTGCCCTTCCTGATCACGGCGGGCCTGGCCCTGGCCGCCGCCACGGCTGTGCGCCGTCGCCGTCAGTCGCGTCACCCATCGCCTTCCGCCGACCCGGCGCCGGCTTCGGCGGCGGCGTCCTGAGAGCGTGCTACGGAGTGCACCAGATCCACGACGCGGGTCAGGACCCCGGGGTCGGTCGAGGGGAGCACGCCGTGGCCGAGGTTGAACACGTGACCTTCGGCCCCGGCACCCTCGGCCAGGACACGGCGCACCTCCTGCTCGACGACCGGCCACGGTGCGAACAGGACGGCCGGATCGAGGTTGCCCTGCACCGCCCGCCCTGGCCCCACCCGAACCACCGCGACGTCGAGCGGCACCCGCCAGTCGACGCCGACCACGTCGGCGCCGGCTTCGCCCATGAGCCGCAGCAACTCACCGGTCCCGACACCGAAGTGGATCCGGGGCACCGACAGGTCGGCCAGGCCGCCCAGGACCTTGGCGCTGTGCGGGGCGACATAGTCGCGGTAGTCGGCCGGCGACAGGGCGCCGGCCCAGGAGTCGAACAACTGCACGACTGAGGCGCCCGCCTCGACCTGGACGCGCAGGAAGCCCAGCGTGATCTCGGCGAGGACGTCGAGCAGGGCATGCCAGGTCGCCGGATCGCCGTACATCAGCGCCTTGCTGTGCTCGTGGGTGCGCGACGGGCCGCCCTCGACCAAATAGCTGGCCAGCGTGAAGGGAGCACCGGCGAAGCCGATCAGCGGCGTGCCGCCGAGCTCGGCCACGAGGCGCTTGACCGCGTCGGTGACGTACGGCACATCGCCGGGCTCGAGCGGCCGGATCCCCGTGACGTCGACGGCGGCCCGGACCGGCGCCTTCACCACCGGGCCGACACCGGGCACGATGTCGAGGTCGATGCCGACCGCCTTGAGCGGCACCACGATGTCAGAGAAGAGTATGGCGGCGTCGACGCCGTGCCGGCGCACCGGTTGCAGAGTGATCTCGGCGATCAGGTCGGGCGTCTGACAGGCGGTGAGCATGTCGACGCCGGCCCGCAGCTCGCGGTACTCCGGTAGCGAACGGCCGGCCTGCCGCATGAACCACACCGGGGTCCGGGGCACCGGGAGCCGCCGGCAGGCGCGGAGCAGGAGGGATTCGGCGGGGCTCGGCATGGTGCCGCCATCCTCCCACCCCGACACGCCGGGTCGCGCCTGCCCGGTTGTGTCGTACCCCCGTGTCACGGTCTTCGTGACCGGCCGGCTGGCTGGTGACCGAAGGGCCACGTGACCGAAGGGCGAGGGACCCATGTCACAGCTGCTGCTGCGAGAGTGCTCCACCTGTGGCGGGCCGCGCGCGTTCGAGGCTCCCGACTGTGCCGAGGGACACGGCCCCGACTGCCCGGACCTGGCCTGCGTCGAGTGCGGCGAGGCGGTCTTCGTCGGTCTCCTGTCCGCCCACCTCAGCGAGCTGTCCGCGGCGCACTCCCGGGCCGTCCCCGCCGCCTGAGATCCCGGCCCCCGGCGCGCCGGGTGCCGGGGGGCGGTCACGGCTCCTACGCTGAGGGCGTGGCCGACGCACCGTCCAGTGACCTCCCGGAGCTGTTCACCCGGGCGGTCACCAGCCTGCGCCAGGCCCGGCCACGGCCCGAGGTCCGCCTGGCCGAGATCGCCCCACCGGGCCGGTTGGCTCCCTACACCTTCGCGCTGACCGCCGAGGTGCTGCGTGAGGGCGACGAGCTGGCCAGCGGCCGGCTGGTGCTCCTGCACGATCCGGCCGGGCAGGAGTCGTGGGACGGCACGCTGCGCATCGTCACCTATGTCACGGCCGAACTCGACGCCGACATGGCCGGTGACCCCCTCCTCGCCGGCGTGGGCTGGAGCTGGCTGATCGACGCCCTGGACACTTACGGGGCCAGGCACACCGCTGCGGGGGGCACCGTCACCCAGACCACGTCGGTCCGGTTCGGTGACCTGGCCGGGCCCCCCGACACCGCCGACGTGGAGCTCCGCGCCTCCTGGACCCCGCTGGAGACCGATCTCGGCGCCCACCTGCTCGCGTGGTGCGAGCTGCTGTGCTCCACCGCCGGGCTGCCGCCCCCCGGCGTGACGTTGCTCTCCCAGTCCAGCGGCTAACGCGGCCCCCTTCAGGCTTCAGCCACCCGCTCCGGCCGTCGACACCAATGGCGATGACCGACCCGGGGGGATCATGAGAGTGCTGCACGCGGAGCCGAACAGGGTGCGCTCCTTCACCGCGCTGGTCGTGGACCACGAGGCGCCGTCCCGCACGGCGATGGGTGCCCTCCTGCGCCGGCTGGGTGCGACCGACGTGGTCGCGGTCAAAGACCTGGTGCAGGCCCGGGTAGCCGCCCTTGGCGGCGGCCCACGCGACCTGTGCGTGCTCAACCTCGACCTGCCCGGCGGCTGCCTCAACCTGCTGGCGGACCTGCGCAACGCGGGCTGGCCGCGGCTGCTCGCCGTCTCGGGCAAGTCCGACGCGTTCTCGCTTCGCGCGGCATTCGTGGCCGGCGCACACGCTTACGTGCTCACCGCCGATGCCGCGGCTGCGATGCCCCGCGTCCCCTCCCCCCGGCTACCGCTGCGGTCCCCACCCGTCACGGCCACGCCGGCGCCGCTCATGCCCGTCGAACGAGTGTGGCGCCAGCTCTCGGCCAGGGAGATCGAGGTGCTGCAACTGGTGGCGGCCGGCCAGTCCAACAGTGCCGCCGGAGTGCATCTCCAGCTCTCCGCGCTGACCGTCAAGAGCCACCTGGCCCGCATCGCCCGCAAACTGGGCACCGGTGACCGGGCCCACATGGTCGCCGTCGCGATGCGGACCGGCCTGATCAGCTGACCCGGACACACCTGTCGCGGCGGTGCCGGAGCGCGTCGGAGGGCGATGCCGGCCACGCGGCGCGTACGGTCAAGGCTGTGACCGACGCGGCCCGGGCTGAGAGCACCGACGCGGTACCCGCCGAAAGCCAGCCGGCACCCCTGCCGCTGCTCGAGCCCCGGGACGGCACACCCGACCCCGTGGTGAGCGAAGCCGGCCTCGCCGCCGTCGCGACAGCCCTGGCGGCCGGCACGGGACCGGTCGCCGTCGACGCCGAGCGGGCATCGGGCTACCGGTACGGCCAGCGCGCCTACCTGGTGCAGCTGCGCCGGAACGGCGCGGGCACCACCCTGATCGACCCGATGCGCTGCCCCGACCTGGCCATCATCGACGACGCCCTGGCCGGCGCCGAGTGGGTGCTGCATGCGGCATCGCAGGATCTGCCCTGCCTGCTCGAGATCGGGATGCGTCCGCGCACGCTGTTCGACACCGAGCTGGCCGGTCGGCTGGCCGGATTCGAGCGCGTGGGCCTGGGCATCATGGTCGAGCAGGTGCTCGGCCGTACGTTGGAGAAGGGACACTCGGCGGCCGACTGGAGCACCCGGCCGCTGCCCAGGGAGTGGCTGACCTACGCCGCCCTCGACGTCGAGGTGCTCATCGAGTTGCGGGACGCCCTGGAGGCAGAGCTGCGCCGGCAGGACAAGCTGGGCTGGGCGCAGGAGGAGTTCGCCGCCCTGGTGGCCGCGCCGCCGGCGGAGGCCCGGGTCGATCCCTGGCGCCGTACCTCGGGCATCCATCGCATCCGCAGCCCCCGCGGCCTGGCGATCGTGCGCGAACTCTGGGAGACCCGCGACCGCATCGCCCGCGAACGCGACACCGCGCCCGGCCGCATCCTGCCCGATTCGGCCATCGTCAGCGCGGCCCAGGCCAATCCCGGGTCAGTCGACGCGCTCCTCGCGCTGCCGGTCTTCGGCGGCCGGGCCACCCGGCGGCAGGTCGGCGTCTGGTACGCCGCGATCGCGCAGGCTCGGGCACTGACAGACGACGCGCTCCCCCTCGCCCGCCGTGCCGGCGACGGCCCGCCACCGGTGCACAGATGGCGGGACCGCGAGCCGGACGCGGCCAGCCGCCTCGCGGCCGCCAAGGAGGCCGCCGCCGGGATCGCGGCGGCGCACGGCCTGCCGGTGGAGAACCTGATCTCACCGGACCTGGTGCGCCGGCTGTCCTGGGACCCGCCCGAGGCTGCGAGCGCGGACGCGGTCGCGCAGGTGCTGCGCGCGGGCGGTGCCCGCGAGTGGCAGATCGGCCTGACCGCCGAGGCGCTCGCCGCCGCCGTCACCGGCCCGGCGTGACCGTCCGGGCGGGTGGTTGAGCACTCACCCACCCTGGTATGTTACTGGCGGGTAATATTTACCTCTCGGTGCCAAAGCCCGCCGGATCGGAGTACCCATGACCGCTCGGCCCGTTCGTGACGTCGCGTTCGTCGACGGGGTCCGCACCCCGTTCGGCAAGGCCGGTGACACGGGGGTGTACGCCCAGACCCGGGCCGACGACCTCGTGGTCGCCGTCATCCGGGAGTTGCTGCGGCGGCATCCTGAGCTACCCCCCGACCGGATCGACGAGGTCGCGATCGCCGCCACCACCCAGACCGGCGACCAGGGCCTGACCATCGGCCGGCTCGCCGCCCTGCTGGCCGGGCTGCCCAAGACCGTGCCCGGCTTCGCCATCGACCGGATGTGCGCCGGCGCCCTCACGGCGGTCACCACCGTGGCCGGCGGCATCGCCTTCGGCGCCTACGACGTCGCCATCGCCGGCGGGGTCGAGCACATGGGCCACCACCCGATGGGCGAGGGCATCGACCCCAACCCCCGGATCGTCGCCGAGAAGCTCGTCGACCCCTCCGCCCTGGTCATGGGCTCGACCGCGGAGAACCTCCACGACCGCTTCCCCGGCCTGACCAAGGAGCGCTGCGACGCCTTCGCCGCGGCCAGCCAGGCCAAGGTGGCCAAGGCATACGCCGACGGCAACATCCAGCCCGACCTCGTGCCGATCGGCGCCCGCGACCCCGCGCGCGGCTGGGGCCTCGTGATCCGCGACGAGCCGCCCCGGCCGGGTACGACGGTCGAGGACCTGGCCACCCTCAAGACGCCGTTCCGCCCGCACGGCCGGGTGACCGCCGGCAACTCGGCCGGTCTCAACGACGGTGCCACCGGCTGCCTGCTCGCCGCAGAGGACGTCGCCGTCGAGCTCGGCCTGCCGATCCGCATGCGCCTGGTCGGCTACGGATTCGCCGGCGTCGACCCCGAGCTGATGGGCATCGGCCCGATCCCGTCGACCGAGCGGGCCTTGCGCACCGCGGGGCTGACTATCGCCGACATCGGGCTGTTCGAGGTCAACGAGGCCTTCGCCGTGCAGGTGCTGGCCTTCCTGGAGCACTTCGGCCTGGCCGACGACGATCCCCGGGTCAACCTCTACGGCGGCGCGATCGCCTTCGGGCACCCGCTCGCCAGTTCCGGCGTACGACTCATGACACAACTGGCCCGGCAGTTCGCCGAGCACCCTGAGGTCCGCTACGGGCTGACCGCCATGTGCGTCGGCATCGGCATGGGCGCCTCGGTCATCTGGGAGAACCCCGCGTGGGAGGGCGAGTGACCGCCGTGCTGGAAGTCCCCGACGAGATCGTCACCCGGGCCCTCGTCCGCTACGTCGAGGTGCCCGGGCTGCCCGGCGAGCTCGCGCTGATCACGCTGGAGAATGGGCTGGACCACCAGCGCCCGTCCACGTTCGGCACCGCCGGGCTGGCCTCACTGGAAGCCGCCATGGATGAGATCGAGGCCCACTCCCCGGGCATCGCCGCCATCGCCGTGACCGGCAAACCGTTCGTCTTCGCCGTCGGGGCCGACCTGTCCGTGGTGGGCGGCATCACCACCCGGGAGCAGGCACTCGAGGTCGGCCGTCGCGGACATCACGCCTTCAGGAGGCTGTACGACTCCGCCGTCCCGACCTTCGCCTTCGTCAACGGTGCCGCGATGGGTGGCGGCGTGGAGCTGGCCCTGCACTGCCGCTACCGCACGGTGTCCAGCGGCGCCGCCGCGATCGCGCTGCCCGAGTGCTTCCTGGGCCTGGTGCCGGGCTGGGGCGGCACGCAGCTGCTGCCCAACCTCGTCGGCGCCGATGCCGCGGTCACCGTGATCATCGAGAACGCCCTCAACAACAACCGCATGCTCAGGCCGGCCCAGGCGGTGGCGCTGGGCATCTTCGACGCCACGTTCTCCCCGGCCGACTTCCTGGCCCAGTCGTTGATCTGGGCCGCCACCGTGGTCCGCGGCGAGGTCACGGTGCAGCGCCCCGAGGTCGACCGCGGGCAGGCATGGGACGCCGCATTGGCCCGGGGCAAGGCGATCGCCGACGCCAAGCTGCACGGTGCGGCTCCGGCTCCCTACCGTGCCCTGGAGCTGATCGGCGCGGCCCGCGACGCCGACTTCGACGCCGGCACGGCCGCCGAGGACGAGGCCGAGGCCGACCTGCTGATCAGCGAGGAGTTGCGCGCCGGGCTGTACTCCTTCGACCTGGTGCAGAAGCGGGCCAAGCGCCCGGCCGGCCGGCCGGACACTGCACTGGCCCGGCCGGTGACCAAGGTCGGGATCGTAGGCGCCGGCCTGATGGCCAGCCAGCTCGCGCTGCTGTTCGCGCAACGGCTGGAGGTGCCCGTCGTCCTCACCGACATCGACGCCGGGCGCATCGAGCGCGGGGTGGGATACGTCCACGCCGAGATCGACAAGCTGCGAGCGCGGGGCCGGCTGTCGCCCGACAAGGCCAACCGGCTCAAGGCGTCGGTCATGGGCTCGCAGACCGTGGACGCCTTCGCCGACGCCGACTTCGTGATCGAGGCGGTGTTCGAGGAGCTCACGGTCAAGCGGCAGGTGTTCGCCGAGGTGGAGGCGGTGGTCCCCCCCGAGTGCGTCCTGGCCACCAACACCAGCTCCCTGCCGATCACCGAGATGGCAGCGGGGCTGCGGCACCCCGAGCGGGTGGTCGGCTTCCACTTCTTCAACCCGGTCGCCCTGCTCCCCCTGCTT
The DNA here is from genome assembly GCA_038237645.1 of Mycobacteriales bacterium. GTDB lineage: Bacteria > Actinomycetota > Actinomycetes > Mycobacteriales > QHCA01 > QHCA01. Next base: position 10,777 of record JBBRYN010000019.1, read on the forward strand.
GAAGTCGTCCGGGCCGGGCAGACCGACGACGCGACGCTGGCGACCGCCTTCGCCGTCGGCAAGGCGCTGCGCAAGTCCTGCGTCCTGGTCAAGGACGCCCCGGCGTTCGTCGTCAACCGGCTGCTCACCAGGTTCCTCGGCGAGGTGACGGCGGCGGTCGACGAGGGCACGCCGTTCGAGGTCGCCGACCGGGCGCTGGCCCCGCTCGGCCTGCCGCTGACGCCGTTCATGCTGCTCGCCCTGGTCGGGCCGGCCGTCGCCCACCACGTCAGCGAGACCCTGCACGAGGCCTATCCCGACCGGTTCGGCGTCAGCGCCAACCTGGGCCGGCTCGTGGCGGCGGGCAAGTCCGGCATCTACCTGTGGGACAGCGGCCGGCCCGAGGTCGATCCCGAGGTGCGCGAGCTGTTCGTCTCCGGTGATCGACCGCAGTCCGAGGAGCAGGTACGCGACCGCGCGCTGGCCGCCCTCGCGGAGGAGGCGGCCCTGATCCTCGCCGAAGGCGTCGTGGCCGCCGCCCAGGACATCGACCTGTGCCTGCTGCTCGGCGCGGGCTGGCCGTTCCACCTCGGCGGGATCACCCCGTATCTCGACCGTACGGGCGTCTCGGAACGGGTCACCGGGTCGCGTTTCCTGCCCGTCGGGGTGGCGAGCGTGCCGGCCGCCTTCTAGTCGTCATCGCGCTCCGCGCCTCGCTTCGCTCGATGCTCACGCGACTCAAGGCGCCAGGCGAGCGGCCACCTCGCGCAGCTCGGCATTTTCCGGCGCGTCCATGACACACCGGGCGAACAGCCACCGGGTGAGCCGATCGGTGTCGAGGTCGAGCAGTTCGGCCATCCGCCGGGCGAATCCCGCCGGATCGGCGACCAGCCGCTCGGTGCAGTTGAGCATGTGCTGCAGCGCGTCATAGGCCGGGTCACCGACGTAGGGCTTGGGATCGCAGACCAGCCAGGGCTCGCGTTGGGCGGCCAGGATGTTCTCCGCGTGCAGATCGGTGCAGAGCACGACCGAACTCCCCGCCGAGGCGGGCAGTGCCCGCCACAGCGCCAGACCCGCTCTCGCGAGTCCGGCGTCGACGGACCCCGGCGTCGCAGAGAGCCGCCGCTGGAAGCCGGCCGCCCACTGATCGCACATGACCTGCAGGGCGCGAAAGGAATGGCCGGGCGGAGGCTCGCGCCACAGCCGCCGGAGTAGGCCCGCGACCACGGCATCCTGCTCCGGCTCCGCGACGACCCGGCTCAGGGTCGTCCCCGGCCGGCAACGCTCGATCAGCAGCACGGTGGTCTCGGCAAAGGTGTGCGCGGCATACAAGCGGACCGCACCGTCACCGGCCCACAGGGCCAGGCCGTCGGCCTCGTGCAGTGCCTCTGGATGCCGCCAGCCGACCTTGAGCACGAGGTCGCGGCCGGCGTGATCTCGTGCCGGAGCGACCCAGGAGCACCCCCCGCCGGGCTGGAACGGCTCGCCGAGCCGCAGCGCCCATCGAGCGGCCGTCTCGGCGACAACGCGCGGCAGCCCGGCGACCCAGTCGCGCAGATCGGGCTCGTCGGAGCCCGCGGCGTTGGCAGCAAGGTTGGCCGGGATTGCGATTGGCACCATGTCGACCAGCCTGCCCGGTGGTCAGGGCATCGAGCCGGTCGGCAGCTGGACCTGCACCTCGAGGCCGCCCCCCTGCAGGGCGTAGGCCTGCACGTGCCCGCCGTGGGCGTGCACGACCGCCCGCACGATGGACAGGCCGAGGCCCGCGCCGCGACTTGCGGTGCGTGCGGTGCCGCCCCGCCGGAACGGCTCGAACAGGCTCGGCGCCTCGGCCGGGTCGACGACCGAGCCGCTGTTGGCGACGAAGAGCCGGGCCAGGCCGTTGTCGCTGCGGGTGTGCACGCCCAACCAGCCCCCGCTGACGTTGTGCCGGACGGCGTTCTCGACCAGGTTGCCGGCGAGGCGCTCGATCAGCCCGGGGTCACCCATGACCACGGCCGGCTCCAGGCGGGTGTCCACGCGCAGCCCGGCGGCGGTCGTCTCCCCCTTGACGGCGGCCAGGGCAGCGTCGACCACGACCGGCAACTCCACCTTCTCGCGAACGGCCAGCCCCTCGCGGCCCTGGGCGTCGGCCCTGGCCAGCTGCAGCAGGGCGTCGACCAGCCGGTCGGCCCGCTCGGTCGCGGTCCTGACCACTCCGCCCATCCGGCGCAGGTCGGTTTCCGACGCCTCCGGGTCGCGCAACGAGACGTCGACCTCGGTACGGATCACCGACAGGGGGGTGCGCAGCTCGTGACTGGCGTTGGCGACGAACCGGCGCTGGCTGTCGAAGGCCGCTTCGAGCCGGGCGATCATGCCGTCGAAGGTGTCGGCAAGCTCCTTGAGCTCGTCGTCCGGGCCGTCGAGCGCGATCCGCTGGTCGAGGGTCTCGGTCGACAGCCGCTGGGCCGTGCTGGTGATGGACTGCAGGGGGCGCAACGCGCGCCCTGCCAGCAGGTAACCACCGGCCATCCCGATGAGCCCGACGAAGCCGAGGGCGATCAGCCCGCGGCGCAGCAGCGCCTGCTCGGTCTGGTGCTGCAGCTGGTCCTGGAGGGCGCGGGCGTCGACCCTGTCGTAGGTGCCATCGCTGTACAGCACCTTCACCGTGCTGCCGTGGTCGAACCGCGGGCCGTTGTCGAACGCCTGGCGGACCAGGTAGTACGACGTCAGCAGGAGCACTACACCGGCCCCGACCAGCAGCCCGCCGTACAGCAGGGTCAGGCGGAGCCGAAGGGTCGGCCGGAGGGGGTTCATGCCGTCGCGCGGCTCACGTGGTGGCCATCCGGTAGCCGGAGCCGACCACGGTCTCGATCAGTACCGGCTCGCCGAGCTTCTTGCGCAAGGTCATCATGGTGACCCGCACCGTGGTGGTGAACGGGTCGGCGTACTCGTCCCACACCCGCTCCAGCAGCTCCTCGCTGGAGACCACCCGCCCGGCGGCGGCCAGCAGCACCTCCAGCACCCCGAACTCCTTGCGGGTCAGCTCGACACCCTGGCCGGCCCGGGTGACCGTCCGCCGGGCCGGGTCCAGCTCGACGTCCGCGGCCCGCAACACCGGCGGGGCCGGTGGCGTCGCCCGACGGCCGAGGGCCCGGATCCGGGCCACCAGCTCGTCGAAGGCGAAGGGCTTGCCGAGGTAGTCGTCCGCTCCCAGGCCGAGCCCCTCGACCCGGTCGGCCACCGTACCGCTCGCCGTCAGCATCAGGACCCGGGTCAGGGCGCCGGACCCGGCGACGTCAGCAAGTATCTCGTCGCCGGACATACCGGGCAGGTCGCGATCGAGGACGAGGACGTCGTAGCGGGTCACGAGCGCCTTCTCGTGCCCGTCGATCCCGTCGTAGGCGACGTCGACCGCCATCCCCTCCTGCCGCAGCCCCCGCGCGATGGCATCGGCCAGCGGCTGCTCGTCCTCCACGATCAGTACTCGCACGCCACCAGCGTGCCAGTACGAGGTGAAAGCCGCGTGAGTTCACCCGTTCGGGCCCGTCGCTGCCCCGTCTACCCAGGTACCGTCATGCCGTGCTGACCCTCACTGTCGCCGCGCTGCGCAGAGGAGCGCTCGCCGTCTGCGTGCTCGACGACGTGGACCTGGTGCCCGTGCCCGACGGGTTGCTGCTGACCGGCGCGGTGCAGGTGCGGGTGCCCTGGGACGAGTGCCGGCAGGCGTTGCGCGGCGCGGATCCCGAATGCCCGGAGGGCCGGCGGTTGCTGACGGCCTGGCTGCGGATGCGGCGGCTGCTCGCCGATGCCGACTCCGCGGCGGTGGCCGCCGGGGTCCGGCCGCTGGGGCTGCCCGTAGGCCATGTGCTGCACCCTGGCCCCGGATGGGGTGCGACGGTGATGGGCGGGGCGCTCGATCTGGGACTGGGGTTCATCGGCTTGGATCAGGCCCGGGCCGAGGAGGTCACCGCGATCGCGCCCGGTGTGTGGACCGCAGAGGGCACCGATGTGACGACGTACCGCTCCGGCGCCACCGCATATCTGACCGCGATGGCCCACCTCGCCGCCGAGCGCAGGATGCGGTCGCTCACCGACCCGCTGCGGCCGATGGGCGACTGCGATGTCGTCACGCTGCTTTGCCACCGTGACTTCCGCACCGCACTGGCCGGCCCGGTCGGCGGCATGGTCGCGGTCGGCGTGCCCATGCGCGATCGCGGCTGGACCGAGCTTCGCCGGGTCGATCCGGCCTTCATCGTGACCGCGGCCGCGGCGACCGATGCGCACCGCCGCGGCTTCGACCGCCCGCTGCTGATCACCACCGACGAGGTGGTCATGGTCGCCCCGGGTGGACGGCCGGGGCAGAACTCGCTGGCCGACGCGGTCTCCGACGAGCCGTGGCGACGGCCGGTCCTCTACCACTGAACCCGCCGAGGTGCCGGCCTACGGCTGGGTCCGGGACCGCTCGTCGTCGGCGTCGACCCGGACGCCCGGGTCGAGCCGGGAGACCCAGCCGAGCACGCGCCGGGACACGTCCTGCGCGGTCAGCCCGATCGCCGAACGCACCAGCATCGCGTTGCCGTGCCCGAGGAACCGCTGGGGGATGCCGATATCCCGGGTCGGCACGTCGATGTCGGCATCGCGCAGCGCCTGCGACAACTGGGCGCCGACCCCGCCGGACCGGCCGCCGTCCTCCAGGGTGACGACCAGGCGATGGCCCGCGGCCAGCCGGAGCAGCTCGTCGGACACGGGCGTGACCCACCGCGGGTCGACGACGGTCGCGGCGATCCCCTCGGCCTGGACTCGGCCCGCGACCTCGATCGCCATGTGGGCCATGGCGCCGACCGAGACGATGAGGACGTCGGGCCGCACCGGCTCGAGCAACACGTCGACCACGCCGACCCTGCGCAGGGCCGAGATGTCCTCGGCCAGGGCAGTCTTGGGGAAGCGCACGACCGTCGGGCCGTCGGAGACGGCGACCGCCTCGCGCAACTCCTCGCGCAGGGTGGGCTCGTCCCGCGGGGCGGCGATCCGGATGCCCGGGACGATGTTCATCAGCGAGAGGTCCCACATGCCGTGGTGCGACGCGCCGTCCTCGCCGGTCACGCCCGCCCGGTCGAGCACCAGCGTCACCGGTGCCCGGTGCATCGCCACGTCCATCAGCATCTGGTCGAACGCGCGATTGAGGAACGTCGCGTAGATGGCCACCACCGGATGCATCCCGCCGAAGGCCAGGCCGGCCGCCGAGGTGAGCGCATGCTGCTCGGCGATCCCGACGTCGTAGGTGCGCTCGGGGTAGGCCAGGGAGAAGGGGTGTAGCCCGGTGGGATGCAGCATGGCCGCGGTGATCGCGACCACGTCAGGGCGTTCGGCGCCGATCCGTACCATCTCGTCGCCGAAGACCGTCGTCCACTTGCGGCCGCCCGAAGACAGCAGCTGGCCGGTCACCGGGTCGAAGGCGCCACCCGGCCCGTGCAGGCAGTCGGCCTCGTCGCCCTCGGCCGGGCCGTAGCCGAATCCCTTGCGCGTGACGCAGTGCACGATCACCGGGGCGCCGAATGCCCGCGCTCGGCGCAGCGCCGTCTCGACGGCGGCCTCGTCGTGGCCGTCGACCGGCCCGACGTACTTCAGCCCCAGATCCTCGAACAGGCCCTGCGGCGCGATCGCGTCCTTGAGGCCCTTCTTGATGCCGTGCAGGGCGTCGAACAACGGCGGCCCGACCAGCGGCGTGCGGGCCAGCGAGTCACGGACGAGGTCGAGGACTCGCTCGTAGCCGGGGGTCAGCCGCAGCGTCGCGAGGTGGTCGGCCAGCCCGCCGATCGTCGGCGAATAGGACCGGCCGTTGTCGTTGACCAGGATCACCACCTGGCGGTCCTTGGCGGCAGCGATGTTGTTCAGCGCCTCCCAGCACATCCCACCGGTCAGCGCGCCGTCGCCGACGACGGCGACCACCGGGCGCTTCTCGCCGCGCAGGGCGAAGGCCTTGGCCAGGCCGTCGGCGTAGGACAGGGCGGTCGAGGCATGGGAGTTCTCGATCACGTCATGTTCGGACTCCGACCGGCTGGGGTAGCCCGACAGGCCGCCGTACTGCCGTAGCCCGTCGAAGGCGTCCTGCCGCCCGGTGAGGATCTTGTGGACGTAGGCCTGGTGCCCGGTATCGAACAGGATCGGCTCGGCGGGCGAGTCGAAAACCCGGTGCAGGGCGATCGTCAGCTCCACAGCGCCCAGGTTGGGGCCGAGGTGGCCGCCCGTCCTCGACACCTTGGCCACCAGGAAGTCGCGGATCTCCGTTGCCAGCAGCGGGATCTGGTCCGGCCGCAGCCGGCGCAGGTCCGCGGGTGCCCCGATCGACGACAGCAGGGTCATGGACGCCTCTCATCCGAGCCTTTGACAACGTTCGAGTCTAGCTGCGCACCCGGATGGCACCGGCCGGGATCTCGTGTGGGCCTGGTGCGGAGACAGCGTCGTAACCCCGAAAAGAGGCAAGTCTGCCTGTTAGGGCACGCAAGACACGGAATGATGTGGCGAGGGACGGCGGCCGAGATGCTGAGGGGGGCGACGGTGATCGTCTGCAGGGAGTGCGGCTTCGTCAACGCGCCCGGGACGGACTTCTGCCAGAACCCGTCGTCGGCCGACGGCGCAGCGCCGTGCCGGGCCTATCTCGGCTGGGCCGACCCCGAGCAGACCAGGGTCGTGACCGTCCCCACCGTCGCCGGACGCCCGCGGGAGCCGGCTGACCCGAGGACGGCCGGGCGGGTGGACGTGGCGTCGGTACTCACACCGGCGCAGCTGAGCGTCGAGCCGGCCGGTGAGGTGAGCTGCGAGATCCGGGTCCGCAACCTCGGTACGGTCGTCGACCGCTTCCAGCTCGAGCTCCAGGGCGCACCCGGGCCGTGGGCGGTGATCGAGCCGGCCGCCCTGTCGCTCTTCCCGGACACCGAGAGCACGGCGATGATCCGCTTCCGACCGCCCCGTTCCCCCCGGGTGCCGGCCGGCCCCACGCAGTTCCGGGTCCGGACCGTGTCCAGCACCGCGCCGGAGGTCTTCGCGCTGGTCGACGGCATGGTCGACGTCCGGCCGTTCACCGTCCTGGAAGCGCGCATCATGCCGCAGACCTCCGGCGGGACGCAGCGCGCCGAACACCGGCTCATCGTCGACAACCAGGGCAACGCGCCGGTCCGCCTGGTACTGGAGGCGAGCGATCCCGACGGGGCGCTCGACCTGCGGGTCGATCCACCCGTGCTCACCGTGGCGGCGGGCGCGACCGGAGTGACGGCCGTGGCGGTCGCGGCGCTGCGACAGCTGCCCGGCGGGACGGCCCAGCCGCGACCCTTCGCCGTGCAGATCCAGGGGCCCGGCGACCAGAAGCTCAGCCTGACCGCGCTGTTCGTGCACGAGCCTCCGCCACCCCCCGTCGCCGCCTCGGCTCCGGCACCGACCCCGCCGCCGGCGCCGGTGCCGGCGCCGGTGCCGGCGCCATATCTGCCACCGTCCCGCGCGGCCCCTGTCCGGGTGGCACCCAAGGGCCGGATGGGGGCCGGCGGGTGCCTGGTCGTCCTGCTGCTCGGCATCCTCCTGATCATCGGCCTCGCGCTCCTCGGCCTGCTCGGCTATCCGCTCGTGACGGGCAACCACAGCTATTACAACGGGCAATTCCTCGGCATCACGGGTGGCGTCCTGGTCTTCGACCTGATCCTGATCACGCTGATCAGGATGGTCGTGCGGTTCTCCCGGCGCCGCGGGGCACGACAGGCCTTACAGGCGGGGTATCCACCGCCGGCCGCGTAGGGCGGCAAGGACGACGGCTATCCCCCGGCCTACCTCGGCCAGCCGCCGACCCTCCCGCTCGTAGGCCTGCATGGCCGCCTCGACGGCCTCCGGCGGGATCTCGTCGCGCAGGTCGGCGCGCAGGGTGCGCCAGCCCACCCTGGCAGCTTCCAACGAAGCCGCCACCTGCTCACCGGCCATCCGCGCCAGCAGCACCGGATAGCGGCGCAGGACGTCGTAGGCCCGGTAGTCGGCCGGCACGTGGTCGTACAACCACGCGGCAGCGCTGAGCTCCCAGTCCGGCGAGCCGGGCGGGCGCACCTGGGCCGGCCACTGCGGCGGCAGTTCGGAGGTCACCCGCACGATGATCCGCTGCGCGGGGCGGCACCGCGCCCTATCTCCGCACGTGCGGTCAGCGCGCGGCCGAGACTCGGGCGACAGCCCTCGTGCCGGCGGCCGGCTAGGCCGGTCGCTCGGGCTCCAGCAACCCGACGCACTCCACGTGGTGGGTCATGGGGAACAGGTCGAAGGCGCGGACCCCGACGAGCCGCAGCCCGTGGCCGGCGAACGTCGCGATGTCGCGGGCGAAGGAGGCCGGGTCGCAGGCGACGTAGGCCACCGCCCGGGGCCGCCGGGCCGCGATCTGACCGACGACCCGCGCACCCGCTCCGGCGCGGGGCGGGTCCAGCACGACGAGGTCGAACCCCCCCTGAACCGAGTCGAGAACGTGCCCCACCTGCCCGATCTCGACAGAAACGGGTACGGCAAGGTCGCGCAGGTTGTAGACCGCGTCACCGGCGGCCCCGCGATCGGACTCGACGGCCACGATGCGGCCGCCGGGCACGAGCGGGGCCAGTGCTCCGGCGAACAGCCCCGCTCCGGCATACAGATCGAGCACCGAGTCGCCTGCCTGCGGGCGCAGGGCGCGTACTACGGCCGCGGCCAGGGTCTCGGCCGCGGCCGGATGCACCTGCCAGAAGCCGGCAGCGCCGACCCGGAAGATCCGCCCCAGGGCTCTCTCGCGGACCGCCCGGTGCCCGCGCACCCGGGTGGCCCGCCCGCCCCGGCCAGGTTGGCTGAGCACGGCCGGCTCCGTGGCGGCAGCAAGCGGGGGCACCGCGACGTCCGCGCCCGCCCGTGGGGTGACCACCAGGGCCAGGTCGCCGCCCGAGGAGGCGATGACCTCGACGGCCTGCGCGCCGGGCCAGCGCTGCAGCGTGACACCCAGCTGGCCGACCGACTCCGTCGCCAGCGGGCAGTGCTCGACCGGCTCGATGTCGTGTGACCGGTGCCGGTGCAGTCCCACGGTGCCACCGGCGTCGACGGCGAAGCGCACCCTGGTACGCCAGCCAAGGGGGCCGCCGGGGACCGGCTCGACGGTGACCGGCAGGTCGGGCCGGTCACCCAGCCGAGCCAGTTGTTCGGCGACCACGGCCGCCTTGAGCTCGCGCTGGGCCTGTGGCGTGGCGTGCTGCCAGTCACATCCGCCGCAGCCGCCGGGCCGTGCGTGGGGGCAGGGTGGCTCGACCCGGTCGGGCGACGCGACGAGCACCGACACCGCGTCGGCCCGGCAGAACGACCCGCCACGGTCCTCGGTGACCCGGGCCAGCACCTGCTCTCCCGGCAGCGCATGGCGGACGAAGACCACCCGGCCCTCGTGCCGCGCTACGCAATGCCCACCGTGGGCCACCGGCCCGACCTCGACCGCCAGCTCACGACCGGTCCAGTCGAGCCCCGGCTCAGCTGCCCCACTCACGGTCGGCCGGTCACCTGTTCGGGCTGCTCCGGCTGGTCGGGCTGGTCGGGCTGCTCCGGCTGCTCCGGCTGCTCCGGCTGCAGGGTGTCGTCGCCGGCGTAACCGCGACGGACGTCGCCCGGACTGCTCTGCGGGCGCGCCGCGCGGTGCTCGGAGGACTTCAACTGCCACGGCACGTTGGTCACCATGACACCGGGCTCGAACAGCAGCCGGCTCTTGAGCCTGAACGCGCTCTGGTTGTGCAACAACGTCTCCCACCAGTGGCCCACGACGTACTCCGGGATGTAGACCGTGACCACGTCGCGGGGGCTCTCGCGGCGGATCCGCTTGATGTAGTCGAGGATCGGCCGGGTGATCTCACGGTAGGGCGACTCGATCACCTCCAGCGGCACCGGCACCTCGCGCCTCTCCCACTCCTCCTGCAACGCCCGGGTGTCGGCCTCGTCGACGTTGACGGTGACCGCGGTCAGCGTGTCGGGCCGGGTGGCCCGTGCGTAGGCGATGCTGCGCAGGGTGGGCTGGTGCACCTTGGAGACGAGGACGACCGCGTGGTTTCGGGCCGGCAGGATCGGCGCGTCGTCGGTCGGCTCGAGCTCGGCGGCCACCCGGTCGTAGTGCTGCCGGATGCCCCGCATCAGCAGGAACAGGATCGGCATGGCGATCACCACCAGGTAGGCGCCCTTGGTGAACTTCGTGATCAGCACGATCACCAGCACCAGTCCGGTGAAGGTCGCCCCGGTGGCGTTGATGGTCCGGCTGCGCATCATCCGGCGGCGCGCGACGTGGTCGCGCTCGGTGCGCAGCAGGGCGTTCCAGTGCCGGACCATGCCGGTCTGACCGAGGGTGAAGGAGGTGAAGACGCCGATGATGTAGAGCTGGATCAGCTTCGTGACGTCGGCCTTGAAGGCGATGATGAGCACGATGGCCGCGGCGGCCAGCAGGACGATCCCGTTGCTGTAGACGAGGCGGTCGCCGCGCGTGTGCAACTGCCGCGGGGCGAACCTGTCCTGGGCCAGGATCGACCCGAGCAGCGGAAAGCCGTTGAAGGCGGTGTTGGCTGCCAGGACCAGGATCAGTGCAGTGACTGCCTGCAGGAAGTAGAACAGCAGGTTGTGCGTGCCGCCGAAGACGGCGGCGCCGATCTGGGCGATCACGGTCGGCTGCGGCTCGGTGCCGCACTTGGCGAACCCGACCAGGTCGCGCACCCGGGCCGGGTCGACGTAGTGCACCTTGGAGATCAGGGCCAGCGCCGTGATGCCGACGAACATGGTCATCGAGATGACACCCATCGCCAGCAGGGTCGCGGCGGCGTTCTTGCCCTTGGGCTTCTGGAACGCCGGCACGCCGTTGGCGATCGCCTCGACGCCGGTCAGCGCCGTACATCCGGAGGAGAAGGCCCGCAGGACGAAGAACAGCAGGGCCAACCCCAGGAGGTTGGCCTTCTCGGGATGGATGGCGAAGTGCGCGCTCTCCGCAACGGGCGGATGGCCAAGGAAGGTCCTGACCAGACCGGTCACCACCATGCCGAGGACCGCCACCACGAAGGCATAGGTCGGGACCGCGAAGGCCTTGCCGGACTCGCGCACCCCGCGCAGGTTCATCGCGCTGAGTAGGACCACGACGGCGACCGCCATCCAGACGCGGTACGGATTCAGCCCGCGCAGGGCCGAGATGACGTTGTCGATACCGGCCGAGACCGACACCGCGACGGTCATGACGTAGTCGACCAGCAGCGCGCTGGCCACCGTCACCCCGGCGGTGCGGCCGAGGTTCTTCGACGCCACCTCGTAGTCGCCGCCGCCGGTCGGGTAGGCCTGGACCAACTGCCGGTAGGAGGCCACCACCACGATCAGCAGCAGCACGACGCCGGCGGCGAGGAACGGCGTCAGGTAGAGATAGGCGGTGCTGCCCAGCGTGAGCACCACCAAGACTTCCTGCGTGGCGTAGGCGACGGAGGACAGCGGGTCACTGGCGAAGATCGGCAGCGCCAGCCGCTTGGGCAGCTCCGTGTCGCCGAGCTTTTCGCTGCGGAAGGGCCGCCCGAGCAGCAGACGCTTGGTCAGAGATCCAAGACTCGGCACGCGGCCGATCGTACGGCGCTGAGCAGCTGCGGCCAGCCGCGGCCGCGCGTGTAGCGTCCGGACACGTGCACTACGTCATCATGGGTTGCGGGCGGGTCGGGTCGATGCTGGTCCGCAGCCTGGAGAAGCTCGAGCACTCGGTGGCGGTCATCGACCGGGACCCGACGGCCTTCCGCCGGCTCGGACCGGAGTTCAAGGGCACCGCCGTGACCGGCATCGGCTTCGACCGAGACACGCTGGTCGAGGCCGGGATCGAGCGGGCGGACGCCTTCGCCGCCGTCAGCAGCGGTGACAACTCGAACATCATCTCGGCGAGGGTGGCTCGCGAGACTTTCGGCGTACACCATGTGGTCGCCCGGATCTACGACCCGAGGCGCGCCGAGGTCTACGAGCGGCTGGGCATCCCGACCGTGGCCACGGTGCGGTGGACCGCCGACCGGATGCTGCGCGCGCTCCTGGCCGAGGGCACGGAGGAGATCTGGCGCGATCCGACCAGCAATGTCGCGATCATCGAGGTGACCGTGCATGAGCGGTGGATCGGCCGGTCGCTCGATGAGTTCGAACGGGCCGTGGGCGTCCGCACCGCCGTCATCGTGCGCTTCGGTATCGGCACGCTGCCGACCCGGTCGACGGTCATCCAGGACGGCGACCGGGTCTACCTGCTGGTCGACAAAGAGACAGCCAAGACCGCGGCCCGGGTTGCCGCCGAACCGCCCCACGGGAGCACCTGATGCGGATCGCCATCGCGGGTGCCGGCAACGTGGGCCGCTCGATCGCGCAGGAGCTCATCGACAACGGGCACCGGGTCTTGCTCATCGAGCGGGAGTCACGTGCCGTCAAGGGCGGCAGCGTTCCGCAGGCCGAGTGGATCGAGGCGGACGCCTGTGAGGTGGCCTCCCTGGAGGAGGCGCGCCTGCAGGACTGCGACGTCATGATCGCCGCCACCGGGGACGACAAGGTCAACCTGGTCGCCTCGCTGCTGGCCAAGACGGAGTTCGGCGTCAACCGGGTGGTCGCGCGGATCAACCATCCCAAGAACGAGTGGATGTTCACCGACTCCTGGGGCGTGGACGTCGCCGTGTCGACCCCCCGGCTGCTGGCGGCGCTCGTCGAGGAGGCGGTCTCGGTCGGCGACCTCGTCCGGCTCATGACCTTCCGGCAGGGCCAGGCCAATCTGGTGGAGATCACGTTGGCCGCGGACGCCCCGCACGTCGGGCGGCCCGTGCGCGAGCTGGACCTGCCGCGCGATGCCGCCCTGGTGGCCATCCTGCGCGGGCGCCGGGTGCTCGTGCCGAGTCCGGACGACCCGCTCGAGGCCGGCGACGAGTTGATGTTCCTGGCAACCGACGAGGTCGAGCGGGAGATCCACGACGCGGTTTCGGGGCCGGGTGCCGGCTAGCCGTCGCTAGCTGGAGCCGGTCGGTGTCTGTACGGGATCGCCGTCCACCGGCCGTAACGCAGGGGGCTCCCCCGACCGCGCCAGCTTGGCCGTGGCCCGGCGCACCAGCCACAGCGTCGCCGCCACGTTGACGGCGAAGAGCGGGTAGCCCATGGACAGCTTGGCCACCGCCAGCCAGCCGGGCTGGTGGTGGAGGTAGAGCAGTCCCTGCAGGCCGGTCTTGGCGGCGTACATCAGTGCCCACCACAGCGTCGCGAGGGTGTAGGCCCGGCGCAGGGCCGGTTGCCGCCGCCAGTCCTGGTCGCCGTCGCCGAAGTATGTCCAGAGCACGCCGACCAGCGGGCGGCGGATGAGGAGGGAGACGGCGAAGACCAGGAAGTAGACCGCGTTGAGGATGATGCCGGGGATGAAGAAACCTTCGGCCCGGCCGAGACGGTGCGCGAAGTACGCGGCGATCGCGACCCCGAACAGGCCGCTGACCGCGAACTGCGGGGACTCCCGGCGGGCCAGCCGGAGGGCGAAAACGGCCACGCCGGCGACGAGGGCGGCGATGACGGCCACCCTCAACTGGCTCAGGGCGTTGGCGACGACGAACACCACGACCGGCAGACCCGAGTCGATCAGGCCCTTGACCCCGCCGAGCTGCTCGACGAACCGCGTGGGCGCAGCCTCCGGCTCGGTCACCGTCCGGCCGGCAGCAACTCGTACCACGGGTTGAAGATGACCTCCCGTGAGCCCTGTTCGCAGACCCTGCCGCGCACGACGAGGGAACGACCCGGCTCGATCCCGGGGATGCGCCGGCGACCGAGCCAGACCAGGTCGACCGTCCCGGTGCCGTCGTAGAGCTCGGCTTCGAGGGTCGGCAGGTTGGTACGTGGCTCGAAGCGCACGCTGCGCAGCCGACCGACCATGCACACGGGGCGGTGCCCGAGCCGGGCCGCGTCGCGGCAGGGCGTGGCGCCGGCCTCGCTGACCTGGTCCTGCAGTCCCGCGGCGTCGAGCTGCTCCTCGGAGGCGGTCAGACGGCGCAGGGCACGCCGGAGGAAGCCCTCGTGCCGGGCCGCACCGGACACCTCTGTCGACAACGCCAGGTCACCTCGATCCGTCGATCGGTCGTGCCGTTCGTCTCTAGGGTAGGCGACCACCGGCCGCTGCGCCGGGCATGGGGTAGGGCCGGCCGTCAGCGGCTGCATCGCACCCGTTCGGCTCAACGAATCTCGGTGATCTCCGGGCCGCGCACCGGCAGCTCCGATGTCACGCGGCCGGCCTCGTCGGCCGCCTGATCGAGCACGTCCTTGGGCAGCTCGAGCGGCAGCGGGCCGCGTACCGGCAACGCCCCCTCGCCGCGGGACACGACGACGTTGCGCAGGGCCCGCTCCAGCGCCCTGGCCTGCTCGGGGTTGGTGGCTGCGGGCCCGGTGAACATGCCGCGCAGGAACCACTTGGGGCCGTCGACGCCCACGAAACGGGCGGCCTGCCGGCCGTCCGGTCCCGTCACGGTGGCGGCCAGCTCCGTCCCGAACGGCCCTTCGCGCTCACTCCCACCCGCTCCCTCGGCCCGCAGTGTCGTCAGCAGCTCCGCCCGCACCTCGTCCCAGATCCCCTGGCCCCGCGGCGCGGCGAACGCACCGATCGCCAGCGTGCTCGCCGCCTGCACGAGGACCACTCCGGCCACCGTGCCGGTCGGGTCGGCTTCCAGGCGCAGCTCGATGTCGGGCGTGGCCGGGACCCGCAGCCCCCCGAGGTCGAGCCGGGCGACATCGTCGTCGGGTGCGTCGCCGACATCCCATGGCCCCTCGGTGGGACCTTCGACGCCCGCCGGCTCGGCGGGCGAATCATCGTCCTCCGGTGGGTCCACCCCGGCCGGCTCCTGCCCGGGCGGCAACGCGTCCTTCTTCGACCGACGTCGGAACATGGTCACTCCTCTCGGTCCGGGCCGGAACCGATCAGGCCGGCGGGCAAGCCCGAGTGCCCCCCGGTCGACCCCTGGCCGCCCGCGCCGCGTTCGGACTCGGGAAGGCGGCGGCAGTCCAGCCAGGCGACCTGCTCCACCCGCTGCACGACTAGCTGCGCGATGCGGTCGCCCCTCCGGAAGCTGACCGGCATGGCAGGGTCGTGATTGACGACGATCACCTGGATCTCGCCGCGGTAGCCGGCGTCGATGGTCCCGGGGGCATTGACCAGGGAGACTCCGAAGCGGGCGGCCAGCCCTGACCGGGGGTGGACGAAAGCGGCGTAGCCCTCGGGCAGTGCGATCGCGATCCCGGTCGGCAGCACGGCCCGCTGGCCCGGCTCCAGACATGCGTCCACCGTGGTCAGCAGATCCGCCCCGGCGTCACCGGGACGGGCATAGGACGGTAGTGGCAGGTCCGGATCCAGACGCTGGACGAGAACCTGCACGGTCGCAGGAGGCATTGGAAGCAGGGTACCCGCGCACGGGTAGCCTCGATGACCGTGGAGGCCCACGACGAGCGGCTGCGGGTCCCGCTCTGGTGGTGGCCGGCCGCGCTGGGCCTGGGCGGCGCGCTCGCCGCCGAGGTCCACGCCGGCCAACCGGGTCTGCGCGCCTGGTTGCCCTATGTCGTCGTACTGCCGACCGTGTCCGCGCTGCTGTGGTGGGCAGGGCGGGTCCGCGTCCGGGTCGCCGACTCGGAACTGTTCGTCGATGATGCGCACCTGCCCCTGCGGTACGTCTCGACCGCGGTGCCTGTGGCCGGCGAGGCGAAACGGACCGCTCTTGGCCCCCGCCTGTCGGCACTGGCCTTCGTCGTGCACCGGCCCTGGGTCCGCGGTGCGGTCAAGCTCACCCTCGACGACCCGGCCGATCCGACGCCGTACTGGATCATCAGCTCTCGCCGGCCGGCCGACCTGGCCGCTGCCATCATCGCCGGATCCGGATCCGGGTCGACGGTGCGTCATTCGAACAAGACGGGGTAGGCACCCCGAAAGACCAAGGAGGCACTCATGGCGCAAACCATGGCCAAGGCCGGTTGGAAGCTGACCGCACTGCTGTTCGCCGTACCCGCGGGCATCGCCGCTCGCAAGGCCGTCGACGTGGCGTGGAAGAAGGCCCGGCACAGCGACCCGCCGGCGAATCCGGCCGCACCCGGTACGACGTGGACCGAGGCGCTGGTCTGGGCGGCCATCAGCGGTGTGGTGTTCGCCGCGGCCCGGATGGTCGCCGCCCGCGGCGCCGCCGCCACCTGGCGTTCGCTGACCGGCTCGCTGCCGCCCGGCCTGGAGGACTCGACCGTCTGACCCGCGCTCAGCGGACCGCTCTGCGGGCGAGCAGGTCACGACGGACGGCCTCGCCCAGACCGCGCGTTGCCCGGCGATTGAGCTCGGCGCCGATCAGGGCGCCGGTGAACACCGGGCCGAGGGTGGTGAGGTTGCGGCCCAGCCGCCGCATCAGCTGGTCGCGCAGCTCACGCCGGGAGGCACTGCCGATGACGCTGGTCAGGCCGGCACCCGGGCGGGCCAGGTCGACACCGCGGCGCCGGGCCCAGGCGGTCAGGAAGGCCGTCGTGCGCTGGGCCGTACTGCCCGGGACGGTCACGCCGTAAGCTTCGTGCAGCTCCGCCACCAGCTTGATCTCGACCGCGGCGATGGCCACG
Organism: Mycobacteriales bacterium; assembly: GCA_038237645.1. Lineage (GTDB taxonomy): Bacteria > Actinomycetota > Actinomycetes > Mycobacteriales > QHCA01 > QHCA01. The sequence goes on from JBBRYN010000019.1 coordinate 27,352, forward strand.
GTCTCGGCGACCAGCTGCACTGGCGCTGATAGCAGCGTCGGCGGTGCCGCCCACTCCGCCGTGGCCAGCGCCCCCGCCGCGGCGCCGATCCCCGCCGTCGCCCGGCTCGCCGACCTGACCAGTGCCTCGGCCAGCTCGTCGCCGGTCAGCCCGTCGTGGTGCTGCATGAGGGTGGCCAGGTCGCGGATCGGCACCCGCGGCGCAGCCTGCACGACCAGATCGGTCAGCCAGCGACCGCCACCGGCACCCCGGACGCCGGCCGACTTGGCGCTGCGGGCCAACGACGCGGCCAGGCGGCGCAGCAGCCGGCGGCGCTCCTTGCGGTCGACGTCGCCCCGGGCGAGCTGGCCGAGGGTGTCGGCAACCTCGTCGTCAGTGGCGGGCCGGCCGGCCTCGTCGCTCATCTCCGGTCCGGTGCCGGTCAGGCCGCGCAGTCCCGGCAGAGCGGCTCCCCGTCACGTGTCTCGGCAAGCTGGCTGCGGTGATGGACCAGGAAGCAGGAGACGCAGCGGAACTCGTCGTCCTGCATCGGCAGGACCCGCACGGTCAGCTCTTCCCCGGACAGGTCGGCACCGGGCAATTCCAAAGACTCGGCCAGATCCGCCTCGTCCACGTCGACGCTGCCGGACTGGGCCTCAGCCCGCCGCGCCTTGAGCTCCTCGAGGCTGTCCTCGCCGATCTCAGATTCTTCGGTACGACGCGGCGCGTCGTAGTCGGTCGCCATGTACTTATCACTCCCAAATATGTGTCTGAGTTTTATTGAACGCACCATGTCGGTGCGTTGTGCCCGGAAGCGCGAAGATAAATCGTTCGGCCTACCGGGGCGGTGGAGCCTATCGTCATGCGCAAGCCCACGGCACCCAAACGCGCCGCGGGGATCAGGCAAGTCGGCAAGTCCGCGAGTCGGACGGGATGGCGGTGACGTGATGACTGGATCTTGCAGCACCGTGCCGTTGGTCTTGCCCGCCGCGCCCGTTACGTCCTGATTCGACCCCGTCGATCAATCGCCTGATCCGACGAACTGAAAGCGACGTAGGGCCACCGAACTCCCGGAGCTTACGTTGTCCGCAAATCTTGCACAGCTGGGCTGGGACGAGTCCTGGTCCAGTCAGTCCTCACCCGATCCACAACTGCGCCCCGCCCGCGTCGCTCGCACCGACCGTGGCCGGTGCGTCGTGCACACCGGCGACGGCACGCAGCATGCCCGCCTGTCGCCGGACCTGCAGCCCGCCCCGACGACCGGCGACTGGGTCCTGCTCGACGCCGATGGCACGGTGACCGCCGTGCTGCCCCGGCGCACGACCGTGATCCGCGGAGCGGGCCGCAACGACGCCCGCGGCCAGGTGCTCGCCGCCAACGTCGACGTCCTGTTCGTCATCTCGCCGCTGTCCACCGCACCGAACCTGGGCAGGCTCGAACGCATGCTCGCCCTCGCCTGGGAGAGCGGCGCCCGTCCGGTCGTCCTGCTCACCAAGGCCGACCTGTCCGCCGATCCCGAGGCCGATCGGGCGGAGGCCGCCCAGGCGGCACTCGGGGTCGACGTGATCGCGGCCAGCGTGGTCGACGGGCTGGGGTTCGACGAGGTTCGCGCCCTCCTGCCAGCCGGGCGTACGGGGGCGCTCATCGGACCGTCCGGCAGTGGCAAGTCGAGCCTGGTCAACGCGCTGGCCGACGAGGAGACCCTGACCACCGGCGACATCCGCTCCGACGGCAAGGGCCGGCACACCAGCACCGCGCGCGAGTTGGTACCGATGCCGTGGGGTGCCCTCCTGCTGGACACCCCCGGGCTGCGGGGCGTCCAGTTGTGGGACTCCGCGGCCGGGATCGAGCAGACGTTCAGCGACATCGAGACCCTGGCGACCGAGTGCCGCTTCGGTGACTGCACGCACCACGGCGAGCCCGGGTGCGCGGTCGCCGGTGCCGTTGCCGACGGGGCACTGTCGGCCCGCCGGCTGGCCAACTACGAGAAGCTGCTGCGCGAGCAGACGTGGCTGGCCGGACGCTACGACGCCCGGCTGCGGGCGGAGCAACGCAGGGTATGGAAGGTCCAGGCGAAGGCGTACCGGCAGCGCCCGGCCCGCTAGCCGGGCCGATAACGTCGGAGCATGCAGGCCACCCAGGGCGCTCCACGCGCCATCGTCGGGCCTTATCTCGCGGCAGCACTCGGTGACGAGCGCTGGTCGGACTGCACGGTGGAGTTGATCAGCGGCGGGAAGTCCAACCTCACCTACCGGATCGCCGGTCCGGCGGGGCGGGTGGTCCTGCGCCGCCCGCCGCTGGGCAATGTGCTGCCCACCGCACATGACATGTCCCGCGAGCACACGATCATCGCGGCGCTGGCCGGCTCCGCCGTCCCGGTGCCCGTGGCGCTGCACCTGTGCACCGACCCGGCCGTTCTGGGCGCACCGTTTCACGTCATGTCCTACGTCGACGGGCCGGTGGTCCGCGCCGCCTTCCCGCCGGGGTACGCCGACCGGCCCGCGCAGCGCCGGGCGATCGCCGACGAGTTGGTCGACGTCCTTGCCCGCCTGCACGCGGTGGACGTGGACGCGGCCGGATTGTCCGGCTTCGGGCACCCGGACGGCTTCCTCGCCCGCCAGCTGCGCCGCTGGACCGGGCAGTGGGAGGCCAGCCGGGCCGCAGCGTCACCCACCCTGGACGCGCTCGCCGCGGCCCTCGCGGAATCGCTTCCGGACAGTCCCGCCCCCACCGTCGTGCACGGGGACTACCGGCTCGACAACACCGTCCTCCATCCCGAGATACCCGGCCGGATCCTTGCCGTCCTGGACTGGGAGATGTCCACCCTCGGCGACCCGCTGGCCGACCTCGGCCTGCTGCTCGTCTACTGGCAGGGGCCGGTCGACGCGGGCAACCCCCTCGCCGTGCAGACCGGTGCCGCCCTGAGCGCCCTCCCGGGTTTCCCGAACCGGGCGCAGATCTGCGCCCGGTACGCCGAGCGCACCGGGCGCGACCTGTCCGCGCTTCCGTGGTATGTCGCCTTCGGCTGCTTTAAGCTGGCGGTAGTGGTAGCCGGGGTCGTGGCCCGGCACCGGGCTGGAGCCATGGTCGGCGACGGGTTCGAGGGAATCGGCAACGCCCTGGAGCCGCTCGTGCTGCGGGGCCATGCCGAGCTCGCAGGCGACCTGTGAGCAGCCACTCCCCCTTCGGCGAGCAGCCGGCCGGGATCGGCCCGCGGGCCCGGGCGGCGCGCGCCCGCCGCGACACGACGCGGCTGCGGGCAGCCGTCGTACTGGTCGTCCTGGTCGTCGCCAGCGCCCTCGGTGTGTGGCTGATCCTGCGGGCCGACGTCACGAAGAGCACCACGCGGGCCGCCCCGGCCTCCTGCGTACACGCGAGCGCCGGCCAGGCACCGACCAGGGCCGACATCAGGATCCGGGTACTCAACGCCACGGCGAGGGAAGGGCTGGCCGCCAAGACCGCCGCGGAGCTTCGGCTGCGCGGCTACACGGTGACGGCCGTGGGCAACGACCCCAGCGCCGTGCGCGGGCCTGCCGAGATGCGCTACGGCACGGCCGGGGCCCCATTCGCCAAGGCACTCAAGGGGCTCGTCGCAGGTGCCGTGAGCCGGCCGGTCACCCGAACCGGCAGCGACGTCGACCTCGTTCTGGGCAACACGTTCACCCGGCTCGCCCCGGCCCCCGCCCAGACACCGCCGAAGACGGGCTCGGGCTGTCCCGCGACGGCCACGCCAGGGCGATAGCCGCGACCGGGTCGAGGAACGGCTCGCCGCGGTGCCCGGCGCCGGCCTTTTCCAGCAGCAGGCGCGCCGCCCGCCCCGCCAGGGTCAGGGTCGCGATCTCGTTGCCGAAGAACGGCCCGGACAGCCGGCGCCAGGACAGCGGCGGCTTGGGCACCGTCGAGAAGGCCCCGAGCAGCAACCTGGTCGTACGCTCGGCCGCCGCACTCCAGGCCACCCGGAAGACCCAGTGCATCACCGCGGGCACATAGTTGTGCAGCGGTGAGCAGGTCAGCTGATAGATCGGGGCGCCGACCTCGGGCCCGAGGTCGGCGCGGGCGCTGTAGGCGTGGTGCACGTCACCGGAGAGCACGCAGATCGTGGCCGGTGCCGCCGCCCCGCCGTGCTCTCCGCGGCCGACCCGCGCGAGCAACCGGGCCAACCGGTCGAAGGAGTCCCTGAAGGCCGCCCAGTGCTCCAGGTCGGCGGCCCGGCGCAGCTTCTCACCGCCGGCGGCCAGCAGCCTGCCGCGGCTGCCGGCGCATACCGCCTCGTTCCAGGACTCGATGTCGTGCAACGCCCTCGGCAGCAGCCAGGGCAACGACGTGCCGACCAGCAGGTGGTCGTACTCCCCCTCCACCTGACGCTCTATCCAGGCGAACTCGGCCTCGCTCACGATCGACCGCCGCCCGTCGAGCACCCGGCCGCACCGGGAATCGATGACGAGCAGCCGGACGCGGCCGAAGTCACGACGGTAGGACCACTGAGCCCCCTTGGCGCCGTCGGCCTCATGGTCGGCGGCCTGCGCGAACTCGCGGAGGATCGCCGCACCGTCGTCGGCGGCGCACACCCGTCGGTAGACCTCATCGGAGGCGAGCCGCGAAGGCGACAGGTTACCCAGGTGCTGGTACACCCAGTACGACATCAGGGCACCGGTGATCCGCTCCCGCCACCACGAGGTGCGCGCCATCTCCTCCCGCCAGAGCCGGGAGGTGTTCCAATCGTCGCGTACGTCATGGTCGTCGAAGATCATCGAGCTGGGGATGCTGGCCATCAGCCACCGCACCTCGGGGTCGGTCCAGGACTCGAGATAGAGCCGGGTGTACTCCTCGAAGTCGGCCACCTGGTCGTAAGGCGGGCGCGAGGTGTCCCGCCGCTCGGCGATGTAGCGCTTGGTCTCCGGGGAGGTCTCGTCGGCGTAGACCTGGTCGCCGACCAGCAGCAAGGCGTCGGGCCATCGGTCCTCGTCGGTCTGCGTCATCCGGATGGCGAACGCGTCGAGCGCGTCGAAGTCGTAGTGGTCGTCGTCGCGGACCGCGTGCGAGGTCGCGTACCGGCAGGAGCCGAACACCAGGCGGAACGCCGTGTCCGGGTCGACGGTACGGATCCGGCTCGGCGGAAGGCGGCACCTGGGCTCGGGCCAGACCGGCTCGTCGTCGATCAGCACCTGGTACGGGTAGGTCGTACCGGGCCGCATGCCCTCGACACACACCAGCGCGTAGTGATGCCCCGCAACGCAGAAAGTCGCGGACCGGCCGCGGGGGCCTGCGGTGACCACCTCGACGGTGCCGGCGCCCGCGGTCTCCACCCAGACGGTCGCATCGTCGGTGCCCACATGCCGCAGCACCGGGCCGAGCACGAGTCGGGTCACGTGCCCTTCCTACTCCGCGTGGACCGGCGGTCGGTGAACGGGTCGCCTCACGGGCCTTCGTCGGCCCGCAGTGCGACGAGCCGACCGTGCAGGGCGGCATGCAGGGCCGGCGGTGCGGCCAGCACCAGGTCCTCACCCGCCGGCGCGCCGCTGAGGCCGGTGACGAGCAGGCCGGCCTCGACCGCGATCAGCCCGCCGGCGGCGAGATCCCACGGCTTGAGGCCGCGCTCGAAGTAGGCGTCGACCCGGCCGGCCGCGGCCGAGCACAGGTCGAGGCTGGCGGCGCCGAACCGGCGGATGTCGCGGATCTCGGGCAGCAGGGCGGCGACGACGACGGCCTGCGCCCGGCGGCGGTCCGTCCCGTACCCGAAACCGGTCGCCACCAGGGCCTGGTCCAGCGAGGTGACCGGCGAGCCGCGCAGCCGGCGCGCACCCAGCCAGGCCCCCTCGCCGCGGATCGCGGTCCACAACTCTTCGCTGGCCGGGTTGAAGACCGCGCCCACCGCGACGATGCCGTCGACCTCGGCGGCCAGGGACACCGCGTAGGCCGGCAGGTCGTAGAGGTAGTTCACCGTGCCGTCGATCGGGTCGAGCACCCACCGCACCCCGGTGGTCCCCCAGGTCTCCCCGGTCTCCTCGCCCAGCACGCCGTCACCGGGGCGCAGGGTGCGCAGGGATTCGACCACCAGGCGCTCGGCCGCCCGGTCCATCTCGGTCACCACGTCGGTCGGCGTGGACTTGGTCGTCACCTCGGCACCGGCCGACGCCCGCCCGGCGACGACCAGTGCCCCGGCCCGCCGGACCAGGTCGACGGCCAGGGACAACAGGGCATCGGTCACGGTTGCAGCGTAGATTCCGGCTCATGGCAGCGTCGAAGGCTCCCACTCCGCGGGCTCTAGGGATCGACATCGGCGGCACCGGCATCAAGGGCGCCGTGGTCGACCTCGACACCGGGCAACTCGCCACCGAGCGCTACCGGGTCCCCACACCGGTCCCCTCCACGCCGCAGAACGTCTCGAAAGTCATCCACGAGATGGTTACCAGGCACGGCTGGAGCGGCCCCGTCGGCGCGGCGTTCCCCGCCGTGATTCGGGGCGGCGTCGCCCGCTCGGCGGCCAACGTCGACCCCAGCTGGATCGGCACGGACGTCGATGCGCTGTTCACCGAGGTCACGAACTGTCCGGTCACGGTCATGAACGACGCCGACGCGGCCGGGGTCGCCGAGGTGCGCGCGGGTGCGGCCAAGGACGTTCCCGGCGTCGTCCTGCTCCTGACCCTGGGCACGGGCATCGGCAGCGCGCTGTTCATCGACGGTCACCTCGTGCCCAACACCGAGCTCGGTCACCTGGAGCTGCAGGGGGTCGACGCCGAGACGCGCGCCGCCGCCTCGGCCCGCGAGCGCGAGGGCCTGTCCTGGAAGCACTGGGCGAGCCGGCTCCAGCACTACTTGAAACACCTCGAGCATGTGCTGCCCCCGGACCTGTTCGTACTCGGTGGCGGAGTCAGTAAGACACCCGACAAGTGGCTGCCCTACCTCCACGTCGAGACGCCGGTCGTCATCGCGAGCCTGCGCAACAACGCCGGGATCGTCGGGGCTGCGATGGTGGCCCACGACGAGGCTGTGGCCGGCAATTCGGCCCAGACACTGCGGCCCGTCCGCAACCACCCGGCCAGAGCGGAGTTAGACTGATGTGCCGGTCCGTTTACAGGCCCGTCCAGGCTGCACCGAACGCTCCGACCGGGCACGCCAACCCCGGGCGGTCGTTCCCGCGGAGAAGCCCAGCTCGTGAGAGGTAGTACGTGACACCCGCTGACTCCACGTCCGCACGTCCCACCCCGAGGGCTCAGCCAGCGACGGTCCCTCCGCGCAAGCGCACTGTCGCGGCTCGCTCGGCCGGCGCAGCCAAGGCCAGCTCCGACCCCGTCGTGGCGCCGGTTCCCCGCAAGGGTGTCAAGGCGACGGCCAAGCTCAAGACGGCGGCCAAGAAGGCCGCCGCTCCCCACGCGGGTGCGCCCCCGGCCACCCCGGCCGCCGGCAAGGAGGGCCTGACCCTCGACGAGGCCGTCGTCCTCACCGCCTCCGACGAGGAGGAGGAGGGTCCGGCCGGCGCCGAGTTCACCTGGGACGAGGAGGACGAGGAGTCCGAGGCCCTGCGCCAGGCGCGCAAGGACGCCGAACTCACCGCCTCCGCGGACTCCGTCCGGGCCTACCTCAAGCAGATCGGCAAGGTGGCACTCCTCAACGCCGAGCAGGAGGTTGACCTCGCCAAGCGCATCGAGGCCGGGTTGTACGCCTCCGAGCGGCTCAAGCAGTCCGAGGACGGCGGCCAGAAGGTCTCGCCGACCCTGCGCCGCGACCTCAACTGGATCGTTCGCGACGGCGAACGGGCCAAGAACCACCTTCTTGAGGCCAACCTGCGCCTCGTCGTCTCCCTGGCCAAGCGCTACACCGGCCGCGGCATGGCCTTCCTCGACCTGATCCAGGAGGGCAACCTCGGCCTGATCCGCGCCGTGGAGAAATTCGACTACACCAAGGGCTACAAGTTCTCCACCTACGCCACCTGGTGGATCCGGCAGGCGATCACCCGTGCCATGGCCGACCAGGCCCGCACCATCCGCATCCCGGTACACATGGTGGAGGTGATCAACAAGCTCGGCCGCATCCAACGGGAGCTGCTGCAGGACCTCGGTCGCGAGCCGACGCCCGAGGAGCTCGCCAAGGAGATGGACATCACCCCGGAGAAGGTGCTGGAGATCCAGCAGTACGCCCGGGAGCCCATCTCGCTCGACCAGACCATCGGCGACGAGGGTGACAGCCAGCTCGGCGACTTCATCGAGGACAGCGAGGCGGTCGTCGCCGTCGACGCGGTGAGCTTCACCCTGCTGCAGGACCAGCTGACCTCGGTGCTCCAGACCCTGTCGGAGCGGGAGGCCGGCGTCGTGCGGCTCCGCTTCGGCCTGACCGACGGCCAGCCGCGCACGCTCGACGAGATCGGCCAGGTCTACGGCGTGACCCGCGAGCGCATCCGGCAGATCGAGTCCAAGACCATGTCGAAGCTGCGGCATCCGTCGCGCTCCCAGGTGCTCCGCGACTACCTCGACTGACATCTCCCGCCGCATCGCGGCTCGTCGCCCGGCTGCCCGCGGCACGGCCGGTCAGCGGGCCGGTCGCCAGGCGGTCAGCGGGTGCAGCTCCCAACCGGTGAAGCCGTGCCAATCCTCGTGCACGTGCGCGGGATCCCAGTAGACGAACCCCTGTACGTCGATGAGCGTGTTGTCCGGCGGCCGGGTGGGATCCCAGCCGCCGGCCTTGAACGCCTCGGAGATCTCAACGTGCACCTGGGTGAAGTGATTCAGCGGCTCGGTGGGGTCGGCCAAGAAGCCCACCGTGTCGCCGTCACCGGTCAACCCGTCCGCGACGGCCAGGCGGACCCGGACGTCGTGAATCTCGACGTATTCCCAGACCCCGGCCACCACACATGGTGGCGAAGCGGAGTTCTTGACCGGAATGCCCGGAGTGAAGCCTCCGCCGGCCAGGCTGGCGCCGCCGTCCGGATTCACCTGCGTCCCGAACACCTGCTTGATCGTGGCGAGGGCGGCCCAACAGGAGACGTGCGGGTTCCAGGACGGGCTGGTGATGGCCGGAACCTTGACCCAACCCGACCAGATGCCGGCCGCAGTCTGCGTCCCGGTGCTGTAGAAGGCGCCTGGACCGCGACCCGCCACAGTGATCAAACCGGCGGCGCCCGTGGTCGCCGCCGGGCCCGTCGCCAGCACGCCGCCCAGCCGTTGCCAGGCCGTGGCCGCCGTCCGGTGCCACAGGGCGTCGTCGCGGCCCCGGACATAGATGTCCAGCCGGCCCGTGGACACCGAGGTGACGGCCGGGTCGCTGAAGGTCTGGCCGCCCAGAGCCTTCCAGGCGCCCCAGGAGCCGGCGGTCCGGGTGCGCGATCGCACCGTGTTGTCGATCCAGCGGACCACGACGGTCGTCTGCTCGGCCGTCGCCACGGCGCTCACCCCGCTTGCCGCGAAGAGTTGACCCCCGAGCGACGTCCAGTTGGCGCGGGGGCCGACTCTTCCGGCGGAGCGGGTCCAGACAATGCCACGGGCACTCGGTGCGAAGACGTCGACCCGCCCAGGTCCCGGCGAGGCCCCGGCCGGCCGGCCGGTGAACCTGCCGCCGAGCGAAGTCCACGCCGACCATGTGCCCGGGGAGCCCGACGTCGTCTCGTGGATGGCGCCGTCGCTGCCCAGGGCGAGGACGGCCAGGCCCCCGCCACCGGTGGCCGCGACCGCCGGCGCGCTGTGGAAACCGTCGCCTATGGGCTGCTCCGGCGCCCATCCCGCTGCACTGCGGCTGCGATGCTCGATGGTGGTGCCACCGTCATGCCGGGTCGTGGTCGCTCCGCGCGTGAACAGTTCGAGGGCTCCGGCTCCCAGCGCCACAGCAGGCGCGTCAAGGTTGCTCTCTGCCGCCGGCGCGCCGACGTACTCAGCGTCGAACCGCTCATTACCGGATATCGTCGATACCGCTCGCGGTGCCACAGCACTGCCATCCAGCAGCGCGGCGAGCGCGATCGAGACGGCGAAGGCGGACGGGTGCAGGTGCTTGACGTAAGGTGCGCTCATCTGCCTCACGTCGGCCTTCGCTCGCCCTCGAAAAAGGGGCCGGAGCGCAAGGATCGGCTCGACGGCCGTTGGGCAGCACGCCGACACTCACCCGGCCGCGGCGTCGTCTCGCCTCAGGCCGCTCCAGATCGGGGACAGGCGCGCCGATGCAACAGCCATGGCGGGAAACCGGGTCATCAGGGCGCAACGTCCGGGCTGCCACAGGGCACCCTGCAGCGGTCGTCGCGCCTTGGCGGACACATTTCACGCTCAGCGAAACACCAGCCTGGCGTTACCGCCACGCAACACGAGCATGGCAGGGTTGAGGCCGGGAACGAGGAGCAGCACTCGGCTGTTGAAGAGGGCGGGACCAAGCCTCCGGTCCAACCCACCCGCGAGCAGAGAGGACGTTGGTTGACAACCACGTTGACACCATCGGACGCCGAGCTCACGGCCGCCGACCGCTGCGACCGCTGCAGTGCACAAGGCCAAGTTCGCGCGATCATGCCGGGCGGCGGTGACCTGATCTTCTGCGGTCATCACGCGAGGCAGTACGAAGCCCATCTGCGCACGGTCGCCGTGCGCATCATCGAGTCATCCGCATCGACAACGAGTTGATCTGGCTGCTGCCCTCCGACGAGGTGGGCAGCAGTCAGGTCCGTCGCAGACCCACGGCATAGATTGATCTGGGGACGAGCCGCCCCCTCCACAGGTGCCCCCGCCCCGCCCGTACGGTGGTGGGGTGACGACGAAGTCAATCGTGGCCCCGTCGGCGGGCAAGGCCACGAGACTTCGCAGCAGCCGACCCTGGCAGTTGATCGCGGGCACAATCGGCCGGGCGTGGAACGACCGCATTCTCGGGCTGTCCGCCGAGGCGGCATTCTGGCAGTTGCTGTCCGTACCGCCGCTGATCCTCGCCCTGCTGGGCGGTCTCGGCTACATCGGCGAGATCCTGGGGCCGGACAGCGTGACCCGGATCGAACAGCGCATCCTCAAGCTGGCCGGCGGAGTGGCTGCACCGGAGATCGTCCAGACGGTTATCCGCGCGACCCTCGAGCAGGTGCTGCATCGAGGGCGCGCGGACATCGTCAGCATCGGCTTCATCATCAGCCTCTGGGCCGGCTCCTCAGCCATGGCGACCTTCGTCAACACGATCACGATCGCCTACGGGATGCGCGACCTGCGGGGAGCGGTACGCAGCCGGTTGTTGGCTCTCTGGCTCTACCTCGTCTCCATCACCCTGCTCTCGGTGCTGCTGCCGTTGCTCGTGATCGGGCCGACCCAACTGCGCCGGATCACCCCGCTGGTCTGGCGGCACGCGACCGACGACGTGATCAGCATCGGCTACTGGCCCATCGTGGGCGGCCTGCTGTTGCTCGGCCTCGCTGCGCTCTACCACTACGCGACGCCGGTAAAGCTGCGCTGGCGCCGGGCGCTACCCGGAGCAGCCGTCGCACTGCTGGTCTTCGTGCTGGGTTCGTACGGCCTGCGGCTCTACATCCACGTGGTGGTCGAGAAGGCACTGACCTACGGCGCCCTGGCCACCCCCATCGCTGCGCTGCTCTTCTTCTATGTCCTGGCGCTGGCGGTCCTCATCGGGGCCGAACTCAATGCCACCCTGGAGCGGCTCTGGCCGCGCGGGCCGAGGCCGCAGCGGATAGAGCGACTGCGTGCTCGGATGAGCACCAACGGCGACAACGGATAGCAGCTGCGACAGCGGCTATTTGGGCAGCCCGTCGTAGATCTCCTTGCACCGCGGGCAGACCGGCGCACCCGGCTTCGCAGCCCGGGTAACGGGAAATATCTCGCCACACAACGCCACGACCTGAGTGCCCATGACCGCGCTCTCGGCGATCTTGTTCTTGCGGACGTAGTGGAACAGCCGGTCGCCGGTGCCGGCATCGGTCTCCTTCGGGCGGACCTTGGTTTCCGTGGTCATGCCCCGCATGATGCCACCCGGCCCCGACATCGGTACGGTTTCCTGCCGTGCCCGCAAACCGTCGCATCGTCGGCCTGCAGTTCGCAGCCGAGGTTGCCGAAACGCTGGCCGCCGCAGGGCCCGTGGTCGGCCTGGAGAGCACGCTGATCTGCCACGGACTGCCCGCCGGAGAGCGGCTCATGGTGGCCCGGCAGATCGAGCAGGCGGTGCGAGCGCACGGCGCCGTGCCCGCCACAGTGGGCGTGGTGGAGGGGCGCCTCGTCGTCGGCCTGTCCGATCACCAGATCCGGCGCTTGGTGGCGACAGAGCACCTCCCCAAACTCAGCTTCCGCGACCTGCCGGTGGCGGTCGGCCTGGGCCGCGACGGCGCCACCACCGTGGCCGCGACCGCCGTCGCCGCGGCGCGGGCAGGCATCGGGGTTCTGGCCACCGGTGGGCTGGGCGGTGTCCATCGGGAAGCTCGCACATCGTGGGACGAATCAGCCGACCTGGTCGCTCTGGCCCGCTCTGACATCACGGTGGTCTGCTCGGGGGTCAAGTCCGTCCTCGACGTCGCCGCGACCCTCGAACGCCTCGAGTCGCTCTCTGTCGCGGTACTCGGCTACCGGACAGACAGGTTCGCCGGGTTCTATCAGGCCGACTCCGGGCATCCGGTGCCATGGCGGGTCGACTCACCTGAGGAGGTGGCCGCCGTCATGCGGGCCCGGCAGTTGCTCGGGCTGCCGCCGACCGCGACAATCGTCGCCCAGCCGATCGATATCGACGAGCAGTTGCCCGCCGACGTCCACGCGCGGGTGCTCTCCGGAGCGCTCGCCGAAGCAATCCGGATGGGGGTTCGTGGGAAGGACGTAACCCCCTTCCTGCTCGACCACTTCCATCGCGACACCCAGGGAGACAGTGTGCAGGTCAACGTCGCCATCATCCTGCGCAACGCGGCGCTGGCTGCTGACATCGCGGTCGTGGCGGCCGGCCGGTGACCCGGGTGGTGGTCGTCGGTGATCTGGTCACCGACGTTCTGGTCCGCACCAACGGGGTCATCGCAGCCGGCAGTGACACCAGGGCCGACGTCGTCCTGCGTGGGGGCGGAGCGGGCGCCAATACCGCTTGCTGGCTCGCCGAGCGCGGCGTGGACGCGGCCCTGGTGGCCAGGGTGGGCGGTGACGAGGCCGGCCGCGCCCGCACCCTGGAGTTGCTGGGGCACGGGGTGGAAGCTGCCGTCAAGGTCGACCACGACGCTGTCACCGGCACCGTTGTCGTATTGGTCGATGCGCTCGGCGAGCGCACCATGCTCTCGGATAGGGGGGCCAACCTGCGCCTGTCGCCGAGCGACCTCGACCCGCGGCTGTTCCAGCGCGGAGCCCACCTCCACCTGTCCGGCTACGTGCTCCTCGACGAGCATTCACGACCGGCCGGACTGCATGCTCTCAGCAGCGCCCGGGCAGCGGGGATGACCGTGTCGGTCGACGCCGCATCCGCGGCCCCGCTGGCCCGGGTCGGCGCAGAGGCCTTCCTGTCCTGGACCTACGGCATCAGCCTCCTGATGGCCAACCGGGAGGAGGCCGAGGTGCTGTCGGGCACGAGTGACGCCGGGGCGGCCGCGGAACAACTGTCCGGCTGGTACACCGGCACGCTGATCAAGTCGGGTGCCGATGGCGCGGTCTGGTACGGCGACGGACGGCTCTACGAATGCTCCGCGCAGCCGGCCACGATTGTGGACACCACCGGCGCAGGTGACGCGTTCGCAGCCGGTTTGCTGGCGGACTGGCTGAGGCCCGGGGCGACTCCCGACACGGCGCTGCGTGCCGGCGCCGAGACGGCGGCCAAAGCGGTGGCCATCAGCGGAGGCCGGCCTACTGATCGATGACGCGACCCTCCGGTGCCGCCTCGATGGCTCGATCGACCGGCGCATCGACGTGCACCTCGCGGAATCGACTGCGCTTCAGTGGCGGGCGGTCGTTGGCGATCATCACCGCCATCCACGGCAATGCCACCATGCCGACGACGCAGACCGGGATGAGCCACACGACATGCAGCCGGTAGGCAACGGCGCCGGTCAGGAGGCAGAGGAGGCGCAGGCCCATCATCAGCAGATACCGCCGCTGCCGCGAGCGCAGCTGATCGACCTGGCTCGGCTCGGCCGCGGTGATGACGGGTACGGCATGGCGATGGCTGCGCGTGCGCACCCCCCCATCGTCGCACCGTCTGGCGGCATCTCCAGCACTCAAGGGACGATTTGCCGACCCTCACGCGTCGTTTGCGGCAGCTTCCCTCGCGGCGAGCTTGGCCGAGCGCTTGAACTCGCGCACCACGGCCAGCGATTCGGCACCGGTGACGTCGGCCACGGACCGGTGTGTCCCTTCCACACCGTAGGCCCCGGCCGCTTCGCGCCAGCCGTCCGGGCGGACGCCCAGCTGCTTGCCCAACAGGGCAACGAAGATCCGCGCCTTCTGACCGCCGAATCCTGGCAGCGACTCCAGCCGGGACAGCAACTGGGTGCCGCTGCGCGCACCTGACCACAACATGGCTGCGTCCCCGCCGTACTCCTCGACAAGCAGCCGGCACAGCGCCTGGACGCGCGCGGCCATGGAGCCGGGGAAGCGATGCAGGGCGGGGCGTTGGGCAAACACGGCGACCAGTTCGCCCGGGTCGGCATCGGCCAACTGCCGGGTGTCCAGCCGGTCGAGGCCAAGGCGCTGTGCAAGGAAGTACGGAGAGGCGAACGCGCGCTCCATGGGGAACTGCTGGTCGAGCAGCATTCCGATGAGCAGGGCCAGCGGATCGGCGCCGAGCAGGGCGTCGGCTGCGTCGTCCTGAGCAAGATGCAAGGTCATGACGGCAGGGTAGGCGCACAGTTCCCTTACCGGCTCCTCACACCCGATTTGGGAATCTTGCGGCGCCCGGCACGTTGTACCGGGTGGACCCTTGCTCCACCGGGAGGAGAGCCCCCGTGACAGTTCAACTGACAGATGCACCGCTGCCCGACCTGGACGAGGCGCTGGACGACAGCCGCGGCATATCCGCGGATCTGGTTCGCGCCTACCTCAACGGCATCGGTCGTACCAAGCTGCTCAACGCCGAACAGGAAGTCGAGCTGGCCAAGCGGATCGAGGCCGGCCTTTACGCCGAAGACATGCTGGCGCGTGCCCGGGCCGGCGAGCTGCGGGTGGGCGAGGCGCGACCGACACCTGCACGCAAGCGCGACCTGGCCATCATTGCCGCCGACGGCCGTGACGCCAAGAATCACCTGCTCGAGGCCAACCTGCGCCTGGTCGTGTCCCTTGCCAAGCGCTACACCGGCCGCGGCATGGCCTTCCTCGACCTGATCCAGGAAGGCAACCTCGGACTCATCCGCGCAGTGGAGAAGTTCGACTACGCCAAGGGCTTCAAGTTCTCGACCTATGCGACCTGGTGGATCCGCCAGGCGATCACCCGGGCCATGGCCGATCAGGCCCGCACCATCCGGCTGCCGGTGCACCTGGTCGAGCAGATCAACAAGATGGTCCGGCTGCGCCGCGACATGTCGGTGACGCTCGGCCGGGAGCCGACCTCGAAGGAGCTGGCGGTCGAGCTCGATATCACCGCGGAGCGGGTCGAGGAGCTGCAGACCTATGACCGCGACCCGGTCAGCCTCGACCTGACGGTGGGCGAGGACGGCGAGTCGCGATTCGGTGACTTCATCGAGGACAGCGATGCCCCGGTCGCCTCCGATGCGGTCAGCTTCGGCTTCCTGCAGGACGAGCTCGACAAGGTCCTGCACACGCTCGAGGACCGGGAGCGGATGGTGGTGGAGATGCGCTACGGGCTCACCGACGGCAAGCCGCGCACGCTGGACGAGATCGGGCGGCAATTCGGCCTCTCGCGGGAGCGGATCCGGCAGATCGAGAAGACCACGATGTCGAAGCTGCGGCACCCGTCCCGCTCCGATGCGTTGCGGGAATACGTCAGCTGACTGGTCAGAAGTAGTCGAGGAGCGCCGGCGACGGTCCGGCGCTCAGCACCTGCAGGAAGCCGTCGTCGTGGCTGGGGCCGGCCATCAATCCAGCTCGGCGAAGCAAGCTCGGGTCGGTGCCGCCGGCGAAGAGCAGGGCCAGTCCCCGGGCCGTCAAGCGGACCGCTCCCGATCCGCCCGGCGTGAGCGTCCCGTGGCCGCCGCTGAGGCTGAGCCGGTGCGGCCCGGCGTTCCACGGACAGACCTCATCCTCCACGAGGAGGTCGATGCTCCCCTGCAGCTGCATCGGCCAGCCGCGGGCCGAGACGGCGGCGGAGGCGTCGATCACCCGCAGCATCCACGGGTCGCGTGAATGCACCGACGCTCCGGCGAACGACGCGAGCTTGGTGGCCGGATCGGGGTCGGGCAGCCGTAGGCGCAGGGCCGGAGCAACCGGAGCCCAGGTGCCCAGCGTGGCCAGCAACGCCGTCGTCGCCCGCGCCGTGAGCCCCAGCAGGTCGGGCACCGAGAGCCACGCCGCCACGTCGTAACCGGGACCGCGGTCCCAACTCGCGAAGCCCTCGATCTCGCCCGCGCCGGATTCGGCCACGGTGATCCCGTCGTGCCCGGCCAACACCCCGTGCGCGGTCGTGTCGAACAGTGGGCCGGACCGCTCCAGCAGGCCGGCACCCAGGCGGGCAACCGTGCGATAGATCTCGAGCAGCGCGGGCACATCTGCTTGCTCTGCCGTTCGCGGCCGCACCTCCGGCGGGCGAGCCGCCCGAGCGAGGTCGGCGGTCGGCAAGGCCGTCCACACCAGCGCGCCGACCTCCTCGTACCCGAGCCGGCGGTACGGATCCGGAACGGTCGGGAAGAGCGTGCTGATCATCGCGCCGCGTTGCCTAGCGGCGCCCAGCAGGGCCGTCAGGACGCGGCGCGCCAAGCCCGTGCCGCGCAACTCCGGCGCCACCGCCACTCCGGCCACCCCGCTGGCAGGCACCAGCCGGCCACCGAACCAGTGGCCCTGCTCGCGGTCGACCGCCTTGGCCACGAGGCGGCCCGCGGAGTCGAAGGCCCCCCAGGACTGCCGTCCGGGGCGTTCGCCGAGCGCGCCGTCCGGCGGCTGCCGATCACCGCCACCGAAGGCGAGTCGGCTCATCTGCCATGCCGCGGCAAACTCGGGGGCGGCCAGCGGCCGGATTTCAGCGGTCACCGGTCCATCCTCCTCCAGCGCCCCGAATCGTTCCGGGCTCGGTGTGCGCCGTCGGACGCGGCGGTCGGTCACTGGCGCGTCAGGTGTGCTGCCCGGGCAGGACGTCGGCCTCGCTCTTGTGCCAGACCGGATGGTCACCGGCCGTTTCCACGTTGAACCCGTACTCGTAGACCAACGAGCCGCCGATGGCCGCGCCGAGGCTCACCAGCAGCGCGACGACCACCGACAGCACGACACCGAGCGCGGGCGTCGAGCCCCGTCCCGGCCAGGCGAAGAGCCGCAGCCCAAGAAGGACCAGTACAAGAGCCGTCACGGTGATCATCGTGATCGCGTGCGCGTTGATCGTCCGGCGGGCCTGGGTGCCGGGCTCGCTGGAGCGGTGCCAGTCGGCCCAGCCCGTCAGCGCTGCCAGCGTCGACACGGCGGCCCCACCGAGCAGCGTCCACGTACCCGCGACGAACAACTGCCGACCGGCCACCGGGTGCGAGCCGTGCAGGGCCAGCGAGAGCACGTCGAACGCGGCCGCGAACAGGTAGGCCGCGATGGGGATGTCGGTCAGTGGCGGGTGCAGCGGCTTGCCGGCAAGGCCGCGCAGGCCCTTGTTCGTGCGGCCGGAGATGGTCAGGGCCGGACGGAACGAGAAGCGACGCATGGGCCCTCCGGTTGACGTGGCTGTAGACGACGAGGATTCTAAGCCAGCGTAGGCGAAAGGCTATGCGGCCAACGGACACGCCGACGTAACGGTGAGCGTCGCTGACCGGCAGCGGCCAGCGATGCAGCAGGTCGCCGCTGCGCGCCATGCGTTGCCTCCTCGCCTACGAGCCGGCTCCCCGGACTGCTGCGTGCGACTCCTCCGGTCCGGCTGCGCCGCTTCGTGATCGTGGCGAATGACTGCCTGCGGCAGGGGCGGCTCACCGAAAGCGGGCTTCCAGCCAGTCCACGGCAAAGGCAGTGATCGCGGCCGCCTCCACCAGCACGCTGGGCGCCGCGCCGACCGTCCCTCGGGAGCCCTGCTTCGTGGCCAGGAACGCCGCCACGATGGTCGCGAAATAGTCGTCGTCGAGCCCGGCGACCACCGGGTTGGCCGTGTCGAATTCCTCCGTCATCCGCCAATCCACGCCGCCGCCGATGTTGGCAAACGGGACCTCGTAGCGGATCACCCGCTTGCCCGGTATCCGGGCCAGGTGCTCGGCGTGATGCAGCAGCGTCATCGTGTCCAGCGGCGCCCCCACCATGAGCACCTTGCCGCCGACTGCGCCGAGCTTGGCCAGCGGCGAGCCCTCGCCGTAGCCGTAGTCGAGCGGGTGCTCGGCCGTGATCCAGTCAGCCCAGGCGCCCAACGCGGCCACCGACGCACCCGGGTTGCCGCTGCGCCGGGCAGCGGGCCAGGTGCGCAGGAACTCCGGCAGAGTGCCGTTGTCCCGCGCCGCACGGGATGCGGCTGCGTCGAAGGGCGGCAGGTGGGCCCGCCAGGATTGGCGGACCCGGCCGTCGGGTTCCAGCAGGTCGTCGTACGGGGCATCCCAGTCGGTGTAGGCCAGCAGGGTTCCGCCGGTGGACGTGGCGTCGAGCAGGGCACCGATGAGGGCGTCCGGACCGCTCAGCATCCGGCCGACCCGACGTAGTGCCGCATGCGCCATCACCGTGTCGCCGGGGCCGACACCAAGACGTCGCAGGTCGGCACAGAGGCCGGCGCGGGTTCGGAACCGAGGAAGGTCGTCCATGCCCGTGCAAGGCTATCGGGCGCGGGATGTGGCCTGGTCCGACATCTCGCTGCACTCCTCGGCCTCGGCTAACCGAGGCCGAGCGGGGGGAAGGCGGCGGCGCGCGTCGCGGCGATGCAGCGGTCGACCTCGGTCGCGGCGTCGCCCGGTGACCACGCCGGCCACCGTACGTCGGCGCCGTCGGTCATCGTGACCGGCGGGGAGGAACGTGGCCGCCGACTGCGCGCCAATTCCCGCCAGCCTTCGGGCACTGCCGTCTCCGGTGCGAGTGGGTCGCCGGTCACCTCGGCCAGCAGGTGGGTCCACGCCCGCGGCACGACCTCGACCAGCCCGTACCCGCCGCCGCCGGTGACCACCCACCGGCCGTCGCAGACCTCGTGCGCGAGCCGGTGCATCAGCCCGTAGGACGCCCGCTGGCCATCGACGGACAGCGACAGGTCGGCCAGTGGATCGTCGGCGTGGGAATCACAGCCGCACTGGCTGACCAGGATCTCCGGGCCGAAGGCACGCACCACCTCGGGGACGACCGCCGAGAAGGCCCGCAGCCAATCGGCGTCGCCGGTGCCCGGCGGGAGCGCGATGTTGACGGCGCTGCCCTCGGCGCCGGGACCGCCGATCTCGGTCGGGAAACCGGTGCCCGGGAAGAGGGTGTAAGGCGACTGGTGCAACGAGACGGTCAACACCCTCGGGTCGTCCCAGAAGGCGGCCTGCACGCCGTCGCCATGGTGGACGTCGACGTCGATGTAGGCGACCCGCCGGGCGCCGAGGGCGAGCAGCCGCCGGATGGCCACGGCCGGATCGTTGTAGACGCAGAAGCCCGACGCGTGGTCGCGCATCGCGTGGTGCAGCCCGCCGGCAAGGTTGACCGCATGCTGCACGTCTGTCCGCCAGACAAGCTCCGCGCACCGGACCGTGCCGCCGGCGACGAGAGACGACGCCTCGTGCATGTCGGGGAAGACCGGATTGTCGGGGGTGTTGAGACCGAACCCACTGAAGCCTGGCCGGCCAGGTGCGGCCTTGACCGCTTCGATGTAGGCCCGATGGTGCACCAGCGCCAGGGTGGCTTCGTCGGCGGCCTCAGGCTCGTACTGGCTGACCTGGCCCCGGTCGAGCACCCCGAGCGCGCAAGCCAGCGCCATGGTCAGTTCCAGGCGTACCGGATCCAGTGGGTGATCACCCAGGTCATAGCCCAGGAAGCCCGCGTGCCACGCGACCCCGACCGTGCAACTCACGCGCTGTCCTCCGCTCGGCCGGTCCGGAACGGTTATCCCGCCGCGGGCGCCTGCGTACAGCATGGCCGCCGGATCGGCTGCCGTCACGACCCAACGCTTCCGGCCAACCGGCGACTGTGGACCGCTAGCATGAGCGCGGAGGTAGAGCCGCCTGTGAGCGATCTGATCGACACCACCGAGATGTACCTCCGGACCATCTTCGAGCTGGAGGAGGAGGGGACGGTCCCGCTCCGGGCGCGGATCGCCGAGCGACTGCACCATAGCGGCCCGACCGTCAGCCAGACCGTCGCGCGGATGGAGCGCGACGGGTTGCTCACGGTCGAGGGCGACCGCCACCTGCACCTGACCGACGACGGCCGGCACCTTGCCGTCTCCGTCATGCGCAAGCACCGGCTCGCCGAACTCCTCCTCGTCGACGTGATCGGGCTTGAGTGGGAGGACGTCCACGTCGAGGCCTGCCGCTGGGAACACGTCATGAGTGAGCAGGTCGAGCGGCGGCTACTCGAACTGCTCGGGCATCCGACCACCTGCCCGCATGGCAACCCGATCCCGGGCCTCGGTGACCTCGGCGAGCCGGCCGGCGGTGCACCGCCCGGCACGGAGACGCTGACCACGCTCGACGATGCCGCCGGCTCGGGTCGGCCGGTCATCGTGCGACGGATCAGCGAGCAATTGCAGACCGACACCGAGCTGATGCAGCGGCTGCGTGGCGGCGGCATCCGGCCTGACGCGCAGGTGACCGTCGACCACGTGGGCACCGGCGTGCTGATCCGGTGCGGGGACAGCGCCACGGAGCTGACTCACGGAGTCGCCGCACTGGTGTTCGTCGGCACGCCCTGACCGTCCGCCCGGAGCTGCCCGGAGAGCCGGCCGAATGGTTGAAGATCGCCACCAGGTCTCGCCGATCAGTCGGCCGGCGCTGCCGCTTCAACGCAGCGGCAACCGGCCGGCCCCACGGTGGCCCCATGCTCGGTGTGCGGCGGCAGCAGCAACCGGTCACCGGACTGCAGCGGCACATCTGCGTCGTGGGTGTGGAACACGATGGCCCCCGCGACGCAATAGAGCACCTTCAGGCTCCTCGCTAGATCGTGTGGATTTGGGGTAGCGGGAGCTTCCCGGCGATGAGGTAGATGATGGTGATCATCTTGGGTTTGGAGCGGTAGCCCCGGGCTCGGCGTTTCGCGGCCTGGATGAGCGAGTTCGTGCCCTCGA
>JBBRYN010000020.1:0-48256 GCA_038237645.1 Mycobacteriales bacterium
AGGTCAGGGCCGCAGAACGTAGCGTCAGACATGTCGAGGTCTTCCAGATGGGCGGCATCAGAACCCCCATCATCGGAAGACCTCGACCCTCACCCCGGGACCGACGCGCCCACAGCTACACCGTCAACTGCGATGAGCCGCTTTTCCCAGCAGCTCCATGAACTGGTCTTGGTACTCGCCCCAACTGGCGTTGTGCTTCTTGTAGCCATCGAGCATCGGTTGTGTGGGCGCTAGATCGAGTCGGTGGTCGTAGCTCATGCCGCAGATCTCGCCTAGAAAGTACGCAAGGTCATTGCGCTTGGCGAAGCCGGCGAGCTGCGACACATTGTTCAGGCGAACGTCCACCAGTCTTGCGGCACCTGACTTGTGCAGCAGCCCAAAGAACGTCTGAGCAGACTTCTTGGTGAACCCGATCGTGTACAGGTTCATATCTGTAGCGCTGCACTCGCGCCGAGTTCCTCACCCACATAAGCGATGCGGCGCTCTTGGCGGCCCAGCGCCTCATAGAGTCGCTCTTTCGGCGTGAACAGCAAGTCGGCCTGGTCCAGCCCAAACTTGGTCAATAGGCGATCCATGGCGGTGGCGTGACTTTCGACGGCGCCGTTACCGTGGATGTGGTCGACCGAAACGCCGTGCCCGGTGAGGACGCGTGCAACAAGCACGGTGCGGTGGCAGTCCAACGGCTCCTGTTCTGCGCACATGACGGCAACGCGCTCGGTGCGAGCACCTGTCAACAAGCGCTCGATACCGACCGCGAAGTCTGCCGTGCGGGCCAGTCGCTCGTACTTCACTCGGCCGTCGACGTAACACGTGGGGTCACCCGAGCGCGCTCCGAGTTCGATACCGAGGAACACGTACTTGATCCGTGCGTCATCCAAGGAACGACTTAAGACGTCACGGTTGAACTGTGGCGTGAACCTGCTCACGGGCACCGACCGCACATCGGCTACGGCGGTCACTCCATGTTGCCGAAGAAGGCGAAGGAAGCTCAGCAGATCATGCGTGGAGTGGCCGATCGTGAGAACCGCGTCCGCTGTCATCGTCCGCTGCCCCCTTCGATCGCTGCTCGCTCGATGATGGCCGCTACCAGTTTGTAAGCGTAGCCGTCCCACGTCTCACCCAGGCTTATCGTCAGGAACGTCTCGCCGAGCGGTAAGAGTCATTCGGCCGAGCCTTGTAAGCGCGCTCGTAAACTGGATCGGTCACTCGCAACGCGTACTCAGCACCCGCGAACGTAAACCGCGCAGCGACGACTCGTCTCAGGTTGCCAAACGACTCACTGGGTGCATGCCCCTGCAGCATGACATCGTCGACCCGGATGAGGCTGAGCGAGTTCGTCAGCGTGTCCGCTTCCGCCTCCGGCACACGATCGTTGATCCCGTGGTAGGTGCTGCTTCCGTTGATCCAAAGGGCTCTTGGGCGTTCCTCCAGATCGACGAGTTGCGTCCAGCTGGCCCGGCCAACCTTCTGCCAGTAGTACTGCGGGTCCAGGAGCCAGTTCTCACTCTGAAAGCCGTGCGGCGAAGCGTGGATCACGGGCACTGACACGATGTCGAGGACTTGGGGGTCCGATCCGTCGTGATACTCCCTTTCGCGCTCGGCGACTTCACCGCTCGGACGATCGCTGACCGGACGAATCCAGCCAGCAGCAGCGTCGTCGACCAACTCGATCCCTGCGACGCAACGGCCGGAGCGCTTGCGCGAGTTTGCCAGGCACACGATCGTCTTGATCGCCATCGTGCGCACCCCTCCCCGTCGCTCTCCGCCCATCCGCCGCGACTGCAGCGACAGCCTGTGACATTCCCGAAGCGCGCAGGCGTCTCGCGGGCAACAGCGATCGCGACTGAAGGGCAATGAAGTTGATCTTGCCAGTCCCGCAGCCGTCCGACGGGTATTCGAGACAGGCTGATGGCAACCATCGCGGTCTCCCGGTCCCCAGGCTGATCGCGACGCAATCTCCGACGGCCCGTCGAGACGCCAAGCACGCTCCACGGCCGCAAGCCGGCCTCGACGGCCAGGTCCGAAAGCCGCCAGTAGTAGTCCTAGGTCGCTGTCATGCTGGGACACGTGAGAGCAGAGCTGACCGCCGACTTCGACCACTGCTACCGCGCGGTGAGCAGCCGCGACGCGCGGTTCGACGGACGGTTCTACACGGCGGTGACCTCCACCGGGATCTACTGCCGGCCATCCTGCCCGGCGCAGACCCCCCGCCGGGAAAACGTTCGGTTCTACCCGCATGCCGCCGCGGCAGCCGCGGCCGGCTTCCGGGCCTGCAAGCGCTGCCGGCCCGACACCGCACCGGGCAGCCGGGAGTGGGACGCCCGCGGCGACCTGGCCGCCCGGGCACTGCGCCTGGTCGCCGACGGCACCGTCGACGCCGAAGGGATCGGCGGGCTCGCCAAGCGCCTCGCGGTCAGCGAGCGGCACCTGCACCGGATCCTGGTCGCCGAGGTCGGCGCCGGCCCGCTGGCTCTGGCCCGCACCCGTCGCGCGCAGACCGCCCGGCTGCTGATCGAGGCCACCGACCTGCCCCTGACCGACGTGTGCTTCAGCGCGGGATTCGCCAGCGTGCGGCAGTTCAACGACACGATGCTGGCGGAGTTCGGCTGCGCGCCGGGCGCCCTGCGCCGCAACCCGCCCAATCCGGTGGACGGCGTCGCGGGCGGGCTCGTGCTGCGGCTGCCGTTCCGCAGGCCGTACGACGCCGCCGCCGCCCTGGGCTGGCTGGCGACCCGCGCGGTCGCCGGGGTGGAGGACGTCGCCAGCGACGCCTACCGCCGGGTCGTGACAACCGGTGGGTCGCACATTGCCGTGACCCTGGAGCCGGCCGACGGCCATCTGCTGCTGCGCGGCCGGATCGACGACGTCCGCGACCTGGCCGGGCTGGTTCAGCGGTGCCGCCGGCTGTTCGACCTCGACGCCGACCCGGCCTCGGTCAACGCCGTGCTGTCCGCCGACCCGCGACTGGCTCCCCTGGTCGCCGCCCGGCCGGGGCTGCGGGTGCCGGGGAGCGTCGACGGCTTCGAGCTCGCGACCCGGGCGATCCTCGGCCAGCAGGTGTCGGTCGCCGGCGCGCGCACCCTGGCCGGCCGCCTGGTGGCCCGGCTCGGTGAGCCGTTGGCGACTCCCGAGGGCGCGCTGACCCACGCCTTCCCGACCGCCGATGCGGTCGCCGCGGCCGACCTGGCCGGGCTCGGCCTGACCGGCGCCCGCGCACGGGCGCTGCGAGCGCTGGCCGAGGCGGTGGCCGACCGCCACGTCGACCTCACCCCGGGCGCCGATCGTGCCGAGACCCGGATGCGGCTGCTCGAGCTGCCCGGTGTCGGCCCGTGGACCGTGGAATACGTCGCCATGCGCGCCCTGGCCGACCCCGACGCCTTCCCCGGCACCGACCTCGTGCTGCGCCAGGCCATGGCCCGGCACGACATCACCGACACCGAGCCCTGGCGCCCCTGGCGCGCCTACGCCGCCATGCACCTCTGGACCGATCAAGGAGCACACCCCCGATGACCCTCTCCGCAGCCACCATCGACACCCCGGTCGGCCCGTTCACGGCCATCGCCGACGACGGCGTGCTGGTCTCCTCGGGCTTCCGGGCCACCCCGGCCGAGCAGCGCGAGCAGCTCGACCCGCGCCGGCGCGACCTGCCCATGACGGTCGTCGATGACCTCGGCCCGATCAGCGCCGCGGTCCGCGCCTATTTCGCCGGCGACGTCACGGCGCTCGACACGATCGAGGTCGACCAGCCGGGTGGCGCATTCCGTACGGCTGCCTGGAAGGCGATGCGAGCGGTGCCGCCCGGCGAGACCATCACCTATGGCGAGCTGGCCGAGAGGGCGGGCACCCCAGGCGCCGGGCAGGCCGCCGGCTCGGCCTGCGCACAGAACCGGATCGCACTCGTGGTCCCGTGCCACCGGATCGTGCGCACCGGCGGCCACCTCGGGGGCTACTTCTACGGCCTGGACATGAAGCGCCGGCTGCTGGCCCACGAGCGCGGCGAGGGCGAGCTGGACTAGCTGCCGTCGAGCACCCGCGACCCGCCCAGCAGCTTGCGCCGACCGCGATGAACTCATGGCCGTCGATGCCGGACCGCGTCGACGTCTGCGGCACTGAAGGTCTCCATGCCGGACACCTTCAACGCCGCGTATGACAATCCACGCTGGGCGAGCGGACGGCGGCCGGACCAGCACAGCTCGCTCAGGTGCGCGAGCGCAGCCGGCGCAGCATCCGAGCTTCCTCGAAGCTGACGGCTCGGGCGGCCGACTCGATCGTGGCGCCGTGCCCGATCAGGTGCTCGGCGGCCTCGACGCGCAGCACCTGCCGATAACGCAGCGGTGTCATGCCAGTCGCCGCGCCGAAGCGCCGGGTCAGGGTGCGCTCGCTGACCCGGGCCGCGGCGGCAAGCTCGGTCAGCGACAGCCGATCGGAAAACCGCGCGTCGATGACATCCTGGACCCGGTGCACGATCTCGCTGACGTGGGAGCGGTGTCGCACCATGGCACTGTCCTGCTGCTCGTCACCGTTGCGCCGGGCATAGACCACCATCGCCCGGGCGATGCGGGCCGCTGGCCGCGGCCCATGCCGCACCGCCACCAGGTGCAGGGCAAGGTCGATGCCGCCGGCGATGCCGGCCGAGGTGACCACCCGCTCGTCCACCGTGTAGAGCACGTCGCGGACCACGATGGCCGCCGGGTAGCGCAGGGCGAGTTCTTCCTACAACTCGTGATGCGTCGTGCATCGGCGACCGTCGAGCAGTCCCGCCTGCCCGAGCGCGTCGGCACCGGCACACACGCTGGCGACCATGCCACCGGCCGCATGGTGCTGTCGCAGCCGATCCAGTGCCCCGCTGCCCAGCCAGTTGCGTCCGCCACGCGGGAAGGGCCGCCAACCGGGCACCAAAACCAGGTCCGCCGGCTGCAGCGCCGGCCAGCCCACCCCTGCCTTCAGCGGCACGCCCTGCGCCGTCGGCACCTCCGGCTGCTCCCCGACGTAGTGCAGCTCGTAGGGCTGCCCGAAGTCCGCGGCAGTCGAGAACACCTGGGCCGGCCCCGGCGAGGTCGAGCACGTGCAGCCGCGTGACGCGGTAGCCCAGGTCGAATGCCACCCGCGCGGTCGTCTCGCAGCACTGCGCGGTACGGATGCCGCAGATGACCAGGTGCCCGATGCCCTCGCGGGTCAGCCGTTGTTGCAGATTCGTCGTGGTGAAGGCGTTGTGTGACGACTTGACCAGGATCGGCTCCCCCTCGGCGGGGGTCAGCCCCGCCATCGGCACGACGTAGCCGAGCGCCGGGTCGAAGGGGGTCCCGCTGCCGGGCTCGGGTGCAACACCCACACGACCAGGTCGCCGCGAGACCGCGCCGCAGTCACGAGCCGATTTACCGGCGTCACGATGTCAGGATCGGAGGCGGCCTGCCAGATCGGCTGCCGGCGGAAGGACTCTTGGACGTCGATGACGACGAGTGCGGTTTTCATGTTTCGATCCTGACCGCCGATCGGGCGGCGCCCAAGGCCACATCGCGTCGGCATCCGGACCGATCCAGTCAGCGCCCTCAGTCACTGGCGGAGGTGCAGGGCCGTCCCTCGACCGACAGGTCGCCGCCGTCGATGCCGACCCCGCGGGTCGCGCGGCAAGCACCCGGATGTGCCAGTGTCGACCGGTGGCCGACATCCTGCAGTACGGAAGTGCCCGCGGCCGCTGGGTGATTGCGGCGGCTGTCCTCGGCTCCGGCATGGCGGCACTGGACGCCACCGTCGTGGGCATCGCGCTGCCCACCATCGGCCGCGAGTTCTCGGTCGACTTCGGCGCATTGCAATGGGTGGTCAACGGCTACACCCTGGCCCTCGCCGGGCTGCTGCTGCTCGGTGGAGCGCTCGGTGACAGGTTCGGCCGGCGCAAGGTCTTCCTCGTCGGGGTCGCGTGGTTCGCCGTTGCATCACTGCTGTGCGGCATCGCTGTCGGCGCCCCGATGCTCATCGCCGCGCGCATCCTGCAGGGGGTCGGCGGAGCCCTGCTCACCCCGGGCAGCCTGGCGATCCTGCAGGCATCGTTCGCGCCGGGTGACCGGTCCAGGGCGATCGGCGCCTGGTCAGGATTGGGCGGGGTGGCCGTGGCGGCCGGTCCCTTTCTCGGCGGCTACCTGATCGGCACGGTGTCCTGGCGGCTGATCTTCCTGATCAACCTGCCGCTGGCGGTGGCCGTGCTGCTCATCGGTGTCAGGCACGTCCCCGAATCACGCGACCCGCAGGCGCCGGCCAACCTCGACATCCCGGGTACCGTGCTGGTGGCGTCGGGCTTGGCCGGTCTGACGTACGCGCTGACCGACGGACCGGTGCGGGGCTGGACCGCGCCGGCAGTGCTGCTCCCGCTCATCGGCGGCATAGCCGCCCTCGTGGCCTTCGTGCTCGTCGAGGCACGATCACCGGCCCCACTGCTGCCTCTGGCGGTGTTTCGGTCGCGGCAGTTCAGCGGCGCAAACCTGGTGACCTTCGTGGTTTACGGCGCTCTCGGCGGCGGGGTGTTCCTGGTGCCCGTACACCTGCAGCAGGTGGCCGGATACTCACCGATCCAGGCCGGCACCGCGCTGTTGCCGGTCACCCTGATCATGCTGGCACTCTCCAGCAGGTCCGGCGCGCTGGCCGCTCGCATCGGCCCCCGCCTGCAGATGTCGCTGGGGCCGTGCGTGGTCGCCATCGGCATGGTGCTGATGGCGCGGATCGACCGCTCCGGGGACTACCTGACCCAGGTGCTGCCGGCCATGGTGCTGCTCGGCCTCGGGTTGGCCACCACCGTCGCACCGCTGACCTCCACGGCATTGTCCGCGGCGCCCATGGAGCATGCCGGAGTCGCATCGGCGGTCAACAACGCGGTCGCTCGCGCGGCCGGGCTGATCGCGGTGGCGGTGCTGCCGCCGGTCGCCGGGATCACCGGTGCGTCCTACCTGCACCCGGCGGATTTCGCCCACGGTTTCCGGACGGCTGTGCTGGCGGCGGCGGCCGTCTGCGCCGCGGGTGGCCTGGTCGCTGCAGCGTTGATCCGCAACGCGCGAGCCCCCAGCGCCGGGGAGCGATACGACCACCACTGCGCCATCGACGCAACCCCGCTGCGGGCCGGCCAAGATGACCGCGCTGATCGGTGACGGCGAAATCACTCGCCTGCATCCTCAACTCGCTCCGCGCCTCGCTGGCGCTCGGATGCTCACTCGGCCGAACCCTCAACTCGCTCCGCGCCTCGCTGGCGCTCGGATGCTCACTCGCCTGAGAGCACATGAACGCGGGCGTGGATCATGTTGCGCTGCTGCAGGGCTGCTCGAAGCGCCCGGTGCAAGCCGTCCTCGAGGTAGAGGTCGCCGTTCCACTGCACGACGTGCGGAAAGAGGTCGCCGTAGAAGGTGGAGTCCTCGGCGAGGAGTCGATCGAGGCCGAGTTGGCCCTTGGTGGTTATCAACTGGTCGAGGCGCACGGCATGCGGCGGGATCTGTGCCCACTGCTTCAACGTGAGGTCGTGGTCGGGGTAGGGACGACCCTCACTGACCGCCTTGAAAATCACCCATCAAGGGTAGTGGGCAGGCAACAGGGGTGCCCGGTCGGCGCGCAGCAATCCGGGCGCTCCCGCCTCGGCCGGTCAGGCGTCTGGCGGCCTTTGTACGGTTTGCGTTACGTTACGGGAACTTCCCGCCACCAGTGAGGCTGAGATGAGGCGACTCCTGCGGGCGGCAACCCTGCTGGTGGGGCTCGCGCTGCTGATCGTCGGGCTGGGCGCCATGCTCGTCGTGGGCCCCGACGACACCGTCACCAGTGGGGAGCACCCGCTCGGCACCGAGGTCTCGGCCATCGCCACGTCGCCGACGCTGCTGCAGTTCTACGGCCCGACGCTGCGGGTGCGGGTGCGGTCGACGACCGGCAGGCCGGTCTTCGTCGGGATAGCCGGGCAGGTCGACGCGGACAGCTATCTCGCCGGCACGCCGCGCGAAGTCATCGACAGGTTCTCGGTGCCGTGGTCGCTGCACGCCCACACCGCCGACAAGCGCGGCAAGGTCCGGCCGGTCAAGCCGGCCGGCCTGAGCTTCTGGATCGCCGCGGACGCCGGCACCGGCGAGCGGGCGATCAGCTGGCCGATCCGCAATGGCCCCTACACCGTCGTCGTGATGAACGCCGACGCGAGCAGCGGTGTCGCCGTCCGCGTGCGGTGCGGGCTGGTGATCGCGCATGCCTTCGTCACCGCGGCCGGCGTCACCGCGCTCGGGCTGCTCCTGGTCATCGGCGGCTGGCTGCTGACCCGCCGTTCCAGCACCCATCGACCGGCGGCCTGATGGCTGCGCCGGGCGATCGGATACTACGGCTGCCATGACACGAGTCCAGGACGACTACCCAGGCGCGCAGACCTTCGTCCCGGCAGGCGCTGGCCTCACCGAGTTGGCCGAGGCGGCACGCTCCTGCCGGGGCTGTGAGCTCTACGAACCGGCCACCCGGACAGTGTTCGGGTCGGGTCAGCCCGATGCCCGGATCGTGCTGGTGGGTGAGCAGCCGGGCGACCAGGAGGACCGGCGGGGCGAGCCGTTCGTCGGGCCGGCCGGCCGGTTGCTCGACCGGGCCCTCGTCGAGGCCGGCATCGAACGCGACCAGGCCTACGTGACCAACGCCGTGAAGCACTTCCGGTTCACCTTGTCAGCCGGCAAGCGACGGATCCACCAGAAGCCCGACGCCTCGCACATGGCCGCCTGCCGGCCGTGGCTCGAAGCGGAGTTGTCGCTGCTGGCACCCGAGGTCGTCGTCGCGCTGGGGGCTACGGCCGCCGCGGTGTTGATCAGCCCCTCCTTCCGCGTCACCAAGCAGCGCGGCCATCTGCTGCCGTGGGACGGCCCGTCGGGCACCGAGGACGCCGGCGTCCACGCCGGGTGGATCCTCGCGACGATCCATCCGAGCGCGGTCCTGCGCACCGAAGGCGAGGGCCGCGAGGCCGCCTATGCGGGCCTGGTGTCCGACCTCAAAGTGGCGGCCGGCGCACTGTCGGCCTGACCGGCATCCGCGGTGTCGTAGCGCAGGAAGCTGGGCACGCAGACGGCAAGTAGGGCGACAACGACCGCGCAGAGCACCCCGCCGGCCACCCACGATGCGGTAGCGCCCACCGCCGCCGCCGTCGCGCCGGCCCGCAGGTCGCCCAGCCGAGGTCCACCGGCCACGACGACCACGAACACCCCCTGCATCCGCCCGCGCATCTCCTCCGGGGCGTAGGTCTGCAAGATGGTCTGCCGGAACACCGCGGAAACCAGATCGGCCGCGCCGCCGACCGCCAGGAGGGCCACCACCAGCCACAGCCGGCCGGCCAGCCCGGACAGCGCCACGGCTACACCCCAGACCATGATCGCGACGACCAGCGCCAGGCCCTGGCGGCGCACCCGGCCGATCCATCCCGAGAGCAGACCGCCCGCGACGGAGCCGATCGCGATCGAGGCGAACAGCCAGCCGACCGCGGCACCGCCGCCGAACCGCGACTCCCCCACCTCGGGAAACAGCGCCCGCGGCATCGCCAGCACCATGGCGGCGATGTCGACCGCGAAGGACATCAGCAGCACCGGACGGGCGACGATGAACCGCAGGCCGTCCACGACAGACCGCAGCCCCGGCCGGGTGATCTCGCCCATCGGCGGCACCCGGGGCAGCCGTAGGGCGGCGTACAGGCCCACCGTGAACAGCAGTGCGTCGATCGCGTAGGCCCAGCTGAAATGGTGACCCTTGCCGATCACGATGCCGGCAACGAGCGGGCCGACGGCCATGGCGAAGGTGCTCATGGTGAAGGTCAGCGTGTTGGCGGCCGGGATCAGCTCGCGTGGCAGCAGCCGCGGGATGATCGCGGCCCTGGTCGGCGACGCGACGGCGAAACCCGCCGACTGCACGGCCACCAGCAGCAGGATCAGCCCCACGTTTCGCAGCCCCAGCAGCGACTGCAGGAGCAGGGCGCCGGTGACCGTCCACGTGAGACCGGAGGAGACCAGCAGGAGCAGCCGCCGGTCGACCGCATCCGCCACCGCGCCGCCCCACAGCCCGAAGCCGATCAGCGGCACCAGGCCGACGAGGCCGAGCAGGCCGACGTAGAACGAGGAGCGGGTGATGTCGTAGACCTGCACGGCGACGGCGACCGCGGTGAGCTGGAACCCGATGAAGGCGACACCGTTGCCGAGGAACAGCCGGCGGAAGTGCCGGTCCTGCAGCGGGCGGGTGTCCGCGGCGATTCGGCGCAGCCTGTCGAGGTGGCGTCCGCCCGCGCCGCCCAGCCTCACGGGGCCAGTCGCTCGACGACCCAGCGATCCCCCGTCCGCCGATATCTCAGCCGGTCGTGCAGCCGGTCGACCCGGCCCTGCCAGAACTCCACCGTCTCCGGCACGATCCGCAGCCCGCCCCAGTATGCGGGACGCGGCACCGTGCTGCCCTCCGGATGCTGGCGAAGCTGCTCGGCCATGGCCTCGTCCAGCACCGCGCGAGAAGGCACGACGGCGGACTGGGGGCTCGCCGCGGCACCGAGTTGGGAGCCGTACGGCCGGCCGGCGAAGTAGGCGTCGGACTCCGCCTCGCTCGTCCGCTCCACCGGGCCGGCCGCGATGACCTGCCGCTGCAGGGGAACCCAGGGGATGACCAGGCAGGCGTACGGGTTCGCGGCGACCTCCTGGCCCTTGCGCGAGAAGTAGTTGGTGAACAGCACCAGGCCGCGCTCGTCATAGCCCTTGAGCAGGACGCAGCGCGCACTGGGCCGGCTGTCGGCATCGGCGGTGGCCAGGACCATCCAGTTGGGCTCGACCAGGTCGGCCTCGACCGCGTCAGCCATCCAGTGATCGAGTTGGCTCACCCAGTCCGGTGCCAGGTCCGGCAGGGCGAGGCCGGCGCCTTCATATGACCTGCGCAGGTCGCGCACCCGATCTCCGGCAGCCACCCCGCGACCGTACCCGGCTGTAGTCCCGGCACAATGTCGGGTGGCGGCATCGACGTCAAACGAGGGAGACCGTTGAATGCCTGACTTCTCACCCGGCCTCGAAGGGGTCGTCGCCTTCGAGACCGAGATCGCCGAGCCCGATCGGGAAGGCGGGGCGCTGCGCTACCGCGGGGTCGACATCGAGGACCTGGTCGGCCGGGTGGCCTTCGGCCAAGTGTGGAGTTTGCTGGTCGACGGCGAATTCAACCCGGGCCTGCCGCCGGCCGAGCCGTTCCCGATCCCGGTGCACTCCGGCGACATCCGGGTCGACGTGCAGAGCGCGATCGCGATGCTCACGCCGTACTGGGGCCTGGGTCAGCTCATCGACATCGACGACGAACAGGCCCGGGACGACCTCGCCCGGGTATCCGTGACGGCAATGTCGTTCGTCGCCCAATCGGCTCGCGGGCTGGGCCTGCCGGCCGTGCCACAGAAGCGCATCGACCAGTGCGCCACGATCGTCGAGCGCTTCATGGTCCGCTGGCGCGGCGAGCCCGACCCGCAGCACGTCGAAGCCGTCAACGCCTACTTCGTGTCCGCCGCCGAGCACGGCATGAACTCTTCGACCTTCACCGCACGGGTGGTTGCCGGCACCGGCGCGGACGTCGGCGCGTGCATCTCCTCGGCCGTCGGCGCGCTGTCCGGGCCGCTGCACGGCGGCGCGCCGGCTCGCGTACTCAAGATGCTCGCCGAGGTCGAGGCGGACGGCGACGCCGACCGCTACGTCAACAGGCTCCTGGACCGCGGCGAAAAGCTGATGGGCTTCGGCCACCGGGTCTACCGGGCCGAGGACCCCCGCGCCCGGGTGCTCCGCCGCACCGCGAAGCACCTCGGCTCCAAACGGTACGAGGTCGCCGAGCGGCTCGAACGCGCCGCCCTGGCCGTGCTCAAGGAGCGGCATCCCGACCGCGTGCTGGCCACCAACGTGGAATTCTGGTCGGCGGTGGTGCTCGACTACGCCGAGGTCCCGGCGCACATGTTCACCTCCATGTTCACCTGTGCGCGCACCGCCGGGTGGAGCGCGCACGTCATGGAGCAGAAGCGGCTGGGCAAGCTGGTCCGGCCCTCGGCCACCTACGTCGGCCCCGGTCCGCGCAAGCCCGAAGAGGTCGACGGCTGGGAGACCATCGGCCACACCTGACCCGCGCCGTCGCCCCACCCTCGGCCCCGCCGGCCGCTCACCGGCCGCTCACCGCCGGAACCAGCGTTATCCGGGATAACGTCGAATCCGCCGCCTCGGAAGCAGCGTTATCCGGGATAACGCGGGAATGTGGTGGGCGGCCCACTGGACCGAAGGGTCGGTGCAACGCCGTACGCTCGTCGGGTGGCCGACCTGCGCATACCCGACGACCTCAAACCCGCTGACGGGCGGTTCGGATCCGGCCCCGCCAAGATCCGGGGAGCTGCCCTGGAAGCGCTCGCCGCGACCGGCAGCACGCTGCTGGGCACTTCACACCGACAGGGCCCGGTGCGCTCGCTGGTCGGCCGGGTCCGGGCCGGCATCGCCGAGTTGTTCAACCTCCCCGACGGCTACGAGGTGGTGCTGGGCAACGGCGGCGCGACGGCGTTCTGGGACATCGCGGCCTTCGGTTTGATCCGCGACAAGGCACAGCACTTGAGCTTCGGGGAGTTTTCCTCGAAGTTCGCGAGGGTGACCCGCGGAGCGCCCTTCCTCGCCGAGCCCACGGTTATCCCGGCGCCATCGGGCAGCGCGCCCGACCCGGTCGCCGAGCCGGGCGTCGACGCCTACTGCTGGCCGCAGAACGAGACGTCGACGGGCGTGATGCGCGCGGTGCACCGCGTGGCGGGTGCCGACGACGGGGCATTGGTCCTCATCGACGCGACATCGGCGGCGGGCGGCCTGCCCGTGACCGTGACCGAGGCCGACGCCTACTTCTTCGCGCCGCAGAAGTGTTTCGCCTCCGACGGCGGGCTCTGGGTCGCCCTGCTGTCCCCGACCGCGCTGGCCCGGGTCGCGGAAATCGCGGCCACCGACCGGTGGATTCCCCCGTTCTACGACCTCCCGACGGCGATCGACAACGCCCGGCTCGACCAGACCTACAACACCCCGGCGCTGGCGACGCTGTTCCTGATGGCCGAGCAGGTGGACTGGATCAGCGGACAGGGCGGCCTGGACTGGGCGGTGGAGCGGACGGCCGACTCGGCGCGACGGCTCTACACCTGGGCCGACAAGTCACCGTACGCCGTGCCGTTCGTCACCGATCCGGGGCTGCGCTCCCGGGTCGTCGCCACCATCGACTTCACCGCGGGGGTCGACGCCGCCGCCGTGGCCAGGACGCTCCGGGCGAATGGCATCGTCGACACCGAGCCTTACCGCAAGCTGGGCCGCAATCAACTCCGGATCGCGATGTATCCCGCTGTCGATCCCGATGACATCGAGGCGCTGACCGCCTGCATCGACTTCGTCGCCGAGCGCGGCTGAGGCCCGGCAGGGAGCGCTGTCACAGCGCAGCCGTGTCGCAACGGGTTGTGGGCGCGAGCTCGCGTAGCCTCCAACTGAGGTCTACGGGATTGTAGGAGGCCGCACATGCGTCAGTTGCGCTTCGTGGCGCTTGCCGAGGACGGCACCGCGGTCGTGCTCTCCGACGACAACGGTGAGCAGCATCGCCTTGCCGTCGACGAGCGGTTGCGCGCGGCCTGCCGCGGCGACGGCGCGCGGCTCGGCCAGATCGAGATCATGATGGAGAGCTCACTGCGGCCGGCCGAGATCCAGGCGCGGGTGCGGGCCGGCGAGGCTCCCGAGGACATCGCCAGGGCCGGCAGCATGCCGGTCGAGCGGGTGCTCCGGTTTGCCGGACCGGTGCTCCAGGAGCGGGCACAGGTCGTCCAACGCGCTCGGGTGACCCGTTGCAAGCCGCTGGCCGACGGCGCGACCCCGCTGCTCGGCGAGGCCGTGGACGCCCGCCTCCGGCGCACCGGCATCGACCCCGAGTCGGCCACCTGGGATGCCGGGCGGCGCGACAACGGCACCTGGCGGATCACCGTGCGCTATGCCTACGGCCGCAACAGCGGCGAGGCGGTGTGGGTCTACGACCCGGTCGGGCAGCAGGTGCGGCCCAACGACGACACCGCCCGCGACATGCTCGTCCCGTCGGCGCCCCCACCGCTGCCGGAGCTCGCCCGCTCGCTGTCAGTCGTGCCGGCCGACAACAGAGTCGGGACGAAGCCCCACCCGGCCGAGGGATCCGAGCCGGCGGAGCCTGCCGCCAAGCCGCCCCCGGCTACCGCCAGGCAGGGGGCCGGCGGGCGCGACGACGAGGCGGCCCGGCATGTCAGCATCCCGTCGTGGGACGACATCGTCTTCGGCGTGCGCGGCAACAAGGCGTAGCGAGGGCGAGTGGGCATCGAGCGGGGCGAGATTCACTAGTCGCGCAGGTGATCGGCCGCCACGCGTTTCGGCACGACCATGCACCAGGCGTCCACGACGAGTTCGGTCATCTCCGCGTGGTCGAGCGCGACCAGCCAGGCTCGCACCCAGTTGTAGCGCTCGTCGGACTTGACCGGCAGGTGGAACTTCTCCGGCTCCGCCGCGACGAGGGCGAGCCGCTCGTCTTTGGGAAAGGCGAATCCCATCACGGTCTCGTCGGGCGAGAAGGACACGTAGACAAGGCTGCCGACGCGGAACTTGACCCGGTCGCGTACCACTGCTTCCGTCGTCCGCGGCAGCGACAGCGCCAACTCGCGAACCTCCTGGGCGATGACCATCGCCGTGCCCCTTCCACCGACGCGTGCGCTGTCATGACTACCCGCCAGGTACGACAATGCTCGACATGACCGAACGGGTTGCAACAGCGTGGGCAGAGGTAACGGTCCGGCTCGAGTACGCGCGCAACTACTGGATCATCACCCATCGGCCGGACGGCCGGCCGCACGCCGCACCGGTCTGGGGAGTTTGGCTGGACGGCCGAGTGTGCTTCAGCACCTCGCCGGACGCGGTCAAGGCGCGCAACCTGAGGTCGGATCCGCGGGTTGTCGTCCATCTGGAGAGTGCGGACACGGTGGTGATCCTGGAGGGCAGGGCCGAGCCGCTCGAGGGCGCGGATCTGGCGCGGGCCGACAGCATGTACGCCGCCAAGTACGTGCTGCCACGCACCGGCGACCGCTGCGGCATCGGGTCCGGGCCCGCCTGGGCCGTCACGCCGATCGTGGGGCATACCTGGTCGGAGATCGTGTTTCCGGAGACGATGACCCGCTGGCGATTCGGCCCGCCCGGCACCGAGCCCACCGCCGAGGAGAACTCCTACGGTTGAGCCGCAGGGTGCACTGACAAGCGTCGACGGTGCCGCGCGCCGCCGGAGGGACGCCGGCGCGACCCATCACGTAAACCGGGAATCAGGGCAGTAACGCCCCCAGTTGACGCCTATGGAACGGTATGCCCGGGGGATCCGATCGGAAGGAACACACATGGACTACACCCATCTCGGCCGCAGTGGGCTCGCTGTGAGCCGGCTGTGTCTGGGCACGATGAACTTCGGGCCGCAGACTTCCGAGGAGGACAGCCACGCGATCATGGACCACGCCCTGGAGTTGGGCATCAACTTCTTCGACACGGCCGACGTCTACGGCTGGAAGAGCGGCGAAGGCTGGACCGAGCAGATCATCGGCCGATGGTTCGCCCAGGGTGGCGACCGGCGGGAGCGGACGGTGATCGCTACCAAGTTGTACGGCGGGATGGGCGACTGGCCCAACCAGACGTACCTGTCCGCGCTCAACATCCGGCAAGCCTGCGAGGCGTCGCTGCGCCGCCTGCAGACCGACCACATCGATCTCTATCAGATGCACCACGTCGACCGGAGCACCCCGTGGGAGGAGATCTGGGAGGCTATGTCCGTCCTGCGCCAGCAGGGCAAGATCCTCTACGTCGGATCGTCGAACTTCGCCGGCTGGCACATCACCAAGGCGCAGGAGCGGGCCCGCGAGCGGCACTTCTCCGGCCTGGTCAGTGAGCAGTCGATCTACAACCTGATGACCCGCGACGTCGAGCTCGAGGTGCTGCCGGCCTGCCAGGATTACGGGCTCGGCGTCATTCCGTGGTCGCCGCTGCAGGGCGGTCTGCTGGGCGGGGTAATCCGTAAACAGCACGAGGGCAAGCGCCGCCTGGAAGGCCGTGCCAAGGAGGCGTTCGAGAGCAATCGGGCCGCAATCGAGGCATACGAGGAGTTCTGCGCCGAGTTCGGCGAGGATCCGGCGCACGTCGGCCTGGCCTGGCTGCTCGCGCAGCCGGCGGTCACCGGCCCGATCATCGGCCCGCGCACGATGGACCAGCTCGACGGCGCACTACGAGCACTCGAGCTGCAGCTCGATGAGAAGTCGCTGGCCCGGCTCGACGAGATCTTCCCGGGTCCGGGCGGAGCGGCGCCGGAAGCCTATGCCTGGTAGCCGACGTGGCCGGTAAGCCGAGTGCCCGGTGACTCGCTTTGCAACGCGGGTATTCGACCGGTTCTTCACGCCCCGGATGCCCGAGCCGTATGCCGGACCGACGCAGCGCTGGCTGCTCTGGCTGCTCTTCTTCGCCGTGCTGCTCGCCTTTCCGGGGATCGAGTTCGTCTCGGCGCTGGTGGGCCTGGCCGACGTCATCGCCGGCCGCAAGGTGGACCCACTGGGCGACTACTCGGTGCTGGAGACCGTCATCACAGTGGTCTTCAGTGTCGGGCCGATCGCACTGGCGTGGGGGGTCCTGCGGCTCGGCGGTGACCGGCTCATCCGGCTGGGGTTGGTGGCCAGGCCGGCCCGCGAGACGGCGGTCGCCACATGGTGGACGTTCGTCTGGATTTTTGCTCTGGGCGGGCTGGTGGAGTTCGGCCTGGGCGTGTTGCTGAGCCTCATCCCGCGAGCCGACCGCTACAGCGCTCATGTCCAACTGGGTACGCACGTCTCGCCCGCCCGGCTGGCGCTGGTGGCGATACCCACGGCGATCTGTGCCGGCCTCGCCGAGGAGATCCTCGTGCTCGGTTTCGCCTACCGGATGCTGGAGCGGCTCGGCCGGCCCGATCGGGCCATCCTCGCCGTGCTCGTCACGCTGCGGATGTCCTATCACCTGTACTACGGCGTCGGCGCACTGGTCCTCCTGCCGTGGGCCTTCCTGTCGGTCGTCTACTACCGGCGCTATCGCCGGCTCTGGCCGCTGATCATCGGGCACGCCCTGTGGGACGTTTACGCCATCGTGTCCGCACCCTGGCTGACCTCGCAGGTCGTCGGCCTCCTGGTCAGCGGCCTGCTCGTCGCCGTGGCGGTGGTGGTCGCGGTCCTACGCTGGCTCAGGGCCCGTCGCGGGCCGTTGCTGACCCTGCAGATACCGCGACCGCGGCCACAGTGGACCGCGCCACCGCTGCGCCCGGCACCCGGGACCCGGCAGCTGATCTGACGCACGGCGACAGCGCCCACACCCAGCGCCCGGAGGTGTCCGTCGTTCGGTGGACCCGCCGGGTGGACCGGTCGGTGGTGCTCGGGCGGCCCACGCGCCTGCGATGCTGCAGACATGCCAAACGACAACGGCAATACCGGGCACGACCTGGCGGTCTCCGTACGCGCCCTGCACAAGGCGTACGGCAAGAGCGTCGCAGTGCGGGACCTCGACCTGGACGTCCGGCGGGGCGAAGTGCTCGCGCTGCTCGGGCCGAACGGCGCCGGGAAGACGACGACGGTCGAGATCCTCGAGGGATACCGGTCCCGCGACAGCGGGACGGTGCAGGTGCTGGGTGCCGACCCGGGCAAGCCGACGAAGGCCTGGCGGTCGCGGATCGGCATCGTGCTGCAGAGCGTCAACGACGCCGCGGAGCTCACCGTCGAGGAGATGGTCTCGCACTTCGCCCACTACTACCCCGACCCTCGCGACCCCGGCGACGTCATCGACCTCGTCGGGCTGACCGAGAAGCGCAAGGCCCGCACCCGCCAACTCTCCGGCGGGCAGCGCCGGCGACTCGATGTCGCGCTGGGCATCCTCGGCCGCCCGGAACTGCTCTTCCTGGACGAGCCGACGACCGGGTTCGACCCCGAGGCGCGCCGCCAGTTCTGGTCCCTCATCCGGCTGCTCAACGACGAGGACACCACGATCGTGCTCACCACGCACTACCTCGAAGAGGCCGAAGAACTGGCCGACCGGGTGGCCGTCGTCAACGCGGGCAAGATCATCGAGGTGGGCACACCGGCGCGGCTCGGCGGCCGTGACTCCGCCGTCACGATCGTGAGCTGGGACGGGCCCAACGGCCCGGAGACCGAGGAGAGTGCCGCGCCGACCGGGCTGGTGACCGAGTTGTCGCAACGATTCGGCGGCGAGGTGCCCGGGCTGCAGATCAGCCGGCCCACCCTGGAAGACGTCTACCTCAGGATGATCGGAGCAGCCCGATGAGCGCCACAGCCGCCACCGCAACCACGAGCACCCGCGGCACCGGCCGCAAGACCCAGGGCCCGCTACCGTCCGCGCTGCGGGTCGGCCTGCGCCGGGGATACATCGAGATCCGGCAATTCCTCCGGGAGCGCGACGCGGTGGTGTTCACCCTCGGCTTCCCGGTGGGGTTGATGATCTTGTTCGCGTCGATCTTCCACGGCACGATCGGCCACACCGGCGTCGACTACCGGCAGGTCTTCATCTCGGGGATGATCGCCTCCGGGATCATGTCCACCAGCTTCTCCAGCCTGGCCATCAGCATCGCCCAGGAGCGCGACGACTGCACACTCAAGCGGCTGGCCGGCACTCCGATGCCCCGGGCGGCGTATTTCATCGGCAAGGTCGTGCTCGTCCTGGTGACCGGGCTGCTCGAGACCGTGCTGCTGCTCGCCATCGGGGTGATCTTCTTCGGCCTCGACCTGCCGCAGTCCGGCGCGCGCTGGCTCACCCTGATCTGGGTGTTCTTCCTGTCCCTGATCGCCTGCTCGCTGATGGGCATCGCCATGAGCAGCGTCCCCCGCAGCGGGCGGGCCGCCGCGGCCGTGGTGCAGCCGCCGTTCATCCTGCTGCAGTTCATCTCGGGGGTCTACTTCCTGTTCAGCGCCCTGCCCAAGGGACTTCAGCAGGTCGCCGCGGTCTTCCCGTTGAAGTGGATGACTCAGGGCCTGCGCTCGGTGTTCCTGCCCGACAGCTTCCTGGGCCAGGAGGCGGCGCACTCCTGGGAGCACGGCAAGATGGCCGTCGTGCTCCTCGCCTGGTGCGTCGGCGGGCTGGTGCTCTGCCTGCGCACCTTCCGCTGGAAGGGGCGCCGGGACGGGTGACCATGCCCGACCGGCACGCCTGGGAACGCTACGGGACCTGGTGGCACGCCGCCTTCGCGGCGATGGTCCTGCTTGCTCTCGGCTCGCTGGCCGTCGACAGCGCACCGGCCGGGCGGCGGCTGGTCGGGGTCGGGTGCGTCGTGGCACTCGCCTGCTGGTACGTGGCGATGAACGACCGGGAACACGGGGAGCACGGACGCCGCTGGGGGGCGCTGGCGGCGACCGGCACCGTCGTGCTGACGCTGGCCGGCTTCGCCGCCTCCCCGGCGGTCGCCGTCCTGCTGTTCATCGTCTACCCGCTGCTGTTCGGCTACCTGGCGGATCTTCGCTACAGCGTGCCGGCGGTGGCCGCCTTGACGATCGGCGTCGCCGTCGTCAACGCCGCACATGCGGGCTGGACCGCCGGCGCATCCGTTGCCGCGGCCGGTGTCGCCGCGGTGACGTTGGCGTTCTCCGTCGGCCTCGGCGTGTGGATCACCCGGATCATCGAACAGAGCCGCGAACGCGCCGGGCTGATCGAGCAGCTCAAGGTCACCCGCGAGGAGCTGGCCGAGGCGCAACGGGAGGCCGGCGCGGCGGCCGAGCGGCAGCGGCTGGCCCTGGAGATCCACGACACGCTGGCCCAGGGCTTCACCAGCATCGTGATGCTGGTGCAGGCGGCCGAGCCGGCGGTCGGGCGGCACGACGAGGAGGTCCGGCGCTACCTCGCCCTGGTCGAGCGCACCGCCCGGGAAAATCTCGACGAGGCTCGCTCCCTGGTCACCGAATTGGGGCCGACGCCCTTGCAGGCCGCGTCACTGGCCGAAGCCATTGCGCGGCTCAGCGAGCGATTCTCCGACGAGACGGCGGTCACCGCCCGGTTCGAGCTGACCGGCGCGCCACGGACGCTGGCAGCAAGCGCCGATGTCGTCCTGCTCAGGGTGGTCCAGGAGGCGCTGAACAACGTCCGCCGGCATGCCGCCGCCAAGCAGGTCACCGTCAAGCTGTCCTATGTGGACGGGACGGTCGGCGTCGAGGTGGTCGACGACGGCCGGGGCTTCACGCCGGCCACCGCGACCGGCTTCGGACTGTGCGGGATGCGTGAGCGGGTCGACCAGGCCGGCGGTGTGTTGACCGTCCACAGTGCACCCGGTCGCGGCACGTCGGTGGGGGTGCGGCTGAGATGACCGTACGGGTGCTGATCGTCGACGACCATCCGGTCGTCCGGGAGGGTCTGCGCGGCATGCTCTCGACCGACCCGGCGTTGCATGTGGTCGGCGAGGCGGCCTCCGGCGAGGCGGCCGTCGGCATGATCGGTGAGCTGCGGCCGGATGTCGTGCTGATGGACCTGCGGATGCCCGGCCTCGACGGCGCGCGCACCACCGAGCGGATCAGCCGCGAGCATCCCGGCGCGCGGGTGATCGTGCTGACCACCTACGACTCCGACGAGGACATCCTGCGGGCCGTGGAGGCCGGTGCGGCCGGCTACCTGCTCAAGGACACCCCGCGCGCCGCGCTGGTCGCGGCGATCCTGGCCGCCGCCCGCGGCGAGACCGTGCTCGCCCCGCCGGTGGCCGCCCGGCTGGTGAGCCGGATCCGAACTCCGCCGGCCAACTCGCTGACGCCGCGCGAGGTCCAGGTGCTGGCCGAGGTGGCTCGCGGGCGGACCAACGCCGATGTCGGCCGGGCGCTCTACATCGGCGAGGCGACGGTCAAGACGCACCTGCTCCGGATTTTCGGCAAGCTCGGTGTCGACGACCGTACGGCCGCCGTCACCGTCGCCATCGAGCGCGGCATCCTGCCCTCGGGGCGCTCGCCATCCCAGTGACCATCGCGGTGAGCCCTGTTGTGGAGACAATGCGCTGAGCCCGGCGGCACGCCAACATGGGGAAGTGACAATCACCGAGAGCGCCGT
Source organism: Mycobacteriales bacterium (assembly GCA_038237645.1). Classification (GTDB taxonomy): domain Bacteria; phylum Actinomycetota; class Actinomycetes; order Mycobacteriales; family QHCA01; genus QHCA01. The sequence continues at coordinate 21,087 of JBBRYN010000020.1, forward strand.
CATCGTGGCATTGCCCGAGGCAGCGGGCGCGGTAGCAGCGACCCGGCAGCGGCTCGACCCAGCAGCGGCCCGGGGCGTCCCCGCCCACATCACCGTGCTCTACCCCTTCCTCCCGCCGGAGCGCATCGACCAGGCGGTGCTGGCAGCCGTGGGAGCCGCGGTCGCGACGGTGCCGCGGTTCGCGGTCACCCTCAGCGAGGTGCGGTGGTTCGGGGACTCCGTCGTCTGGCTCGCACCCGAGCCGGCCGGACCCTTCCAGTCGCTCACCGCGGCCGTGTCCGAGCGGTTTCCCGAGACACCGCCGTACGGCGGATTGTATGAAGAAGTGGTGCCGCACCTGACGGTGGGCGACGGCGCCCCGGTCGGCCAGTTGCGCCAGGCTGCGGACACCGTCGGCCGGCACCTGCCGATCCGCGCGGCGGTCACGGCGGTGCAGGTGATCGTCAGCGGGTCGGGCGAGCCCGGTTTCTGGCGGCCGATCGCGGAGCTACCGCTCGGCGGCTGATCCGCGGACCCGCTAGTCCGTCGCGGTCGCCAGCCACCGGCGCAGCAACCGGACGGCGGCCGGATCGCCGGTGATGCCCACCGCCGAGTCCGGTGCCCGCCCCCACAGCCAGAGCAGGACGTCGGACGGTGCTCCGCTGATGGCAGCATCGGCGTCCTGGGCGGCACCGTCGGCCACCGTGACCTCCCGCTCCTGCAGGGTGACCGACCAGGATCGTCCCGCTGTGCCGATCGCGATCCGCTCGCCGGCGCCGGTGAATTCCAGCGCCTCCTCCGACCAGTCCCCCGCGAACATCAGGTCGAGCACCTCGTCGACGCCGTCGGCCGCAAGCTCGTCGTCGACCGGTGTCACCGCGCCTGCGGCGCTCTGCACGTCGACCCGGTGCACCGCGGTCTCCTGCGCCATCCGGCGCATCCAGAAGCCCACGGTCTGATCCGGTGGCCACCAGGTGTAGGCCGGAGTGACCGGGCCGCTGGCGGTGAGGACGTCGAGCAGCCGGCGGTGTGCATCGGTGAACCACTCGACGGGGTCCCGGTCGGCCGGCCAGGCCGGCGGCCAGGGGTCGGGTTTGGCGCTCAGCTCGATGCAGGCCAGCTTGTGCTCGTAGACCTCGGCCGTGTGCTCGACCACGTCGCGTACCCGCCAGCCGGGACACGGCGGCACCTCGGCGTCGAGGTCGCGGCGCGCCGCTGCGGCCAGCAGGTCGCCGTCGGTGCGCAGGAGGTCAAGGTAGCGGCCGGTGTCCATTCCGTCAGTCTGTCAGGCCGACCGGGCGTCGTCGTAGGCCTGCTGCCCGGCCGCCTCTTCCGTCGCGGCCTGCTCGACCGGCGGGTGCCGGCGCCACATCAGCAGGCGCACCGGAGCCCCGCCCAGGACGAGCGCGGCGACGGCCGAGCCGACCGCCGAGATCAGGCCGCCGCCGAGCAGGCTCCAGCGCGGACCGGCGACGTCTGCCAGCCAGCCGATCACCGGCGCCCCGATCGGCGTGCCGCCCAGCAACACGGTCATGTACAGCGCCATCACCCGGCCCCGCATCCGGGAGCCGGCACCCATCTGCACGGTGGCGTTGGCCGTGGTGTTGAGGATGATCAGCACCAGACCCGTGGGCACCAGCAACGCCATGAAACTGACGTAGGACGGCATCAGGCCGCAGACGACCTCGAGCAGGCCGAAGACGATGGCCGCGCCGACCAGTAGTCGCCGGCCGGGCCGGGCCCGGCTCGCCGCGAACAGCGCACCCGACAGCGATCCGACGGCCAGCGCCGTACCGAGCAGGCCGTAGGCCCCGGCGCCCTTGCCGAACACCGACTTGGCCATCAGCGCCATGGTCATCTGGAAGTTCATCCCGAAGGTGCCGACGATGCCGACGACGACGATCGGCAACAGCAGATCACGCCGGCGCCGGACGTAGCGCAGACCCTCGATCAGCTGGCCCCGGCCGCGCTCGACCGGCCGGGACGGGTTCAGCTCGGCCTCGCGCATGGAGTACAGGCCGGCCAGGACGGCGAGGTAGGAGACGCCGTTGATCAGGAAGACCGGACCGGTCCCGACCAGGTTGATCAGCAGGCCGGCCAGCGCCGGACCGACGACCCGAGCCGCATGGAAGGTCGCGCTGTTGAGGCCCACCGCGTTGGGCAGATCCGCCTTGCCGACGATCTCGACCGCGAAGGACTGCCGGGCGGGGTTGTCGAGGGCGGTGACGAGGCCGAGGACGAAGGCCAGCGCGTAGACGTGCCAGACGGTCGCCAGGTGGGTGATCGCGAGGACGCCGAGGGCGACGGCCTGCAGGCCCATGGTCGATTGCGTGGCGAGGAGCAGCCTGCGCTTGGGATAGCGGTCGGCGAACAACCCGCCCCAGAGCCCGAACAACAGCATGGGGAGGAACTGCAGCCCGGTGGTGATGCCCAGGGCGGTCGCGTTGTTGTGCGTGAGCTGCAGCACCAGCCAGTCCTGGGCGACGCGCTGCATCCAGGTGCCGGTGTTCGAGACGATCTGGCCCGCGGCGAACAGCCGGTAGTTCCTGATGCGCAGGGAGCGGAAGGTCGGGCTCACAGCTCTCCGAGCCGCTCGAGGACGGGGAGTGCGGCACGCACCAGGGCGCGCTCCTCGGCGGTCAGCCCGGTGAGCTGCCGCGCCAGCCAGGCGGTCCGCTGGCGGCGATCCTCCCGAAGCAATGACTGCCCAGCCGGCGACAGCGTCACGATCTGCTGGCGGCCGTCGGTGGGGTGCGGGGCACGCGTCGTGAGGCCTCGGCCCTCGAGCACCGCCAGCACCCGGGTGATCGAGGGGGGCTGCACCTTCTCGTGCTCGGCGAGCTCGCCCGGCGACATGGCGCCGTGCCGGTGCAGGGTGCCGAGGACGCTCAGCTGGGTCAGCGACAGGCCCGAGTCGAGCCGGTGAGACCGCAGCCGGCGGGCCAGCCGCATGACCGACATGCGCAGCCCGCTCGCCAACTCGGTGTCCGTGCGCGTGGCCGTCGGCATATCGTTAGCATAGCTCATTAGCCACGCTAATTGAATGCCATTTCTGGTCCGGACCGGTCGCCAGGGGCACCCGGTTAACCTTGACCCGTGCGCACCGCTCGCCGGGCCGACCCGAAGCCGCTCGACGTCGACGCGGTGCGGGTCGTCACCGCGGGCACGGCGTTGTGGGCCGTGGCCCTGGTGGTGACGCTGGCCGACCTGACCAGGCTGCGGGCCGCCGGCCACCTCTGGTGGGTGCCCACCTGCGCGTGCGGCTTCCTGCTCGGCCTGCTCGGTGTGTACGTCTGCCGGCGGCGACGCGCGGCCCTGCGACGGGGGGAAGTGCCGCCGGCCGAGGAACTGCCGCCACCGTTCGGATGACTACCCGGCGGCGTCCTCGGCTCGGAGTCGCTGCCGTTCGGCGGGCGCGGCGGCCAGGGCTTCGACGGCCGCGGCTCGCAGGTCCCAGCGGCCCATCCGCCAGGCCAGTGCGCGACCCAGGGCATCGGCACCGGCCGAGGCATCAACGTGGTCGGCCGAGCCCACCGGCCACCAGTCGACCGGGACGCCGTTGACCGTCAGCCCGTGGCGCCGGACCACGGCGGCATCCGGTGGGTCGCCGGCCAGCCGGGCGGCAGCCAGCGCTACGCCCTCGACAACCGACCACGGCTGCTCGCTGGCCACATCGCCGTCCGGCGTCCCCCGGCTGAGCTCGGAGGCCAGCGGCAGGTCCAGCAGCTCGGCCACCGGTCGGCCACCCGGGATCGGATGCAGCGGGCCGAGCAGCGGCAAGGCATAGGGCATGTCGAGGACGACGGCGTCCGCGGCGGGGACGACCAGGTCGGGTGCGACACGGACCTCGGTGGGCGGCTCGGCGTCCGGCACGACCGCTGCCAGCCGCCGGTAGGCGACCCGAAGCACGGCCGGCGGGCATCGGCGATCCGGGTTGCCGAGCCGGTCCAGCAGGTCCAGCGCGCCGTCGGCGTCGGCCAGCACCTCGTCGAGACTGGTACGGCAGCCCAGCAGCCGCTGCAGCTCGGCGTCGGCGCCCGGGGCTGCGTCGTACAGGCCGGCCAGCTCCCCGGCGGTGCGCACCCGCAGGTCGCGTGGGCGGCGGCCGGCGAGCACCCGGTGCCGGGCCAGCCACCAGCGGGTGTAGGAGGGCACCCGGCGCCCGCCGGGGCCGACCACCGCGTCGGTCGTGATGGCTGCGCGCAGCGGCACGGTGGCGAGCAGGCCGAGCGCGGCGTCCCAGGACTGCGCAGCGACGAACTCGAGGTCGCGCACCGCGGTCAACTCCTCGAGCATCGCCGGCGGGTCACCCAGCACGTCGTCGAGATAGCGCTGCTCGCCGTCGAGGTCGTGTTCGGCCGAGTCGACATCAGGCACGTGCAGCACGGCGAACGACTCGAGTACGCCGACCGCAGCAAGCACCTCGGCACCCCACCGCTGGACCAGCTCCGGCGCCGCCGTGCCGAACGGTGCGTCGGCGGCCATGACCGAAGCCAGTACCGAGCCGGGCAGCAGCAGCTCCCCCGCCGGGTAGAGCTCCCCATCGTCGGCCGGCAGCGGCAGATCGGCCAGCCAGGGCAGCCGCCCGGGGCCGATGCCGGCCGCAGCCACCAGGGCCAATACCGCCTCGCTGAGCGCTGCCGCATCGGCGTCACCGGGCCCGGCGGCGGCCCGGCTGTCGAAGGTCTGCTCCACCTGATCCGCCACTTGGGCCCGCACCCGCTCGTCCGACAGCACCGACAGCGCCGAGGCCGGGCGCCCACCGAGGCGCTCGAGCAGCGGATGGATGGCGTCGGGATGCACGAGCCGAACATCCAGCGCAGCCAGGCCGGGCACCGCGAAGCCGGGCTCGGGCAGCAGCACCCCGCGCGGCCCGGTCACCAGCCGCCCGTCGGCGAGCGGCACGGGCAGCCCGGCCAGGGCTTCGCGGTCCGGCACGTCCGCCAGCGCCGCGTAGAGATCCTGCCACCAGCGCGGCGGGCGGGCGACACCGGCCACCGCCTCCACGATCTCGGCAGCGCCGAGCCGGCGCACACCGAGTGCCTGCAGCGGGCGCTGCGCCGTGCGGGTGGACCACGCCGCCGGCAGCAGACCCGGAATGACGTCGTGCAGCAACGGCGCGGCGGCGTCCAGTCCGATCGGCAGGACACGGGCCGCCAACGGGGCGATCCCCCCGGGCAGCCAGTCCGCGGCGCGCAGCCGGGTCAGCACCGCCGAGCAGAGGGCCGCGTCGAGCGGAGCCGCGGCCAGACCCGGCTGCGGCACCAGCCGTAGCGCGGCCAGGCACTCCGGGCCGGCCGTGTCGGCCGGCGCTGGTTCCGAGCCGGCCGAGCTGCCGGCCAGCACCCGCACCAGGTCGACGTAGACCTCGGCCGCGCGCTGGACCAGCCAGTCGGTGAGCGGGCCCGGTGCGACGTGGCGGCGGTCGGTGCCCAGCGGGAAGCTCGAGATCAGCCGGGCAGGCAGCGACAGCGGCTCGTCGCTCGGCGTCGGTGCATACACCACTTGCGGCGCGGCCAGCCCGGTCTCCGGTACGGCCCAGAGAACGGACCAGGCCGGGTGCTCCCGCTCCTCGATCGGCCGGTCGGCCAGCAACTCCGGCGGAAGGATGCCCTCGGCGCGAAGCACCCGCCAGGCGGTGCCCACACCCTGATCCGTGATCACCACGACGTCGCGGTCGCCACCGCTGCGCTCGATGACCCGGCCGTCGAGCTCGATCCTGGCCAGCGCCGGCAGCGCGAGCAGGATCGACGCGTCGAGTGAATCGAGGGCGGCCTGCACGACCGGTGTGGCGGCCGGTCGCAGCGGCAGGCGAACCTCGGTGGCGAAGCCCTCCGGCGGCGAGTCGGCCAGCGGCCTGGGCAGCCGGAGCACCGGCACGGCCCCGCCGCGGCGGGCGACCTCGCCGGCCAGGCCGGGTATCCCGGCCACCTCCTGCCGGGTCTCGGCGGCGCTGAACCGCACGCCACCGTCCCGGCTGGCGATCTCGGGCGCGTCGGTGACGGCGAGCACGGCGGCGAATCCCACGCCGAATCGGCCCACCGTGGCACCGTCGCGCTTCGCCGAAGCCCGCAGGGAGGCCAGCGCGGACACCCCGGCGGGGTCCAGTGCGGCGCCGGTGTTCGCCGCCCGCAGGCAGCCGTCGACCATCCGCAGGCGCAGCACCCCCCGAACCCCGGCCTTGGCAGCCGCGTCGGCGGCGTTCTGCGCAAGCTCGACGAGCAGCCGGTCCCGGTAGCCGCCGAGGGTGAGATCCTCCTCCGCGTTGGCGTCCTCGCGGAAGCGCTCGGCCGAGGCAGCCCAGGTGTCGAGGACGCGGTCCCTCGTCCCTGCCGTGTCGAAGGGGTCAGGCACGGTGCTCAGCTGTGGCCGAGCGACTCGGAATCGGCGTCCTCCACGGCCGCCGCCGGTGAGATCGTGACCAGTTCGATCTCGGCGTCGTCCATCGCCGGCCCGGGCTCGGGGAGAGCCGATGCCTCCACCAGTGCCTCCGAGTGCGCACCGCATCCGTGATCGGCCGACACCACCATCGCGTCGTCGGGGGCGAACTCGTTGCCGCACACCCCGAACACCGCGCTCAGCGACCCGGTCAGTTGCAAGTAGAAGCCGCAGGTGCCGCAACGTGCCGGTGCCGACTTGGCGATCGGCGCATCGGGACCACGGTCGCCTTCGTACCAGCGTTCGGCCGCTTCGAGCCGGCCGAGCCGCGACATCACCCGCGGCCTGCGGAGGAAGGGGTCCTCGAGGTCGGCGAGGAACGCCGTGTCGACCGGATCCTCCATCGCGGTGTATCCCGGCACCAGCCGGTCATCGTCGATCGCGGTCGGGAGCATGTCTCCCACGCCGAGGTCACCCGGGCGCAGTCGCTCGCTCCAGGGCAGCCACTCCGGCGCGAGCAACCCCTCGGGGCCGGGCACCAGAGCCAGCTCGCACACGGTGACGTCCTTGGCGCGGGGCGCGCGGGCGACCGTGACCGCCCATCGCCAGCCGATGTAGCCGCGCTCACCTGCGACGAAATAGTGGGTCACCAGTCGATCGCCCTCGGCGACCACGGCCACATGCTCCCCCAGCGGTCCCTCGGCGACCTCCGCTGCCGCCGCACCGGCGAGGTCGGCGGCTGCGGCACAAGCGGCGTCGGGCGCGCGCGCCGTCGACCGTACTGCGGTGGTGGTGGGCATACCCGCATTGTTGCGCATTCCCCGTGCGGGCGTCGCTGCGCGCTGCGATCCGATGCGACACTGTTCGCCGTGGCAGACCTGCGGTCGATCGCCGGGACCGCACGAGCACGCCTGGCGACGGGCGGCCGGGGCGTGCAGCGGGGCACCGCGGCCTGCTGGCGACTGGTCCGGCGCGCGGTGGGCGCGCAGGGGGCCGACCAGTCGGGGCTGTCCCGGCTGATCGACCTGCACGGTGTCAACGGTGTCGGCGACGCCCTGGTCGCGGTCGGGCTCGCCGGCACGCTGTTCTTCTCCGTGCCGGTCGGCGAGGCGCGGCCGAGGGTCGCCCTCTACCTGCTGGTCACCATGGCCCCCTTCGCCCTGCTGGCTCCCGTCGTCGGCCCCATGCTGGACCGGTTTCAGCACGGCCGTCGGTACGCGCTGGCCACGACCATGCTGGCCCGCGCGTTCCTCGCCTGGGTGATGGCCGGCTCGCTGCACGGCCTGGCGCTGTATCCGGCTGCCTTCGGCGTGCTGGTGATGTCCAAGGCCTACAGTGTCGCCCGCAGTGCCGCGGTGCCCCGCCTGCTGCCACCAGGGGTGAGTCTCGTGGCGGCCAACTCCCGGCTGTCGCTGGCCGGGATCATCTGCGCCTCGATCGCCGTGCCCGTGGGTGTCGGCCTGGCGCAACTCGGCCCGGGGTGGCCGCTGCGGGCGGCATCCTTCGCGTTCCTGGCGGCCATGGTGCTCGCCTTGCGGCTGCCGGCCCGGGTCGATTCCGACCAGGGTGAGAAGCCGGTACGGCTGAGCTCCGGCCGCCGGCCGCTGCTGCCTCGGGTCACCCTCGGCCGGGCGGTGGTCGTCGCATTGCGAGCCTCGGCCAGCCTGCGCGCGCTGTCGGGCTTCCTGACGCTGTTCCTTGCTTTCCTGCTGCGCACCAAGCACGCCGGGACCAACAGCGGGCTGGCCCTCGGCGCCGTGGTGGCCGCGGCGGCGATCGGCAGCTTCAGCGGCACCGCCATCGGCGCCCGGGCGAGGCTGCGCCGGCCGCACACCCTGCAGTTGCTCCTGCTGGCGCTGGCCGCCGTGGGATGCGTGCTCGCCATCACGGTGCCCGGGCTGGGGCCGGTGGCCGTCCTGGCACTGCTCGCCGGCCTGTGCAACAGCCTCGCCAAGCTGGCGCTGGACGCCGTCGTGCAGCAGGAGGTCGCCGAGGACGTCCGGAGCTCGGCGTTCGCCCGGTCCGAGACGGTGCTGCAGTTGGCCTGGGTGTTCGGCGGGGCGATCGGCCTGATCCCGTTCGGCTCCCGGTGGGGGTTCCTGGTCCCGGCGGTCGGCCTGGCCGCCATGGTGCTCTGGATCGCGGTGTCGGTGCGCACCCTCGCCCAGCCACACCGGCGACCGGCCGAGATACCTTCGCAGGCGTGATCGCCAGCCGTGTCGCCAGCTCAGCCGCGGCCGTCACGATCACGGCGACCGCCCTGCTGCTCGGCGGCTGCGGTCGGGACGCACCGCCCACCGTGTCGCTGAAGGCGGGCACCCGAACGGTCCAGGCACAGGCCACCCGCTGGTGCCCCACGGGCAGGGCATGCGCCACGCACGCCCCGCCGGCCGCCGTACTCAAGATCCCCGGGCGCAGCAACATCACCGTCGACGTCGGCAAGGCGGTGGCCGAGCGGCCGTGGATCGTCCTGGTCGACAGCGGGACGGCCAGCCCGCTGCAACGCCGCTCACGCACCTTCCGGCTCGTCGCGGTGCGGCCGGGAGTGACGGTCGAGGTCGTCACCGTCGACACCGACGGCAGCCGCGTGCTGCAGCGCGATCGCTGGGTATTCAGCGTTCGGTGACAGGTCCCACCCAGCTTCAGAGGAGCTAACGATGGCCAACTCACACGTACGGTCGGGCACGGGCGAGCACGGGGTGGTCGTGCTGCACGGCTGGTTCGGCTCGGCCCGGGGATGGGGGTCCTTTCCGGACTACCTGGACGGCTCGCGGTTCAGTTACGCCTTCATGGACCTGCGCGGCTACGGCGGCAGCCGCGGCCTCGGCGGTGAGCACACGATGGAGGAAGTCGCCGCCGACACGATCGCGCTGGCCGACGCGCTCGGCTGGGAGACGTTCTCCGTCATCGGGCACTCGATGAGCGGCAAGGCCGCGCAACGGGTGCTCGTCGACGCACCCGCCCGGGTCCGCCGCCTCGTCGTACTCAACTCCATACCCGCCAACGGCTTCCCCTTCGACGACGAGGGCTGGGCGCTGTTCGCCGGCGCGGCCGGCAACCGCGACAACCGTTACGCGATCGTGGACTTCACCACCGGCAACCGGCTCACGCCCACCTTCGTCAACCGCATCGTGCAGCACTCGCTGGACAACTCCACGGTCGAGGCATTCGGCGGCTACCTCGAGCCGTGGGGCAGGGGCGACTTCGCCGAGCAGGTCGAGGGCAACCGGACGCCGGTCCTGGTCGTCGTCGGCGAGCACGACCCGGCGCTGTCGGCGGCGCTGATGGAGCAGACGCTGATGCAGGCCTATCCCGAAGCCGAACTCCAGGTGGTAGCCAACGCCGGCCACTACCCGATGCTCGAGACGCCGGTCGCCCTCGCGACGGCCGTCGAGGAGTTCCTGTCCCGCTGAGCGCGCGGCAGAGACCCGTCGGGAGGCGCACGTCGAGAAATCTGGCGAGTGCTCGGTCGAATTTCCGGCGCGGCGATCAGCCCGGGGCGGCGGCTGCCAGGAGTCGCGGCCACAGGCTGCACAGCGCATCCGGCAGCGAATCCTGCTCCAGCACGGACGGCCGGGTGCACTGCAGGTCGCGGGCCAGGTCGAGCACGGCGGCGGCGTGCTGCCGGTAGGCGGCCACCACGACTCCGTCCGGGGAACGCCTCAGGGTCCAAAGCAGCGGCAGCACGGCGGCCCAGACGGCGAACGGCCCGGCCAGCGGGCCCGTCCGCGCCGGCCATCGACGCGCGATGTGCTCGTTGACCTCCGGCAGCCGCTCGATGCCGTGCCACAGGTGATCGGTTGCGGCGTAGCGCACCTCGCCGACGTGGCAGTGGATCAGCGCAGCAGTGCAGAGCAGGCAGGGCTCCAGCGTCGTGTAGAGGACGTGCTGTTCGTAGTCGCCGGGCGGCAGCCGCAGCAACGCGTTGACTTCTGCGTGGGCGAGGTAGCTGTCGGCCACCTGCCCCGCAGGCGGATCGCGTTCCCACGACCGGTTGCGGCCGGTGGACACGACCTTGCCCGCGGGGTCAAGGATCACCGCGCCGACCGGCACGCTGCCGGCGCGGTGCGCCTCCCAGGCCAGCTCGAAGCAGCACCACCACCGGTAGGGCAGCGCGGCCCGAGTGGGGGTCAGGACTCCAGCTCGCGGGCGACCGCGTGCACCATCTCGGCGACCTGGCGGGCCGCCTTGCGGTCGGGATAGCGGCCCCGCCGCAGATCCGGCTGCACCTTGGCCTCGATGACCTTGATCATGTCCTCGACCAGCCCGTGCAGCTCCTCGGCCGGCCGCCGGGCCGCCTCCTGCAGCGACGGGGGGGCCGGCAGCATACGGACCGACAGTGCCTGCTCCCCCCGCTTGCCCGCCGCCACCCCGAACTCCACTCTCGAACCGGGCTTGAGCTCGGTCACCCCGGTCGGCAGCGCGCCCTTGTGCACGAACACGTCGCCACCGTCGTCCCGGGACAGGAAACCGAATCCCTTGACGACGTCGAACCATTTGACCTTGCCGGTGGGCACTGTGACCTCAAAGTGTGGGAGAACGCGAAAATATCAGGCTACGGCCGCATCGCTGATGCCGCCATTGCAAATTCGCGGCATAATCGCGGACCGGATTAGCGCCTACGGGCCGGATCGGCGAGCAGTTCGTTCATCGAGCCGGAGCGGAAGCCGCGCGGGTCGAGGCTCACCCCGGGAAAGCCGGCGACGGCCGCCAGCAGGTCGGGGCGGTCAGCCAGCAGACCGGTGACCGCGGCGTCGACCTCGACCCGCGCGCCATCCGGGCCCAGGTCGCGCACGCGCAGGTCGCGGACGGGAATTCCGGCGTGCATCAGGGCAGCGCGCAGCGCCACCTCGGCGGCCTCCACCCGGGCCAGCCGGGCCGGACTGATCTCGATGCCGTAGGCCACCCGGCTCGACAGGCAGGCGGCGGCGGGCTTGTCCCACGTCGGCAGACCCCAGGCTCGGGAGGCGGCCCGCACCTGTGCCTTGGTCAGCCCCGCGTCCCGCAACGGCGTCACGGCCCCCCGCTCGGCCGCGGCGCGGATGCCGGGGCGGAAGCCGGCCACCGCGTCGTCGGCGTTCGTACCCGTGGCGATGTGGGACAGGCCCAGCCGCTGCGCCACCGGCCCGAGCACGTCGAGCAACTCGGCCTTGCAGAAGTAGCACCGGTCACCGGCATTCGCCCGATAGCCTCGCCGGCTCATCTCGTCGGTACGGGGAAACTCGTGGGCCACCCCGAGCAGCCGGGTGAAGCTGCCGGCGTGCTCTGCCTCGGCGGCCGGCAAGCTCGCGGAGACCGCCGTCGCGGCGACGACGCGGGCCGATCCGAGCGCGCGAGCGGCCGCTGCCAGCAGGAACGCCGAGTCGGCGCCGCCCGAGAAGGCCACCAGCACGCTGCCCAGCGCCCGAAGCCGGTCGTCGAGGGCAGCCAGCCGCCGGCTCAGGTCCCTGTCGATTGCACCCACCGGGCAAGCGTACGGATCAGGCGTTGCGCACCGCGGCCGCGCCCTGCAGCCCGAGGATGTCCACCGCGTCGGCCCGCATCTGAGCCTTGCGCACCTTGCCGGTGACGGTCATCGGGAACTCGGAGACGACGTGCAAGTACCTCGGCACCTTGTAGTGCGCCAGCCGGCCGGCGCAGAACTCCCGGAGCTGCCCGGTGGTCAGCGTCGGCACGCCTTCACGCAGCCGCACCCACGCCATGAGCTCCTCGCCGTAGTGCTCGTCGGGCACGCCGATGACCTGCACGTCGGCGATGTCGGGATGGCCGTAGAGGAATTCCTCGACCTCGCGGGGATAGATGTTTTCTCCCCCGCGGATCACCAGGTCCTTGATCCGGCCGACCACTTTGACGTAGCCGGCGTCGTCCATCACCGCGAGGTCGCCGGTGTGCATCCAGCGCGCCGCGTCGATCGCCTCGGCGGTGCGGTCCGGCTGCTGCCAGTAACCCAGCATCACGGAGTAGCCGCGGGTGCACAGCTCACCGGGTGACCCGCGGGGCACCGTCAGCCCGGAGTCGGGATCGACGACCTTGACCTCGACGTGGGGGTGCACCCGGCCGACCGTGGCGACGCGGCGCTCCAGGTCGTCGTCGGCCCGGGTCTGCGTCGACACCGGTGAGGTCTCCGTCATGCCGTAGCAGATCGTCACCTCGGTCATCCCCAGGTCGGCCACCACCCGCTTCATCACCTCCGCCGGGCAGGGCGATCCGGCCATGATGCCCGTACGCAGGCTGGACAGGTTGTAGGAGGCGAAGTCGGGCTCGGCAAGCTCGGCGATGAACATCGTCGGCACGCCGTACAGCGACGTGCACCGCTCGTCGGCCACCGCCCTCAGCGTCGCCGCCGGGTCGAAACCCGGGGCCGGGATCACCATGCAGGAGCCGTGCGTGGTGGCGCCGAGGTTGCCCATCACCATGCCGAAGCAGTGGTAGAACGGCACCGGGATGCAGACCCGATCGGCCTCCGTGTAGCCGCACAACTCGCCGACGAAGAACCCGTTGTTCACGATGTTGTGGTGCGACAGTGTCGCTCCCTTGGGGAAGCCGGTCGTGCCCGAGGTGTACTGGATGTTGATGGGGTCGTCCGGGCCGAGCGTCGCCTCGATCGCGTGCAGGCGGTGCATCGGCACGGAGTCGCCGCGCGAGAGCAGCTCGCGCCACTCCTGCGAGCCGAGGAACAGCACGCCTTCGAGGGCCGGGCAGTCGGCGACCACCTCGCCCACCATCGCCCGGTAGTCGCTGGTCTTGAAGGACCTGGCGGAGACGAGCAGCCGCACCCCCGCCTGCCCGAGCACGTATGCCAGCTCGTGCGTCCGGTAGGCCGGGTTGATGTTGACCAGGATGGCGCCGATCTTGGCAGTGCCGTACTGCAAGAAGGTCCACTCCGGACAGTTGGGCGCCCAGATGCCGACCCGGTCGCCCTTCTCCACACCGAGATCGAGCAGGCCCCGGGCGACGGTGTCGACGGCGTCACCGAAGGCGTCGTAGGTCCAGCGCCGGCCGGTCGAGCAGTCGACCAGCGCCTCGCGGGCACGGTGGTTGGCCACGATGCGGTCCAGATTTGCGCCGATTGTCTCACCGAGGAGCGGGACGGGCGAGGTCCCGGCGGAGTACGACAACAGGGGTGCGGTCGCGGTCATCGGACCCTCTTACAACGCTTCGTCGCCGCCGAAGTCGGTGTCGTGCCGCTCGGTGCCGGGTGGCCGGACGACGTAATGCCGGCCGCGCCGCTCCAGGGGGGCCGGCAGCGAGATGTCGTCGCCGAACGGCGAGTCAGCGCCCTGGTGCTCGGCCGCCAGCTCGGTCACCGGCCGGTCGGCGCCCTCGGTGGGCCAGCTCGGCTCGACGTGCTCCGGGTGCTTGTCGGCGTTGCTCATGCTGCTTCCCTCCGCTATTGGGTGGGCTGTCGCTCTGCGTTAGGTTGGGCCGCCGCTACAACTCAGTGTGCCCCATCCGGCAGCTAGCGTGGAGCCGATGACCCTCTCCGATTGGCTGCGCGGGCGGTCCGACGACGCGTTGGTCGCCCTGCTGCGGCGCCGCCCCGACCTGGCCGTCCCTGGTCCGGGTGATCTCGGCGTCCTGGCCAGTCGGGCGACGGTGCGGCTGTCGGTGATGCGGGCGCTGGAACAGCTCGACGCCTTCACGCTCACGGTGCTCGAGGCGCTGGTGCTGCTGGGTCCGGCCACCGTCTCGCTGAAGGAGGTCGACCGGCTCGTCGGTGCCGATGCCAGCCGCGGCATCGACGTGCTCCGCGAGCTGGCGCTGGCGTGGGGCGCCGACGACGCCCTGCACGTCGTCGGGCCGGTCCCGCAGGTGCTGACCTACCCCGCCGGGCTGGGCCGGCCGGCGGCCACACTCGGTCTCCCGGCGGGCCTGCCGCTCGACGGGCTCGACGGGCTCGATGGGGCCGAGGGTGAAGTCCTCCACCGGCTGGCGGCCGGTCCGCCGGTCGGCGCCGCCCAGATCCGCGCGGGCTCACCGGTCGCCGCGCTGATCGCCCGTGGGCTGCTGGCCCGGGTGGACAGCGGCACGGTCGAGTTGCCGCGGGAGGTCGGCCTCGCCCTGCGGTCTGACCGCCCGCTCGGCGAGGTGTCCAGCCGGCCACCGCCGCTTGATCCCACGCAGCTCCCGCCATCCCTGGTCGATGCCACCGGCGCGGGGCAGGCGCTCGAGGCGCTGCGGCTGGTCGCGGTCCTGCTGGATTCCTGCGCCGAAACCCCGCCCAGTGTGCTGCGCACCGGTGGGATCGGCGTTCGCGACCTTCGCCGGCTGGCTCGCCTGCTTGACGTCGAGCAGCCTGTCCTGGCGTTGCTGCTCGAGACGGTCGGCCAGGCCGGCCTGTTCGACGCGACCCCGGACCCGCTCCGGGACTGGTTGCCGACCCAGGCCTACGACACGTGGTCGGCCCTGCCGCCGGAGCAGCGATGGGTGCGGTTGGCAACCGCTTGGCTGGAGATGCCACGGCAGCCGGGCCTGGCCGGCTCCCGCGACGAGCGGGACCGCGTCCTGGCGCCGCTGTCCGACGACGTGGCCCGCGCGGACGCCCCGCTTGCCCGGCGCCGCGTCCTGGAGGCCCTCGCCGAGCAGCCGTCCGGCGCCGCACCGCGGCCGGAATCGCTGATCGCCTGGCTGGCCTGGCAGGCCCCGCGGCGGGGTGGCCGGTTGCGCGACGACGTGGCCAGGTGGGCGCTGGCCGAGGCTGAGCTCCTCGGGATCACCGGCCGCGGGGCCATGACGTCACACGGCCTCGCCCTGCTGCGCGGCCAGAACGGCCGGGACGCCGCCACGTCGCTGGCTGCTCGACTGCCCTCGCCGCTGTCCGAGGTGCTGCTGCAGGCCGATCTGACCGCCATCGCCCCGGGGCCCCTGGAGCCGGGCCTGGCGCACGAACTCGCGCAGGTGGCCGATGTGGAGTCATCCGGTGGCGCCACCGTCTACCGGATCACCGCGCAGTCCGTCCGACGGGCACTCGACGGCGGCCGCTCGGCCGGGGAGCTGCACGAGCTGTTCCGCAGCAGGTCGCGCACCCCGGTGCCGCAGGCGCTGACCTACCTCGTCGACGACGTCGCCCGGCGGCACGGCGGCCTGCGTACCGGCGCGATGCAGTCCTACCTCCGCTGTGACGACGAGGCGCTGCTCGACCAGCTCGTCAACGACCGCGAGACCGCTGGCCTGCGGCTGCGCCGGTTGGCCCCGACGGTCGTGGTATCCCCGGTGCGCACCCGGGAGCTGCTCGACGTCCTGCGCGCAGCCGGCTACGCGCCGATGCAGGAATCGGCCGAAGGCGCTGTCGTGGTCGCGATGGACGAGCTTCGGCGGGCCCCGAAACGGCGCTATGGCGTACGCCGCCCGATGACGCCGCCGAAGCCGTCCGACGACCAGCTCGCTGCCGCGGTCACCTCGCTGCGGGCCGGCGACCGGGCTGCCCGCGCGGCCCGCCGCTCGCCCGTGACCACGACAATGCTGCCCGGGGTCACCACAGCAGCGACACTGGACCTGCTGCAGCGGGCGGCTCGGGACCGCTGGCAGGTTTGGCTATCCTATGTAGACAGTGCTGGCAACGCTACGGCCCGGGTGCTGCGGCCGCTGTCGGTGGGCGGCGGCTTCCTGCGGGCCGAGGACGAGCAGACGGCCACCCTGCACACCCTCGCGCTGCACCGGATCACCTCTGCCGCCCGCATCGAAACCCCGTGACCGCGGCCCGCTTCGGGGCCGTCACCAGGACGGGCGCAACGGCCCCGGCTCCACGAGAATGCTCAGGGCCGCCTGCAGGGCGCCGAACTTCCGTGGCCCGAGCCGGTCCCGCCAGCCCTCGACCACTTCGGCCGCGGCGGCCTCGGCGGCCTCGGTGCAGGCACGTCCGCGCCCGGTGAGGACCACCAGCCGCGCCCGGCCGTCGCGGGGATCGGCCGCGCGGGTGACGTAGCCGCGTGTCACGAGGGACTCGACGAGCTGACTCGCCGCCTGCTTGGTGACGCCGAGGTGCGCGGCGACATCCGCCGTCGTGGCGTCTCCTGAGCTCAAGCGTACGAAGGCGAAGCCGTGCGCCGGCCGCACATCACCGAACCCGCGCTGCGCCAGGCCCTGCTGGATGTCATCGACCAGTTGGCCGGCGAGCTTCAGCACGCCGGCAGCCGCCTGCCAGTCGTCCATCCGGTCAGCTTGACATACCAGTCAAGATGCTTGACTATATGGTCAATCACCTTGACTACCTGAGGGGGCCGACCGTGCCCGTCTTCCGCACCCGCGACGCCGTCACGTTCAGCACGCACGGCAGCCGCTTCGTCTCCTACGTCGCGCCGTCCCGCGGCAGCAGCGAGCTGTGCGCATGGCGCCTCGAGGTCCCGCCGGACACCCGAGGCGTTGCCCACCGGCCGAACCGCGAGGAGGTGCTGCTCGTCCTCGACGGCGAGCTGCGGGTGACCCTCGACGGGGACCGCTCCGTCCTCGGCCCGGGTGAGGTCGCCCTGGTGCCCGCCGGCAGCGAGCTGACCGTGGACACCGGGCCGGCGGGTGCGACCGCCTGGGTGAGCACCACGGCGGGACTGGAAGCGGTCACCGCAGACGGCACGCGGGTCACGCCCGCCTGGGCCCGTTAGTCGGCCGGGCGGCGTAGGTCGCGCGAAGGTCGTAGGAGTGTCGGCTAACCTTGGTCGCCTCCGGAGGAGACCAACGTGCCCGACCTTCCCCCCCGGCTCGGTCTGGACCAGTTGCGGGCTCAGGCCGGCGACCGGGCCACCTTCGCCCGGGTCCACGGGTTCGCCGACTGGGCGGCTCTGGAGCGCGAGGTCGAGCGCCGGGAGGTCTTCAACAGCTGCGATCCGCAGCGCTTGCTGGCCCTCCTCGCCGAACACCCCGGGCTGGCCACGGCCCCGATGGAGCACTGGTGTGACCACCCCGAGGGCGCCGAGCCGGTCGGCTACCTTACGATGCTGCGCTTCGACGCCCGCCGCCTCGGGTTGGCGCCGATCCCCTCGGGCACCGGCGCCATGGTCGGGACCCTGCTCGACGCGGGGGCCCCGGCTGACGGCCGACCCGGGGCGGTGGAGACGCCGCTGATGACCGCCGCGAGCTACGGTGACGGCGAAGTGGCCCGGGTGCTGATCGAGCGCGGCGCCGATCTGGATGCGATCGCGGCGCCGTCGGCCGGCGGTGTGCCGGGTGGCACCGCGCTGGCGCATGCAGCCGTGTTCGGCATGACCGACGTGCTCGATCTCCTGGTCGCGGCCGGGGCGCGGATCGGCAACCTCGGCGAAGCCGCGGCGGCCGGCGACGTGAGCGGCTTCGACCTGGCCGACCCGGCTGAGCCCGAGCGGGTCGCAGCACTGCGGCTGGCCGCCGGCCACGAGCGGCTGGCGGTGATCGACGAGCTGCTCGCCGCCGGAACACCCGTCGACGGCATGGACGCAGGCGGCTCCACCGCCCTGCACGAGGCGGCCTACAACGGCCGGCCGCGCAGCGTTCGGCACCTGCTGGACCGGGGCGCCGACCCCGATCGGCGCGACGCCACCCACGGCAGCACGCCGCTGGGCTGGTGCCGGCACCAGCACACCAACCTCGGGGAGAGCCCCGGCCATGACGAGGTCGAGGCCGTTCTGGCCGGTCACGAGTGACGTCGGCCGACGCCGACCCCTTCGCTGGATTCGTCGTACCGGACCATCCCGAGGGAGGATGAACGGTCGGCGACGTCCACCGAGAGGCACTGCATGACCGAGGGCCCGCTCATCGTGCAGTCCGACAAGACGCTCCTGCTCGAGATCGACCATCCGCTCTCGGGTGAGGCGCGCCAGGCGATCGCGCCGTTCGCCGAGCTGGAGCGCTCACCCGAGCACGTGCACACTTACCGGCTCACCCCGCTCGGCCTGTGGAACGCGCGCGCCGCGGGGCACGACGCCGAGCAGGTGATCGACGCGCTGATGCGCTACAGCCGCTACGCCGTCCCGCACGCCCTGCTGGTCGACGTGGCCGAGACGATGGCGCGGTACGGCCGGTTGCGCCTGGAGACCTCGCCGGTGCACGGCCTGGTGCTCCATGCCGTCGACCTGGCAGTGCTCGAAGAGGTGCTGCGGCAGAAGAAGATCATGCCGATGCTGGGCGCCCGGGTCGAGCCCGACACCGTGCTGGTGCACCCGAGCGAGCGCGGCCACCTCAAGCAGGCGCTGCTCAAGGCCGGCTGGCCGGCTGAGGATCTGGCGGGCTACGTCGACGGCGAGGCCCACGCCATCACCCTGCGGCCCGACGGATGGGAGCTGCGGCCCTACCAGCAGCAGGCGGTCGAGGGCTTCTGGGCCGGCGGCTCGGGTGTCGTGGTGCTGCCGTGCGGCGCCGGCAAGACGCTCGTCGGGGCGGCCGCGATGGCCCAGGCGCAGGCGACGACGCTGATCCTGGTGACCTCCACGGTGGCCGCGCACCAGTGGCGCAACGAGTTGATCGCCCGCACCTCCCTGACCGCCGAGGAGATCGGGGAGTACAGCGGGGCCACCAAGGAGATCCGGCCGGTGACCATCGCGACCTACCAGATCATGGCCACCCGGCGGAAGGGCGAATACCGCCACCTGGAGGTCTTCGGCGCCCGCGACTGGGGGCTGATCGTCTACGACGAGGTGCACCTGCTGCCGGCGCCGATCTTCCGGCTGACCGCCGACCTGCAGTCCCGGCGGCGCCTGGGCCTCACCGCCACGCTGATCCGCGAGGACGGCCGGGAGGGCGACGTGTTCTCCCTCATCGGGCCGAAGCGCTACGACGCGCCGTGGCGCGACATCGAGGCGCAGGGCTGGATCGCGCCGGCCGACTGCACCGAGGTGCGGGTCACGCTGACCGACGCCGAGCGGATGGCATACGCCACCGCCGAGCCCGAGGACCGCTACCGGGTCGGCGCCACCGCCCGCACCAAGCTGCCGGTCGTGCGCCGGCTGCTGGAGCGGCACGCCGGCGACCAGGTGTTGGTGATCGGGGCCTACCTCGACCAACTCGACACCCTCGGCGAGGAGTTGGCCGCGCCGGTGATCCAGGGGTCCACGCCCAACAAGGAGCGCGAGCGGCTCTACGACGCCTTCCGAGCCGGTGAGATCCAGACGCTGGTGGTGTCCAAGGTCGCCAACTTCTCCATCGACCTGCCCGAGGCGTCGGTGGCGATCCAGGTCTCCGGGTCGTTCGGCTCACGGCAGGAGGAGGCACAGCGGCTGGGCCGGGTGCTGCGGCCCAAGATCGACGGCAAGACGGCGCACTTCTACTCCGTGGTCTCCCGCGACACCCTCGACCAGGACTACGCGGCGCACCGCCAGCGGTTCCTGGCCGAGCAGGGCTACGCCTACACGATCGTCGACGCCGACGACATCCTCGCCGGCTGAGACTGTCCCCCGGCGCGCGCCAAAGCTTTTGCCACGCACGTATTCTTTATTGCCGGCGCTGCACCACGGCGGCACCGTGCGGGCCTAGATGACCCCCTCCGAGTCAGCCGGCAGTGTGCAGCAGTGTCCCGTCGACGACCGTGACCGCCCGCCCGGTCCGGTGCACCCGGTCGTCGACGGGACACGCACTCGAACCAGGCCGCTGCGGGCCGAGGCTTGCAGGCCGACCATCCCATTCCGGCCCAGGCGCGCGGCCCAGTAGGGAGCGAGCGCGGTGTGGGCGCTGCCGGTGACGTGATCCTCGGGGATGCCGTCACCCGGTGCGAAGAAGCGCGACACGAAGTCGTAGCCCGCGTCAAGGTCGGCCCGCGGGGCGGTAACGGTGAACCCACGGACGTCGTGCTCGCGGGTCAGCCGGAGCAGGGCGGCCTGGTCGGGGGTCAGAGCTCGGACGGCCGCCTCGTCGGCGAACACCGCGACCAGATCCCGGAGGGCGCCGGTGCGAAAGGTCGCCTGAGGCATCCCGCCAAGGGCGCCGGCCAGACCCCCCGGCGCGGTGATCGCCACCGTGGGGGCGGCCGGGAAGTCCAACGTGATGGTGCCGTCGGCGGCGCGATCCTGATCCGCACGGTCAGGGTCGCCGTCCCATGAAGCCCAGGAACCGGTGGAGCACCGGGGCGTCGTCGGGCACCTCGACGATGTCGCCGAACGGCATGCCCGCGCCGCGGTATTGCTCAGGCAAGGTGTCCTGGCCCCGCGCCAAGGCGGTGGTGAGCTCGTCATGGGTGAAGGGTGGCTCCTGGCCGACGCCC
Source organism: Mycobacteriales bacterium (assembly GCA_038237645.1). Classification (GTDB taxonomy): domain Bacteria; phylum Actinomycetota; class Actinomycetes; order Mycobacteriales; family QHCA01; genus QHCA01. The sequence continues at coordinate 41,605 of JBBRYN010000020.1, forward strand.
TTGGCCAGGTCGCACCCGTGCGCGACGTACTCCATCAGGGTCATGTTCAGCACCACCTGGCCGGCCTCCTTGGAGCCCATCATCGCGACCTGGCGGTCGACGCCGCCGGCGCGCCAGCCGGCGATGATGTCCGTCGCGATCGCGGTGAAGTCGGCCGCGGGCTCCGGCCCGTCGTAGGCGGTCGGGTCACCGTCGAAGGTGCGACCGTTGGCGGCGGCAGCGAAGACCTGGCTCCACCCGACGAGGTGGTTGACCATGGTGCGCACGTCGTAGTCCGGACACGGCGTCGGGGCGATCGACTGCTCCGGGGTGACCGCGCCGATGAGTTCGCGGTCCTTGACGAGCACGCTTTCGAGTATGTCGATGTCGCTCACTGGGGCTCCTCGTCCTGGACGGTCCAAGGACAATCCAAGCATGCCGCGCGGAATCACACTGGGCGCTCACCCCGCGGGAGAGCATCGAGGCGGAGTGTGCCCCGGCTAGCCAGGGTCAGCGCCTGACCCCGGCGCAATCGCCGCGAGCCACCGGCGGACGGCCCGCGGCGACCGGAGGCGGACGAGCCGATCACTCATGCCGGCCCGCTCGACAGCGGCCAGCACCTTCGGGCGCGAGCGTGCCGGATACGTCCAGATCCACCGCAGGAACTCCACCGAGACAGCCTCGGGGCAACCCGCGGCCACGTCGGGGCGGGTTGTCCCCCGATAGCGCCACCAGCGGCGCAGCACGCGGACGACGCAGAGCGAACGAGGGAGGTCCAGCAGGACCACAGCATCGGCCCGGGCCAGGCGCACGTCGATCGTGCCGCTGTAGTTGCCGTCCATGACCCACCGATCGGCCGCCACCAGATCACCGACCATGTCAGCCCACTCCGCATGCGGCGTCTCCACCCAGTCGGGCCGGTGGAAGTGGCGATCCAGGTGTAGAACCGGCAGGCCCAGCCGAGCGCCGACCTCGCGGGCAGCGGTCGACTTTCCCGCGCCGCCGCTGCCGACAATCAGGATCCGCTGCACAGAAGGGCATCCTGCCGTACGCAATAGCCTGGCGGTCATGACCGTTGTCGACGCGCTCCGGCGCGGGTTGCCCGACGCGGCGGTGGTGACCGACCCCGACCTGCTGCAGTCCTACCGCCGGGACGAGGCCGCCCTGGTGGCGGCGGGCACACCGGCCGTCGCCGTTGTCCCGCGGGAAACGCGGCATGTGCAGGAGGTGCTGCGGGTCGCCTCGGCACACTCCGTGCCCGTGGTGACGCAAGGCGCCCGGTCCGGGCTGGCCGGGGGTGCCAACGCGATCGACGGTTGCATCGTGTTGTCGATGGTGCGGATGGACCGCATCGTCGAGATCAACGCGGCCGACCGGCTCGCGGTCGTCGAGCCCGGCGTGCTCAACGCGACTCTCTCCCGGGCCGTCGCCGACCACGGCCTGTGCTACCCGCCCGACCCGGCGAGCTGGGAGTTCTCCACCCTCGGCGGCAACATCGCCACCAACGCCGGCGGCCTGTGCTGTGTGAAGTACGGCGTGACGGGACAGTACGTGCTCGGGCTCGAGGTGGTGCTTGCCTCCGGCGAAGTGCTGCGTACCGGCCGACGCACGGTCAAGGGCGTCGCCGGCTATGACCTCACCGCGCTGGTCGTCGGGAGTGAGGGGACTCTGGGCGTGATCACCCAGGCCACCCTGGGGCTGCGGCCGGCCGGTGCCGCGGCGCTCACCCTCGCCGCGGTCTTCCCCTCGACCGCCGCGGCCGGGGCGGCGGTGAGCGCCATCATCGCCTCCGGAGCGGTGCCGGCCCTGCTGGAGATCATCGACCGGGTCCACCTGCAGGCGATCGAGGCCTACCAGCCGATGGGCCTCGACACCACGGCCGCAGCGCTGCTGCTCGCTCAGTGCGACACCGGGTCCCAGGCGGCCGGCGACCTCGACGGCCTGGCCGCGCTCTGCACAGTGGCGGGTGCCACCGAGGTGGTCCAGGCCGCCGACGCGGGCGAGTCGGCGATGCTGCTGGCGGCCAGGCGGGCCGCCTATCCGGCGATGGAGCGGCTCGGCGCCGTCATCGTCGACGACGTCGCCGTGCCGCGCTCGCGCCTGGCCGGCCTGCTCGACGGCGTGCAGCGGATCGGCGTCGAGTGCGGCGTCACCGTGGGCGTCATCGGCCATGCCGGTGACGGCAACATGCATCCCAACATCGTCGTGCCGCACGGCGACCAGGCAGCCCTGGACCGCGGGCGGCGTGCCTTCGACGCCATCATGCGGCTAGGGCTGGATCTCGGTGGCACGGTCACCGGGGAGCACGGCGTCGGCCTGCTCAAGCGCGGCTGGCTGGCCACCGAGATCGGCCCGGTGGGTGTGCGTATCTCCCGCGCCGTGCGGGCGGCCTTCGACCCGGCCGGGATCCTCAACCCGGACAAGGTCAGCCAGCGCTAGCCACCGCCGGTGCGCACGTCGGGCGCGCCGAGGCGGGCGGCGTCGGCGGTCCGGTCGTCGGGCTGACGCTGTGACTCCCGCTCGGCGGCGATTCTGGCCCGGTAGTGCGCCACCTCGTTGGCCTTGGTCACCGCGCCCCACCCGAGCACCTCGCCCATCAAATCCGCCGCGGGCTCGGCGGCGGCCAGGCCACGGTCTGCCGTCTCGATCGACGCCCGGGTCCGCCGGGTCAGCACGTCGACCAGGTGCAGGGCACCCTCCGCCGCCGCGGCGTAGACCACCTCCGCGGCTAGCGTCTCGGGTGCGCCGGGCAGCGGCCGGGCCAACTCCGGCCGGCGGATCACCAGCGTCACCAGGTCGTCGACCAGCCCGCCGTAGCGCACCAGCAGGTGCTCCACCTGGGCCTCCGACAGGCCGCTCACCGTGGCCGTCCACCGCCGGCCGGCCAGCGCTGCCGGGTAGCCCTGGGCGCCGACCAGCCCGATCCGCTGGGTGCGGCTGCGCCGAGCCTTCGGTACGGCGGCGTTCACCGCGTCCCGCGCCATGATCCGGTAGGTCGTGTACTTGCCCCCGGCCACGACGATCAGCCCCGGCAGTGGTTGCACAACCGCGTGCTCGCGGGACAGCCGCGACGACGACTCGGATTCGCCGGCCAGCAGGGGCCGCAGGCCCGCGTACACCCCTTCGATGTCCGTCGGCCGCAGGGGCCGGGCAAGCACGCGATTGACCTGGGTCAGCAGGTAGTCGATGTCGGTCGAGCTGGCCGCGGGGTGTGCCCGGTCCAGATCCCAGTCGGTGTCGGTCGTGCCGACGATCCAATGCCGGTACCACGGGATGACGAACAGCACCGAGGTGCCGGTGCGCAGGATCAGCCCCGTCTCGCCGTCGATGCACGGCCGCGGGACCATCAGGTGCACCCCCTTGGAGGCGCGTACCCGAAGCCCCGACTCGGCGCCCACCATCGGGCCGATGTCGTTGGCCCACACCCCGGTCGCAGCGATGACGGCCCGTGCACGGACGTCGATCTCCGTCCCGGTCTCCAGGTCGCGCACGTGCACCCCGGTGACCCGGCCGCCGCCCCTGAGCATTGACGTGGCACGCATGCTCGTGACCAGTGCAGCGCCGTAGGTCGCCGCAGTCCGGGCCAGGAACATCGTGTGCCGGGCGTCGTCGACCTGGCCGTCGTAGTACTGGATAGCACCGGTCAGGGTTTCCGGACGCAGGCCCGGCATGAGCCGCAGGGCAACCGAGCGGGACAGGTGCCGGTGCACCGGCACCCCCCGGGAGATGCCCGGAGCACTGGCCAGCAGGTCGTACAGCGCGATGCCCGCGCCGTAGTACGGCCGCTGCCACCACCGCTGCAGGGGTAGCAGGAAGGGCACCGGCCGCACCAGGTGGGGCGCGATGCGGCCCATCAGCAGCCCGCGCTCCTTCAACGCCTCGCGGACCAGGGGGAAGTCGTACTGCTCCAGGTAGCGCAGACCGCCGTGAATGAGCTTGCTGGAGCGGCTCGACGTGCCTGCCGCCCAGTCACGAGCCTCGACCAGCGCGACGGACAACCCTCGGGAGGCGGCATCGAGCGCCGCGCCCGCTCCGGTCACCCCGCCCCCGATGACGACCAGGTCGAAGTGCTCCTCCGCCAGCCGCCGAACGTCGCGGGCGCGCTGCCGCGGTCCGAGCCGACTCGCCTCGCCGCCGCGCGAAGCGGTCACTGCTCCCCGATCTCTCGCCGCTGGGTTGACACGACCCATGATGCCCGGGCGGCCTGCCGACTCGCCATACTTCGGCTGTGGACCTCCATTCCCAGTGGGTCGTCACCCTGCGGCGGGCGGGCGCCGACCGGTGCGGTGCTGCGGGCGAGGCCGGCCTGGCCGCCCAGGGCCGGGCGCTGATCGCGAGGTACGCCGAGGCCCACCGCCACTACCACACGCTGGACCACCTCGTCGCCGTGCTGTCCACTGTGGACGAGCTGGCGTCCTACACGGACTCACCCGATTTGGTCAGGCTCGCCGCGTGGTATCACGATGCGGTGTACGACCCGCTGCGCGCCGACAACGAAGAGCGCAGTGCGGCGCTCGCCCAGGCCGAGCTCGGGCCGGCCGGCCTGCCGGCCGCCACTGTGGCCCGGGTAGCCGCACTGGTCCGCGTCACCGCCGGCCACCGGAGTGGGGCGGGCGACCGGGATGCTGCCGTGCTGTGCGACGCCGACCTCGCGGTGCTTTCCCGACCCGCGCCGGGCTACGACCGCTACGCGGCGGCGGTACGGCAGGAATACGCGCACCTGGACGACGGCACCTGGCGGGAGGGGCGGGCGGCGGTCCTGCGCGGCCTGCTCAAACTGCCCCGGCTCTTTGGTACGGCCGCCGGCCAGTCCTGGGAATCGGCGGCCCGGACCAACCTCAGCCGGGAGCTGGCGGCGCTGCACGCCGCTTCCGGCGACGCAGCCCGGCGCCGGTGAGACGCGCCAGCAACTCACGTGCCGCCACCGGTTGGGCCCCCAGGGCGATGGCTTGCTCGCGGAGCGCGGCCGGCACGTCGTAATGGTCACCCTGGAAGGCGTGCCGCGGCATGCCGAGCTGCCCGGCGAAGTCGTGCAACTCCTCGTACGAGCTGTCGCTCACCAGATGCGCCCACAGCCGGCCCCGCCACGGCCAGACAGCCGGGTCGACCAGGATGCCCACGACGGGTAGTCAGCGCCGCGGCGGCGGATTGACGTCATCGGAATCCCAGCTGACCCGCTGGTCGATCGACACCGGCATGACCTCGAGCACGTCGTCGTCGAGCAGCTCGTCGATGCAGGAGGCGTCGGCGCCGACGTACGTCGTCATCAGGTCCATCTCGCTGGCGACACACCACGCCCGGTCCTGCGGCCACCACAGATTGGCCAGCTGACCCAGGGGTGAGGCCTCCAGTGGCGTGGTGGCGGCGGTCAGCGCTCCACTCAGCAGGAACATATCGCGTTGGGGCAGCTTCACCTTCGGCACGCGTACCTTGCGGCTGACGAGCAGGTCGCCGTAGCCCTCCCACACCCCGAACCAGCACTCGTCCGGGGTCTTGGTGTGCGGCGCGAGCAGGGTGGTCAGCCGTGCGGCATGGGCCACGGGCAGCGAGCCGACGTGCGGCTCGACATCCCACATGCCCGGCTGCGATTCACCGTGGAAGAATTTCCAGGATCCGGTGATCCCGGTCCACTCCATGCCCGGATGAGCGACCCGGCCGTTGGCTTCGGCGATCTCGCGCCAGGTGACCGGCTCCTCGCGGCCCCCGACCAGCCGGGAGGCGGGATGAAAAACCCTCGCATAGGCCTCGAAGCCTTCGGGGACCACCGAGCCGACCCCGTGTTCGAAGTCGCGGACCCGCTCGACGATCCAGTCCGCCGGAGAGGTGTTGCGGACCAGCATCAGGTCACCAACGACCAGATCGCGCCCCATGCCGTATAGGTTGTCGGCCCACCGCTCGCCTGTCGAGCCAAACGCCGCTATTGGTGGCACTGCCGGCGACCCGATCCGACCCGATCCGGTCGCCTCCCCTCCCCGGCAAGTTCCAGGAAGACGTCGCCCCCCCAGCCCGGCAGCGACTACCTCCCGGAAATGGCGGGGTGCGTGCAGGGAGCCCAGCGCAGGGTCCGGCGACGCCGAAGGGGCGGCCCCGCCGTAGCGGGACCGCCCCTGTCGTCGGCGTATCGAGGACTAGAAGTCCATGTCCCCCATGCCGCCACCGGCACCGGCGCCGGCTCCGGCCGACTGCTTCTCCGGCTTGTCGGCGATGACGGCCTCCGTCGTCAGGAAGAGCGCCGCGATGGAGGCGGCGTTCTGCAGCGCCGAGCGGGTGACCTTGGCCGGGTCGATGATGCCGACCTTGATCATGTCGACGTATTCACCGGTCTCGGCGTTGAGGCCCCAACCGGTGTCCAGGCCACGGACCTTCTCGGCCACGACGCCACCCTCGAGACCGGCGTTGATCGCGATCTGCTTGAGCGGGGCCTCCAGGGCGACCCGGACGATGTTGGCTCCGGTCGCCTCGTCGCCTTCGAGGTCGAGCTTGTCGAAGGCCTTGGCGCCGGCCTGCAGCAGCGCCACGCCACCGCCGGCGACGATGCCCTCCTCGACGGCAGCCTTCGCGTTGCGAACGGCGTCCTCGATGCGGTGCTTGCGCTCCTTGAGCTCGACCTCCGTGGCCGCGCCGGCCTTGATGACGGCGACGCCACCAGCCAGCTTGGCCAGCCGCTCCTGCA
>JBBRYN010000021.1:0-47407 GCA_038237645.1 Mycobacteriales bacterium
GCTCTACGAGCTGTTCGCCCTCGACCACTACGCGCCCACCCGATAAACCGACTTAGGTAATACACCAGACCATCCAGAAAACCGCCCCTGAGCAGCGCAAACACCAATGACGATCACGCTAAGGGGGAAGGTCCCGCTAGGAAGGCTTCTTGTGGCCCTCAGCGTGCTTGCCCCAGGTGGCGCAGCTCGTGGTCGCTGCCGGCGTCGGCGGGGCAATCACCCAGTACCTGTCCCGGGGTCCGAAGCGCCGGCATCTTCGAGCCGGCGTCTTGAATCCTCTCCGAGACGCCGAAACGCTTGGATGGGCAAGCATCTGGGCTGATTCGGGCTGCCAGGAGAGCCTGCATCAGGAAGAACGACGCTCTCCACTCAGCGGCTCATCTCCGATCATTTGCCATCCCATGGAGCACGTGCCTCGTGTCAAACCAACCACCCTCGCCTCAGACGAGGACTACGTCCGCGCCTACGTGGTGCCAGCGATCGGCACAGTTCAACATCAGGCGCTTGACCCTCAGCGGCTGACGGGCTTCCTTCAGCACCTGCTCACGGCTGGGCGCGTGAAAGCACGGGGCCGCAAAGCGCAGCCCAAGGGCTCGCCGGTCGGACACCAGTCGCAGCGATCGGGATTGGTCGAGCCGATCGCAGGGCTGGCCGTGAAGACGGTACGCAACGTCCGGTCAGCGCCTTGTGCAGCATGACGTCGAGTTCGCGTAGTAGCTCAGCGGCGAAACGCTGATCGGGCCTCGGCCTCGCCGAGTTCGTCGAGGTGCCGCACACGGGTTGTGCCGTCACACCACGTGTGCGACGGATGCCGCAAGCCCTGTGGAACACTTTTCGCATGGTGGATGGGTCGGCGGTTTCGGGGCACGCTGCCCGCAACCGGGAGCTGTGGGATGCACATTCCGCTGAATATCAGGCGACGCACGGGGGGCAGCTGACAGCGTCGGGCGGGGCGGCGTGGGGGGTTTGGCAACTCCCGGAGTCCGAGCTACGGGTGCTCGGCGAGGTGGCTGACCGCGACGTGCTCGAGCTGGGCTGCGGTGCGGCGCAGTGGTCTATCGCGCTGCACGCGATGGGCGCGCGGGTCACGGCGTTGGACAACTCAGAACGCCAGCTCGAACACGCGCGCACCCTGATGACGGCGGCCGGGCAGGACTTTCGGCTGGTACATGCCGGCGCCGAGTCTACCGGGTTGACCGCTGCTTGCTTCGACATCGTGTTCTGTGACCACGGCGGGATGACCTTCGGCGATCCACACCGGACGGTCGCGGAGGCGGCCCGACTGCTGCGTCCCGGCGGCCTGCTGGCCTTCTCCATGGACACGCCGATCGTCGATCTGGTCTGGGTGCCGGGCGACGATCACCCAGGTGACCGTCTCCGTCGCGACTACTGGGACCTGCACGCTCTCGAGGAGCCGCACGAACCGACTGCTTTCCAGCTTCCGTACGGGACCTGGATTCGCCTCTTCCGCGAGAGCGGGCTCATCGTCGAGGACCTCATCGAACTGCGCCCGTCAGCCGATGCTGTGAGCAGTTACCGCGACGGTGTGGATCGCGACTGGGCCCGGCGCTGGCCGATGGAGCACATCTGGCGCCTCCGGCGGGAGGCCGGCTGACAGTGTGTGGGGTTAGCCTGGGTTAGCCAGGGTTAGCCATCGTCGGAATCGCTGTCGAGGACTGCGGTGCCCGGGTCGGTCGGGGTGAACGCATGAGCGGATTGGTCTAGGTTTGGGGTCGATCGTCCTCGACCGAAGGTGCCGGCCCATGACTCTGCGTTCCCGATTCCTGCTCAGCGGCATCGCAGCCGCGGTCGCCGTCGTTGTGTTCGGCTCGGTTGCGAGCGCGGCCGGCACTCCGGGAGCGCCCGGCATCGGCGACCCGTACTACCCGTTGGACGGAAACGGCGGCTACGACGTGTCCCACTACGACATCCGGCTGGCCTACCAGCCGAGCACCGACCTGCTGTCCGGGACCACCACGATCCTGGCGAAGACGACCCAGGAGCTGTCCCGGCTCAACCTCGACTTTCTGCTCAAGGTCAACTCCGTGCGGGTGAACAACACGCCGGCTGCGTTCACCTCGACGACGGACGGTGAGTTGGTCGTCACGCCGGCCACCACCCTGGCCAGGGACAGCAACCTGACCGTCGTCGTCCGCTACAGCGACGTCCCGTCCACGCCCACGTACAAGCTGTACGGATTCAACGGCTGGACTCGCACGCCGACCGGAGCGCTGGCGGTCAACGAGCCGCAGAGCGCGCCGTGGTGGTATCCGAGCAACGACCACCCGACGGACAAGGCAACATTCGACGTGTCGGTTGCCGCCCCCGAAGGTGTGGAGGTGCTGTCCAACGGCGTGCTGGTCAGTCAGCAGCAGCAGATCAATGGCTGGGTACGGTGGAACTGGCGCAGCACGATGCCCCAGAACACCTATTCCGCGTTCATGGCGATCGGTCAGTACGACGACCTGAGGACCGCCACCGCGCCGAACGGGCAGCCCGTCATCACCGCCTACTCCGACGACCTCGGGGCAAACGCCGACGCCGCCCGGGCGAGCGTGCAGCGCACCCCGGAGATCTTGGAGTTCGAGGCGACGCAGTTCGGCCCCTACCCGTTCGAGGCGCAGGGCGGCGTCGTCACCGGCAACGGCGAGCTCGGCTTCGCGCTGGAGACCCAGACCCGGCCGGTCTACGACGGCCGGGCCTTCCGGCGCGGTTCCAACACCTACGTCGTTGCCCACGAGCTGGCGCACCAGTGGTTCGGCGGTTCCGTCTCAGTGCACCGATGGGCAGACATCTGGCTGAACGAGGGCTTCGCCACGTATGCCGAGTCGTTGTGGTCGGAGCATCTGGGCGAGGGCACGCCGGCCGAGATCGCGCAGTTCGACTACGACTCGATTGCCGCCGACGACCCGTTCTGGCAGGTCCTGCCGGGTGATCCCGGTCCGGCCAACCAGTTCGACGACGCCGTGTACACGCGCGGCGGGATGACGCTGCAGGCGCTGCGTACTGCCGTGGGTGACGCCGCCTTCTTCCAGACCCTGCGCACGTGGGCGGCCACTCATGCCTATGGCGACGGGTCGATCGCGCAGTTCACCGCGCTGGCCGAGGTGATCTCCGGGAAGCAGCTCCACAGCCTGTTCACCACCTGGCTCTATACCAAGGGCAAGCCGGCCACCGGCCCCAACGACGCAGCGGGGCACACCGCGACTGCCAGGCCCCTTGCCCAGCCCAGGTCCTACCGGAAGATCAACGAGACGACGGCCCTGCTTGCGGCCGCCCGGGCCCACCGATAGTGATGCAGTCGTGAGAATTCTCGTGACCGGTAGCTCCGGGCACCTGGGCGAAGCGCTGGTCCGGGTCCTGGGCTCGGGGGATCACGAGGTTGTTGGGCTCGACGTGGCCACCTCGCCGTTCACCACGGTCGTGAGTTCAGTCGCCGACCGGGCGGTGGTGCGCAGCGCGGTGAACGGCGTGGACGCGATCATCCACGCCGCCACGCGCCTGGTGTTGCGTACCTCGCGGTTTTTCACGGAGGATGGACGATCGCGACGACGTACGAGCCGCGTATCCCGATGCAAACCTCAAGGCGAACGAGTTTCTGTATCGCCGGGTCGACATCTCCGACGTCGTGGAGGCACATCGGCTTGCCGTCGAGCGCGCACCGGAGATCGGGTTCGGTCGCTATGTCATCAGCGCCACCACGCCGTTCACCGAGGACGACCTGACCGAGCTTCGTGCCGACGCCCCTGCCGTGGTGCGACGGCTGTTCCCCGAGGTCGATGCGTTGTACACGGAACACGGCTGGACGATGTTCCCGAGCATCGAGCGGGGCTACGTCAACGCCCGGGCGCGCCACGACCTCGGCTGGACTCCACGGTATGACTTCGGCATCGCCCTCGATCGACTTGCCGCCGGTGCGGATCTGCGCAGTCCACTGTCGATCCTGATCGGTGCCAAGGGCTACCACGCGGCCAGCACGGGTCCCTACACAGTCTAATTAGGACACAAGCACCCCGGATCATTCCAGCGCGACGTGCAGACCTGGCGGGCGGCGACTTGCTCTCGCAGCGTGATGGGCGCGGGCGAGCATGAGCACGCTGGCGGCGACTCCGGTCGCACCGAGGACGATCAGCCGAGGATCGGACCTCTGGATACCGTAGGCACCCCAGCAGATGAGTTCGGCCAGGATGAGCAACCACGTCCCGCGCGAGATCCCGGTCGGCCGTTCGGTGCGGTAAACGGTCCACACCGATGGCGCGACCTGGAGCACGAACGAAGCGGTGAGGACGGTGCCCAATCCCGTACGGCCGCCGGTCGCCCAGCCGAGCGCGAGCACGGCGGCCCAAGCGGCGATGATTGCCACGGATCGGCGCGGAACCCGGCCACGGCCGAGCAGGACGGCAAGCGCACCGGCAAGCAGGGTGACCGACGTCGCCGGCACGAGCGCGGTCCAGAAGTGGGAGAGGGCGAAGTAGGCGATCCAGGCGCCATTGCTCACACTGGTCAGCGCTGCCCACGACCACGACACACCGGCCGCGCCCCCGGTGCGCCAGACTCGCGCCAGTTGAGGCACCAACTGCGGCACCGCGAATACCGTCGCGGCAGTGGGTGCCCAATCTCCGATGCCGGCCACGGTCGCCTCCCTTCGCCGCACGTCGTCGGCGTGGAAGGTACGGCAGTTTCGCCGATCGCTTCTTGCTAATCTATGCCGTCGAGCAGTGATCACTGGCAGAATCATGCGTGTGGATGCGATCGACAGACAGATCCTTGCCGAACTACAGGTGGAGGGACGGCTGACGGTCACCGATCTTGCCCAGCGGGTGCGGTTGAGCAGCGCGCCCTGCCATCGCCGCCTCCGCGAGTTGGAGCAGTCCGGGGCGATCAGGGGATATCGCGCCGTCGTGGATCCCGCCGCTGCCGGCCTCGACTTCGAGGTCCTCGTCAGCGTCACCATGGACCGCGAGGACGCCGCCACGATCGTCGCGTTCGAGGAAGCGGTCGGCGCCGTCGTCGAGGTCCGCCACGCGGAGCGGCTGTTCGGCGACCCCGACTACCTGCTGCGGGTCGCCGCCGCCGACCTCCCGTCGTATGCGAGCCTGCGCGACGAGAAGCTCGCCACCCTGCCCGGCGTCCAGCGGCTCACCTCGACCATCGTGATGAAGCGCGTCGTCGACGACCGCCCGCTGCCCGTGGCCACGGACACCGCTCGGGGGCGGCAGCGGGCCCGAGCCCGTCCCCGGAGCAGGCGCTGAGCGGCGATCTTCAAGTGCTCGGGCCGCGTAGGGCCCCAATCGCCCGGCCCGCCGTTGCCGATTTCCGATGAGGAAGGCGCGGTAGTCGGCCGGCAGGACGATCCCGTGGCGACGCTCGAATTCGGCCACCTCGTTGTCGGACAGGGGCTGCCCGAGTCGGAATCCATGCGCCTCGGCGCCGAACATCGGGGGCCGCTGCGGCGTTTCGCAGTAGCAAGGCAGCGCCTCGTAGGTGGCAGTCATCAGATCGAGGCGAGCTCCGGAGCAGGCACCGCCCAGCCGACATAGCCGCCGTCACCCAATGAGCCGAACGGTATGAACTCTGGCGTGGCGAACATGGGCATGTCGCGCCGACCGTCGTCCTGGTCGCCGAACTCCGGATAGCAGGCCCAGCCGGCAGGCGGGCGTGGAACGGCCGCCAGGTCGAACATGAAGTCGTAGTAGGTCACCAGCAGGCCGTAGTCGTAGTAGCCGTCTTCCGTAGTCTGCTGCCAGGCGATGTCCACCAGCGTGGCGAGCGCCGGTGGCGTGGGGACCGGGAAGAGTCCGTCAACCCATCGCGGAGGCGCCGACTCGGACACGCTGTACTCCGTCCGGATCCATGCGTGGGAGGTTGCCACGTCCAGTCGCTTCCTATCAGACACGGGCAGGCAGGCGACGGACCGAGTCAGTCGCGCCGGTCGAGGTGACGCGAGAATTCCTTCGTCGCAACTTGTCGTCGCGCTTTCGATGGCCGCGGTTCGGGAGTTGCCGGTAGTTTGCTCCGCATGGCCGAAGACGGGGAAGTAGGTCGGCAGGGCCGGCACCTGATCGTCTGCGGTGACAATCCGCTGGCCTTCCGCCTGGTCGAGGAACTCGTCACCCAGATGGGTGACGAGGTGACGGTGATCCTGCCGTCGAAGCGACAAAACTACGGACCCAAGATCGCGGCACTGCCGAGCGTACGGATCATCGAGGCGCCCGAGTTGAGTGAACCCGTCTTTCTCGCGGCGGGGGTCGAGCAGGCCAGCGCGGTCGCATTGGTCAACCAGGACGATGTCGGTAACATTCACGCCGCGCTTCGGGCGCAGGACCTGAACAGCGAACTGCGACTGGTGATCCGGTTCTTCAACATGAGCCTGGGTCATCGGATCCGGGTTCTTTTTCCGCGCTGTGTCGTGCTCTCCGATGCGGCTACGGCGGCCGGGTCCTTTGTGGCCGGGGCACTGGGGGAGTTGGCACCGAGCTACGTGCGGCTGCCCGGTCGGACGCTGTACGTCGCGCGCCGACGCGAGGTGGCCGCGGAGCGGGTGATCTGCGGGCTGGCCGACACCAGCGAGCCTGGTCAGCCTGAGCTGCTGCCCACCGACCAGCAGAGCGCCGATCTGGTGCTCGCGCTGGCCGACGGTCAAGCGGTCCTGAGTGGTGCCGCTGCCCGCCGCCGCCGGCTGAACCTGCGGCGGACCCTGCTCTGGCGGGTCGCCGCGTCGTTCAACCGCAAGCTGGCCCTCGCCACCCTGGCCCTGGTCGGCCTGCTGGGGCTGGGTACGATCCTGTTCGCCACCGCTGGTGGCGCCTCCTGGGGCACCGCGCTGTACCTCACCCTGCTCGATGCCGCGGGAGCGGCTCAGCCCGACTCCAGGCTGAGTACGGTCAACAAGATCACCCAGGCGATGGTCACGCTCGTCGGGATCTCGATCATCCCGCTGGTGACCGCGACCGTGGTCGACGCCGTCGTCAGCGCCCGGCTGGACCGTGCCCTGGGCAAGCCCCGCCCGATCGCCGGGCATGTCGTGGTCGTCGGACTGGGTAACGTGGGCGCCCGGGTGGTGGCGCAGTTGCACGATCTGGGTGTGCCGGTGGTATGCGTCGAACGCGACGAGAGCGCCCGTGGCGTGCCCCTGGCCCGGCGGATCGGCGCGCCGATCGTGTTCGGCGACGCCAACCGGGAGGACACCCTGCGCGCCGCCTACCTCGGCACCAGCCGGGCCCTGGTCGCGGTGACCAGCAACGACGTCACGAACCTCGAGGCTGCCCTGCACGGCCGCGCGATGAGCCAGGATCTGCGGGTCGTGCTGCGGTTGTTCGACAACGACCTCGCCGAACGGGTCCAGCGCAGCTTCGGCATCACGATCTCCCGGAGCGTGTCCTACCTGGCTGCGCCGGCGTTTGCCGCCGCGATGCTGGGCCGTGAGGTGCTCGGCACCATCCCGCTCGGCCGCCGCGTGCTGCTCATCGCCGAGGTGCCCATCAATGCCGGCTCACCACTTCACGGGCTGACGAGCCGCGCCATCAACATTGCCCGCGAGGCGCAGGTCATCGCGATCCAGCGCAACACCACGGACGTCCTCGAACTGCCGGCGCACCCGAACTACCGCCTGGTCAAGGGTGATCGGCTGATCGTCCTGGCTACCCGCGCGGGGCTGGCCAGCGTCCTGACCCGCAGCGTCGCGATTCCTGCCCCGCGATCCTGAGTACGGCGGTGTCACACAGTTTCCGGATCGTTCCCACCATCAGGCGGAGCATCTGGTCGATCGGCGAGCTATCGGAAGCTGACCGGATGGGCTGGGCGCCCCGCCCGGGCGTCGTGCAGCAGCCCCTCGGGAGGTGCCACCGAGGGAGGTTCCCGTAGCAGCGCTTCAGCCAGCCGGGGAGTGCTCATCCCCGGCGTCCGGATGGTCGGCGGCGGTTCTGCGACGCCGAGTACGGCGTGCTGGGTACGGGGACGTACCCGGTCGCGCTCGCCTGGAAGTCCAGCGCCCGGCGCTGAGGTGGGCTACCCGGTGGGTGGGCATCACGCGCTGGTCAGTCTGGCCAGCGACATTTCGCGTCTTCAACCTCAGGCCGCCGGCCGCCCGCGGGAGCCATCTGGTTTCCTAGAGTCCGTGACGACGCAGCCGTATGACGAGCCCGCGTTCGCCGGCCCGATGCTCGCCGCCCTGGCCGAGCACGCTCCCTTGACGGCTGCCGAGCTGGCGGTCCGGATCGGGGAGGAAGAGGAGGCGGTCGCCGAGGAGTTGAGCTACCGCGGCGACGTGCTCGAGACCCAAGCGGGCTGGTACTCCGCCGTGTCCATCGCCGACGGGGCCGTCCTCACGCATGTAATCACGGAGGAGGAGCTCGCCCTCGGGGTGCTGACGGCGGACGGCGACCTGGACTTGTGGGGTCGCTTGGCGGACACGGGTATTCCGTACGCATGTGGCGGCACGGTGCAGGCGCGGTATGCGGGTGGGCATCCGATGCCGGCGGGCTGTGCCGTCGAACTGACCGGACCACCCGGGTGGCTCGACGCAGTGCAGGAAGGCGACCTCGTCGCCGTGCGGCTGCTCCACGGAGCGCTCGAGGTTGCCTGCCTCGCCGAGCTGCCGAAGCCCGACGCCGGCCGGGTAGCCGCGCTGGTGCAACGTGCGTGCATCGCCGCCGACGCCGCCGTCTCCGACGAGGATGCAGAGGGGCCGGGCGCCTTCCTCCATGAGGTCGTGCTGGAGGCCTTGCTGGTGAGGCCCGACGTGCTCGACGATCCTCTGCCACCGACGTCGGCCCTGCTGGCGATGGCGGGCCTCGACCTGTGCCGCGGCATGGTGGGACTCCCCGGCACCGACTGGTCCGGCGCGGCCGGCGCCATGGGCGGCCTGGACCACGACGATCGCCGCCGGTTGGCGCGGATCCGCGCGGTGCTCGCGACCATGCAGGTAAAGGGCGCGGAGGTCACCGACCCGGCCACCCTGCGCATGGCACTCGACCTGCTCGGGGGCGGCGGTCACTTGCTGGAGATGCTCGGCGCGGAGCTGAGTGGGGACGACGAGCTGCACGCCGCGGTCCGGGAGCTCGCCGCGGCCGCCGAGACTGACCTGCAGCGGGCCGTCGCCGCCTACCTCCTCGCCGTACTGGCCGAGACAGCGGACTGCCTGGAGGAGGCTCAGGAGCAGCTCGACACCGCGCGGGCGCTCATGCCGGAGCTGACCGCGGCGACGATGATGGCAGCGGACTACGCCGCGGAGCGCAGCGACGCGCGCGCGGCGGACCAGCTCTACCGGCAGGCGGGACAGGACAAGGACTCGCCGTGGCGATGGACGCTGGCTGAGTTCCTGCGACCAGCTCCCTCAGACATCGGACGCAACAAGCCGTGCGCCTGCGGCTCAGGCCGCAAGCACAAGCTCTGTTGCGGACTCACGGCGCGGCACCCCCTGCCACGACGCGCGGTCTGGCGCTACCGGCGGGCGGTGCTGTGGACGCTGCGCCCGGCACAGCAGGGCGCGCTGCACGAACTCGCCGACGTGCTGGCCGGGGCCGCTGCTTCCGACGAGGACTACCAGGACGCGTTGGGCGATCCGCTGGTGGCCGACATGGCACTCATCGAGGGTGGCTTGCTGGAAACCTACCTCCGCGGCCGAGGAAGCTTGATGCCGCCCGATGAGCGGGCCCTGATCGAGATCTGGCAGCAGGTTCCGCTCGCGCTGTGGGAGGTGCAGTCCACCCGGCCGGGCCGCGAGCTGACGTTGCGCGCCCTGCCGGACGGCGAGCCGGTGACGGTCAGCGACAAGCTGCTGTCGAGCGACGTCGAACGCACCGACCTGCTCCTGGGCCGGCTGCTGTCGGACGGCGCGTCGCCACGCTTCCTCGGTGCGCCGCGATGGGTGCCGCGGCCGCACCGGGCACCATTGCTCGAAGCGCTCTCCCAAGGGCATCCGCAGGCCCTGCTCGCGGCGCTCGCCCCAGGTCCCCCGCCGGAGCTGTTCACCCGCGAGCACGAACCCGTGGTCATGTGCACCGCCCGCTACACAGTCCCTGCCGGCGTCTGGGAGGTGCTCGCGGGCGGCCTCGCCGAAGACGACGGGGACCTGATCGAGCTGGTGGACATCGACGGAGACCAGGTGCTGCGCGGGCGGCTACGCCGGATCGAAGGCGACTTGCAGATCGAGACGAACTCCGTCGAGCGGCTCGAGCGCCTGACCGGCCGAGTCCTGGCCGCCGCTCCCGGCGCAGTGCTGGTCGAGCAATCCCAGGTGCCGGCGGCAGAGTTGATGGCCTCCGCCTCGGGATCCGTGGACCTGCCCGGCATGGGTCTGTCACCCGACATTCCCGCCGACGTGCAGTTCGAGTTGATCGAGCAACTGGGCGTCCAGGCCGAGCAACGCTGGCTGACTGAGAGCATCCCGGCCCTGGACGGACTGACTCCTCGTGCTGCCGCCACAGACGCGGTGATGCGCCCACGACTCCTGGCCCTGCTGGACGACTTCGCCTGGCAGGAGCGCAATTCGAGCCTGCCCGCGGTCATGCAGGCCGCCCGGTTGCGCGCAGCCCTCGACTTGCCGAGCTGAACGCCGAGCGGCGGCGTGGCCGAGACCGTGACCTGCACTTCTGTTATGCCCGCCGTGCGGGGCCCGGGTACGGCGGTTCGTTGGCTTCTGGAGCGGGCGCGTCCGCTTACCTGTCGGGTTGGCAAGTTGCCAGGGGAACGCCGGCAATATGTAAGGTCAACGTTCGGCATTCTGCTAGGTTGAGGGCGTGTTTTCCGCTCGACGGACTCCTTGAGCCCAGGCATTGCTCGACATCAAGAGCTGGCGAATCTCAAAGCGGCTCGTCCCGTTGAACTACACCGCTTCGGCCCGTAACGGTCGCGGGCCGGCAGTTGAACTTCTCCCGATAACCCTTCCACCTCAGGCGGTGCCGACCGATGACGCGATCAGGCCAGTCGTCGGAATGCAGGACGAGGACGGGGCCGCCACATCAGGCTTCGCCGCGTCCGCTCGACGGGGTGGACAATGACGGCACACTGGCCGGTGCCGTACCGGCCCATGACCCTGGTTGACCTCGCCGGCCATCTCGTCGCAGTCGGCGACGACGGGCATCGGTGGCGCCTCGTCGCCGAATTCCTCGAGGAATACCAGCACGAGGCCGTCGCTGCCCGCGTCGCGCTCCTGGCCGCTGAGCCGCCCAACGTGGGCGACCATCGCTGGGACGTTCTGCTGGCCGCACTTGCCGAGCACCTTGCGGCTCGCGACGACCGGGGAGCCGCCGCGTGGACCGCCGCACGGCGCCTGGATGTGTTTTGGTTTCCCTTCAACACCGCGGCCGCTCGGGTGGATGCCATCGTGCACGCACCTGCCAGTTTTCGTCGCAGGGGGATCTTCCTGGCGCCCCAGGAGCTGGGAGTCGCGTGACGATGGCTGACGAGCCGCTGCTCGATCGTGAACGCATCCGGGACCTGTTTCGTCGACTTGGGGAGCGCCTCCAGCGACGCGGAGTCGTGGGGGAGATCTATGTCATCGGCGGGGCGGCGATGGCGTTGGCCTTCGACGCACGCCGGTCCACTCGCGACATCGATGCGGTGTTCTTGCCGCACGGCATCGTGCTCGACGAGGCGCACTCGCTCGCCACCGAGCTCGGTCTGCCGCAATGGTGGCTGAACGAGCAGGCCAGCAACTATGTGGCTCCTGACCGTGACCCGCAGGCTCCGTTGACTTTCGATCACCCTGGCCTGCGGGTGAGCACGGCGTCGCCGGAACACCTACTCGCGATGAAGGCGTTGGCAGC
This sequence comes from Mycobacteriales bacterium, assembly GCA_038237645.1. Lineage (GTDB taxonomy): Bacteria > Actinomycetota > Actinomycetes > Mycobacteriales > QHCA01 > QHCA01. The sequence goes on from JBBRYN010000021.1 coordinate 11,769, forward strand.
CCGGCGTCGGGATGTCGAGGATCTCCGCGTCCTGGTGGACGTGCTCGCGCTGACCGGGCCTGAAGAGGTGATGGAGATCTGTGCCCGCGTGTTCCCGGACGAGTCACTGCCCGATCGGGCGCGCCTGATATTGGAGGATCTCTTCGACGAGTCGGCCGGCAGCGTCGAGGACGATCCCTGATTCGCTGTGCTCGGCAGGGTGACCCGCTAATCTCGATGCAGCGCAGAGTCATCGATCGACTACTGCCGCTGAGCTGGTCAAGCGAGTGACCGGAGACTATGGCTGGGCCGGCATCGCGAGAGCGTCGCCACCAGCTGCTGTGCCGAATGCTCACACGGGTACGGTCGGCCAGAGCATGATCGACCTGCGGCTTGAGTGGCCGGCCGACTGAGCTGACCTGAGCCCCAGTTACTGCGTTTTCTCTTGCCGCCCATGCCACTGACTCACCTAAGCAACTGCCGGCGCAGGCCGCTGGCCCGCAGGACCGGCCTGCCGACTGCGAGCCGGACTGCTCCCTCCGTGCCGATCACCCGGACGAAGGTCTTCGCGCGGGTCACCGCCGTATAGAACAGCTCGCGGGTCAGCAGCGGCGAGTCGGCGGGCGGGAGCAGCACGGATACCCGGCTGAACTGGCTGCCCTGTCCGCGGTGGACGGTCATGGCGTGCACCGTGTGGATCCCCGACAGCCTGCTCGGTGCCAGCAACAGTGGCTCGCTGCCGCGGGCGAAGGCGGCAACCGGTCCCCGAGGGCCGCCGTCGACCACCACCCCGGTGTCGCCGTTGTAGATCTTCAGCTCGTAGTCGTTGGCGGTCACGATGAGCGGCCGACCGCGATACCACTCGCCCTCGGCGGCGTAGCCCTCGATCGCGTCAGCCAGCCACCTCTCGACCTCGGCGGTCCAGCGGGCAACGCCGTACGGTCCGTGCCGGTGGGCGCAGACCAGGCGGTGCCGGTCGAGCTCGGCCAGCGCCGCGGCCACGTCGCCGGCGCGAGCGGCATCGCAGACCGCGACTCCGGCACCCACGACGTCGGAGCGGAGTCCGTCGAGACCGGCAGGGGTACGGGCTTCGACATCGACGGTCTCCAGGAATGCGACATCCGGCCCACCACTGCGGAGCACCGCGACAACCTCGTCCGGCCGGTTCAGCCGGATGGCCTCGGCAAGCCGGGCGATGGCGCCGCCGAAGCGATGCGGCTTGCGCAGCCGTACGACGTCGTTGCGCAGCTCGGCCGCGACTTCCGCGACCGGTTGCACGTCTGACGGAAGCAGCGAGGTGAGGAAGTCCAGGCGAGAGTCGGGCCCGCTGCGCGGGGCGCGGCCCACCAGGTCACCGAGCACCGCGCCCGCCTCGACCGAGGCGAGCTGATCGGGATCGCCGACAAGCACCAGCCGGGAGTCTGGCCGGATTGCCTCGAGCAGTCTCGACATCAACGTGAGGGAGACCATCGAGGTCTCGTCGACCACCACGACGTCGAACGGCAGCCGGTTGGTGCGGTTGTGCTTGAACCGGCTGTGCGAGTCCGGCCGCCAGCCGAGCAGGCGGTGCACCGTCGATGCACTCGCCGGCCCCAACGTCGCCCGATCGCCGTCGGTCAGCTTCAGCGACTCATCCGCGACGGCTTCCTGCAGCCGCGCGGCGGCCTTGCCGGTCGGCGCCGCCAGGGCCACTCGCGGCGGCCGGTCGAGCACGTCGTGCAGCAGGGCGAGCAGCCGGGCCACGGTCGTCGTCTTGCCGGTGCCAGGGCCGCCGGCCACGACGGTCACCGACCCCGTGACACAGGCGGCCGCGGCCAGCCGCTGATAGTCCGGGGCGTCGCCGGGGAACAACCGGTCGAGTGCCGCCCGGAGCCGCACCGGGTCTACAGAGGACGGCTGCAGCATCGCTCGCGCGTCGAGCTCGACGCGTACCAATTGCTCCTGCCGCCAGTACCGGTCCAGGTAGAGCAGCCCGTCGACCAGCCGCACCGGCCGATCGGCCGCACCGTCGACGCCCACCGCCACGAGCGGGCTCACCTCGCAGGCCGCGTGCCAGCCATCGGGTGCCGGCCAGGGCAGTGCGGCCAGATCTACCGATTCCTCGGCGTCGGCCGCGGCCGACGTGTGTACGTCGGCCAGATCGATGCACACCGAGCCGAGTCGCACTGCCCGTACGGCGAGGGCGATCGCCAGCAGCACCCGCTCGTCGCTCTCACCGCCGAGCCGGCCGAGGGTGCCGGCCACGTGCACGTCGGCCGCACTGAGCACACCGATCCGGTTGAACACCGCCAGGGTGCCGGTCGCCCGCGCCGCATACCGAATGTCGTACGGGTCCACCAAGCTGACCGTCATGCCGATCCCTTGTCCAGTCCCTTGTCGGGTCCCTTGTCCGGCAGCCCGTCCAGCAGAGATGACACGTCCTCGACCAGACCCGGCGGCGCCCGCCAGGAGAAGATGCCGCACGGCATGCCGTCGACGAGCGGCGTTCCGGCGCCGCACATTCCGCGCAAGAACAGATACAGCACGCCCCCCAGGTGGCGGTCCGGGTCGTAGCCGGGCTGCCGCCAGCGCAGGAAGCGGTGCAGCGCGACGGAATACAGCAGCGCCTGCAGTGGGTAGTGCGCCTGCACCATCTCAGCAGCGAGGGCCGCCGGCCGGTAGTGCCACGCTGACAGCGCCCCCGCGTCCGCGCCGCCCGCGAAGTCACCCAGCCAGTTGGTCTTGTAGTCGACCACCACGTATCGCTGCTCGCCCGTCTCGTCGCCCACCCGCAGGACCGCGTCGATGCTGCCGGCGAGATAGCCCCGCAGCCGCTGGTGCTGCAGCATCGGCACGTCGAGGGCGTCCGCATAGCATGCCAGCGGATCCGGCGGTGCCACGTGACGGCGGAGCAGCACAGCGAGCGCCGAGAGGGTGCTGTCGCGGGCACGCGGCTCGTCGCCACCGGCCAGCGGCAGCTCGAAGTCGAGCTCGGCGAGGCGGTCGGCGGGTGCGATGTCGCGGAGCCGGCGGCCGCCCGCGAGCGGGCCCAGCGGCGTCTCCATGGTCGGCAACAGGGCCGTTGCCAGGGCCGCGGGATCGAGCGGCGAGCCCAGCCGGCCGGCTAACGCGTCGACACACCGCTCCCGGAGCTCCGTGGCCAGGTCGGCGGCGGCCGTGTCGACGGTCTCCAGTACTGCGTGGACGAGTGTGCCGAATGCCGCCCCGGCCGGCAGGTCGGCCATCGGCGAGGCGACGGCGCGGAGCCGCTCGACGTCGCCGGCTTCGGGCAGCGGTGGCGCGGGCGGCAGGGCCGGCTCGTCGTGCCGCTCCGCGGTCTCCGGCTCGCTGCTCACCCCGGGCGCATGCCGTGCGTCGTAGAGCGCTGAGGTCAGCCCGCTGTACGACGTCCGTCGCCAGGCCCGATCGAGCACACGGTCGAACACCGCCGGAGCGAGCGCGGCCGGAGCTTCGGCAACCGGGGTCCAGACCGCCGACCCATCGGCGGAAATGGACTCGACGGCGATGGTCCCGGCCGAGGCTTCGGCCTTGCCGGCCAGCCGCTGCCCGACGGCGCGGTCGTCAGGGACGGCCAATTTGGCGAACACCGGCTGGCCCGGCTCGAAGTCGTCGAAGAGCAGCCGGTGCAGCGCGGACGCCGGGGTGTTCTTCGTCGGGGCCCACCACGCCACCACCTGGCACTGCGCCCGGGTCATGGCCACGTAGAGCAGTCGCAGGTCCTCGCCGGACTCCTCGCCCTGGTGCTCGATCCGGTTGTGGTCGTACGCCGGACCGCCGGGGCCGCCGACGTCGAGTTGCCGGACGCCGTCGGCCGTGTGCAGGCGCAGCGGATCCGGCGCATCCGGGACGTGCCGGTCCCAGCCGTACGGGACGTAGACGATCGGGAACTCCAGACCCTTCGCGCCGTGGATGGTGATGACCTGGACGGCCTCGGCGTCCGATTCCAGCCGCTGGCTGCGCTCCTCTGTGGAGTCCTCACCGGCCTCGCCGATCCGGCGCTGCAACCACTCGGCGAGCGCCGCCGCGCCGAGTTGCCCGTCGACGGCTGCCGCGTGCAGCGCCTCGCCGATGTGCCGGACGTCGGTCAGGTCGCGCTCGCCGTTGGCTGTCGCGAGCATCCGCTCGATCAGTCGCTCCGAGGAGGTGATCACCTCCAGCAGGGCGGCGACACCGCGGTCGGCCAGCACGTCACGCCATCCGCGCAGTTGCGGGCCCAGGGCGTCGAGGGCGGCATCACCCGCCGTCGCCAACCGCTGCGCCGTCCAGCCCATGAAGCAGGTGAGGGCGGCCGCGCGGACCAGCCCGGCACGCTGCGGCGCCTCGACGGCCCGCAGCAGCGTGAGCCAGGCCCGGGCGATCCGGGCGAGGAAGACGCTCTTGCTGCCGGTGAGCACGGCCGGGACGTTGGCGGCGGACAGTCGGTCGCGGACGAGGACGGCCTGGTCATTCGTACGGACGAGCACCGCGACGTCACTCGGGCGCGGCGGGCGGGCGGCACCGTCGACCGTCAGCCGGGCCGATCCGGAGAGCAGCCCGACGATGTCGGCGGCGACGTCGCGTGCCACCAGCGGCCGGGCGTCGCCGACGAGCGGCATGCCCCCGTCCGGCCTGCCGGCCTGCGCACGGCTGGCCACCCGCAGCCGCAGCGGCGGCCCGGCATCCTCCAGCCGCCGGCCGGCGTGCTCGGCGTCCACCGGCACGACCAGGATCCGGCGGTCGCCGAGTTGCGCGCCACCGAAGACGGTCCGCAGCGCGGTGATCAGGCCGTCGTCGCTGCGCCAGTTGCGGACCAGCGTGCGGTGCTCGCCGGCCGCTGCGGCGGCGGACAGATAGGTGACGAGGTCGGCCCCGCGGAAGGCGTAGATCGACTGCTTCGGGTCGCCCACCAGCACCAGCGTGGCGTGGGCGTGGAACGCCGTCCGCAGGATCTCCCACTGCACCGGGTCGGTGTCCTGGAACTCGTCGACGAGCACCACCTGGTAGCGCGCGCGGACCCGTTGCAGAGCCGCCGCGCCGCGCACGGGATCGACCAGCGCATCGCGCAGCCGGGTGAGCAGGTCGTCGTAGTCGAGCAGCCGCCGGCTGCGCTTGCGGGCCTCGACCTCCCGCCGGACCGCACCTGCCATGCCGAAGCGCTGCTGCGCCGCCGAGCCGTCGGGCGCCCCATCAGGAATCAACTGGGCCTGCCGGTCCGCCATGGCGTCCCGGGCAACCCGCAGCGCGCACGCGTAACTGATCGCCGGCACGGCCTTGTCCCGGTGGAATTTCCGTACGTAGAGGTCGTCGACCACCTCTCGGACGAGGTCGTCGATGTGCTCGACGAACGTGCTGTCCGACTCCATGTCACCGGTCATGCCGAGGCCGGCGAGCATCTGCCGGCAGAAGCCATGGGTGGTCGCGATGGTCGCGCCGTCGAAGCCGGCCAGAGCCCGGCTGAGCCGGCTGCGACGGAGCCCCACCTCCTCGTCGGTGCCGGCCGCGAGCAGGCACAGCAGCGAGTCGTCCTCGGCGGCCCGCGCGCGGGCCGGATCGCCGAGCCCTCGCTCGGCGCTGACCAGCCGCTCGCGGACGCGGACCCGTAGATCCTGGGTCGCCGCGCGGCTGAAGGTGACGAGCATCAGGTCGGGCAACTCGGCGTAACCCTCGGCGACATACCGGGTGGCCAGCGCCGCGATGGTGAATGTCTTGCCGGTGCCCGCGCTGGCTTCGAGCAAGGTGGTGCCGGCCGGCAGTGGCCCGCAGACGTCGAACGGCGCCACCTGCTGGGCGGCCTTCACACCCGCTCCAGCTTTTCGGCGTCGAGCAGCGGATCCCACAGCCGGCGGGCCAGCAGGCCGAACCTCGTCGGCTCGTCCTGGTGCCACCCGGCTTCCCGCTCGCCGGCCTGCGGCGCCTCGGCGAGCAGGACCGCGAGCGGTGGAGCCTCGCCCCACACCACCTGATGCCCCTCGTCCAGTTGCTCCCCGGGGAACTGCGACCTCTGCCACTCCTGGCCGGCGAGGGCGATGGCGTTGTCGGCGCCCATCCCGGTGTGCCGCTTGCCCGCGTACGCTGCCGACGTCTTCACCGCCATGGGCAGCGGCGAGCACAGCCCCTTCGCCCGCAGGTCGACCAGTGCGGCCAGCCGCAGCCGGGCCTGCGCCCCGTCGATCGGTCCCAGCACGGATCGCATCGTCGTGTTCTTCGGCCCGCGCCCGATGGTGACCGCCGTCCAGCCGGTCCCCGGACGCGCCGCCGAAAGCGCCAGCAGTTGCGCCCAGGCCCGAAGCCGGTGCTTGCCGCCCAGGTTGGAGTATTCGACCCGGACGATCGTGTCGCCGTGGATGTTGCCGATGGTGCCGGTCAGCCGGCTCCCGGCTGGGTCCAAGGCCAGGTCCACGGCCAGGTCCACGGCCAGGTCCACGGCGACGTCCACGGCTCGCCCGGCGGGGCGCCGGAACGGTTCACCGGCCGCCAGGAGCGGCTGGACCTGCAGCCGCAGCGGGTCGACCACCCGCTTGCCGAGCTCACCCGGCGGCAGCGTCCCGCGCAGCCACTCCGCGTGCACGCTGGCATCGAGGTCGGCCCCGGACAAGGCGGCCTTCAACAGCCGGTCACCGACAGCCCACTTCTCCAGGGGGCCCAACTCGACGCTCAGCCCGTCAACCAGGTCGTCCTCGTCCCGGCTGATCGTCACGCCGAGGCGCTGGCGCAGGAATCCGCGCACCGGCGCTTCGAGGAACCGGACGAGGTCTTCGAGCGATACGTCCGCCGCGTCCTCGGGGATCGGCAACGGGGCCGGCAGGAAGGCGGTGGCGACTTCCCGCGGCCGGCGGGCACGCTCGACCCCGCGCAGCGCGTGCCGGTCGAAGCTGAAGGGTCCGGTGCAGCCGAGCGCTCCGGCGACGAAGTTGCGGGCATCGAAGGGCTGCAGCGGATGCTGCACGACGATGCGGTCGCGCGGTCGCGCGCCGTCCGGCGTGCCGTTCGGCATACCTACGGTGGCGTCCGCCGCATCGAGGATCTCGCCGATCGGGACGGCGGGTGGGCGCCGCGCGTTCGTCCGGGGATCGGCGCCGGTGTAGAGGATCACCAGGTGGTCCTTGGCGGCCAGCATCGCGTCGAGGAGCAGTTGCCGGTCCTCGCTGCGCGGATCGCGTTCGCCCACGCAGGGATCGCGGGCCAGCACGTCGTCGCCGTCGACGGCTGACCGGCGCGGGAAGGTCCCGTCGTCCATGCCCAGCAGGCAGACGACCCGATGCGGCACCGAGCGCATCGGCACCATCGAGCACATCGTGAGGTTTCCGGTCCGGAAGTTCGCCCGGGTCGGCCTGCCCTGCAGGCGTACGGCCAGCAACGCATGGACATCGGCGAGTCCTAATCGGACGGTGGCCGTGCGATCACCGGCGTCCGCCGCGATCTGGGTGAGCTCGCGCCGGGCCTGCTCGGACTGCCAGGCGTCGACCTTGCGGGTCGCCGTGAGGCCGTCGAGCGCGGCGGTCAACGTCGCCAGCCAGTCCGCGAGCGGGCGTTCACCGACCATCCCGGCGAGCACCTCGGCCAACCGGTCGACGAGCTCGGCGAGCCGGCCCGCCAGGTCGATGTCACTGCTGTCCACGTCATCGAGGGGCAACGCGAGACCGAGCCAGCGCAGGTCGTCCTCCGGCATCGCCGCGCCGAGCAGCACCCGGTCCAGACCTGCCCGCCAGGTGTTCTGCGCTAAACCGGCCAGACCGAAGGGTGCCCGGTGCGGCCCGTCGAGACCCCAGCGGACGCCGGATTGCGCGACCCACTCCTGCAGGCGCTCGAGGTCGTCGTCGGTGAAGCGGAAGCGTTGTCGTACCGCCGGCGAGGAAGCGAAGTCGAGGACCTGGCCCGCCGTGACTCGCGAGGCTGCCAACTCGAGGAGAGTCGCGATGGCGGCGAGCATGGGATTGGTCTGCCGCAGCGACCGGTCGGCGAGGCGGACCCGCAGTTGGTGGCCGGGATGGCCGCCGCCCGAGGAGTCGTCCAGCCCGAAGGCGGCCGAGATCAGCGGCGCGTAGTCCTCGATGTCGGGGCACATGACCAGTACGTCGCGGGGTTCGAGCGTCGGGTCTGCTGCCAGCAGCCCGAGCAGCACCTCGCGGAGCACCTCGACCTGCCGTGCCGGACCGTGGCAGGCATGCGCCTGCAGGCTGCGGTCATCGGGTTGCAGGATCGGCCGCTCGGCGGGTCGGGCGCTGTCGGCGTCGTCCTGCAGGGCGCGTTGCAACCGGCCGAGCAGGGTGCCGGGTCGGTCGCCGACGGGGCAGTGCCGGTCGGTGGTTGCGCCGGTGCCGCCGGTCAGCCTGAGCTGCAACTCGCGGGAGTCTCGGCCCAGGCTCGCCAGCAACGGATTGTGCGGCACGCCCACCGCCCGATCGTCGCGTCGCCGGACGCCGCCCGGTTGTCGGCCCAGCGGCGCAACCCGGTCCCAGAGGGCAGCCGAGGGATGGGGGAGCCACAGGTGCACGTCCCGGCGGTCGGCCAGGCTCGCGAGGACCTCCAGTTGGGCTGTTGTCAGCCGGGTTGCACCGAACAGCGAGAGCCGCGGTGGAAGCTCGATGAGCCCGGGCTGATCACGTAGCTGCTCGCAAGCGGGCCTGAGCCGTTCGGCCGGACTGTGAGTGCCGATCCGGTCGCGGATGCGTCGCCACAACCGCGCCTGCCAGGCCAGGTCGGGGGGTAGAGCCGCACCGGCTCCGTCGGAGTCCTCGCCCGTCGCCCAGGCGCGCAGCATGGCCGGCCGGTGGGCGCCGTAGGAGTCGAACAGCGTGCCGATGTGCTGCGCGGCAGCCAGCCGGCGGCTGCGGCGACGGGTGGTCGCGTCGGTCGACCCGAGATGGCCGGCGAGGACCGAGCACCAATCCTCGTCGACGCATTCGTCGATCACCTCGAGCAGCGTCCAGAGCAGCCGCCCGCGCTCCCAGGGATCATCTGCCGGCCGGATCCCCGCCGCGGTGGCGACGGCATCGGCAACCAGCGCCGAGGGATGCGGGAACTGCACGTTGGCGCAGACCCCGTCGCCGTGACCCCGCTGGGCACCGAGCACGTGCGACAGCCGCTGCGACAGCCATCGCTCGACGCCCTTGGCGGGGACGGCGATCACCTCGACGGCGAACGGATCCGCCGGCCGGTCGTGCAGCAACTCGGCCAGGCCGTCGACGAGCCGGTCGGCCCGCTCGGAGCGGTGCACATGAAGCACCTCTGACGGCCCCCTCACTTCCCGGCGCAGACCGTCGCGCTCCCGGCCCGAACACGTTCCACATCAGGCGAGGAGGGCAAGTCCGCAGTCACATCCGGATAGGTGCATCCACCATATCCGCAGCTGCTACCAGCAGGTCTGGATCGGCGGCGACTCTTTCGGTCCGCACGGGGCGATGTTCGTTCCGCCGCAGCATGCTCACCTACCCGCACTCATGCACGACCTCGTCACCTTCACCCGGCGCACCGACCTCCCGCTGCTCGTGCAAGCCGCGATCGCGCACGCTCAGTTCGAGACCATCCACCCCTTCCCGGACGGCAACGGACGTACGGGAAGGGCGCTCGTGCATGCCTTGCTGCGCGGGCAGGGCCTCACCCGCAAGGTGACGGTGCCCGTCTCCGCCGGGCTGCTCGCCGACACGAGCGGCTACTTCGACACCCTCACGGCGTATCGCGACGGGGATCCCGCTCCGATCGTGGCGATGCTGGCCAGCGCGTCATTCAGCGCGATCCGCAACGGCCGAAAACTCGTCGGTGACCTTCGTGACGTGCGCGCGAGTTGGGACGGCAAGGTGCAGGGCCGCCGGGGGGCCGCGGCGTGGCGGCTGGCCGACCTGCTGCTGCGGCAGCCCATCGTCGATGTCTGGGTCGCCGCCGATGAGTTGGGCATCTCGGCGGACAACGCCATGCGACCCATCGCGCCGCTGGTCGAGGCCGGCGTGCTGACGGAGTTCACCGGCAGGGCCCGCAACCGGATGTGGGAGTGCCGGGACGTCCTCTCTGCACTCGACAGTTTCGCGACGCGGGCACGGCGGCGTCCTGCAGGCTGACCAGCGGCTCCGCAGAGGCGATCAACTCCTCGCCGTCGTACCCGTCTCAGGTTGCCCGGACCGGTCGGCCCGCCCAGGCGTAGGCACTGAGCGCGGCATCCGTCGCGGCGAGGTCGAACTCGGCCGGATCGAACGGTCGGCCCATCCACTCCACCCGATCCTCATGGTCCTCATGACCGGGATCGTTCAGCGCTGCCAGGAAGTCCTGATAGCCCCAAGCGCCGCCGACGTCCTCCGGCGGGCACGCGCCGCGACCGCCGGTGCAACTCGGGTAGCGGATGCCGGGATCCGCAGCAAGCACCTTCTCCACCGTCACCTGGTGCTCCCAGCCGTCGCCGAAGTCGTAGGTGTAGCGGACCTGCTCGCCCTCCTTGGCCATCCGGAAGAGCTTCGCGCGCGCCTCGTCCTTGACATCGCCGGAGCCCCAGTCCGGGTCCGGCACGCCGTACCGCGCGTCACCGACCTCGAACTCGTGCAGGTGCGAGTCGGTCCAGCCCATCGCGGTCTGAATCACGTGGTGCAACTGCGCAAGGGTCATCTCGCCCGGCACCATGACGCGGCGCCAGATCGGCGGGCGCACACCCAGCAATTGGATCTTGAGTTGGAAGATCCGGGTCCCGGGCATGATCCGGCGCGCATCAGGCATGCCGGCATCCTCTCATCCGGCTGCACCCGCGAGGCGATCGCCTCGCAGTCTCGTACGCCCCTGGTGGGGTGCTGGTGGGCGTGGGGGTGTGGACAACGGGCGCGCGGGTGACCGCATCGTCGCTACCGTTCCGGTTGACCTTTCGAGGCTGCGAGATGACGGGGAGTACGGCATGAAAACGCTGCACCACGTTTACCTTCCGGCTGCCATGGTGAAGACCGGCGAGGGCGTGCCGAGCCTCTGCGCTCGCCACGGTGAGCCGGCGGTGCGCAGGCGCATAGTCAACTTCGAGTCGCGGCCGCCTGACTGGGCATACCTCCTGCTGCTCGTCGGAGTGGTGCCGTTCTTCCTCGTGATCCACATCCTGCGCAAGACGATGATCGCGACCGGTTGGCCGATCTGCGCACGCTGCCGGTCGGGGGCTCGTTGGCTGCGGCTCGGCGCCCTCGGTTTGCTGCTGACCGCGGTCGGGATCGGCTCCGTCGGCGTGGCCATCTACAACCGCTATCCCGGCTTCCGATCGGGCGTCATCGATGGTTGCCTGCTGTCGCTCGCGGCCTGCGTGTTCGTTTTCCGGCAAGCGGCACCAAGCCGGATCACGCGGGCCGAGGTGACGCCGGACGGACTTGCCCTCCGGGTGCGCCACGCTGCGCCGGCCTTCGCCGCCGCCCTTCCGGCGGCGCCGTCCCTGGTCGGTCCGCCGGCGCCCCCACCGAGTTGGGCCGCCGGCCCGCCGCGCGGTGACCATCCCGGCTGGTGATCGGGCCGCGCGCCGGTTTGTGCCCTGATGCTGGCGGCGCACCGAGTTGCCTGTGAGGCGATGTCGCACCCCGCCATTAGGGTCACGGTTGCGATGCATAATCCATGGGGGCGGGTCGGGAGGTGCCGTGGACGCTGCCGTGCACGGCATGCCAGCCCGATAGCGTGGCGGCGATGAGCGGCGCCCCGTTCGACCGGCTGCGGCTCTCCGCGCTGCGCTACGCCGTCAACGACGAGGCTGAGCACTACATCGCCATCATGCGGGTCTTCACCGAAGGCACCGCCGGTCTGCTGTCCGACCTGTCCGCCCGGGAGGTCGCGGAGCGGCTGGGCAGCGAGCACGGGCTCGAGCTCGACGTCGACCTGGTCGACGCCCGGCTGTCCTACCTCGTCCAGTCGGGCAACCTGGCCCGCAGCCCGCGGGAGACCGAGGCACGCAGCATCCGCGAATACCTCACGATCCGGGCTCGCTACCAGCTGACCCAGCGCGGTGAGCTCGTCCACCGGCAGGTGGAGGAGCTGCTCGGTGCCACCGACGAGGTCACCGAGGTGTCCACCGAGATGCTCGGCGGCATCCTCGCGGGTCTGCGGACCCTGGCCGGCTACGACAAGCCCTCGCTGGCGGAGGCCGACGCGGACACCGTCGCCGTCCAGGTCGCCACGGTGTTCGCGCAGTTCGAGCGGCTCGTCACCAGCACCCGGGCCTTCTACGCGAGCCTCAGCCAGGTCCTGGCCCGATATGACCTCGGGCGGGAGGACTTCCAGGCTTTCAAGGCGGCGTTGCTGGATTATCTTCAGCGCTTTGTCGACCAGATCGCGCGCACCATGCCGCAGATCGGCGACCTGATCACCACGATCGACCCCACCCCACTGCTCGCCCGGGCCAACACCGGGGCGCGGCTGGTCAATCTCGACGGGACCCGCGCCGTTCGGTCCAGCGGCCTGGCCGAGCGGGACTGGGCCGGCCTGCGTGCGTGGTTCCTGGGGACTTCCGGCCGGCGCAGCGACGCAGCGGAGGTGCGGAGCTTGGCCACCCGCGCCATGCGGGCCCTGCTGGTCAACCTTCGCCGGCTGTCGAGCAGCACCGATCGCGAGGTCAGCAGGTATTCCGACTTGTTGCGGCTGGCGCAGTGGTTCGACGCCAGCGACGCCGACCAGGCGGCGGCGCTGTGGGCGGCCGCCTTCGGTCTCTACCCGGCGCGGCACCTCGGCTTCCCCGCACAGGCCGACGGTGAGCCACTGCCCGCCACGAGCAGCTGGTGGCGGGCTCCCGTGGCTGACGTGCCGGTGACGCTGCGCACCAGCGGTGAACGCAAGGCGGGTGGTCCCACGTCCCGGCGCGAGGACTTCAGCGCCGTGAAGGCCAGGCGGTTGCGCGAGCGGGCAGCTTGGGAAGCCGAGCGCGCGGCAGCACTGGCGGAGCTCAAGACCCACGCCGGAGAGTCCCTCGCCGCGGTCGAGCTGAGCGATGTCGCGCGGATGCAGCTGCTCGAGCTGCACGCCCGAGCGCTTGCCACCGCCGGTGGCCCGCTCAGCGAAAAGGCGACGGCGACAGCGGTCCTGCCCGACGGCACGGTGCTCGAGCTGCGGGTGCGGCCCACCCCAGGAGAGGACGCGAGGGTGTCGAGCCCGTCCGGCACCCTTCGGTTGCACGATCTGACCCTCGAGCTCGCATGACATGTCGATGACCGTCGTGGACACCCAGGCCGACGCCGAGCGCCGAGCCGCGCTGCGTGCGCTGCTGATGCAGCCGCTGCTGACCGACGAGCGCTCGCCGGACGACCTTCTGCTCGTCCGACGACACCGTGAGCACTTGGTGCGCCTGTGCGCCGAAGGCCTGGGCTACCGGCTCGTGGTCGAGCCCAAGGCCGCCCGTCTCCACAAGGCCGGCCTCGGCCGCGATGCCACCCGGCCGCTGCGCAAGCCGGTCAACCGTGGCCAGGGCCGGCGCTTCGAGCCGCGTGCCTACGCCCTGCTGTGCCTGACGCTCGCCGCGCTCACCCGATGCCCGGGCCAGCTGCTCCTGGACGAGCTCGTCGCCCAGGTGCGCAGTGCCGTGGCCGACGCGCATCTCGACGTCGATCTCGACAAGGTGGCCGACCGGCGCGCGATGGCGGCGGCACTGGCGGTGCTCATCGAGCTCGGTGTCCTCGTGGAGCGCGACGGCGACCTGGCTCGCTGGGTCGAGGAGAGCAGCGCGCAGAGCCTGCTCGACGTGCGTCGCGACCTGCTCACCCTCCTTGCCGCCTCCGGGCTCTCCCGGGCGGACGGACCCGAGGACCTGCTCGACGCGGCGGCGTTGCCGAGCGCGGCCGGCGGGGCCCGCGTCGCGATCCGTCGCAAGCTGCTGGAGTCACCGCTGCTGTCCGCGATCGACCTGTCAGCCGATCAGGCCGAGTGGTGGCGGCGCAACCGTAACCGCGAGACCGAGTGGTTTCGCGAGCATGTCGGCCTCGAGGTGGAGTTGCGCGCCGAGGGCGCCATGGCCATCGACCCCGACGAGACGCTCACCGATCAGGTCTTTCCCGGTACGGGATCTGCCCGGCACGCCGCCCTGCTCGTCCTCGAGCGGCTCGTCGGCCATGTGCGGGAGGACGCCCGAGCCGCCGACCTCTCCGAACGGGTGTGGCGGGTCGTCCCCGAGGGTGCTTTCGAACAGGCGGTGAGGTCGGTCGGGACCGAGCACGCCCGGGGCCTGCGCAAGGTCTACGCCGACACCGAGATCCTCGGTGCGGACGTGCTCGAGGTGCTGACCGGGTGCGGGCTGCTGCGCCGCACCCCCGACGGCCTGGCCGTGCACGCCGCCGCGGCACGCTACACACCGCAGACCACCTACGCCGAAGGGCTGTTCTGATGGCCCGCCAACCGCACCGCTTCCGGCTGCATCGGGCCGGGATCCTCAACGTCTGGCAGTACGACGACCAGGTCTTCACCTTCTGCGACGGGCGGCTGTTGCTGCGCGGCACCAACGGCGCCGGCAAGAGCAAGACGATGGAGATGCTGCTGCCCTTCGTGCTCGACGGCGACAAGGCACGCATGACGGCGACCGGCCGCCAGGGCAGCCAGCTGCTCTGGCTGATGAGCGACGGCGCCTCGGCCGGTGGGACGCGCACCGGATACCTGTGGGTCGAATTCGCCCGCACCGACGCCGACGGTGTCCGGCACGAGGTGACCTGCGGAGTCGGGATCCGGCACTCGGCCAGCGCGCGGCAGGCAACGACCTGGCAGTTCACCGTGCCCGCGGCCGCGCCTGCCCTGTGCGAGCCGGACGGGACGCCGCTGTCCGCCCCGCGCTGCCGTGAGCTGGTCGAGTCACTTGGCGGGCGGAGCTTCGAGTCGCCGCGGGAATACAAGACGCACGTCGGGCACCTGCTGTTCGGGTTGGAGCCGCAGTCCTACGACAACCTGCTGCGGTTGCTCTACTGGCTGCGGCAACCTCAGGTCGGTGAAGACATCGACCCGGCTCGGCTGGCCGGGATGCTCGACGAGTCGCTGCCCGCCCTCGATGAGGCTGAGGTACGCCAGGCCGGCGAAGCCTTCGACGATCTTGTCGAGCACGGCGAACGTCTCGATCGGCTCCGTGCCACGGCGCAGGCCGTCGGGGGGTCGGCCGGCGTCTACGCGCGCTATGCCTCGACCGTGCTGCGCGCGAGTGCCTCGGCGGCACTTGCGGCGGACAAGGAGCGGGCGGTGCGGGCGCGGGACGTGTCACAGGAGGAGGCGGCCGTCACCAGGGTGGCCGGGGAGCTCACCGCTGCCGAGGAGGGGGAGACCCGAGCCGGTGAGGGAGTTGCCCGCGCCGCCGGCAGGGTGCAGGCGTTGGAAGCCGGCCCACTCGCCCGCAACCAGCAGGTCCTGCGGGAGAAGCAGCGGCGTGCCGAGGAGCTGGCCGCGGCCGCATCGGTCGCGGTGGCTGTCGCGAAGCGTGCCGCCGACCGGGCCGATGACTCGGCGGCCCGCGTGGCGCGCGGCGCCGATGAGCTGACGGAGTCGGGCCGGCACTTGACGGGCGGCGTGGGTGAGGCGGCCGGCCGGCTGCGGTCCTGCGCGCTGGAAAGCACCCTCCCGGTCGCCCTCGAAGGTGTCCCGCAGGCGGAGGTCCTGGTGGTTGAGGTGCTCACCGCCCGGCAGTCGGTCAGCACGGCCCGGGCGGCCGTCACGGTGGTCCGCGAGGCCACCGGCCAGGTCGAGCAGGCAACCGCCCGCCGTGACGCGGCCGCCGAGCGGGCCGCCGAAGCGGAGGCTCGGGAGGAGCAGGCGGCCGGCCGGCTCGCCGACAGCGAGGGCGAAGCCGACCGCCTGGCCGGCGTCTGGTCCGCATCAGCAGCGGACTGGGTGGCCGAGCGACCCGACCTCGGCATCGTCATCCCGCTGCCCGGGCCGGCGGCCCTGGACGAGCTGCCGCGAGCGGTCCGCGCCGAGGTCGACCCGGTGCTACAGCAGCTCAGCGGCGAGCAGGCCGCGGCAGCATCCCGGCGCAATTCGGCGAACACCTTGTCGCACACCCTTCGGGAGCGCCGTGCGCAGGTGCTGGCCGAGCACGACCCCGCCCCACCGCCGCCACCGCTGCCCCGGCCGAGCAGGGATGCCGCGCAGGGCCTGCCGCTGTGGCGGCTGGTCGACGTGGTCGCCGGTGTCGACCCCGCTCCGCTGGAGGCCGCGCTGGAGTCAGCGGGACTGCTCGACGCGCAGGTGCTCGCGGACGGGTCGGTCCTCGGACGGACGGCGCAGGACACCGTACTGATCCCTCTCCCGCTGTCGTCGGGCGCGACGTTGTGCGATGTGCTGGTCGCCGACGTCCCCAGTGGTAGTCCGGTGGCAGCGGACACCGTCTCCCGGCTGCTCGAGTCCGTCCTGTTGCTCGACAGCGTCACCGATGCAGAGGGACCGCCGGCCATCGGCCGCGACGGGTCGTGGCGTCTCGGCCCACTGCTCGGGCGCGCCGCCAAGCCGGCGGCACAGTTCATCGGCAGCGCTGCCCGTGCAGCCGAACGCGCCCGCCGGCTGGCCGAGGTCGACACGCAGCTTGCGGCCGCGGAGCTGGACAGGCGGGAGGCTGCCAGCGCGGAGCAGGCCGCGGCGGCGGAGATTCGCCGTACCCAGCAATGGGTCGACCGCCTCCCGTCATGGGAGGAGCTGAGCCGCACCTGGATCCGCATCGAGGAGCGGGTGGTCGAACGCGACCGCGCGCAGGCCGATGCCGGGCGCCAGGCTCGAGCCCGGGACGTGGCGGCCGAGGAGCTGGCCCGGCGGGTCGGGGCTCAACGCCGGCTGTCTGCCGAGCACGACCTACCGGCCGACCGGCCGGCGCTGGAGGCGCGGGGCAGTGAGCTCGGGCAGCTGGACCAGCGGCTCCAGGCGCTCGGCGAGGAGGGTGCGCGGCTGATGGTCGCGGCGCGGCGGTTCGAGGAGGACGGCGAGGCCGCCGAGCGCGATCAGGCGGAGGCAGAGCTCGCCGGCCACGAGGCGTCGAGCGCGACGCGCAACCGCCGGGCGGCCGCCGAGGAGTCGCAGGCCCTGCTGGACACCCTCGGCGTCGAAGTGCAGCGCATGCAGGCCGAGCTCGACACCGCCCGGCGTGCCGTGCGGACGGCGCGCGAGGCTCGGGACCAGGCCGCACTGCGTGTCAAGGAGCTGGCAGCCGCGGCGGTGAAGCACGAGACGTGGCTGGAGGCCGCTCGGCTGCGGCTCACCGATGCCATGCCGGAGGTCACCGTTCGGTTCGCCACGGTGGGTGCGCTGCCTCGCGTGCCAGGTCTGGTCGAGGCCGGGTTGGGACGGCCGCTCGAGGAGGCCGAGGCGCTCGGACTCGACGGTCTGGACGTGATACCTGCGCCTCGGGCAGCCCTGCAGGTGCTCGCCAGCTGGACGCAGCTGCCGGTCGACCGGCCCGTCGATGCCAACGCGGTGCACGCCGAGGTGCGGTCCCTGGCGGTGGGGCCGGCGGCGGACGCGGAGCCGCGAGTGGTGCCCGTCGGCGAGGCACTTGCCGTGCTCGCCCGCGACAGCGCCGGAGCCGAGCGACCGTTGGCCGATCTCGCCGCGCGGATGGCTGCCGAGGTGCTCGGCGAGCAGGACCTGCTCACCGAGCGGGAGCGCACGCTGTTCGAGGAGCACCTGCTCGGTGAGCTCGGTGACGCGCTGCGCTCACGGCGCCGGGAAGCCGCCGATCTGGTCCGGGGGATGAACGAACTGCTGGCCGATGTCCGCACGTCGCAGGGCATCCGGGTGCGACTCGACTGGGCCCTCCGTGACGACGTCGGAGCCGAGGTACGCGATGCGGTGGCGCTGCTCGGCCGGGCCCGCGGGTCGCTCAGTCCCGAGGAATCCGACCGCCTCCGGGACGCGCTGGGTGGCCTCATCGAGGTGGAGCGCACCGCGGAGCCCGAGCGCGGCTACGCCGAGCACCTGGCACGCGCCCTGGACTACCGGCGCTGGTCGGCGTTCTCGGTCCGGCTGCATCGCCCCGGCACCGCGACCTGGAGCACGCTGACCCGCCGCACCCCGCTGTCCCAGGGCGAGCAGAAGGTGGTCTGCTACCTGCCGCTGTTCGCCGCGGCGGCGGCGCACTTCACCTCCGTCGCCGGGGCCGCGCCCAACGCCCCGCGGCTCATCCTGCTCGACGACGCGTTTCCGAAGATCGACGTCGGGACGCACCCGGTGCTGTTCGGCCTGCTCGTCGACCTCGACCTGGACTTCGTGCTGACCAGCGAGCGGCTGTGGGGCGACCACGCGACGGTGCCGTCCCTTGCGGTCTACGAGGCGTTGCGCGCGCCGGGCGAGCGCGGCATCGCGCAATACCGATACACCTGGGACGGGCACGTCCTGGTCGGCCACGGATGACCAGCCGATGGCCAGCCGATGGTCGCGGGATTACCCAGGGATGACCCAGGAATGACTCTGCCCGCCTGGCTGGCCGACCCGCTGCTGCAGCCGGTGTGGTCGCGCTTGCGGGCACCGCTTGAACGTGGCGCCCGGACCACCCGGCTCACAGCCCTGGACCGGCCGACCCGCCATGCACTCTCCGGCGTGCTCGGCCGGCCGGTGACGGGTGACATGACTGTCTCGCTGGCCGACCTCGATGCCCTGCTGCAGGATCGCGCCGGCATCAACCTGGTGGCGATCGTCGAGGCCGCGACAGGCCCGCTGCGGGATCGGGCTGCCGAGCGAACGGCACGATCGGCCCCGATCGAACTGCTGGCCGGCGTTGACGCCGGCTGGGCCGAACGCGTGCGCAGCAGCGGGCTCCTTGCCCGGGTCGCCGATCCGGTTGCCCTGGTCGAGCAGGCCATCGGCGTCCGCGACGAGCTGCTCGGGAAGACCCGGCTGCGCACCGAGTTGGCCGCCGCCGTGACCGGCGACGCGCATGCCCTGGACGACGGCCGGCCGCTGGCCGCCCTGGTGTTGCGCGGTCTGACCGAGGTGGTGCCGGCCTCGGCCGGCGGGCGTCGGGCAGTCTGGGAACGTGTCGGCGTACTCGCCGACACGGTTTCGACTTCGGTGCTCACCTTGGGCCTGCGACCTGTCGCCGACGGAGTGCGGGAGCGGGCGTTGCGTACGGCGGCCGAGGTCGGCGACCCGGTGCACATCACACCCTGGATGCTGCGCAAGATCGACGGTCCGCTTGCCGACGAGCACGTGCTCGTCGTCGAAAACCCAGCTGTCCTCGAGACATTCGCCGTGCGACATGGCGGGCGGTTCCCGGTCGTGTGCACGTCAGGCTGGCCGTCGCTCGTCGCGATCGACCTGCTCCACCGCCTCGGCGCCCCGATGAGCTATCACGGCGACTTCGACTGGCGCGGGGTGGAGATCTGCGGCTGGTTGCGGCAGCAAGTCGCGGTCGTGCCGTGGCGGATGACCGAACAGGACTACCTGGCGGCGCCCGGCGGAGGGCCACTCGAGGGCAGGCCGGTGCCGACTCCGTGGGAGCCCACGCTTGCCGTGGCGATGGCGGAGCGGGGCGAGGCCGTGCACCAGGAGCAGGTCCTGGGAGCTTTGATCGACGGCTGGGGCGCGATGAAGCCGGGGCCGGCGAACCCCTATGCAGGGCCGTCGAGGCCGATCACATTTCCGAACGGATCGCGCAGCTGACAGATGCTGCGGTCGGCCGTGACGGCAAGCGGCCCGCGGTGTGGCGCGGCGCCGGTAGCGGGCGGCCGGTGCGATAGCCGGGCCGGTGTGGAAACTTGTCTACGCCAGAGCGCGGAAGAATTTCCACACCTCGGCCGTGCCCGCAACTCACCGCAGCCGGTTGATCTGCCGCCCACGGTCTGACAGGCTCACCTCTCGCTACCGAGCCAGAGGAGTCGTCATGAGCCCCCTCCTGCGGACGTGCCTGCTGTCCGTCACCTTGCTGGCCGGTGCCATGGGTCTCGCGCCGGCGCCGGCGGTGGCCGCCGCCCCTGCTACCGCGGTGCTCAGCGTCGGCCAGATCGCCCGGCAGGACATCGCTCCTCAGCCCGGTTCGGAGCCGGACACCCTGGTCGAGCCGGACGTCGCGGTTTCGCCGTTGGACTCCCGGATCGCGGTTGCCGCGGCTCACGACGGACGGTTCCCCGACGGCGGTGCGGTCGACATCTCACACGCCTGGACCCACGACGGCGGCCTGACCTGGCACCACTCGCCCGTACCCCATCTCACCAAAGCCCTCGGCGGGAAGTGGGATCGGGTCTCGGATCCGGTCGTCGCGTTCGGGTCGGACGGCACGGTCTACCTGTCGACGCTGCTGTTCGACGCGGGCTGTTCCAGCGCGGTCGGGGTGTCCCGGTCGGTCGACGGCGGGGTGACCTTTGGCCCACCGGTGCTCGCCCACTTGAGCACGAGTTGCCAATACTCCGACGACAAGAACTGGCTCGTCGTGGACACCTCGCCGGGCAGCCCGCATCGCGGCCGCCTTTACCAGTTCTGGACGCCGTTCAGCTCCGACGCCCAGGGCAACCTCACCGGCTATCCGCAGGTGCTCCGCACGTCTGACGACCAGGGTCGGCACTGGAGCCAGACGATCTCGGTGTCCGCGCCGGATGCCCACACCCAGAATTCCCAGCCGATGATCCAGTACGGCGGGATCATCACCGACACCTACCTGAACTTCGGGGCCGCCGGCGGCGGGGAGGGGCCGGAGCACCGCCCCAGCGGCGTACAGGCGTCGATCGCGCCGGCCGCGACCACTGGTGACCGCCTGGTGGCCCGGACGTCCCACGACGGCGGCGCCACCTGGAGCCCTGAGGTGACGATCACTCAGGACGTCGGTCCGGGCCCGGACAGTATCCGCTGCTGCCTTCCGTCGGCCGTCGCCGACCCGGCGACCGGTCTCCTCTACGCGGCCTGGAATTCCGTCCGACCGGATCGGGTACGTCTGTCCCGCTCGGCGGACGGTCGGCACTGGTCGCCGCCGGTGCAGGTCAATCGCATCGCGGGGCCGGGGTTCGACACCGTCAACGTCGACGTTGCGGCCTACGCCGGTCGGGTGTTCGTGTCCTACGGCACCCGCGACACCAAGGTGGCGCAGGGCCGCTACGTGCAGCAGCAGATGTCCACCTCCGCCAATGCCGGGCAGAGCTTCGGGCCCCCGATCTCCCTCGGTGGCCTCTCCGACCTGAAGTACGCGGCTTTTGCCCGCGGGATCTTCCCCGGTGACTACATCGGTACGGCAGCGGCGGGCGGGCGGGTCTATGCCGTTTGGTGCCGCTCCTCGCAGCCACCCGTGGCAACGGCGAAGTATCACCAGACGCTGTACGGCGCTGTGCTGCGCCCTTGACCTCGGGGATCGGTCCGCCTACGTGCCGCTAGGGTGTGGCTCCGTGAGACGTCGGCTGCCGCTGCTGGTTCTTGGCACGGCCGCCGCGCTGGTCGCCGGTTGCGCTCAGGGGACTGTCGCGGCGCGGCACCGTGCTCCGACCCTGGCCAGCACCCCGGCCGGGTCGCCAACGTCGGCGGCACTGCCTGCGCCTTCGGCACCGCCAAGCCCGACACGTCATGCATTCGGCGCTGTGGCCATTGTGACGGAGTCCGGGGAGGGCGTCATGACCATCCGGGTCGCCGGGCCGGTGTTCGCCCTGGTGGACCAGAGCGGGTACTCGAAGGCGGCGAACGGTAGGTTCGCGGTGTTCTCGGTGACGGTGACCGCCATCAAGCAGCACGACCTCAACCCGTACGACTTCTACGTCACCGGCGCGAACGGGCGGCACTACGTGGGCGCCCTCGTGCAATTCGACCCGCAGCTCAAGGCGGTGATTCTGCACCCAAGGGAGCGGGTGCACGGCAACATCGTGTTCGACCTGCCGGCCAGGGCCAGAGGAACACTGGTGTACGCGCCGCGGTCGTCGCCGCTCGATGTCTGGCGGTTCTGACTGTCCACTTCGGGCAAACGGGTGCTCGGCTACTAGACTGCGCCGATGCTGGACGTCACCCGTCGCCAACTCCTCGCTCGCCTCGCCCGCGCGCAGGCCGACGGCCGGCTGCCCTCACTCGTCGGAGCCGTCGTGCAGGACGGCTCGCTGGCCTGGACAGCGGGGCGTGGTGCGGTCGACGGCCGGCCGCCGACCGCGGCGACGCACTACCGCATCGGGTCCATCACCAAGACCTTCGTGGCGGTGCAGGTGATGCAGTTGCGCGACGCGGGCCGGCTGTCGCTGTCCACAACGGTGGACACGCTGGTGCCCGGCACACCGGTGGGCGATCGCACCATCGGGCAGGCGCTGGGCCACGTCGCCGGGCTGCGGGCCGAAGCGCCGGGGGAGTGGTGGGAACGCAGCCCGGGCCGGGAGTGGGCGGACCTTGTCGGTCTGCTGGGATCGGCCGCGGTTCCACACCCGGCGGGCCGGCGGTTCCACTACTCCAACGTGGGCTACGCCGTGCTCGGCGAGATCGTCAGCCGGTTGCAGGGCATTGCTTGGGGTGACGCGTTGCGGCGCGACGTACTGAATCCGCTCGGGTTGCGCCGGACGACTGTCGCGGCACAGCCGCCCGCCGCGCCCGGCCTCGCGGTGCATCCCTGGGCGCCGCTCGTGCTCGCCGAGCCCGCCCAGGACTATGCGGCGATGGCGCCGGCCGGACAGCTCTGGTCGACCGCCGAGGACCTGTCGGTGCTCGCCCGCTTCCTGCTCGGCGACACCGGCGACGTGCTCTCCCCGGACACCGTCGCGGAGATGGTCGAGCCGGGCGCGGTCGACACGCTGGAGTCCGGCACTGCCTACGGCCTCGGGCTCCAGATCCTTTCGGTCGACGGGCGGCGCTTCGTCGGGCACGGCGGCTCGGTGCCGGGCTTCCTCGCCGGCGTCATGGTCGACCGCGAGGAGCGCTCCGCCGCCGTGCTCCTGGCCAATGCCACCAGCGGGCTGTCCAGCGGCGTGGACATCGACCTGATGAAGGTGCTGCGCGACATCGAGCCTCGCGTGGTGGAGGCATGGTCGCCGGTTCCCCTGCCCGAACAGATCGAGCTCGACCTGCTCGGGACGTGGTACTGGGGGCCGAGCGCTTTCGCCCTCCGGGCCGGCGACGACGGGCTGTTGCGCCTCGATCCCCTGGGTGGCGCAGGTCGGGCCGCCCGATTCCGTCCGGCGGGAGACGGCCGGTGGGTGGGACTGAACGGGTACTACGCCGGGGAGGTGCTCACTGCCGGTCGCGACGCCACCGGCCGCATCACGAGCCTCGACATCGGCTCCTTCTTCTTCACCCGGGCTCCGTACGACGCGGAGGCGTCCACCCCCGGCGGCGTGGACGAAGCCGGCTGGCACTGACGCTCCCGATCTGGTGGCGCGCCGGTCACCCACCACGAGAGCCCGGTGGCGGAGGTCCGGGCAGGCTAGGATTCCGTCGCCGTGCTTGCCGGCCGTCGCGAGAGGACCCTCGATGGAAGCTGCCGCCGACACGTTGCAGAAGGCGCTGCGGATCAACCTCGACCCCCGGTGGTACGGCACGATCGCCGAGATCGGGGCCGGCCAGGAGGTGGCTCGCTGGTTCTTCCGGGCCGGCGGCGCGGCCGGCACGGTCGCCAAGTCGATGTCGGCGTACGACATGGCCGTCAGCGACGCGGTCTACGGCAAGTCCGACCGCTACGTGTCGATGGGCCGCCTGCAGGCCATGCTGGACAAGGAGTTCGAGCTCAACCTCGACCGGCTCGGCGACGAACGCGGCGACGACACCGCGTTCTTCGCCTTCGCCGACACCGTGGTGGCGCGGAGCTACCAGGGCACCAACGAGTGCCATGGCTGGATGGGCGTGAAGCTGCAGTCCCAGCCGCGCGACGAGCCCAGCCAGGTGATCTTGCACGTACGCATGCTGGACGCCGAAGCGGCACTGCAACAGGAAGCCCTCGGTGTGGTCGGCGTCAACCTCCTGCACGCGGCGTTCTTCCTGCACCATGACCCGGAGACCATGGTCGAGAGCCTGCTCGACCGGCTGACCACGGGCCGGATCGAGATCGACATGATCCAGCTCAAGGGGATCGAGTTCCGATCGGTCGACAACCGCCTGATGGCCCTCAAGCTGGTTCAGCTCGGGCTCAGTGGCGCGGCGATGTTCGGCCCCGACCGCGAGGTGCTCCAGCCCAGTGAGGTGCTGCGCAAGAAGGCGATCCTGGTCGAGCGGGGCAGCTTCCGCCCGCCGACGGTGGTCAACATCGACATGCTCACCTCGGCGCGGCAGAAGTTCGAGGCCGATCCCGTCGTGGCCGGCCGCGACGTGCTCCTGCTGACCGAGTTGACGATGGCAAACCTGCTGGCCGGCAGTGGCAACGTCGACCGCCGTGACTTCCTGGCCCGCGCCGACCTGCTTGCCGCCTGCGGGCTGACCGTGCTCATCTCCGACTACGTCGACTACCACCGACTCGGCGCCTACCTGGCGTGGCGGACCGACGGTCGCATCGGCATGGTGATGGGGGTGCCCAGCCTCATCGACCTGTTCGACGAGGCCAACCACGCGCACCTGCCGGGCGGGATCCTGGAGAGCTTCGGCCGGTTGTTCAAGAACAACCTCCGGCTGTTCGTCTACCCGATGTTACGCGACGGTGAGGTGACCACCATCGACAACGTGACCGTCGGAGCCGACCTGCAGCCGCTCTACGACTACCTGGCGCGCCGCGGCAGCTTCGTCTACCTCGACAACTACCAGCCCGACTACCTGCCGATCCTCAGCCGTGACGTGCTGCGTCGGATCGCCGCGGGTGACGACGCGTGGGAGGCGATGGTGCCGGCCGAGGTCGGCGCCCTGATCAAGCGGCGCGGCTTCTTCGGCCACCGGCGACAGGAAGCGTAGATCGTCGACATCAGGCATGCTCCCGCGTGATATCCGTGAGGACCGTGCTGAGGTAGTCGCCTCGTCGGCGGTCCGTCGAGGCGGTGATCAGGCTGTCGAAGCTGTCCCGGCTCGTCAGCTTCCCGCCGTCCAGCGTCGAGCCCTCCGCACCGCGACGCTTTGCCGATGACCGCACCCTATAGTGTGGCGTGGGAATCTGGACCGACGCGTTTCTGGCGCCCGCCGAGCCGAGATTGTCGCCGGTGGACAGCTTCGGCCGTCTTCTCGTCGATCTCGGCCGCGACCGGATCGTCCGCATGCCGTGGACGTTGATCGCCGGCCAGTTCGACGTCAACACCACCTTGCTGTGGAGCGGTGGTGTGATCGCCGAAGTTGCCGGCCGCGTTCAGGGTCTGCCGGTCGGTACCTTGCTCAGGTCGGGAGCCGACGACTGGGTGACAGACGCCCCGCGATCGGAGCCCGCGCCCTGGGGTTGCCCGGCAGAGCACGGGCGGGTGCTGGCGAGCGGTGATGCCGTCCTCGATGTGCTCCCAGCCCTGGCACAGGCGCCGTACGGCAATCTGGACATCGCCGTCGTCTTCGAAAGCCTCGACTTCGACAATCCCGCACTGCTACGCCACTTCTGGAGAGCGGACCACCGGACTGCAGTGGTCTGCTATGCCCTCGCCCGTCCCCAACCTCGAGTGCGCCACGCCGACACCCTCACCGGCTCGCCCGGCGGGCCCACCCACGACGTGCAGGTGTGCTTGGTCTACACCTTCAAGCAGGGTGACCAGGAGGCGTGCCCCGCGATCGATGCCGTCGTCAGGCGGCACCTGGGCCCTGGGTTGATCCACGGCCGGACCTGGCACTGACCGGCTGCTGTTGCGGCCCGACCGGCCCGGATGCTTGTCTCGTCAGCATGCTGGAAGCCACGAAGCCGAGCATCTGGAACTCGCGGTACGTCACCAGCGCCGACGGTCGCCCGTTCGCCACCTGGGACCCGTCGTGGTGGAGGGCCGGTGGACCGTCGAGGCCGACGGCCGGACGTATGAGTTCCAGCGTGCCTCCATCTGGCGCCGCGAGGAGCAGTTGTGCTTCGGCGGTCGTCCGGTGGGCGGGGTCAGGCGCAAGAGTGGGTGGCGAGGCGGAGCCCTAGCCGACCTTCCCGGCCTGCCGTTGCCTGCGCAGGTGTTCGTCCTCGTCGTCGTCCTCGCCATGTGGGACAGCTCCGGCTCGGCGGCGGCGGCGGCTGAGCTGCCACGGTCAGCGGCCGGGTGCGGTCGCCTTCGCCGCCCAGGCGCGGGCGGTGAGCGCGATCGTGCCGTCCGGCGCAGCCGGCAGGGTGCTGCGCAGCCGCTCGCGCAGCCTGAAGCGGTCGCCGTCGGACAGTGTGGCGCAGTAGGCCGGCCCAGGCGCGGTGCCGCCGAGGAACGGCCGCCAGTAGTCGTCGAAGTCGGCAAAGACGGTCGACACCTCGATGGCCCGCGACTCGATACCGGTCAGGCCGGCCGCGGCGAAGACTTCGTCGAGGCCCCCCGGCCGGCACAGGGGAAACCGGTGTGCCTCGTCCAACTCGGCGGCGGCCGGATCGAGATCGGCGGCGGCGGCCCAGAACCGCTGGATCAGTTGCATCCCCTCGGCGTAGTCCCATACGTAGGCCGCGATCGTCGCGTCCGGCGAGCCGACCCGCCGCATCTCGGTCACCGCCGCGACCGGATCGGGCACGAAATTGAGGACGAGGGCGGCGGCGGCGACATCGACCGAGTCGTCGGGCAGCGGCAGGGCGAGCGCATCTCCGACGTGGAATGTCGCGACGGGATGGCCGGCCCGTGCCTGGGCGACGAAGGCCGCGGACGGGTCCACACCGACCACCGATGCCGGGTGGGCAGCGGCGAGGACGGTGCCGACGAGCGCTCCGGTGCCGCAGCCGACGTCGAGCCAGCGCCGGCCGGCGGGCACGCCCAGCCAGTCGAGGAACAGCGGTGACACGAGCCGGCTCCAGCGGCCGATGTAGGCGTCGTAGGCCTTGGCGCCGGACCACCGATCGTCGGGCATCAGGCGTTCGGTGGGTCGCTGTCGATGAGCACCGGTCCGACCGAGACCGCCAGTGTCACCGTGAACGACCGCGGAGGATAGAGCGCCCACAGCCCGTTCAGCTCAGCGACGGACAGCACCGCCGGGGTGACGCGCACCGGCTCCTTGGCCGCGGCGACGTCGTGTCCGGCGATTTCCGGATGGGCGGCCTCGGCCTCGACCAGCCGAGTCGCCGACAGCACCGGCTCGGCGTGCAGTGCCGCCGCGGTCGTGGCCAGCAACTGCTGGGACCGCAACTCCGATCTGCCGCGAAAGGTGAGCAGGTAGTGCAGGTCGAGCGCCACCTGCCCGCGCTGCTGAGGGTCGCCGGCGGCGCGTGTCGGCAGGGCCGTGATCGACAGCGCGGGATTCTGCGTCACCCGATACAGGTGCACGCCGACCCGCGCCGGGTGGCCGGCGTCGTCGAGCGGCCCGGGGGTTACGACGGGCCTCGGGTCGAGTCCGAGGGCGTCCACGGCCGCCTGTACGACTACCGCCAGTGCAGCGGTCACGGTTGGCACGGCAAGGGCGTTACTCATCCTGGCTCACCACCACGGGCACCTGCTGGACGAGGTTGTTGCCGAAGCCGCCGCGGTTCCACTGCTGATCCTGCTCGGGCTGGGTACGACCGCTTGCGTCACAGGCTCGGGCCGAGAGCTGGTAGCTGCCGGTCGCGGCCTCCCACGGCCAGGTCCACCGTACCCAGCTGTACTCCTGCACCGCGGGCTCGACCTTCGCGGGTGCCCACGTCTTGGCGCCGTCGATGCTGACGTCGACCCCACTGACCGGGGCGAACCCGGACCACGCCCGTCCCTCGACGACGGTCGCGCCGGGGCGCAGCACCCGAGTGCGGGACATGAAGTCGGGGAAGCCGGGCGGCACCAGCAGGGCGCGTGGCTCGATGCGGGTCAGTGGCACGCCGACCTCCGCCCGGTGCTGGCGCAGCCGGTAGGACCGCATCTGGAAGCCGTCGAACGTCTCGGGCACGACGCTGATCCGCCGCACCCACTTCACCTGGGCCATGCCGTACCAGCCGGGCACGACCAGCCGCACCGGGTAGCCGTGCTGGGGCGGCAGCGGCGAGTCGTTCATCTCGTACGCGAGGAGCACGCCGTCGCGCAGTGCCTCCGAGACGGTCAGGCTGCGCTGGTAGTCCTGCTCGACACCGCGCTCGATACCGTGGTCGGCACCGGTGAACACGACGTCGACGGCGGCGTCCGGCAGGCCGGCCTCGTGCAGCAGCGGTGCCAGCGGCGTCCCCGTCCAGCGGGCTGTGCCGACGGCCTCGACCAGCCACGGCTGGCTCACCGGGCGGGGCAGCAGCCGGGCTCGCCCGTTGCCGGCGCACTCGAACGTCACGACCACCGACGCCTGGGGTCGCGCTCGGATGGCGTCCAGATCCAGCGACAGCGGGGTGTCGACAAGACCGTCGACGACCAGCCGGTAGGCGGCCGGATCGACCAGCGGAATGTCGTAGTGGGTCAGCAGGTAGTGCAGCCCCGGCGGGGTGATGTCATATCGCAGCGCTTCCAGTGGCAGGCCGTGGTTGCGTGCGGCGAGTTGAAGCTCCTCGCCCGAGATCCCCTCACCGGCCTCGGCCACCCGCGACGGGCGGCTCACCCCATCGAGCGCAGCGGTCACAGTTCATCGTAGGGCCGAGTCGCGCCGCCAGGCGGTGCGACGTCGATTGTCAGGGTCATCCGGAGCTGACCGGGTGGGTTGGCGCTCGTGTGCTGTCACATCACGACTCGCGAGATGACGTGGCCAAGCACGATGATATGGGTGGCATTGTCTGCAGAGGTGTTGCACCGAAACGGCGCATGGCAGGTTCGTCCTCAAGGCAGCGCGTGTGGTGTCCGTTCAGGTCGCCAGATTGCCCAGCTTGGCGTGTCCGGAAAGCCGCTGAGCATGGCTATCTCTGGTCCGGACAGATCCGACGGTTCAGGGTTGACGACGATGGATCCGATCGCGAAGTCGAGAACGATTCCGGTCTCGGTCCGGTCGTGGGCAGCCTGGATGTCGTGCCCAATGAGGAGCAGAGCAGGTCGCGGTAGCCGGGGTCACCGAACGCTCTCGTAGACGTCGGAGTCATGATCTTGGGCCAGACGTAGGCGCTCAGGCGTGGGCCGTTGAATTCGAGCTGGACATATCCGCCGACGAAGATCACCGAGGAGAGCTGCTCTCCCACCAGCTCGCGCAGTAGCGGTCCGTTCGGCGTGGTCACGAGCAACGATGCTGCCACGCATGGTCTCGGCAGACCATCAGTGCCGAGCGGACCGTCGTCATCATCATCTCGGCGCATCTCGGGGTTGCTGTTCGTGTTGTTCATCATCGGCACCATCGCCAATAGCACATCGGGCAGCACTCCATAGCCACCGGCCGGCCGGAAAGTGTCGCACCCGGCGTGTACAACGAGATGATGAGCATTCCGGCCGCGCCGACTGTCGACCGCACCGCGCTGCGTGCTGCGGCCGAGCGCACCCTGCGCCTGCTGGCCGGCGAGGGCGCTCGGCTCCGCACCGACCAGTGGGCGGCGATCGAAGCGCTCGCCGCCGACCGCCGCCGGGTGCTCGTCGTGCAGCGCACCGGCTGGGGCAAGTCGGCGGTCTACTTCGTGGCGACCGCCCTGCTGCGCGCGGCCGGCGCCGGCCCCACGGTGATCGTCAGCCCGCTGCTGGCCCTGATGCGCAACCAGGTGGCCGCGGCGTCCCGCGCCGGCATCCGCGCGCACACGATCAACTCCGCCAACATCGAGGAGTGGCAGCAGACCTACACCGCGATCTCAGCCGGTGAGGTCGACGTGCTGCTGGTCAGCCCCGAGCGCCTCAACAACCCGGAGTTTCGCGACCAGGTGCTGCCGGCACTGGCCGCCACGGCGGGGCTGCTGGTCGTCGACGAGGCGCACTGCATCTCCGACTGGGGGCATGACTTCCGTCCGGACTATCGCCGGATCCGCACCCTCCTGACCGGACTGCCCGACGGCGTCCCGGTCCTGGCCACGACGGCGACCGCCAACGCCCGGGTCGTCGAGGACGTCGCCGAGCAGTTGCAGCAACCCGCCGCGGGCGACACGCTGGTGCTGCGCGGCGCCCTCGACCGGGACAGCCTGCACCTCGCTGTCGTGCGGCTGCCATCGGACGCCCACCGCCTCGGCTGGCTGGCCGAGCACCTGCCGCAGCTGCGTGGCTCCGGCATCGTCTACGCCCTCACCGTGGCTCAGGCCGAGGAGACGAGCGAGTTCCTGCGCGGGCGCGGCCTGCAGGTCAGGGCCTACACCGGCCGGACGGAAGACGCCGAGCGGCAGGCCGCCGAGGACGACCTCCTGCACAACCGGGTCAAGGCGCTGGTGGCCACCTCGGCGCTGGGCATGGGCTTCGACAAGCCCGACCTGGGCTTCGTCGTCCACTTCGGAGCGCCACAGTCGCCGATCGCCTATTACCAGCAGGTCGGCCGGGCCGGTCGGGGCGTCGACCGGGCCGACGTGCTGCTGCTGCCCGGCCGCGACGACGAGGCGATCTGGCGCTACTTCGCTTCGATGGCCTTCCCACCCGAGGACCAGGTGCGGGTGGCGCTGGCGGTGCTGCGTGACTCGCCGACGCCGGTGAGCACCCCGGTGCTGGAGACCCACGTCGACCTGTCCCGGTCGCGGCTCGAGCAGATGCTGAAGGTGCTCGACGTAGACGGTGCCGTGCGCCGGGAACGCCGCGGGTGGACGGCCACTGGCGAGCCCTGGTCCTACGGCACCGATCGGCTGGCGCGGGTCGCCGAGGCCCGGCGTCGCGAGCAGCAGCAGATGCGCGGCTACCTGGCGACCGGCGACTGCCGGATGGACTTCCTCCGCCGGCAACTCGACGACCCCTTCGCCGGTGAGCCCTGCGGCCGGTGTGACAACTGCACCGGTGCCAACTGGACGACGTCGGTGTCCACCGGCGAGCTGGCCGCCGGCACCGTGGCGATGGCTCGCCCGGGTGTGGAGATCAAGCCCAAGGGCCAGTGGCCGACCGGCCTGCCGGCGATCGGCGTCGACCTGCGCGGCCGGATCCCGGCGGCGGAGATCGCCGAGCCGGGACGGGCGGTGGCCCGGCTCTCCGACCTGGGGTGGGGGCCTCGCCTGCGAGCCCTCTTCGGCCCGGACTCCCCGGACGCGCCGGTGAGCGAGGACTTCCTGGCAGCGGTGGTCGAGGTGCTGCGCACATGGGGCTGGTCTCGCCGTCCGACCGGGGTGATGGCCGTCGCGTCGCGGAGCCGGCCACTGTTGGTGGCCTCGCTGGCCGAGCGGATCTCGTCAGTCGGGCGGATCCCGTCGGCCGGCATCCTCGACCGGCCGCGGCTGCCGCCGCACGCCGGCCGGGCCAACAGCGCGCAGCGGGTGCGGGCATTGGCCGGCGGCTACTCGGTGACCGCAGAGCAGCGCGGCTGGCTGCCTGGAGCCATCGTCCTGCTCGTCGACGACTATGTGGCGAGCGGTTGGACCATGGCGCTCGCCGCGCGTGAGCTGCGCCTGGCCGGCGCTGGGGCGGTGCTGCCGTTGGCCCTTGCCGTGGACGGCTGATCGCGCCTCAGCGCTTGGCCAGGAAGGCTTCGAGCCGGCCGATCCAACGCTCCTGCCAGACGATCTCCGTTTCGATCCAGGGGGTCCCGAGCGCCAGCCGGAGGCGGTTGCGCCAGTCGCGTTCGACGAGGGCACAGGCCTTCCCGAGCTCGGCGCGTAGCCGGCGCAGCTGCTCCGCGCCCGGCGACGGCGAGCCGACGTCGCCGTCGAGTAGGCCGTCAACCGCAATGGTGATCTTCCCCCGGCCGCGCCGGACGTCCTCGGCCGATTCCCGGACGATGAGGTGCTCGATCTGGCACGTCGCTCCCGGCCGCAGTCGGGCCTGCAGGGCCTCTTGCAGTGTCGCGATGGTGGCCCGGGTGGCCCCCGGCAGGTTCGGCGTCTGCCATGCGATCCACAACGGTTTCAGGTTCGCCGGCGGGAAGGACATCCGACCGGTCCGGCTGGACCGCCAGACCACGTAGTCGGAGAGCTTCTGGTATCGCTCCCCGTCCAGCCACCCGTCGAAGCGGGATTGGGCATGACTCACACCGTCGAGAATCGAGCGCGGCCCCGGCTCGGCGTTCAGGTCGGCCGCCCGCTCGGAGTCCATTTCGGAATCCAGGGAGTGCAGGTCGTCGTCCGGTATGGGCACGACCTCGGCGTGGATGACGGCCAGCCCGTCCAGGGCGGTGACCGCGACGGACAGCAACCCGAGCCCTTCGTCGGCGCACCGTCGGAGGAACGCCCGGGTGGTGCCCACCCGCGCCGGACCGACCGCCGTCACGGCGACACGCTGGGCAGCCATCGGCTCGATGTCGAGCGGGTCCTCCCATCCCGGCATCGGCACGAGCTCTTCCCAGCCCGGACCCTGCCGGTCCTCCTCGGAGCGCCGGGCGAACAGACCGCAGTCCAGCGCCGCGGCACGCGCCGCCAGCACCTTCCAGAACGTCAACTCCGAGTCCACGTCGGCCCGCGAAACCGCAACCGAAAACCGCAGCGCGTTGCCGGCGGGCAGCCGCCAGTCGGGCTCGAGTCCGCTGACGGTGCTCGGGGTCGCTTCGCGGGGCGGCGCCGACGGGCCGAAGAGGAAGAGGATCGGGAAGCCCTGGTCGCTGGCGGCGTCGCCGACCGCGATGCTCAGTTCGCGCAGCGATCGAGCCCACGACGCCGACCACTTCACCGCACCGGGTGCGCCGACGAGCAGGCCCTCCACCCGCTTGGCGCCGTCGTACAGGAAGCTCACGTTTCGTTCGAAGGCGAAGGAGTCGACGGTCACGCCGAGGTTCGGCGGCCGCCGGAGTTGGCCGACGGCCCGGTCGAGGCTTCGGTCGAGCGGGTAGTCGGGGATCGTCAGGGCGATGAAACCGCCGACCGTCCCGGTGGTGAACAGCCCGGTCGGCTCCCGGTCGTCGTCGGCCTTGGCGACGGCCTCCAGGAAGCCGAGGATGGAGTCCGGATCTCCCTGGCGGTGCAGATGCGCCAGGACGAGCCGCACGTTCTGCATGCTGAACCGGTTGGCGACGCACAGCGCCCGCACCGCCTCCACCGCACTGATGTCATTGCGGGGCATCGTGATCCGCCCGGTCGGTCGGGCCGCTGTGGTCGTCCCGAGGGACAGCTACGCCGTCGGCGCGGACGTCGAGATCCAGCTCCCGCACGGGGCGACGGCGCACGTTCGGCCGGAGCAACCATCGCGGTGCAACCGGCAGGTCGAGGGTCAGGCCGCGCTCGACAGCCCACAGGGAGGCACGGATGTCGAGTGCTTGGACCAGAAAGAAGACCAAGATCATCGCGAAGCAACCGGCGAAGACGTTGCGCAGTCCGTAGCTTTTCACACCGGAGGCGATCGCGACGGCCAGCAGCGTCGTGGCGATCAGTGAGCCGTATGCGGCGAATCTGGGCAGCGCCCTGATCGCGGCCAGGAGTGACGAGCCGCGGGCCACGTCCAGCCGGGTGATAAGCACGCCGGGGACGAGGAGCAGCACGGTGATCAGCGCGTCCGCCTGGAGGCCGAACACCCCGTTCACCTGTCTCTCGTTGCCCCAGAACAGCCACAGCTGGTGCTCGAAGATGAACCAGCCCATCACGAGCACGATGGCGGCGAGCGACCCGACCGCCACGAGGACCCGGCCACGCAACGCCGGCGTGTTTTCCCGGATGGCGATCAGGACGGTCGCGGAGTCCTGCCTGAGGAACGCCTCGCGGGCCGACTCCCGGCGGGCCCGGCGGTGCACGTGTGCTTCGCTCTCTTCGGGATCGTCGTCCGAAGTCAGCGAATAACCCAGGTCGGCGTCCTGGCAGGCCTGCAGCAGCGTCGCGAGGCGGCTCAGCACGGACTCAGCGGCCACCACCAGGCGCATGCCCTCGCGACGGCCGACCGCTGCCGATCGGCGCGCGCTTTCACAGATGTCCCAAACCTCCTGCCGCAGCGCCGCGGCCTCGTCGTGGATTCCGCTCAGCGCGAAGGCCTGTTCGTCCGGCGCGTTCGTGCTGCGCTCACCGGCGGGTGCGCCGCCCGGCTTGTCATCGGCGGAATTCCACAACAGCCGAAGCTGCCGCAGCCTGGTCTCGAGCAGGTCGAGCAGCCGGGTGATCGAGCGTTCGGTGTCCAGCAGCGAGATCCTGGCCAGAGCGGTGATCTCCTCGGCCCCGCCGAACTGCGCGAGGTTGGATTCGTTCAGGGTGACGATCTCCCGGCCGACCCGATACTGCATGTCCTCGAGCAGCGGCACGTCTTCGTCGGAGAGCAGCAGCGCCTTCTCGATGGTGAGGTTCTCTTCCGTGGACAGCCGGAGATGGTAGGACGACGACGTCGGCGGGAGGGCGGTGCGATACCGGACGGTGATGGTTTGGTACGACTTCAGCTCGAACTTCAGCCGCCTCCAGTTGGCAGCGGCCCGCTCCCGTCGCAGGACCAGTTGCCGCCAGCCGCGCAGGCACCTGGCCAGCGGGCGGCGCCGGCCGGCCGCCTTGCTCAGCGCACCACCGACCTGCCGCGACCGGTCGAGTAGACGGGCAAAGGTCCGGCTGTGCTCGGCCAGCCGGTCGGTCCGCAGGCCCGGCGGTTTGCCGAACACGGTCCGGAGGTCAGCCCCCTCGACCCTGGACCGCAGGGCGCGCCGTACGAAGAAACAGAACCTCGGGGCGGTCGCATAGAGCCGACGGCGGGTCACGACGCCACCGTCGATCGCCAGGCGCGGCGTCTCCAGCTTCAGGACCTGGTCGGGCTCGTCGTCGTCGAGGCCGACGACGACGAACTGTGACGTGACCACCAACTCGAGCAGCGGGCCGAAGACCCCGCCGTCGAGAATCTCCAGAAAGGCGTCACGGGCTCGCCGCCGGCTCTCCGGCCAGTCATCCGGTGGCTGCCCGGTCAGGTCGTGCTTCATGACACCCAGACCGTTACGGATGAACACCTTCAATGCGCTCTGGATCAACCATCGGGCATTCTCGTCCTCACGCCGGACGACGCGAATCACATCGTCGAGCAGCTTCGCCCGCTTTTCCCCGAGCCGGTCGGCTTCGCGACTGAACAGATGGGTCAGAGCTGCGGTCAGGAGCGGGTGAATCTCGCTTTGTGAGGCTTTCGGCAGCAGCCGCCCATTACCGTCGGTGACGTCGACCGGAGCCGATTCCTGCCTGCTCACCCGTAGCACCGGGAGCCACAGTTGGCTGGGTCCCGGCCGCTGCCGGTTGCCGGCGGCCGGCGCATCGGCGGCGGCGTACCCGGGCATGTCCGTGGACCGCATGGCCTCCGGTGTGGACCGGGATGCGGAATACAGCCGGGCCGAGTGAAGTTGGCTGCCGGTCAGGCGCGACATCGACACATCGATGACGAGGCTCCGCGCGACGTACGTGGTGCCGGTGAGCACGAGGTGCTCGGTGATCCGCTGGACATGCAGGGGATGCAGGATGAGGTCCAGCAGTTCCAGCCCGACCGGTGCACCCGAGCGCAGGAAGCGCGGCGGTGCCATCGGCATATCGATTGTTTCGATCAGGTCGCACATGATTCGCGTCACATCCGCCGAACAGCCGTGCACGTCCGGAGATCGTGGAAGTGTCGGCGGCTCGGGGCCGGCGAGCGCGGTAACGTCAGCGAGATCGGCGGAGCGCATCGCCTGACTCTAGCCAAGGTCAGCAGTTGCCAACTCGGGTTTCGGCTCCTCGCCGTTCCGTGTGGGTGACTGAGTTGATCTTCGGCCATTCTGTGGTTGTTCCTGGTGGCGTTGCCGGGACGGTCGACGGGGTGGTGGGCTGGGGGGTGTCAGGGGTGGATTTGAGTTCGATGTTCGGAGCGGCGTTGGGACTGGCCTTGCCGTGGCAAGTGATCGTGGTGGACTTCGACCAGGACGTCGGCCGGCTCGACCTGACGCTGGAC
>JBBRYN010000022.1:0-45429 GCA_038237645.1 Mycobacteriales bacterium
GAGCAGGTTGCCGGCCCCGCGGATCTCCAGATCCTTCATGGCCACGGCCATCCCGGCACCGAGGTCGGTGTTCTGCGCGATCGTCGCGAGCCGGTCGTGCGCGGTCTCGGTCAGCGGCTTGTCCGGCGGGTAGAGGAAGTAGGCGTAGGCGCGCTCACGGCCCCGGCCGACCCGGCCGCGAATCTGGTGCAGCTGCGACAGTCCGAACGCGTCGGCCCGGTCGACGATCAGCGTGTTGGCATTGGGAATGTCCAACCCGGACTCGACGATGGTCGTGGCCACCAGGACGTCGTACTCCTTCTCCCAGAAGCCCAGCATGACCCGCTCCAGCTCGTGCTCGTGCATCTGGCCGTGCCCGACGGCGACCCGCGCCTCCGGCACCAGCGCGCGTACCCGCTTGGCAACCCGCTCGATGGACTCGACCCGGTTGTGCACGTAGAAGACCTGGCCCTCGCGAAGCAGCTCACGGCGGACGGCGGCGGAGATCTGCCGCTCGTCGTAGGCCCCGACGTAGGTGAGCACGGGGTGCCGTTCCTCCGGCGGGGTCAGGATGGTCGACATCTCGCGGATCCCGGTCAGCGACATTTCCAGCGTGCGCGGGATCGGCGTGGCCGACATCGACAGCACGTCGACGGCGGTACGCAGGCCTTTGAGGTATTCCTTGTGCTCGACCCCGAAGCGCTGCTCCTCGTCGACCACCACGAGGCCGAGGTCGGAGAAGCGGGTCGACGGCTGGAGCAGCCGGTGGGTGCCGATGACGATGTCGACCGTGCCGTCGGCGACGCCGGACAGCGCCCGCTCCTGATCCGCGGCGGAGTTGAACCGGCTGACGACGGCGACGTTGACCGGGAACTGCGCCATCCGCTCGCTGAAGGTGCCGACGTGCTGCTGCGCGAGCAGAGTTGTCGGCACCAGCACCGCCACCTGCTTGCCGTCCTGGACCGCCTTGAAGGCCGCCCGGACCGCGATCTCGGTCTTGCCGTAGCCCACGTCACCGCAGATGACCCGGTCCATCGGCACCGGCTGTTCCATGTCGGCCTTCACCTCGTCGATGGCGGCCGCCTGGTCAGGCGTCTCGACGTACGGGAACGCGTCCTCCAGCTCCCGCTGCCACGGGGTGTCCGGACCGAAGGCATAGCCCGGTGTCGCCATCCGGGCCGAATACAGCCGGATCAGCTCCGCGGCGATCTCCTTGACCGCCTTGCGCGCCCGGCCCTTGCGCTTGGCCCAGTCGCCGCCGCCGAGCCGGTCGAGAGAGGGCGCCTCCCCGCCGACGTACCGGGTGAGGAGTTCGAGGGAGTCGGTGGGCACGAAGAGCCGGTCGCCCGGCTGCCCCCGCTTGGAGGGGGCGTACTCGATGATGAGGTATTCGCGCTCGCCGCCGTTGACGGTGCGCCGCACCATCTCGACGTAGCGACCGACGCCGTGGTGCTCGTGCACCACCGGGTCGCCCGGTTGCAGCTGCAGCGGGTCGACCTGGTTGCGCCGTCTCGACGGCAGCCGACGCATGTCCTTTGTGGACTGCCCGCGCTGCCCGGTGAGGTCGGCTTCGCCGAGCACGACCAGCCGCAGCGGCTCGCAGACGAAGCCGTGCTCCAGGCTGCCGGTCGTGACGTGTACGACGCCGGGGTCGGGCGCGGTCGCGATGTCGGTGTCCAGGCGAGCACCGACCTCGGCGTCGGCGAGCACCTCGACCGCACGCTGTGCCGGGCCGTGGCCCTCGAAGACCAGGGCAACCTGCCAGCCATCGCGGGCCCAGCCGCGCAGGTCGTCGAGGGCTTCGGCGGTCTGGCCGCGATAGGTCGGCGCGGGCCGGGCGGCGATGGCAAGCGCCGTCGGGTCGAGTTCGGTGTCGGTCGCGAACGGCGTGACGGTCCACCAGGAAAGGCCCCGCCCGGTCGCGGCAGCCCGCACACCGGCCAGATCGCGGTAGGCGGCAGCACCGAGATCGACCGGCACCTGTCCGCCGGTGGCCGCGGTGGCCCACGACGCTTCGAGGAACTCCTGGCTGGTGCGGACCAGTTCGGTGGCCCTGGTGCGTACCCGCTCGGGGTCACAGACGATGACGTGCGTGCCGGGCGGCATCTCGTCCACCAGCAGGCGCAGGTCGTCGACCAGCACCGGGGTCAGCGCCTCCATGCCCTCGACCGGCGTGCCGTCGGCGATGCGGTCGAGCATCTCGGCGAGCTCCGGATGCTCCTGCGCCAGGGTCTTGGCCCGGTCGCGCACCTCGGCGGTCAGCAGCAGCTCCCGGCAGGGCGGCGCCCAAAGACCGTGCTCGGCGACCTCAAGCGACCGCTGATCGGCCACCCGGAAATAGCGGATCTCCTCGACCGTGTCGCCCCAGAACTCCAGCCGGAGGGGGTGTTCCTCGGTCGGCGGGAACACGTCGACGATGCCGCCCCGGACCGCCAGCTCGCCGCGCTTCTCGACCAGCTCGACCCGGGTATAGGCGATGTCCACGAGCTCGGCGACGAGGTCGTCGAGATCTTGCGTGTCTCCCGCACGGACCGTCACCGGCTGCAGCTCGCCCAGGCCGGCCACCTGCGGCTGCAGCATCGAGCGCACCGGGGCGACCACGACCGAAACGGGCCCACCGGCCGGGTCGTCCGAGCTGGGGTGTGCCAGCCGGCGCAGCACCGCCAGCCGCCGTCCGACCGTGTCGGCGCGCGGCGAAAGCCGCTCATGCGGCAACGTCTCCCACGATGGGTAGACGGCGATCTCCTCCGGCGGCAGCAGACACTGCAGAGCTGTGGCGAGGTCTTCGGCCTCGCGGGTGTTCGCCGTCACGGCTAGCACCGGCCGCCCCGCGCCACCACGCTGGGTGGACGCTGCCAGGGCCGCCACGGCAAACGGCTGCAGCGCCGACGGGGCCGACAGGTCCAGCGACTGGCTGCCGGCCGCCGACACCGCGCCGGCCAGCGCCGGGTCGGCGAGGACGGCGTCGAGCAGGCCGGCGAGTTTCACGAGGCTTCCTTAGCTGACGAGCGGATTGCGGACACACGAATAACCCCGTACGGGCAGGTGCGGCGGGGTCACCTCCAGCCTACGGCCGTCGCCGGACAACCACGATGACGCCATCGACCGACGGTGGCGGCACGAAACAGGTGGGCGGCAGTCCGCGCACGATCTGGACCTGCCAGCGGGCGGCCCACCGGCGGGTCATCGCCCGGTGCGGGTGCAACAGGCCCAGGGCAGCCCCGCGCTGCAGGACCAGGTGGGCATCGGTGAGCCAGTCGCCCGGCGGGTGGATCATCCGCTGCAACAGGGCACTCGTGCACCCGAACGGTGGGTTGGCGACGATCCGGAACGGCCGACGCGGCCAGGGCACGGTGCGGATGTCCGCGGCAACGACGGTGACGCGGGGATGGTCGGCGAAGCGGCGGCGCAGCCGGCGGGCCAGCGCCTGGTCGCTCTCCACCGCGATGACGCGCGCCCCGCTCGCCGCCAGGTGCCTGGTGACGCTGCCGGCGCCGGCGCCGAGATCGACCAGCAGCTCCCCCGGGGAGGGCTGGGCGAGGCGGACGAGCTCAGCGGCGTACGGACCCCGGAGGAAGTGCTGCCCAGCCGGCCCGGTCTGCGTTGTCCGTCCGGTCGGGCGCGCCGGCCGGCCGGACACGGAACACCATGACCATGACCATGTCGGGCAGGCTAACCGCGCCGGTGCCGGCGGCGTCAAGCCCTTTTCGCCGAACGGGCGGCACAGCCACGCCGCCCACGCCGCGGCAGGATAGCGGTGTGCTCCTCGCTGACCTGGTCGCCGCCTCGGACGCGGTGACCACCACCTCGGCCCGGCGGGCCAAGACGGCCGCGCTGGCGGCGGGTCTGTCCGCGTTGGCCCCGGACGAGGTCGCGGCGGGAGCCACCTTCCTCTCCGGCGCAGCCCGGCAGCGACCGCTGGGAATCGGGTGGGCGGCGGTGCGGGCCGTGCCGCCGCCCGCCGACACACCCGAACTCACGGTCGGCGACGTCGACGCCGCCCTCGCCGAGATTGCCACGCTGGCCGGTCGGGGCTCCCAGGTCGCTCGCCGTCGGATGGTCGACGCGCTGTTCGGTCGGGCCACGGCGGCCGAACAGCGCTTCCTGCGCGGCCTGATCACCGGGGAGCTGCGCCAGGGCGCCCTCGATGCGAGGGTCGCCGACGCCATCGCCATGGCCGCAACCGTCCCGGTCGCCGACGTCCGCCGCGCTCTGATGCTCTCCGGCGACCTCGGTCTCGTCGCCGGCCTGGCCCGGCACGGCGGATCGGCGGCCCTGACGGCGGTACGTCTGCGCGTCGGCATCCCGGTACAGCCGATGTTGGCGTCGCCGACGACCTCCGTGGCGGCCGCCCTGGCGGTGACCGGCGAAGCGGCGGTCGAACGCAAGCTCGACGGCGTACGGATCCAGGTGCACCGCCAGGGGCCCGACATCGCCGTCTTCACCCGGAGCCTCGATGACATCACCGGCCGCGTGCCCGAGATCGTGGCGGCGGCCCGCCGGCTACCGGTGACCGCCGCCGTCTTCGACGGCGAGGCGATCGCCCTGCACTCCGATGGCCGGCCACGGCCGTTCCAGCACACCGCGAGCCGCATCGGCAGCCGCGTCGACGTGACGACCGCGCGGGCACAGGTGCCGTTGTCGACGTACCTGTTCGACATCCTGCACCTCGACGGCACCGACCTGCTCGACCTCCCGGGCGCCGACCGCTTCGATCGGCTGGCCGCCGTCGTGCCCGGGGAGTGTCAGGTGCCGCGGCTCGTCACGGCCGACCCGGGGGCGGCGCAGGCCTTCTTCGACCGGACGGTCAGCGAGGGCCACGAGGGAGTCATCGTGAAGTCGCTCGGTGCCCCCTACGAGGCCGGCCGCCGGGGCGCCGGCTGGCTCAAGGTGAAGCCGCGGCACACGCTCGATCTGGTGGTGCTGGCTGCCGAGTGGGGACACGGCCGCCGGCGCGGCTGGCTGTCCAACCTGCACCTCGGGGCCCGGGATCCGGCGACCGGCGACTTCGTGATGTTGGGCAAGACCTTCAAGGGCCTGACCGACGAGATGCTGCGCTGGCAGACCGAACGCCTGCAGGCGCTGGCGGTGTCGGACAACGGCTGGCAGGTATTCGTCGCACCGGAGCTGGTCGTCGAGGTGGCCTTCGACGG
This sequence comes from Mycobacteriales bacterium, assembly GCA_038237645.1. Classification (GTDB taxonomy): domain Bacteria; phylum Actinomycetota; class Actinomycetes; order Mycobacteriales; family QHCA01; genus QHCA01. The sequence goes on from JBBRYN010000022.1 coordinate 5,133, forward strand.
CGTGCAGACCAGCCCGCGCTATCCGGGCGGCATGGCCCTGCGCTTCGCCCGGGTGCTGCGCTACCGTGCCGACAAGACGGCCGCGGATGCGGACACGGTGGACACCGTACGAACGCTGCACTCCGGAGGTGGCGGCGTCGCGCCGTAGTTCACCGCACCACCTGCCCGAACGCCGACGCCGGGGCAGGCAGACTGTGCCCATGACCGCACCGCTCGAGCCCGACGCCGGCACCGGCGACCGGGCGCTGCGAGCCGACATCCGCCGGGTCGGCGGGGCTCTGGGCGACTCGCTCGTCCGGCAGGAGGGCCAGGACCTGCTCGACCTGGTCGAGCAGGTCCGCGCCCTGAGCCGCGACGACGCCGAGGAGGTGGGGGCCCTGCTCCGCGCGGTCGACCTGCCGACAGCGGTGCTCCTGGTCCGCGCATTCTCCGCCTATTTCCATCTCGCCAACACCACCGAACAGACCCACCGGGCCCGGGCCCTGGCCGGCCAGCGCCGGGACAACGGTGGCTGGCTGCACCAGGCGGTCACCCGGATGCTGGAGCAGCAGGTCCCCGCCGCGGAGATCGCCGACGCCGTCGACCGGCTGGGTGTCCGGCCGGTATTCACCGCCCACCCCACCGAGGCGTCGCGGCGCTCGACCCTGTCCAAGCTGCGTACGGTCGCGGAGCTGCTCGGCGACCCCGACGTCGCGCGGGCCAACCGCCGACTGGCCGCCGTGGTCGACCTGCTGTGGCAGACCGACGAGCTGCGCCTGGAGCGGCCGGAGCCGGCCGACGAGGCCCGCAACGCCGTCTACTACCTCGACGAACTCTTCGCCGGACCGGTGCCCGACGTGCTGGAGGAGCTGGCGGCCGAGCTGGGCCGGCTGGGTGTGGACCTGCCCTCCACGGCGCGGCCGCTGTCCTTCGGCACCTGGATCGGCGGCGACCGCGACGGCAACCCGCATGTCACGCCCGGTACGACCACGGCGGTGCTGCTCCTGCAACACGAGCACGCCGTCCGCGCCCTGGTCGAGGCCTGCGACCGGCTGGCTCAGGAGCTGTCCGCGTCCAGCCGGATCGCCGGGGTCTCGGCCGCCCTCCTCGACAGCGTCCGCCGCGACCTGGACATGCTGCCCGAGGTGGAGCCAAGGGTCCGCCGGATGAACGTCGAGGAGCCTTACCGCCTCAAGGCCAGCTGCATCCGCGCGAAGCTGCTCAACACCCGCGCCAGGCTGGCCCGGGACACCCCGCACGAGCCGGGCCGCGACTACCTCGGCACGGCCGCCCTGCTCGCGGATTTCACCGTCATGTGCGATTCGCTGCGGGAGCACCGTGGCCGGCTCATTGCCGACGCGACGCTGAGCCCCCTGCTGCGCGCGCTGCGCGCCTTCGGCCTGCACCTGGCCACGATGGACATCCGCGAGCACGCCGATGCCCACCACGCGGTGCTCGCCCAGGTCTACTCCGGACTGGCCGAGCTGGACCGGCCCTACGCCGAGCTCGACTCCGGCATCCGCACCAAGGTGCTCGCCGACGAGCTGGGCGGGCGACGGCCGCTCTTCGGCGCCGACCCGGCACTCGACGAGCGCGGCCTGGCCACGTACCAGGTGTTCCGCACCATCCGGGATGCCGTGGACCGGTTCGGTCCGGAGGTGGTGGAGAGCTACATCGTGTCGATGACCCGCGGAGTCGACGACGTGCTCGCAGCGGTTGTGCTGGCCAGGGAGGCCGGCCTGGTCGACGTCCACGCGGGGACCGCCCAGATCGGCTTCGTCCCGCTGCTGGAGACCGTCGACACGCTGCAAGCGGCCGCTGAGGTGCTCGACCAGCTGCTCGGCGTGCCGGCCTACCGGCGCCTGGTCGCCGCGCGGGGCGACCTGCAGGAGGTGATGCTCGGCTACTCCGACTCCAACAAGGACGCCGGCATCACGACCTCACTCTGGGAGATCCACAAGGCACAGCGGGCGCTGCGTGACGTGGCCGGCGGGCACGGGGTACGGCTGCGGCTGTTCCACGGCCGCGGCGGCACGGTCGGGCGAGGTGGCGGGCCGACGCACGACGCGATCCTGGCCCAGCCCTACGGCACCCTCGACGGTGAGATCAAGGTGACCGAGCAGGGTGAAGTGATCTCCGACAAGTACGCCCTGCCGGCGCTGGCCCGGGAAAACCTGGAGCTCACCGTGGCCGCGGTCCTCGAGGCGACGCTGCTGCACACCACCCCGCGGCAGCCATTGGAGCAGATCGCCGGCTGGGACGCCGCCATGGAGGTCATCTCCGGCGCCGCGCACCGCGCATACCGCGAGCTGCTCGACGACCCGGATCTGGCGCCGTACTTCTGGACCTGCACACCGGTGGAGCAGCTCGCCGCCCTGAACATCGGGTCGCGCCCCGCTCGCCGTCCCGAGGCCGGATCGGGCCTGTCGGGGCTGCGCGCCATCCCCTGGGTGTTCGGCTGGACACAGACCCGGCAGATCGTCCCCGGCTGGTTCGGCATCGGGGCGGGCCTGGCCGCAGCCCGGGCCGCGGGGCTCGGCGTCGTGCTGGACGAGATGTATGCCGAATGGCACTTCTTCCGCACCCTGATATCCAACATCGAGATGACGCTGGCCAAGACCGACCTGACGATGGCCGAGCGCTACGTCCAGGCGCTGGTGCCACCACCCCTGCGGCACGTCTTCCGCACCATCCGGGCCGAGCACGACAGCTCGGTCGCCCAGGTGCTGCGGGTGACCGGTGAGCAGCGGCTGCTCGATCACCTGCCGGTGCTGCAGCGCACGTTGGCGGTGCGCGACACCTACCTCCAGCCGATCAACCAGCTCCAGATCGCCCTGTTGTCGCGTCAGCGGGCCGGCGACACCGACCCGGTGCTCAGCCGGGCCATCCTGCTCACGGTCAACGGTGTGGCCGCCGGTCTGCGCAATACCGGCTGAAGCCGGTCACCGGGTGCGACACTGAAGGTCAGGCAGCAGCGGGCGGGCAGGGGGGCCGGGCACAACGTGGATGCTGCAAGCTGGACGCCGGACGACGGCCAGCGCGCCGACCTCGAGTTGCTGCTCTCCGGCGCCTACGCGCCGCTGCAGGGCTTTCTCGGTCGGGCCGACACCGAGGCCGTTGCCAGCGCGGGCCGGCTGGCCGACGGCACCACCCGCTGGCCGGTGCCGATCGTGCTGGCGGTTCCGGCCGAGGTGGCCGCCGCAGCGTCGATCACGTTGACCGACCCCGAGGGAGCCCCGCTGGCCCGGTTGGCGGTGGCCGAGGCGTGGGCCGCCGGGCCCGGGCGGCAGTTCGTCGCCGGCCCGCTGACCGCACTCGGCCCGCCGACCTACGGTGCCTTCGGCCGGTTGCACCGGACACCGGCCCAGGTGCTGGGCGACCTGCGCGGCGAACGGGTGCTGGCGGTGGTGACCGGCGCACCGCTGCACTGTCAGGAGATCACCGCGGTACGGGCGGCTGCCGACCGGCTGGACGCCCAGATCCTGTTGCTGATCGCCAGCGCTACGACCGGCAGCGAGCACCTCGTCCGGACGGTGCTGGCCGCCGCCGAGGACCTGCCCGGCTCGATCCCGGTCGCGGTCGCGCTGCGCAGCCCCGACGGGTCGCGGACGCGGGCGCTGCTCGCCGCACACGTGGCCGCGGCCTACGGTGCCACCCACCTGCTGTCCCCCGTCGACCTGCCGGACGCGCCGCTGCCGATCGTGCCGTCGCCGGAGGCAGCTTCGCCCGTGCTGACCTCCGAAGCTCTCGGCGAGCTCCTGGCAACGGGGGCACCGCTGCCGGCCGGGTTCACGACGGCGGCCGTGGAGCGCGAGTTGCGCCGGGCCCGGCCCCCGCGGACTCAGCGCGGACTGGTGGTGCTGTTCACCGGGTTGTCCGGGTCGGGCAAGTCGACGCTGGCCCGGGGGCTGCGCGACAACCTGGTGGAATGCGGCGGCCGCACGGCGACGCTGCTCGACGGTGACGTCGTGCGCCGGATGCTCTCTGCCGGCCTGGGCTTCAGCCGGGCCGATCGAGAGCTGAACGTCAGCCGGATCGGCTACGTCGCGGCCGAGATCGCGCGGCACGGCGGGGTCGCGATCTGCGCGCCGATCGCGCCCTACGCGGCCACCCGGGCCGCCGTACGCGCCATGGCGGAGCGGGTCGGCGACTTCGTCCTCGTCTGGGTGTCGACCCCGCTGGAGCGCTGCGAGGCCCGCGACCGCAAGGGGCTCTACGCGCGGGCACGGGCCGGCGAGCTGCCCGGCTTCACCGGGATCGACGATCCCTACGAGCAACCCGACGATGCCGACGTCGTCGTCGACACGTCCGACCGGCCGGTGGTGGACTGCCTCGGTGATGTCAAGACATTCCTACGCGAAGGAGGCTGGCTGTGAACGTCGGACTGGCGGTGGTCAGCTTCTTCATCGGCATGGTGGTGGGCCTCACCGGCATGGGCGGCGGGGCCCTGATGACCCCGGTGCTCGTGCTGTTCTTCGGCATTGCGCCGTTGGCCGCGGTGTCCAGCGATCTGGTCGCCTCGGCGGTGATGAAGCCGTTCGGCAGCTTCGTGCACCTGCGCCAGGGCACCGTGCACCTGGGCCTGGTGAAGTGGCTCTGCCTGGGCTCGGTCCCGAGCGCCTTCTGCGGCGTGCTGGTCACCCGCTCGCTGGGCCACGGCGAGCGGCTGCAGCAGGTGGTCAAGACCTCCCTCGGTGTCGTGCTGATCATCGCCGCGGTCGCGCTCATCGTGAAGGCCTACCTCGGGCTGGTGCAGCGCGCCCGCAGGCGGACGGCCCGCGAGTCCGCCCAGCCGGCGGACAACCCGCCGAGCAGCCTGCGCGTCCGGCCGCTGCCCACCATGCTGATCGGTGCGCTCGGTGGGCTGGTGGTGGGCATGACCTCGGTGGGCTCCGGGTCGCTGATCATCATCTCGCTGATCCTGCTCTACCCCGCCCTGCGGGCATCGCAGCTCGTCGGCACCGATCTGGTGCAGGCGGTCCCGCTGGTGTGTTCCGCGGCGGTGGGGCACCTGCTCTTTGGCGACTTCCAACTGGCTGTGACCGCCTCGCTGCTCGTCGGCTCGATCCCCGGTGTGGTGATCGGCGCCATGCTGTCCAGCCGCGCCCCCGGCGGCCTGGTTCGCCGCGCGCTCACCCTGGTGCTGCTCGCCTCGGGCCTGAAACTGCTCGGCGCAGACAACACCCTGACCCTGACGATCCTGGGCGCCGTCGTCGTGGCCGGGCCGCCCCTGTGGATGCTGGCGCGCCGGCGCCACGGCTTCGGCCCGCTGGCACATCGCGAGCGGCGAGCCGCGCAGGCGACGGCGGCGGCCCTGGCCGCCGAGGATTCGCAGCGGCAGCCGCACCAGTGACTAGCGAGCGTCGATCACCATACCGGCGCCGACGGTGTGATTGGTGCCCTCGTCGATCAGGATGAACCCGCCGGTGCTGCGATTGCGGCGATACTCGTCGCACAAGATCGGCTGGGTGATCCGCAGGCTGATCCGGCCGATCTCGTTGAGTCCGAGTTGCTCGGCCTGCTCGTCACGGTGCAGGGTGTTGACGTCGAGGCGGTACTGCAACCTGCGTACGTGCGCCCGGGCGGTGCGGGTCGTGTGCTTGATGATGTAGATGTTGTCGGGGCGCAGCGGTTGGTTGGCCATCCAGCAGACGGTCGCCTCGACATCCTGGGTGACGGCGGGGCTGTTGTGCGGGCGGCAGATCATGTCGCCACGGGAGATGTCGAGGTCGTCAGCCAGCCGGAGCGTGACCGACATGGGCGGGAAAGCCTCGTCGACGGCTCTGCCGGCCAGGTCGATCCCGACGACGCGGGTGGTCAGGCCCGAGGGGAGAGCCATGACCTCGTCGCCGGTCTTGATGATCCCGCCGGCCACCGTGCCGGCGTAACCACGGTAGTCGCGTTGGGTGAGCGACTGGGGGCGGATGACGTACTGGACGGGGAAGCGCACGTCGACCAGGTTGCGATCGGAGGCGACGTGGACGTTTTCCAGGTGGTGCAGCAGCGACGTCCCGTCGTACCACGGCATGTTTGCCGACCGGGTGACGACGTTGTCGCCCTTCAGGGCACTGATCGGTATCACCGCGAGGTCGGGCACGTCGAGCTTGATGGCGAAGGCTGTGAATTCGGCCCGGACCCGCTCGAAGACCTCCTGGTCATAGTCCACCAGATCCATCTTGTTGACACACAACACCAGGTGCGGCACGCGCAGAAGTGAGACCAGGAAGGCATGGCGCCTGCTCTGTTCCAGCAGGCCCTTGCGGGCGTCGACCAGGACCAGGGCAAGGTCGGCGGTGGAGGCGCCGGTCACCATGTTGCGGGTGTACTGAATGTGTCCCGGGGTGTCGGCGATGACGAACTTGCGCTTCGGTGTCGCGAAGTAGCGGTAGGCCACGTCGATGGTGATGCCCTGCTCGCGTTCGGCACGCAGACCGTCGGTGAGCAGGGCAAGGTCGGTGTAGTCGTCGCCGCGTTCCCTGCTGGTCTGTTCGACCGAGGCGAGCTGGTCTTCGAAGATCGCCTTGGAGTCGTACAGCAGCCGACCGATCAGCGTGCTCTTGCCGTCGTCGACCGATCCCGCGGTCGCAAACCTCAGCATGTCGGTGCCGGGCATGGTCAGAAATACCCCTCGCGCTTGCGATCTTCCATGGCGGCCTCGCTGGACCGATCGTCCGCCCGGGTCGCGCCGCGCTCGGTGATCCGGGAGCCGGCCACCTCGGTGATGATCTCCTCCAGGGTGCCGGCGCGCGAGGCGACCGCCCCGGTGCAGGACATGTCGCCGACCGTGCGATAGCGCACGACCTCGTCGAAGGCCGGCTCGTCGCCACGCTGTGCGTACGGAGTGTCCGCCAGCAGCATACCGTCGCGCTCGAACACTGTGCGCTTGTGCGCGAAGTAGATGGACGGGACTTCCAGCCGCTCCGCCGCGATGTAGCTCCAGACGTCCAGCTCGGTCCAGTTGGACAGGGGGAAGACCCGGATGCTCTCGCCCCGGTGGACCTGGGTGTTGTAGAGGCTCCACAGCTCCGGCCGCTGGTTCTTCGGGTCCCACTGACCGAACTCGTCGCGGAACGAGAACACCCGTTCCTTGGCCCTGGCCTTCTCCTCGTCGCGCCGTGCGCCACCGAACAGGGCCTCGAACTGGTACTTGTCCACCGTGTCGAGAAGAGTCCTGGTCTGCAGCCGGTTGCGGCTTGCGCGACGACCGCGCTCCTCGGTGACCCGGCCGGAGTCGATGCTCTCCTGCACCGAGCCCACGATGAGCTGCACGCCGAGCTCGGCCACCCGGCTGTCGCGGAATGCCATGGTCTCGGGGAAGTTGTGGCCGGTGTCGATGTGGACCAGGGGAAACGGTATCCGGGCCGGCGAGAACGCATTCTCCGCCAACCGGAGCAGCACGATCGAGTCCTTGCCCCCGGAGAACAACAGCGCCGGCCGGCGGCAGTCCGCGGCCACCTCACGGAAGATGTGCATCGACTCGGCCTCGAGCGCATCGAGCTCGCTGAGTCGGTAGTCGGCGTAGTTGCTCAACGTGGCTTCTCCGTTGCGGCGGTCAACTCGAGGATGGGGCCGGCCAGGTGCGGCAGGCAGACGAGCAGGTCGGGCAGGTAGGGATCGGCCTGGTTGTAGCGCAGGGCTCCACCGTCCAGGCGTGATGTGTGCAGGCCGCGAGCCGCTGCGACGGCCACCGGGGCCGCGGAATCCCACTCGTACTGGCCGCCGGCATGGATATAGGCGTCGACCTCACCGAGGATGACCGCCGCCGTCTTGGCGCCGGAGGAACCCATCGGCACCAACTCAGCGTCCAGGGCACGGGCGACGTCCTGCGCCACCGCGGGCGGTCGGGTCCGGCTGACCGCCACCCGCAGGGGGCGGCGTGGCCGGACCGGGATGGGCGGGAGCTGCCACGTGTTCAACGTGATCTCGCGGGCAGGGAGTGCGACGGCACCCACCTCCAGGCGACCGTTCTCCCACAGTGCGACGTGCACGGCCCAGTCCGCCCTGCCCTCTTCGGCGTATTCGCGCGTGCCGTCCAGCGGGTCGACTATCCAGACCCGAGCCGCGGTCAGCCGGGTCGAGTCGTCGGGAGCCTCCTCGGAGAGCACGGCGTCCTCGGGACGGGCGTCGGCCAACCGAGCCGCGAGCAGTTGCTGGGCGGCCCGGTCCCCCGCCTGGCGCAGGGCCGCGACGTCGGCGAACCCGAGCTCCGCACGCAGGGCCAGCAGGGTATTCCCCGCAGCCTGTGCAAGGTCGGCCGCCAGCACATGGTCCTCGGCGGCGCCGAGCTGCCCGGGGCCAGCCGGCGGCAGCGGTGCGCGGCGACCCGGCGAGTCGGTCATCGGTTCCCTCCGGGTCGCAAGAAAAGGCCTCTGCGGCCGTCGTCCGGCCGGGCGTGCTTCAGCTGCCAAGGCCACCCGGCACGGACGCACCTTGTGGACGCACCTTGTGGACGCATTGCCTGGCCGCGAGCGCCTGACGATCTCAGGATACCGGGTCGCCAGACGCGCGATGCCGGACTCGCTCAGTAGGCCCCGGACGACTTGATCACGGCGGCCAGGGTGCGAGTCAGGATGACCACGTCCATCGCCAGCGACCAGTTCTCGACGTAGCGCAGGTCGAGCCTGATCGCCTCCTCCCAGGGCAGGTCCGATCGGCCACTGACCTGCCAGAGGCCGGTCAGGCCTGGCTTCACCACCAGTCGCCGCCGCACATGGCCGGCATAGAGCTCGACCTCGGAGGGCAGCGGCGGGCGGGGGCCGACGAGTGACATGTGGCCACGCAGGACGTTGACCAGCTGCGGAAGCTCGTCGATGGAGTAGCGGCGCAACCAGCGGCCCAGCGACGTGACCCGGGGGTCCTGCCGGACCTTGAACAGCACGCCGTCGTTGTCGTTGAGCGCACGCACCTCGGCAAGCCGTGCCTCTGAGCCCTTGTACATGGTGCGGAACTTGTAGAGCGAGAAGGGCTCGCCCGCCTTGCCCACCCGCGTCTGCCGGAACAGCGCCGGACCCTTGCTGGTCAGCCGGATCGCCACGGCGACGGCCAGCATGGCCGGAGCCAGGACGATCAGCGCCAGCACGGAGAGCAGGACGTCGAAGGAGGTCTTGACGACGCGACGGGCCCCGGCCAACTCGGGGTGTTCGACGTGCAGGAGCGGCAGGCCGTCGATCGGCCGGATCGTGGTACGGGGACCGGCAACATCGATGAGCGCCGGCGCGACGAACATGTCGGTACCGGTCTTCTCCAGCTGCCAGGCCAGGCCACGAAGCACCTCGGCGTCGAGCTCGGGACAGGCGAGGATCGCGACGGCGTCGGCGCCGGATGCCTCCACCGCAGCGACGACGTCATTGAAGGTGCCGAGGACGTCGATGTCGACGTCGTGCAGCCGCTGCCGCCGGGGGCGGTGCGGTGGCAGGCACGCCCCCACCACCTGGACGCCGTGATAGCGCTCCCGCGACAACTGGCGGCAGAGGTTGGCGACGGCACGTTCGTACCCGACCAGGACGACCCGTTTCATGAACCGGCCGTCTCGGGCGCGGTGATGGTGCAGCCACTTGCGCAGCAGATGACGGCCGCCGAGATCGCCGACGGCCAGCAGGGTCACGGCGACGGAGACATAGCCGCGGGCAAGGCTGAGATGCACGGAGTAGGACACGAACGCGATACCGGCCGTGAGAGCCAGCGCGGCAACCAGGACCCGGCGATACTCGTCCGGCCCGACGTAAAGGAAGCGCGACTCGTATGCCTGGGCGAGCGAGAGGGTCAGCAGCCAGGCCAGCGGCAGCAGGAGGCTGAAGGCGACGTAGCGCGGGACATACCAACCCTGAAGGGTGAACCTGATGACATATGCCGAGGTGCCTGCAACCAGCGCGACGACGAGGTCGAGCATGACGAGGTAGCGGAGATAGTCACCCTCCCACCGCCTGGATTCGGCAACGTCGGGCAGCGAGGTCATGGCGACGTCGCCGACAGCGTCGGGCTCGAGCCGGTCGAATCCCCGTGCGCTCGAACCCGAACCCTCTAGCGCCTCCACGGCCATTCCGCCCTTTCTCGGCCGCCCCCCGGGGGCCTGCGTCCTTGGCCTGACTACTTCAACGATCCGGTTTGGATGTCGCAACGGCCGATCACCAGGAGTGCAGATTCGGTGACCGCCGGAGACACAAAGTTACCGGGCCCGCGATGCCGGCCGACATACTCCGTTCGGGTGATCTCCATCGTCCCTTCGGGCCACTGGCACTAGTCAGTCGTTGAAGCGGTTCTGCGCGATGGCGAGAGCTTCGGATACCAGTGCCTCGACGGCTTCTGCGGCCCGGCCGACATGGAGGGGCAACTCCTTGCGCTGGAGCGCAGTGAAGTCGTGCAACACGAAGTCGGCCGGTTCCTGCCGACCGGGCGGCCGACCGATGCCGAAGCGGACGCGGTGGAAGTCTCCCGTTCCCAGGGCCACCCGCAGGGACCTTAGCCCGTTATGCCCGTTGTCACCACCGCCGAGCTTCAGCCGCAGTGCGCCGTAGGGAAGATCCAATTCGTCGTGCACGACGGCGATCTGCTCGGGCGGCACCTTGAAGAAGTCGCGCAGCGCTGCCACCGGCGCACCGGAAATGTTCATGTACGCCTTGGGCTTGGCCAGGATCACCCGGGTGCCGGCCAACCGGCCCTCGACGACGTCGGCCCGGCCCTTGTGTGCCTTGAATCGCCCGCCCATGTGCTCGGCCAGCAGATCGGCGACCATGAAGCCGACGTTGTGCCGGTTGCCCGCATAGCGTGGCCCCGGGTTACCTAGGCCCACCACCAGGTGGGCATCACTGGCCATGGCCGTCGACCGCGCGCCGGGCGATGCGGCTCAGGGCTGCGGCGTCTGCGCCGGCGCCGCGCCGCCCCGGTCGTCCGCACTGTCGCCGGCGTCGGCTGCGGCAGGTGCAGCCGCGGCCTGCTCCTCGTCGGTGGGCTCGCGCTCGATGCCGGCGTCGGCCTCGGCCTCGGCCAGCTCGGCGTCGAGCTGCTCGGCGGTCGGCGCGGCGAGACCCTGGACCACGATGTGCTCGCCCTCGGTGACCAGCGTCGCGCCCGGCGGGAGAACCACATCGGCCGCGGTGATGTGCTGGCCGACGGCCAGCCCGGAAATGCTGACCTCGACACCGGCGGGAATGTGGGTGGCCTCGGCCTGGACGGCGAGCGTCACCAACTGCTGGTCGACGAGCGTGTCGGGCGCCGCGGCGCCGGACAGCGTCACCGGGATCTCGACCGTGACCTTCTCACCCAGGCGGACGAGGACCAGATCGACGTGCTCCAGGAAACCCTTGATCGGGTCGCGCTGCACAGCCTTGGGCAGCACGAGCTCGCTGGTGCCGTCCATGTCCAGGCTGAGTAGCACGTTGGGGGTCTTCAGCGCGCGCATCAGGTCGTGCCCGGGAAGGGAGATGTGCACCGGGTCACGGCCGTGGCCGTAAACGACACCAGGAACCTTGCCGGCCCGCCGGGTGCGCCGGGCGCCGCCCTTGCCGAACTCGGTGCGGGGTTCGGCGACGATACGGACTTCGGCCACGGTGAAACTCCTCAAAGCGGTGCTGGGATCGGTTGCTCGGTCCTCGGCCCGGCCGGGTGGTCAGCTGTCCCGGCAGGCAAGAGACTCAGTCTAGCGGCGCGCCTGCAAGCGGGGAAACCGGTCCGCAATCAGCTGTCGCCGCCGAACATCGAGGTGACCGAACCGTCGTCGAAGACTTCCCGGATCGCCCGGGCGATCAGCGGGGCGATGGACAGCACTGTCAGCTTGTCGCAGCGCTTGTCGTCCGGGATGGGCAGTGTGTTGGTCAGGACGATCTCGCTGATCCGGCTGTTTTTCAGCCGATCGACCGCGGGCCCGGACAGCACGCCGTGCGTCGCCGCTGCGATCACGTCGGCCGCACCGGCGGCAAACAGCGCCTCGGCGGCCTTCACGGTCGTCCCACCGGTGTCGATCATGTCGTCGACGATGACGCAGGTGCGGCCCTCGACCTCGCCCACCACCCGGTTGGCCTTGGCTTCGTTGGGCACCCTGGGGTCGCGGGTCTTGTGGATGAACGCCAGGGGGCAGCCGCCCAGCCGGTCGGTCCATCGTTCGGCGACGCGCACCCGTCCGGAGTCGGGAGCCACCACCGTGACCTGCGCGGTGTCGACCTTGTCGACGAGGTAGTCGGCCAGCAGCGGCAGCGCGAAGAGGTGGTCGACCGGGCCGTCGAAGAACCCCTGGATCTGTGCGGTGTGCAGGTCGACGGTGAGGATCCGGTCGGCGCCGGCGATCTGGAACATGTCGGCCACGAGCCGGGCGGAGATCGGCTCGCGGCCGCGATGCTTCTTGTCCTGCCGGGCGTACGGGTAGAACGGGGCGACCACCGTGATCCGCTTGGCCGAGCCGCGCTTGAGCGCGTCGACCATGATCAGCTGCTCCATCACCCACTGGTTGATCGGTGCGGTGTGGCTCTGCACCACGAAAGCGTCGCTGCCACGCACCGAGTCCTCGAAGCGGACATACATCTCGCCGTTGGCGAAGTCGTGGGCGGTGGTGGGCGTGGGGGCAACCCCGAGCTCGGCGCCGATCTCGGCGGCCAACTCCGGATAGCCCCGGCCGGAGAAGAGCATGAGGGTCTTGCGGTTCTCGATCTCGATACCGGTCACCCGGATGAGTCTTCTGACTCGTATGCAGTCGGCGCGGGCGGCTCACCGAGCTCCGTCAGCTCCGTCTGCTGCCGCGCCCGGAGCGCGGCGTCGGCGGACGGGGTGTTGGGGCGCTGGCGCTCGACCCAGCCTTCGACGTTGCGCTGCGTGCCACGCGCGACGGCCATCGCCCCAGGTGGGACGTCGTGGGTGATGACCGAACCGGCAGCGGTGTAGGCGCCGTCCCCCACGCTCACCGGGGCCACGAACATGTTGTCCGCCCCGGTGCGCACGTGCGCGCCGATCACGCTGCGGTGCTTGGCCACGCCGTCGTAGTTGACGAAGACGCTGGAGGCGCCGATGTTGCTGCCCTCACCGATCGTCGCGTCCCCGACGTATGTCAGGTGCGGCACCTTGGCGCCGTCGCCCAGGTCGGCGTTCTTGACCTCGACGTAGGTGCCCACCTTGGCGCCCGCGCCGATCCGGGATCCGGCCCGGAGGTAGGCATACGGCCCGATGATCGCGGCCGCCCCGATCTCGGCCGTGTCGCACTGGGCCCGGACCACCCGGGCGCGCTCGCCCACGACGGTGTCGCGCAGCGTGCACTCCGGCCCGATCTCCGCACCCGTCTCGACCCGGGTGCGGCCGAGCAGCTCGGTGGACGGGTGCAGCACGACGTCGCGCTCCATGCGCACAGCCACGTCGACCCAGGTCGTCGCCGGGTCGATCACGGTGACCCCGTCGCGCATCCACTCCTCGACCAACCGGTCGCGCAGCCGGCGGCGTGCGGCGGCCAGCTGCACCCGGTCGTTGACGCCCTCGGCCTCCCCGGCGTCCTGGGCGATGAGCGCGCCGATGGCGTAACCGTCGGCGACGAGCACACCGATGGCGTCGGGGAGATACTCCTCGCCCTGCACGTTGTCGGTGCCGACCCGATCCAGGGCGGCCCGCAGCAGGGTGGCGTCGAACGCGTAGACGCTGGTGCCGACCTCGGTGACATCGAGCTCGGCCGGGACCGCGTCGCGATGCTCGACGACGCGGGTCACCACACCACTGCTGTCCCTGATGACCCGGCCGTATCCGAACGGGTCGGCCAGCACGGCGGTGAGCAGCGTGGCGGCGGCCTCGTCGCGAACATGTTGCTCGACCAGCGTGCTCAGTGTGGCGGCGGTCAACAAAGGCGCATCACCGGGCAGCACCAGAATGGTGCCGTCAGCGTCGGGCAGCGCCTGCAGCGCCAGGCGTACCGCATGGCCGGTGCCGAGCTGCTCCTCCTGCACGACCGGAAGCGCATCGGGAGCCGCGCTGTCGAGCAGCGCGCTCACCTGACTGCGGCCGGAGCCCACCACGACGACGGTGCGAGCCGGCTTGAGCGGCTCCACGGCGGCCAGCACGTGACCGAGCAGCGTGCGTCCGCAGATCTCGTGCAGCACCTTGGGGATGCCCGATCGCATCCGGGTGCCTTCACCAGCGGTGAGGACGACGACCGCTGCGGGGCGAGCGTCGGGCACGGACAGCTCCCCTCAGGTCCCGTCAAGCGCTCTCGTCTTGTCGCACAATAGCCCGCGAATGTAGTAGCGCAGCGCAGCCGGGTCGGATCCGGGCACATCCCGCGGCGGTGCCGCGTGCGAGCACCGACCTTCCCTGGCTCCCGGGGTAGGAATCGAACCTACGAGTACCTAGATCCAAAATCTAGTCGCCCATGCCAGCAGAGCAACCCGGGACAGTCCCGCAGATTCTACGTGTGCGCGGGCGCCGGCCGGGCGTGCGGTGCGCGATGACAGACCGGTTATGGGCCCCACCCGTTGCCAAGTTACGGTTGCGTAGGTTACGGTTACGTAGCCATAGCCAACCTGACCCGCGAGAGACCGAGGACGCCTTGATGACCACTCCCCGGAATACCGCAGTAATCGATCCGGCCAGGCCGCCTGCCGCGAAGAAGCCGCTCACCGACGAGGTGAAGGCCGGCTGGGAACAGTTCGCGCTCTACATATTTGTCATCGTCCCGTTTGTGGCCCTGCTCGCCGCCGTGCCGGTGGCCTGGGGTTGGGGGTTGCGCTGGCACGACATCGTGATCACCGGCGTCTTCTACATCCTCTCCGGGCTCGGCGTCACCGTCGGCTTCCATCGCTACTTCACCCACGGCTCGTTCAAGGCCAAGCGCGGACTGCGTATCGCCCTGGCCATTGCCGGCACGCTGGCCATCGAGGGACCGGTCATCCGCTGGGTCGCCGATCACCGGCGCCATCACGCCTTCAGTGACAAGGAAGGCGACCCGCACTCGCCGTGGCGCTACGGCACGACGCTCGGCGCCCTGGCCAAGGGATTCTGCTACGCCCACATCGGGTGGCTGTTCGACATCGAGCAGACCAACCAGGAGCGCTTCACCCCGGACCTGCTGGCCGACAAGGACCTGAAGGCGATCGACCGCGCATTTCCCTACATCGTCGCGTTCAGCCTGCTGGCGCCGGCGGTCGTCGGCGGGCTGTGGTCCATGTCGTGGACCGGTGCGCTCACCGCGTACTTCTGGGCTAGTCTCGTCCGAATCAGCCTTTTGCACCATGTGACCTGGTCGATCAACTCGGTCTGCCACACGATCGGCGAGCAGCCGTTCGCCGCTCGTGACCAGTCTCGCAATTTCTGGCCGCTGGCGATCATCAGCTTCGGGGAGTCATGGCACAACCTGCACCACGCCGACCCCACTTCGGCCCGGCACGGTGTGCTGCGTGGGCAGTTGGATCCCTCGGCCCGGGTGATCCGGTGGTTCGAGCAACTCGGCTGGGCCTCCGCCGCCCGCTGGCCCTCACCGGAGCGGATCCGGAGCAAGCTGCAGTCCAGCGTCTGACGGTGACGTCATCGCCGGACTAGTGCACGGTGAACGCGAGAGCGCCGACAGCCGTCGTGATGGCCCGCAACGGGTCAGGATGACCGGTAAGGAACGCCGCGAGCAGCTCCTCGACGTCGGCCGGAGCCTGCTCGCCGAACGCGGGTTCGAGGCGACCTCGATCGAGGAGATCGCCGCCCGCGCCGGCGTCTCCAAGCCCGTCGTCTACGAGCACTTCGGTGGCAAGGAAGGGCTCTACGCCGTCGTCGTCGACCGGGAGATGCAGGCCCTGCTCGATCGGGTCACCGGAGCCTTGACCGGCGGACATCCGCGCGAACTGCTCGAGCAGGCGGCCCTCGCGTTGCTGATCTATATCGAGGAGCAGACCGACGGGTTCCGGATCCTGGTCCGGGACTCGCCGGTTGCCAGCACGGGGGGCAACTTCTCCAGCCTCCTCAACGACATCGCCAGCCAGGTGGAGTACGTCCTGGCCGCGGAGTTCAAGGCCCGCGGCTTCGAGACGAAGCTGGCCGGCCTGTATTCCCAGGCGCTGGTCGGGATGGTGGCCCTGACCGGGCAGTGGTGGCTCGATGCACGCAAGCCCAAGCGCGACGAGGTCGCCGCCCACCTGGTCAACCTCGCCTGGCACGGCCTGTCCAACCTGGAGACCAAACCCAGGCTGACCGTCACCCAGAAGCGCTGACGGCCCCAGCCTGCCACCGCGATGACTTCGCCCGCCATCCCCGGGGAGGAAGTCACTCTGCCGGCCGATAGGGCGACGATTTCCGGCGGTTGCCGGTGGAACGGGCGGCCATGGGTGGAGCAGTAGGAGCCCACCCGTGCCGGGCGGGAAGGTACCCTTCGTAGCGTGACTTCTCTCTTCGTGACGACGGAGGTCAATCACCGTCGCACGAGTCGCACGCTGCGCCGCCGGTTGCCGCTCATCGTGATCTGCGCACTGCTGCTGGCCGCGGTCGGCTTCGGGGTCGGCATCGTGCTGCCGAAGAGCTACACCGCCGTGGCCGAGGTCATCCTGGCCAGACCGATTGCCGGACCCCTGCTGGGGGCGACCACGAGCTCCAATGACGCCGCCCGGGCCGCCGCCACAGAGTTCGAGGTAATCAACAGCGACACGGTCCTGCTGCCCGCACAGAAGGCCGCCGGTCACGATCTCTCGGTCACGGTGTCCGCGATCACCGGAACCGACGTGGCGCAGGTGGCAGCTACGGCGACCAGCGCGGAGACTGCGGCGAAGGACGCAAACGCCTACGTCAAGGCATACACGGACCTGCGGACCGGCCAGCTGAAGGCGATCTACTCCGGCGCCGTCCGCAGCCTCGCCGCCCAGGTCAGCAATGTCGCCAATGCGATCAAGCCACTGGATGCCCAGGTGTCGGCGGCGTCGAGCGGGGGCAGCTCGCAGCTTCAGCTCACGCTCGCAGTGGTCGGCCCGGCCCGCGATGCCCTGTTGAAGCACAAGTCGGAACTGGAGAATCGCCTCGACGATCTCACACTGCGTAACGACGTGGCCGGTGCGGCGCCGCAGACGGCGGCGGCGGCCACACCTCCACCCGCTCCCAGCACCCTCAAGCCCGCCCTGTTCGCCGGCCTGGGATTGATCGGCGGGCTGCTGCTGGGGGTCAGCCTGGCCCTCGGATTGGAGCGGCGGCGCGGTCGCGTTTACGACGAGGAGGATGTGCGCAACGCCGGGGTGGAGGTCCCGCTGGTCGCCTCGTTGCCCGGAGGCGGGAGCGGCTCGGGCATCCTGTTGGGCGCGGCCCAGACATCCCCGGCGGCCGCTGCCTATCGGCGCGCCGCGGCCGCGATGACCATGGGCCTGCCGCCGAACGCCGAATACACGCTGACCGTGCTGCCCGTCGACGCGGCCTCGGTCACCACCACACCGGCGTGCAACCTCGCCTTGGCCCTGGCCAGCCTCGGCCGCAACGTCGTGCTCGTGGACCTCGACCTCGACCGGCCCTCCCTGCACCGGCTCTTCGGCATCGAGGGCCACATCGGGCTCAACACGGTGTTGCAGGGCGACATGCCGGTGTCCGAGGCCGTCGGGCAGGTGCGCAACTGCGACCTGCTGCTGCTTCCCGCCGGCGCACGGGTGACGGGTCGCTCGCCGAACATCTCCAAGCTCCCCGAGGTCCTCGACGAACTTCGCCGCAACGGCCACGTCCTCGTGCTCGCCGCCGCCGCGACAGTGGCTTCGGCGATCGCGATCACCGTCCTGCCGCTCGCGGACACGATCGCGCTGACGGCCTCACCAGGGGAGGTCCGCACCACTCAGCTTTCCGACGCCGCGGAGTTCCTGCAGGGATTCGGGCAGAGTTTGTCCGCCATCCTGCTGGTGCCGCCACCGCAGCAGCACGATCGGCTCAAGCGCGGCGCGAAGCCGCCGTCCCCCACGCCGCCGTCCCCCACGCCGCCGTCCCCCACGCCGCCGCCCTCCGCCCCGCCGGTCCCCGCCCCGACGTCCGTGGAGGCGGTGAGCGACAAATAGTCCAAATAGTCCCAGGCCGAACCATCCCCAACTTCCTCGTCGTGGGGGCAGCCAAATCAGGTACGACGTCACTGTGCTATTACCTACGGCAACATCCCGACGTCTTCGTGGCGCGGGAAAAGGAATCCCACCATTTCCTCTTCTGCGACGAGGTGCCGAAGTTCACCGGGCCTGGTGACGCCAGTGAGTTCACCAAGCTGATCATCGCTGATCGCCGCGACTACCTTGGCTGCTTTGCCACCTCTCTCGCCAAGAAGGCGGTCGGCGAAGCCTCCGTCTACTACCTCTACCGGCCGGAGTCGCTGCAGCGTGCGCTGGACTTCAATCCGCAGATGCGTTTCGTGACCATCCTGCGCGAACCGGTGGCCCGGGCCTTCTCTGCCTTTGCTCACCAACGCCGCGACCGTTGGGAGCCGCTCGACGACTTCGCGGCTGCCCTCTCGGCCGAGGAAGAACGCGTCGAGGCCGGGTGGGGGTTCGGCTGGCACTACAGCCGCGGGAGCGACTACGTACCGCAGCTCGAGCAGGCCCGGGCGATCGTGCCGGCCGGGCAGTTGCACGTGCTGCTCTACGACGACCTCAAGCGCAATCCGGTCCAGTCGCTGCAGGAGGTCTTCTCGTTCCTCGGTGTCGACAACTCGTTCGTCTGTGACACCTCGTTGCGGCTCAACGCGTCCGGCACGCCGCGATATGCACGTCTCAACGACACCCTCGCCCGGCAGAACCGGGCCAAGGACGTCCTCAAGCGCGTGGTGCCGTATGGTCTCGGTCTTGCCATGCAACAACGACTACGCAACTGGAACCTGCGGCCGGAGCAACTCGGAACTCCGGCCCGGCGCTCGCTCGAGCCGTACTTCGACCTCGACGCTGACCGGCTGCAAGACCTGATTGGACGTGACTTGCAGTGCTGGTTGCATCCCCGCGACGCGAGGTGAGGCGAGCAGGACGGCTCCGTTCGATGGTGGTGGCCAGCGGGCTGGTCATGCTGATCGGCTGCCAGACTCAGATTGCCGCAGCCGACGCCCAGTCTCCCCCGGTCGCCGGCCCCGTGACGCCTCACGCCGCTGCGCCGGCGTCCCGATTCGTCGGCAGCATCGGCGTCAACACCCATCTCAACTACCTCGACACACCGTACGGCGACAGGCAGGCGGTGCGCCAAACGCTCCGCTCGCTCGGCGTCCGGCACATCCGGGACGGCTTGCCGGTCCCGCCCGCACCCGACTTCTTCGCCACCGTGCGGAGCCTGAGGGCCGACGGGGTGGGCACCGATCTGGTCATCGGCACGACCCTGCGCAAGAAGGGCCAGGCACTGACCCCGGTCGGCCCGTCGCTGAGCCTGGTGCGCAAGGGCGGGGCCGCGTCCATTCTGGACTCCATCGAGGGCCCCAACGAATGGGATCATCGTGGCGGGGCCACCTGGGCGGCCCAGGTGCGCCCGTATCAGCACGATCTTTACACCGCGGTGCACGCCGATCCTGCCTTCGCCGGGGTGCCGGTGATCGGCCCCTCCGTGGCGCGCCGCGACCGGCGCCGTCTCTTGGGCGACCTCAGCGCCTCCCTGGACATCGGCAACAACCACACCTACATGCGGGGCGGTCCGACGAACGCCGAGATCGGCAGCGAACGCCGCCTAGCCGGCCGGGTATCGCGTCGCAAGCCGGTCATCGCGACGGAGACCGGCTACACGGATGCGTTGAAGTCGATAAAGGGAAAGCTTCCCGTCTCGGAAGCCGTGGCATCGGTGTACGTGCCGCGACTGTTCGCCGAATTCTTCGCGGCCGGGATCCAGCGGACCTATCTTTACGAACTCTTCGACCAACACGCCGATCCAAAGCTGGTAGACGGGGAATCGCATTTCGGGCTGCTGTATCTGGACAAGCAACCCAAGCCGGCCTTCACCGCATTGCAGCGGCTGATCGCCATCACGGCCGACACGCAGCCGGTTTCCACCGCTCCGGTCAATTTCGACTATTCCGTGTCCGGCCCGCCGCGCCAGCATGACCTGGTGTTGCACAAGGGCGACGGCTCGTTCGTCCTGCTGTTGTGGCGGGACCTGAACCTGAAGACCGATGGGTTCGGCACCGACGCCAAGCCGCAGGCGCTCACCGTGCGCCTCGGTGCGCCGGCCCGGGTCGATGTGCAGCGCCCAAGCCTCTCCGGGTCGAAGCTGCGCACCCTCCAGGGCGTCAGCACCGTCAAGGGCAATATCGGCGCCGACCTGATTGCCCTGACCATCTCGCCCCGGGCAGCGGGCGGCAGCCCGGTCGCGAACGCCGGCGACGCCTTTGCGACCACGGCAAAGCCGGCCCTCGGGCGGGGGCCGAAGCCGGCCTCGCCACCGCCGGCGAAGGCGCACCGCCCGACCTGGTTGGTGCCGGTCGGCGCAGCCGTGGTCCTGCTCCTGCTGGGCGCTCTGGTGCTCGCCCTCGTCACCAGGAGACGTGCCCGCAGGCTGTGACCGGGAGTCAGTCGCGTCCGGCGTCGACCAGCGTCGACCCGGGCCTTGCGCTTGGGAGCGGACTCAGTCGCTGGGGGTCGGCGGCTGCCGGGCACCCTGCCCGGCGATGAGCGTGGCCTCGATGATTGAGCGGATGCGGCCGGCGAACCGCTCGGTGGAGAACACCTCGCTGTGCGCGCGCAAGGCTTCGGCGTCCCAGCTACGGTCCAGCAACTCCCTGATCGCCGGCAAAATCGTCGCTGCGGCGGGCCGGTCGAAGAAGACGCCGGTAGCGCCGTCGACGACGGTGTCGAGGAAGCCGCCCGAACGCAGCACCGCGACCGGCCGCCCGAAGGCTGCCGCTTCGAGGGGGGTCAGGCCGTAGTCCTCATAGGACGCGGCCAGCACGGCATGGGAATTGGCGTAGAGCCAGCGGAGTTCGGCGTCGGCGATTGCGCGCAGAAAGGTGATGTTCGGCCCGCTCATGGCGAGCAACCGGTCGCGATAGGGCCCGTCTCCGACGACAACCAGGCGCTCCCGCGGAAGGGAGCCGAAGGCCTCGATCAGCGCGTCGACGTTCTTGTACGCGTGCAGTCGCGCCACGCACAGGAAGAAGCCCGGCGCGAGGCCAGGCACCGCCGTCTGGTCGCCACCGGGCTTCAGGGCAGGCGGCGGCGGCACCACCTCGGCGTCGATGCCGTAGTTGGCGCGGACGCGCTCGGCGACGACTGTCGAATTGGCGAGGTAGCGATCAGCGCTGGCCGCGGCCTTCCGGTCCCAGCGACGCAGCCATGGTGCGAGCCCGCCGATGGCCGCGCGGAGCGCCGGGTGACTGTCACGGAGATACTCCTCGGGCTGGTAAAGCCACCTGGCCGGGTTGTGACAGTAGACGATCTTGCGCCCAGTCGCCCGGGCGCCGTGCGCCCACCCACTGGAACTGCAAACGACGACGTCGGCATCGATGCGCATGGCCGAGAATGCGGCGGCGTAGAGCGGAAGGCCGCGACGGTGGTCGGAACGCACGGCGGGCACACGGTTGAGCACGGAGGAATGGATTTGGAAAGAGGAGAATTCGGGAAACGTCGCTGCCGGTTGGTAGGCCGCCGTGTACAAAGGAGCGCCTGGAAAGGCTCGCAGCATCTCCAAGACCACCCGCTCGGCACCACCCCGCTGAGTAAGATAGTCATGAACGAAGGCGACGCGCATCGAAGGAACCGTAACACCGGTTAGGAGGAGAGCATCGCCCCCGCGGGTGACGCGCAGCCATGTCTTCCTCCCGTGCGCTCGACCCTTGCGCTATGCCGCGCCACCTATCGAAGGGCCACGTGTGACGCAGACGCTGGTGGCATCGCTGCCGCGTCGGGCCGGCGCCGGGCTCTCGCTGGCTGCAGTGCTCGTCGCGGTGGCAAGCGTCGGGATCCTCACCGGGCCGCATGCAATCGCGGTGCTCGCCGGCCCGGCCTTCCTGCTCGGCGCCGTCGCCATCGCGCTCCGGCTGCTGACCCGGCAGCGGTGGGAGGCCTACCTGGCGTTCGCCGTGTCGATGTGGCTGATCACTCCGGAGATTCGGCGCATCGTCGACTACGGCTCGGGCTTCCATGCTCTGAGCCCGGTGCTGCTCACCGGCCCGATCGTCGGGCTGGTCGCCCTTCCCTGGGTCTACCGCCACCGCCAGCAGGCCTTCCGCGATGTCGTGCTGCTCTTCGCGACGGCCATTGCCGTGTTCGGCTACGGCTTCCTGATCGGGTGCCTGCGGACCGGTCCGACGGCTGCGGCAAGTGCGGCGGTCAACCTGTTCGGCCCACTTGCCCTCGGCCTGTTCGTGCTCGCTGCCCCCATCGAGCCGCAAGCCCTGCGCGCGACGCTGGTGCAGATCGCCGTGGTCGGCGCCGCGGTCCTCGGGGTCTACGGCATCATCCAGTTTCTCGTCCTGCCGGCCTGGGACCTGCGATGGATCCAGGAGTCCGGGATCACCACCCTCGGCCAGCCCATCCCGCTGCACGTTCGGGTGTTCGGGCCGCTCAACACGGCTGGACCGTACGGCGAGACCCTCGCCGTGCTCTGCCTGCTCGCCCTCCACCACCGGCGGACCCGAGACTGGTGGCAGTTTGCCGTCATCGCCATCGGCGTCGTGGGTGTCGGGCTCTCGCTGGTGCGGGCGGCCTGGATCCTGCTGGCCCTGAGCGTCGTCCTTCTCCTGATCGCCCGCCGGCTGCCGGTCCGGCTCGTCATCGGCGGTGGTGTGGCGCTCGCCGTGACCCTGCTCATCCTCGGGACAGCGGTGCGGACGCAGATCGCAGACCGCCTCTCCACGACTGCCGCGGCTGGATCACAAGACACGAGCTTCAACGCCCGGGTGGCTTTCCAGGCGCAGATCGCCCCCCAGGCACTCGCCGATGTCAGCGGCCAGGGACTCGGGTCCACCGGAGGCGCCGCCCGGCTGGCACCACCCGGGACGGAGACGGTGGTGCAGAGCTTCGACAGCGGCGTCTTCGAAAACATCTTCACGCTCGGCTCGGTGCCAGGCCTGGCCCTCCTGCTGGTCACTGGCTGGTGCATCAGCCGGGTGTGGAGACGGGCTCGATATCAGCCGGCGGCATTCGCCTTCATAGCCGCTCCGGCCGTCGGCCTGGCCCTGAATCTCATCTTCACCAACACCTTTTCCGGCGTCTACGGCGCCATGCTGTGGGTGCTCCTCGGAGTCGCCGGGCGCCCGGATCCGGGGGTGGAAAGTGAGCCCGCCTGACCCTCGGGTGGTATTCGTCGACCACTGTGCACTGTGGTCCGGAGGAGAGATCGCCCTGGCCCGGCTGCTGCCGGCGCTGGAGCGCTGCCGGCCGCACGTGATCCTCGGCGAGCACGGCGCGCTCGAGGATCGGCTCCGGGAGATGTCCATACCGGTCGAGGTGATCGAGCTGGAGACGGCCGCTCGCGACGTGAAGCGGGATGCGGTGCGCGCCGGCGGGTTCTCCGGCGCAGCCCTGCGCGCCACCGCAGGATACGTCAAGGTCCTGGCCGCCCGCCTGCGCGCACTTGACGCCGACCTGGTGCATTCCAATTCCCTCAAGTCGGGCTTCTATGGAGCCCTGGCCGGCCGCCTGGCCGGAGTCCCGCCAATCTGGCACCTCCGCGACCGGATCGCCGACGACTACCTGTCCCGTCAGGCCGTCACGCTGACCAGGTCCGTCCTGTGGTCGTTGCCCCGGGCTGTGATCGCCAACTCCAACGCGACGATCGGGACGGTCGGCCGGGGCCGGCCGGGTCAGCTGCGCACCGTCGTGCACGATCCCTACCAACCGAGGAGCGCCCGGGTCCAGCGTCCGGTGGGCGATGCGGTCGTCGTCGGCATGGTGGGCCGGCTGGCGCCGTGGAAGGGACAGCATGTCTTCCTGAAGGCGGTGGCCGTCGCGCGCGCCGACATTCCCCGGTTGCGGGCCCGCGTCATCGGAGCACCGCTGTTCGGGGAACATGACTATGCCACCGAATTGCACAAGCTTGCCGGCGATCTGGGCATCGAGGACATCGTCGAGTTTCGCGGCTTCAGCGACGATGTGGAGAGCGAGCTTGCCCAGCTCAACATCCTCGTTCATGCCTCGACGATCCCCGAGCCGTTCGGGCAGGTGGTGGTCGAGGGTCTCGCCGCAGGCGTCCCGGTTGTCGCCGCCGGGGCCGGTGGTCCGGCCGAAATCATCACCGATGGCAAGGACGGGCTGCTCTTCCGGCCCGGCGATGTCGACGCACTGGCCGGTTGCCTGCGCCGGCTTTCCCACGACGCAGGTCTGTGCCTGGCCCTCGAGCAAAGCGGGGCACGCACCGCCGAACACTTCCGACCCAAGGTGATAGCGGCTCAAATCGAGGACGTCTACGCTCAGGTCATGGGGCGCACGCCTTGAATCTACGGCTTCCGGACTTTATCGTCATCGGCGCGTTCAAGAGCGGCACGACATCGCTTATGTCCTATCTCGGGCAGCACGAGCGCGTCTTCGTGCCCTGGCTACAGGAGCCGAACTACTTCGGCTCACCGTCCTACGACCGATCCCCGGTGGGAGAGAAGCGGCCGCACCGAGTGGCATCGACGGTGTACGGAAGGTTTCGCACCGACACGCTCGCGCAGTATGCCGCACTTTTCGAGGGCTTGCCGACCGATGTCATCGCCGGGGAGTCCTCGCCGCAGTATCTCCGCGACACGAGCGCCTGCCCGCGCATCAGGGAGATGCTCCCGGACGTGAAGCTCATGGCCATCCTGAGGCACCCGGCGGAGCGCGCCTTCTCCGACTACACGATGTTCGTCCGGGACGGTCTGGAACACGACAACTTCGCCGCGGCCATCCAGCGCCGACCGGGCAACGAGCCCTTTCACCACTACGTCGAGACCGGCTTCTATGGGCGGCAGTTGCGGACATACTGCGAGACCTTCCCGGCGAACCAACTACGCGTGATGCTCTTCGAGGACCTGCTCTCCGATCCGGTCGGGCTCGTGGGGTCGTGCTTCGAATGGCTGGGGGTCAGCCCGGAGTTCCACCCCGACGTCACGTCGATCCGCAACGTCTCCGGTGTGCCGCGCACCAAGGCGGTTGCCCTCGGCTACCGCATGCGCCGGCAGCTACAGCCCTACCTCAAGCGCGTCGTGCCACAGGGCGTGCAGCGCAGCGTCGACTCATGGCTCATCCGCGGCCTCGACAAGCCGGAGCTCGACCCGGCGCTGCGCGCGCAGTTGATCGACGTCTACGCCGACGACATCAAGCTGCTCGGTGAGCTCATCAACCGCGATCTGCGGCATTGGCTGCGATGACCGATCGGGCCCCCGCCGGGTCACCGTCCGGCGCGACGGCGCCACCCCCACGTCGCGCACGCCGGGTGCTGGTCCCGAGCATCGCCGGCCGGCCGGTGCCGCCGGCGCTCGTCTCCGCCGGCCGCCAGGCCCTGCGCGGTTACGGGGCGAGCACGGCGTTCCTGCGTCCACTCCCCGACTTCATTCTCATCGGTGCCAAGCGGTGTGGCACTACCTCGTTCTATTTCCACGCGCTGCGGCATCCCGGCATCCTGCCGATGTTCCCGTCCGCTCGCTTTCTTCCCAAGCCGCGGGATTCCAAAGGGCCGCACTATTTCGACAGCCATGCCCACCATGGACTCGCGTGGTATCGCGGGCACTTTCCCTCGAGGTTCAAGCGGCGGTTGGCCGAATGGCGAATCAGCGGCCCGGTGTGCGCCGGTGAAGCCTCGCCCTACTACCTCTACCACCCTCTTGCACCACAGCGGGTGGCCGGCGTCATGCCAGGGGTCAAGCTCATCGTGTTGCTGCGATCGCCGCTGGAACGCACCTACTCGCACTACCGGGAGCAGCGCCGTAACCAGGTGGAAAACCTGGACTTCGAAGCCGCGCTGGAAGCCGAGCCGGTGCGGACCGCCGGCGAGGAGGAGCGGCTCCTCGCAGATGCTCGCCACAGCAGCTTCGCGCACGAGCAGCAGTCCTACGTCCGGCAGAGTGAATACGTGCACGGCCTGCGCCGCTGGCTCGATCACTTCCCACGCGAGAGTCTGCTGATCCTGCCGAGCGAGCTGTATTACTCCGATCCGGCGACCGCGTTCGGGCGCGTCTTCGACTTCCTCGGGCTGGCCCCCGCCGACATCGGCGTGGCGCCGATACTCAACGCCGCCCCACAGGCACCGATGAATCCGGCCACCCGGCAGCGCCTCGAGCAGCATTTCGCGCCGTACAACGCTGAGCTCGAGGTGTTGACGGGTCAGCGGTTTCCCTGGTCGCGACCGTGACCCACCCGTCGACTCCCACTGACACCCGTTGACGCCCATTGACTCCCGTTGACTACCGGGCCACGCCAGCGCTTCCCGACCGGTCTTCTCCCTTCGGGTGGTCAGCGGTTGGCGGCATACCGGGCCGCTGTCGAGGTCGCCGTCGGCCTGCGGGCCGACGCGGACCGGATCACCCGGCTGACCGCGGGCAGCACGAGTTGGGTGTACGACCTGCCGGTGGCAGGCGTCGTGCTGATCGTCGCCAGACCGGGCCGAAGTCCAGCCGACCTCGCGGGCCGCCTCACCGCCGCCCGGCTGCTGTCCCAACGCCTGCCGTTCGTCACGCCGCTCGAGCCGTCAGCCGGGCCGATCGCCACGTCGGTCGGCCTCGACGTCACGGCGTGGCAGCGGGTCACCATCAGGCCCGGGCCGCCGGACTGGGCCGCCGTCGGTGCGGCGGTCCGGACTCTGCACGACGTCCGGCCCGCAGAACTGGCCGCTTCCGGGCTTGTCCTTGTCGATCTCCATCAGATGGCCGACATCGCTGACTCCGCTTCGCGGCTGCACCGTTCGGGGGTGCTGCGCGGCCGAGATGCCGCAACGCTTCAGGACGCTGCCGCTCGCCTGGCCGCGGAGTTGGCGCTGCTGAAACCCCACCGGGGGGTCGTCCACGGCGACCTGCACCTTCCGAACATCCTCAGCACCGCGGCAGGCTGCGTGCTGTGCGACACCGACGAGATCGGCCTCGCCGGCCCGGACTGGGACCTCGGCTTCCTCGTCGACCCGGGTCGGCCGATGCCGCTCGACTCCGCGGGCCGGGCCGACTTCGAGGCCGGCTATGGCAGCAGGTTGCCTGATCCCGCGACGGCCCGGACGGTCGCCCGTGCCGCTCACCTGCGCCGTACGTTGCGGCAACTAGAGATCCAGCGACCCACGCTGCGCGAGCGCGCCTGGAGCCGGGCCCGACTGGACGCATGGACCTGGATGGTCCGGGACTGGTCACGCGACCTGCAGCCCGTCGTCGGGCAGCCACGGTTGTCGCTGGTGACCCGCCGGCTACGACTCAGCGCACACCGGTCAGCCGGTTGATCCTCAGCGGTGGTGCGGTGCGGTCTGCCGGTAACACAGAGCAAGCAGCGACCCGGCCGACCCGTCGACGCTGCCTACCTGACTCGCCAGCTTCGCCGCCGCGGTCCGGTTTGCCGTCGCCGTCGCTCCGATAGCGGACCGCGAGATAGGCGCGGCCTGCAAGGCCGTGCTGTATGCAGAGATGTCGGTGCGGGTGGCACCCGCCCGCTGTGCCGCGGTGAGCTCGGTGCCGGCCCGCAGGAGAGTCGGCTGCGAGGCGACGATCGCGGCCAGGACCGAGTTCGCTCGCCCGATGATGCTGTTGGTGAGCGCACGCGCCCGCACGAGGTCGGCTGTCACGTCAGCGCGGCTGGCGCCCACGACCGCGCAATCCTGCGGCCGGGTGGTGTGCGCCGCCCGCACGGAACGCAGGTGGGTGCGGGCTCCGGAGGCCAGCGTACGGAGGGTCGTGAGCTCGCTGCGGGCACTTGTCAGGTTGGTGTTGGCCGCCGACTGCACCTTCGCCAGGCTGGCAAGAGCAGCGGCCACCGCCGCGAGGTGGTCGCTCGGCCCCCGCGTCGCCGCTGCCGACGGCGACTGCGACGCCTGGGGGGTGTGGGTCTGGGTTGCGGCGGGACGGGCCGAAAAGGCAACGGCACCGATGAACATGACCCCTGCCGCACCCACGCACGTGGTCGCCAGGGTGACCCGACTGCCCCACCACGGCGTAGCCGCCCGACGGCTCCGATCCGGGGGTCGCCGGGTTGCGACAGATCCCTTCACACCCGGAGTCTAACCGCGCAGACGTAACCGGAGGCGCCGGCGACTGGATGCTCTGGCCGAACGGATGATGCTCCTTCGGCCGAACGGATGGACTCTGATCCGAATTTTCCCGTTCTGGTGGTTGGCCTCCCCAGGGGTGTCGTAGCCTCACCTCGACCGATCCCGTGGGTGGGGTGCTTTGTCCGGTGTCGGTCGCCCGGGTCCGAACGCCCGGCTTCGACAGAGCACGACAACTAGGGAGTTCTCGCGTGAACGTAGGCCTACTCACGACCAGGCCCCGGCGCCTCGCCGTCGCACGCCGCAGCACGCTGGCCGCAACGCTGGCGGTGGCGACCAGTGCGCTGATGCCTATGGCACCGGCTCATGCCGACTCTGTCCTGGTGGTGAACTCGGTGCTCGACACCACCCAGTGCACCGCAACTGCCTGCACCCTGCGCGGAGCCATCCTCGCAGCCAACGGGAAACCCGATCATGCCGTGATCACCTTCAACATCCCCGGCCCGGGACCGTTCACCATCGCTCCGGCGGGCATCCTGCCCATGCTGCGAAACCCCGCCGGGATCACCATCGACGGCTATACGCAGCCCGGAGCAAGCGTCAACACCGACGACGCGGCAAGCAGGCCGGTGCTGAAGATCAACGTCAAGGGTCCGGGTACGACAACGACGATCGAGGGGCTCAAGCTCGGGTCTTCGTTCAACACCATCCGCGGTCTGGCGCTCTACAACTGGCGGCACGCGATCCTGGCGGACGGCTCCTACAGCACCACCGGCGAGGTCGGCTCCAATACGATCGTCGGTGACTTCATCTGCACCGACAGCACAGGCACCTTCCGGGCTCCCAACCTCGACGGCGGGGCGGCCGGCATCATCTTCCAACACGGCGCGCACGACAGCGCCATCGGAGCCCCGACGCCGGCGGACCGCAACGTCATCTCCGGCTGCGCGCACCGTGGTGTCACGATGAGCTTCGACGGCACGACGTCCAACAAGGTCCAGAACAACATCGTGGGTCTCGCTCCGGACGGTTCGCGGGGGCTGGGCAACCGCTCGCACGGGCTGGATGTCAACTACTCGGCCAACGACAACCTCATCGGCGGCACGGCACCATATGAGCACAACGTGGTGTCGGGCAACGACAACGAGGGCATCGAGGTGTCCCACGGCTCGGGAAACCGGCGCAACAGGGTCATCGGCAACTACGTCGGCACCGACCTCACCGGCCTGGCGGCCCCGGCCTACGCGAGCAACGGCCAGGCCACAACAACAGTCTCCGGCTACGGCATCCGGCTGGAGGGGGAGAAGGAGTGCAACCCGTGCGCTCCCAACGCCGGTTTCATCGAAGTCGCGAACAACATCGTCGTCAACAACAAGACCGGCGGCATCCTGATCGACAAGGGCCAGCAGTGGAACTGGGTGCACGACAACCTGATCGGGGTGTTGCCCGACGGCACGCCGGCGGGCAACCAGTCGTACGGGTTGCGGTTCGAGCACTCGGCGCTGAACAACACCATCGGCCCCGGCAACACCATCGCCTACAACGCTCGCGGCGTGCAGATGCAGGCCAACGGCAGCCAGCCGCCCAGCTCCCTGAAGCTTGACACGCCGTGGAACCGGCTGACCCGCAACTCCATCTTCAGCAACGGCGGCGCGGCCCTGGGCATCGATCTGGCGCCCTACGGCCAGGCCAACGTCAACGGTGTCGGCGACACACTGGTCAACCACGGCATCCAGGCGCCGACGATCACCGGCTCGACGACGAGCACCGTCTCGGGCACCGCCTGTGGTGGCTGCCTGATCGAGGTCTTTCAGGCCGACACCACGTCAACCCGCACCCTGACCGGCTTCGGGGAGCCGAAGAACTACCTCGGGAGCGTGACCGCGGGCAGCGGCGGCGCCTGGTCGCTGAGCGGCACCTTCACCGGCGGCCAGGTCGTCACCGCGACAGCGACCGCGCTGTCCGGGAACGTAGCCCCCTCGGGCGTGCCCTCCGGAGCTACCCAATCGGGTGATACGTCGGAGGCCGCCGGGAACAAGCAGGTCGTCTGACCTGCTTGCACTGCCGCGGGCAGGGTGCTGTGCTGCCTGGCCGTCACCGCTTGCCGCTGCGGGCTCGGGTGAGGACGCGATGCACGATTGCGGCGAGCCAGCGCACGTCGCTGCCACGAAGCACGAGACACATGGACGGCTTGATCCCGCTGAGCCGGCAGAAGAAGGCCAGCGTGAGCAGGAAGTTGACCGTGTACGCGAAGACGCTGGTCAGGGCCGCACCGCGGGTGCCGAAATGCGGCACCAGAAGGATCAGCCCCGTGACCGTCGCGACTGCGGCAACGACCTGGCCGACCGAGCGGAGGCCGGGGCGGTCCAGCGACAGCAACCCGGCCGCGAGGATGAGCTCGGTGACGAACGGGATGTTGCCGAGCAGCAGGATCCGGGCCAGCTCCGTCGCGGGAGCGAAGGCACCGCCGAAGAAGAGCCGCACGATGTAGGGCGCCGCCAGCACGAGGGCAACATCGATGACCAGCGCTGCGGCGAAGATGACCCGGGCCGCCCGGGCCACCAGGGTGAGGTCCTTGCGCTCGGCCGCTTCGGCAAAGATGAGCGACTTGAGCGCGCCGAGCAGGGCGCTCGGCAGCTCGGCCAGGCTCACGGCCACGGCGTAGTACCCGAGACTGGCAGCACCGACGAAGGCCGGCAGAATGGCCTGATCCAACCGCCAGGTGACCAGGTTGGCGAACACGCCGCCCCAGCCGCGGACGCCGAACCCCATCAGCATCGACGCGAGCCGGCGGCCGGCGAGGGGGTTCGGGTCGGGCCCGGGCGTGGACCGCACCAACGGGACGAAGAGGATCAGCGCGCCGAACAGGTTGGCGGCGATGTTGGACCAGATGCCGGCCTGCGCGGTCAGCAGGCCGGCTGCGGCCAGGCCGAGCAACAGCACGAGACGGCCCGCGGCGGCTGACAGGCGTTCCGTGCTGGCCAGGCCGTAGCGCCGATCACCCATCATGGCGAACCGCTGCATCAGCGCGAACATCAGCAGGGGAAGCACGGGCAGTGCCTGGCGAAGTAGGGGAATTGCCTCCGGCGTGCCTCGTTCGATGATCGGCGCGGCCAGGTAGAGCGCGACGGCGGCCAGCACGCCGGTGGCGATCTGTAGCGGGGCCGCCGTCAGGGCCGCCCGGCGCACCGGCACCCGCAGATGTGCGACAGCGTAAGTCGTCGCCTCCGGCAGCGCGACGGAGGCCACGAACACGGCCACGAACAGCGGCGCGAGCACGGCATTCATCACACCGCGCTGCTCCGGTCCAAGCACCCGGGCGAGCAACGGCCCGGAGATCAGCGCGGTCAGCGGCAGCGCAGAACTCGACAGTGCCGTGAGCGCCGCGCTTCGCGCCAGGCTTCTCCCGGGCGGGCCGGCACCCGGCGGGTGCGGTCGGTTCACGTCAGCGTCCGCGGCTCCCCCGGTCGCTCGGTGGTGGGCCGGGTGAGACGACGCGACTCGGGTCCGCGCCCTGCGCGATCAGCCGGTGGTCCGGCGCTCGACGCGGCCGCAGACGGTGTGGTCCATCGGCTCACCCTAGCCGACCGTCGACCCGGTCCCGGCATGATCCGAACCGCGCGAGTCGGGGGCCGCGTCAGCCGATCTGCATCACCACAAGGTCGCCGCCGACCTTCACCGACGGGGCACTGGTCTGCAGCGACGCCTGCGCCGCTGCCGAGGACGAAGGCCGGAAGACGCTGACCGGGCTGCTGCGAGCGAGATGCACGCCCATCGTTGCGGCGGTGACGGGAACGCTGACCTCTCGCACCTGGTCCCAGATCGTCACATCGCGCCACAGCAGCAGGAGGAACTTGCCGTCGCGCTTCTGCAGCAGTATGTGGCGAAGGTCTGCCGGAGCTCCCACCAGGCTGTACTTCAAGGAGCCCGGGGTGAACCCCGCCCCGGGATCGCTGGTCAGCCGCAGCAGATTGCGCAGCGCACCGAATACCGGCTTCTCACTCAGATCGTTGTGCAGCAAGCCGAGGTGATCCTCGTGGTTGTTCAGCGACGCGTTGAGCTGATCGTCGACCATGTCGTAGAGGTAGACCCGGGAGACGCCGCGGGAGAAGTGCTCGGCCAGCAGCTTGGGGCCGTAGACTGCCGTCGCGCCCTCGCTGGTGGGCCGGTGGCCGCTGGAGTCGTTCAGCGCATTGTGGTAGCCGGCCTCGGTGAACATCACCGGCTTGCGGCCGGACACGATCCGCGCGGACAGCAACTGCTCGTCGATCCGCCAGCTCGGAGCTCGCCCGCCCGGGTAGAGGTGGTTGTTGCCGTAGTCGAGGTAGGGACTGAGGTCGCCCAGGATCGAACGCTGGCTCGACGCGTTGGCCGAGATGGCCGGGCCCAGCACCGGCACGCTCGCCGTCCGCGGGTTGGCATTCACCGCTCGGTACAACCGCTGCTGGTGCGCCCGCGCCTCGGCCGCCCAGTTGGCGTGACCGGAGAAATTCCACTCGTTGACGCCCTCGAAAGCGTCGACGGCGGTGCCCAACTGGCCGGCGGCCACCGCAACCAGTTGCTCAGGAGTGCCGCCCGAACCCGTCGGGTCACCGGCAACCACGTCGGATCGGATCCCGGCAGCCGCGAGGTTTCGGAGCACTGCGTACTGATCGGGCCGGTTGGTGAACAGCCTGGTGCGCAGGTGCCGCACGCCGAGTCGCTGCAGTGCTGCCTGGATCTTGGCGTGCTCACCCCAAGTGCCGTTGTTTTCGCTTGTCTTGACGTTGACGCCGAGTGTCGAGGCGAGGGCGTCGGCAGCCCTTGCGCGCTCACCCCCGGTGGTCACGGTGATGGTGAGCAATGGAGCCACCGGGGCCGCTGGTCGGCCGACGGACTGCTTCGGGCCACGGCTCGGGTCTGCCAGCGACCCGGCATCGCCGGCGGACACCAGCCCGCCCAGGACCGGAGTCACGGTAGGGCCAGCCACGATGTCCAGCGGTCCGGCGCTGGCGGCGGTAACCCAGAGCAGGGTCATGAGGATGGCTGTCACCGCGGCCCGCCGGCCGAGGCCGGGGCGCAGGGAACGAAGCTGCCGGGAGCGCGCCCCCGGCGTCGCGTGCCTGCCGGTGTGCGGTGATGGAGCCGGGCGACCGCTCGCGCGGTGTGAAGACGTGGCCATCGTCGCGGTTCAGCCGAGCGGGTGGCGCGGAACGCGCCTGCCGGGGAAGATCACGCGGTCTGCGGGAATCAGGCGGGGCCGGTTGCCATCGGCAACCAACGGCTCGATGTGCATGGGTCAGCACTCCTTCCGCGCCGCCGACCGGGTTAGCTGACGGGTTCGGGCGGGGAAGTGGTCGCCCTACGGCGCGCGAAGCGCCGATTCACCCCGGGACAAGGTGGGTCCCCGGTACCCGTGCACCAAACAGGCGCAACGGGATTTGGCGTTGGGCTGCAGAGACCCTGGCTGGGCACTCGACCGGCAGCCCGGGCGAACGTTAGTGATTGGAATGAGGCGGCGCAAGTGCAGGTGCGTACGAAATGTTGGGAAGCCGTGCGCACAGTTGACATCCCGACAGCCGCGATTTGCCGGTTGTTGATCGACTTCTCCGGATTAGCCGATGAATATCGTATTTGATGCCGGCGAGGCCGGCGCGAAGCGACCGTCGGAGGCCCGGGCGGTGTAGTAGTGCGAGCCGACAGGGGGCGTCGGATCGGTCATGCTGAACCTCGGCTGGCTCCAGAACCGGGATGTCACGGAGGTTGTGGCGACCGCCGTGGTGCCGTCCCGGTAGAGCGTGTAGGTCAGCGTGCCGTCGTCGCGGTCGTAGCTGGCCGTGACCGACACGGTGGCCGTGCGGTTGATGTTGGCCTGCGCGCTCGGCTGGGCGGGGGCCAGCGGCGAGGTCGTGTCGGGGGTGGGCGGGAACCGCACGAAACCCTGCTGGGGCTTCTCGTTGATCTTCGTGAAGTCGCCGCCCGCGAAGACCTGGGTGCCGTCGGTGGCCATCACGCGAGTGCCGGTCTGCTCGGAGCTGTCGGCAGAGTTGGACTTGGGGAACCACGCCTGCATGTGCCCGTCGGAAACGGCCTCGGCGTACATTCCCTGGTGGATCGACAGGTGCGGGTAGCCACCCGGGACCTTGCTGCAGTCGTGGCCGTGGCCACCGGCGTAGACCATGCCGCCGGCGACGGTGATCCCGTGGGTGTCTCCATAGCAGTAGTCGGCCCACGCGATCGAGCCGTCCGCCCACCTGATCGCCGCGGTGCCGTCGAACTCGGACCCGCCGCCGTTGTCGACACCGGAGACGTACACCTGGTTGGCGTCGACCGCGTGGTGATAGATCTGGAAGTTCAGGCTCATCTTCGGACCGGCCCCCCACGCGGCGATCGACCTGCCCGCCGTCGGGTCGACCGCCATCAGCCCGCGGTGCGCGACCCCGTTGACGGTCGAGAAACCGCCGCCCAGGACCACGACGCTGCCGTCGGGGGAACGCGAGATGGCCCGCACCGAACCCCCCGAGATCGCCGGTGCCCAGGGCAACACGGTGCCCGCGGCATCGGTGGCCGCGGCGTTGGTCCGGGGCACGCGGCTGATCACACCGAACTGGCCACCGATATAGACGGCCGTGCCGTCGCTCACCGGCGTGACGGCGTAGACCTTGCCGGTGGGGATGCTGGGGGCCCACGACGTCAGGGCCCCCGAGGAGGCCGAGACGGCGGCAAGGTTGCCACGGGGCGTGCCGCTGACAGCGGTGAACTCGCCACCGAGATAGACCGTCGAGCCGTCGGCGGAGACTGCCAGGGCCTCCACGTTGGGAACCGAGTTGGTCGAGGTGACGGCCGGTGCCCACGGCAGGAGTTCACCGGTGGCCGAGTTGAAGGCCGCCGCGCCGGCGCGCGCCACCTCGCCGGTGCCGGGGGCCGCGCCCGGCGGCCGCACCGACGTGAACGTGCCGCCGAGATAGACGACGCCATTGCTGTAGGCCAGTGCGTAGACGACGTTGTTGGTCTGCCAGGAGGAGCCGGCACCCGCACCCACGATGCCGAGGTCGGTGGCCTCCGCCTTGCTGCCCGGGGATCCGAGCGCCGCGGACACGAAGACCAGACCGAGTGCCGCCACGGACGCGATCGCCGCGGAAAGCCGAACGTTCACAAGAACCCCCTGCTCGAGGTGCAGACAGCCGGAATCTCCAGCACAGCCTTATCCGTCAGGCGGGAGGTTACACAACGGAGCCGAAGGTAGCGGCAAATCAATGGGAATCGAGCCGTTCGGTTGATACGGAGCGGGATGGCGAGCTCATTCTGTGCAACTACTGTCACCGTACGTAAGGGGTTGGGGCAGGAACAGCGAGCCGATCCGCCGCGGATCAGGACGTGATAGTCAGGCTCTTCCAGCCGGTGCCGATCGTTCGCGCAGCGCCGAAGCCGCTCGCCCCGGTGCCGGGATACAGCAGCAGGTTGCCCGCACTGGTCCGCGCGATGAGGTCGGGGTGCCCGTCGCCGGAGAAGTCACCAGCCGCCACCAGGGCGGTGAAGCCACCCCAGCCGGTGCCGATCGTGCTTCGCCCGGCGGCGAACCCCCCACGCCCGTTACCGCGGTAGAGGAGCAGGTTGCCGGCCGGATCACGGGCCACCAGGTCGGCCCACCCGTCGCCGCTGAAGTCACCCACGCTGAGGATGGCGGTCATAGTCCCCCAGCCGGTGCCGATCGTGCTGCGCGCACCGAAGCCGGCCATCCCGTTGCCGGGATACAGCAACAGGTTGCCTGCCGCATCCCGGGCGAGGACGTCCGGGTAGCCGTCGCCGGTGAAGTCCTCGCCGCCGGCCAGGGCGGTCATCGACTGCCAACTCCGGCCGACGGTGAGCGGCGCCGCAAGTCCGGTGCCGGTGCCGGAGAGGAGCTGCAGGTTGCCTGCGGGGTCGCGGGCCAGCAGGTCGTTGTGCCCGTTGCCGGCGAAGCTGCCGGCGTCGAACAACGCGGTGAGCGACCCCGTCCCGGTGGCGAGCGTGCTCGGCCCGGCAAGGAAGCCGCCGCTGCCGTTGC
The DNA here is from genome assembly GCA_038237645.1 of Mycobacteriales bacterium. Lineage (GTDB taxonomy): Bacteria > Actinomycetota > Actinomycetes > Mycobacteriales > QHCA01 > QHCA01. Next base: position 41,140 of record JBBRYN010000022.1, read on the forward strand.
CCGGGTAGCTCCGCAGGTTGCCGGCGGTGTCACGTGCCAGCACGTCCGCGTGCCGATCGTCGCTGAAGTCGTTGGCGACGGGTGGCAGGTCCACCGTGTTCGACGCCGGATAGCTCGCGGTCGACGTGCCGTCGGAAACCCGCACCGTGTAGAAGTGCGCTCCGGCCGGGCGGGCCGGATCGATCAGGCTGACGGTCGGCAGGCTCCAGAACGACGAGGTCGCGGAGGCGCTTGCCACCTGGACGGTGTCGTCCCGGTAGAGCCGGTAGGTGAGGCTGCTGTCGTCCGGGTCGGAGCTCGCGGGCTGGCGGACGGCCGCCGTCCCGTTGGACAGAGCCTGCGCGATCGGCGTGCCGCCGGCCGCCGGGGTTGGCGGGGTGCTGTCCGGTCCGGCGAACCGGACGAAGCCCTGCTGAGCACGGTCGTTGATCCTGGTGAAGTCGCCACCGGCGAAGACCTGGTTGCCGTCCGTGGCGAGCACCCGGGTGCCGGTCTCCTCCGCACTGGTCGAGGAGTTGGCCTTGGGAAACCACCCGAGCATGTGCCCGTCCGTCGTCGACTCGGCGTAGAGGCCCTGGTGGGTGGTCAGCTTCGGGTAGCCGCCGGGGACCCGGCTGCAGTCGTGTCCGTGGCCGCCCGCGTAGAGGGCGCCGCCGACCAAGGCCACCCCGTGCGTGTCGCCCTGGCAGTAGTCGGCCCAGAAGATCGAGCCGTCGGACCAGTTCAGCGAGGCGGTGCCGTCGAACTCGGGGTGGCCGAACTGCCCGCCGTAGTCGACGCCGGCAATGTAGACGTGGCCGGCGTCACCGGTCTGGTGCCACACCTGGAAGTCCTGGCTCAGCTGCGGGCCGGCTCCCCAGGCGGCGATCGGCGAGCCGGCCGTGGGGTCCACGGCCATGAGGCCGACGTGTGCCGCTCCCCCGATCTGGGTGAAACTGCCTCCCAGCACAATCAGGGAGCCATCCGGTGCCCGGTTGATCGCCCGCACCGCACCGCCCGAGACAGCCGGCGCCCAGGACAGCACGGTCCCGGCCGCATCGGTGGCCACGGCGTTGGTCCGCGGCGAGCTGATTCCACCGCTGGTGACCACCCCGAACAGGCCACCGACATAGACCGTCCCGCCCTCGACCGGCGCGATCGCGTAGACCGTCCCGGGGATCTGCGGCGCCCACGAGGTCAGGGCACCGTTGTCGGCCCGGACGGCCGCGGCGTTCGCGCGACCCGCGCCGTTGACAGCGGTGAACTTGCCACCGAGATAGATGGTCGCACCGTCCGCCGAGACGGCGAGCGCCTCCACGTTGAGGTTGGGATCGGCCCCCTGCGTCACCGTGGGCGCCCACGGCAGGAGGTCCCCGGTGTCGGCGTCGAAGGCCGCCAGGCCGCTCCGCACCACCTCGCTACTGCTGCCCGGGGCGGCACCCGGCGGTCGCACCCTGGTGAACAGCCCGCCGACGTAGATCACGCCATTGGCATAGGCCAGCGATTTGACGACGTCGTCGGTCTGCCATGAGGGTGCGGCGCCGGCACCGACCATTGCGGCATCGATCGCCTTCGCGCCATCGGCCGGCAGCACGGCGCACGCCACCGCGACGCTGAGCGCCAGGAGCGCATTCAGGCCGGAGCGAGCACGCACCAGGATCCCCTTCTATCGCGCCCCCCCTGCAGCGAATCAAGAGCGTACAACGAGATCGGGTCGTCCCACAGTGGCCGAACGCCTGATGCACGACGCCGATATAGCTGGCCATGAGCGATAAGGGCTGCCGGTAAACCCGGGGCGAAACTCAAGGTGCCCCGGATGCTGTCGAAACCTGGGGCATGAATTCAAAGATTGCCGTCCCGGCAAGGTGCCTGCTTGCCGCAGCCGTCACCTTGACCTCCTTTTCCATTCTCGCGGGTCCCACGGCCGCTGCCGCGGTCACCGTCGCACCCGGTCCCGCGCGCCAAGCAGACAGCCTGGTCGAGGCTTTCGGGGTCAACGTGCACATGGCCTACGGCACGACGCCGTACAAGGACGCCACCAAGATCGCGGCGGCCCTGAAGGCCCTGGGCACGCGGCACGTCCGCGACCGGTTACGCCTCAACCGGACCGACCAATTTGCGGCGCTGCGCACCCTGCGCACGTCCGGCATCAAGTCCGATCTCATCATGGGCGACCCCCTCAACCAGTCCGGCACCCCGGCGCAGCTGGTCACCGCGGTCGCCACGCAACTGCCGGATGTCGCCGACTCGCTCGAAGGCGCCAACGAGTGGAACCTCACCGGTCGCACCAACTGGGCGGCTGAACTGCGCGCCCACCAGACCGAGGTCTTCAAGCGGGCCAACGCCAACCCCGCGACGGCGAAGCTGCCGGTGCTCGGCCCGGCACTCGGCCGGCGGGTCGGCTTCTCCACGCTCGGCGACCTCAGCAGCGTGCTCGACCTGGGCAACAACCACCAGTACCCGGGTGGCCTGCAGCCCAGCGTGCACATCGACGACATGATCGCCGCGGAGCGCCTGGTCGCCGGCGCCAAGCCGCAGATGATGACGGAGTCCGGCTACAACACGGCAGTCGGCAGCACGGTCGGGAACTTGCCCGTGACCGAGAAGGTCGGCGGCTACTACGCGCCCAAGCTGCTGCTCGAGCACTTCAATCGCGGCGTCGTCCGAATGTACGACTACGAGCTGGTCGACCAGAAGCTCGACCCGACGTTCGTCAACCCGGAGGCCAACTTCGGCCTGCTGCGCAATGACATGACCCCCAAGCCGGCGTACACAGCGGTGAAGAACCTCCTGCAACTGGTCTCCGACCCCGGCCCGGCATTCCAGCCAGGCGGCCTGAGCTACACCCTGGGCGGGTCGACGACCGGCGTCCGTAAGGTCCTGCTGCAGAAGCGCGACGGGCGGTTCTACCTGATCCTCTGGCGCGACATCTCGCTCTACACCCCCAAGACCAAGACGGTCACCACGAACCCTGCGGTCAACGTCACGGTGAACCTCGCCCAGCCGACCGCGATGTCGGTCTACCGCCCGTCGGTGCAGACGAAGGCACTCTCCGGGTCGACGACCGCCACGACGATCAACGTGCCGCTCAGCGACGACGCTGTCGCGGTCGAGATTTCCCCGAACCAGTTGCCGGTTGCACCGCTTGCCCCGACCGGCGTCACGGCTACGCCGGGCGACGCCGCGGCGACCGTTGGCTGGGCGGCACCGGCCAGCAGCGGAAGCTCGCCGGTGAGCTCGTACAAGATCACCGCCAGCCCCGGCGGCAAGTCGACGACCGTCGGCTCGACCGCCCGCACGGCCGTCGTCACCGGACTGACGAACTATGTCGGCTACGGCTTCAGCGTCCAGGCAGTCAGCCAGGCCGGCACCAGCCGCGCCTCCGCATCGTCCACGGTGGTCACCCCGAAGCCGCCGGCAGTGGCCATCGCACGGGAGGCACAGGTGTGGGGCGGCTGGCACGCTGCCGGCTCGACCGCACCGGGCGGCAGCGGCTACCGGATCAGCCAGACCCCCGGCGACATCGCGACGTTCGCGTTCCACGGCACGTCGGTCGGCTGGACCAGCCTGGCCGGCCCGACGATGGGCCGGGCGCAGTTGGCGGTGGACGGCATCGGTCACGGCCAGGTAGACCTCTACCGCAGAACATCCGGTGTGGTGACCACCTCCCTGACGAAGCTGACCGACGCCGATCACGTCCTGGTCGTCCGGGTGCTGGGCACCAGGACCCCGGTGTCCCGCGGCACCTCGGTGAGCGTCGACGCCTTCAAGGGGGGCAGCACGATAGCGCAGGAAACCGACCCGAAGGTTGCATTCTCGACCTGGCGACCGGCCACAACTCCGGTGGCATTCACCAGCAGTGCATTTGCCGGCGCAACAATGCAGGCCGCATTCAACGGCACCGCAATCGAGTTGCTGACGGCCAAGGGACCGGGCTACGGAAAGGCCCAGATTTCTGTCGACGGGACGTCACGCGGCACGATCGACCTATACTCCGCGACCGCGACGTGGGACGCGGTCGTGTCGTTCACCGGCCTGGCTGCGGGCACCCACACCGTCACCCTCACCGTGCTGGGCAGCCGCTCGGCCGGATCGACTGCCAACAAGGTCGCCGTCCGGGGCCTGCAAGCGCGTTAGAGTTCGACACCCCGGCCGGGTGACGGTCTGGTAACGGGGTTCTTCGAAGTTGAGGGGGAACGACACGATTTTGTGAGCTCGCAGGTTCCGGGGTGAAGGCCCGTGGCCCCTCGATGCTGGCGGTGGATTCGAGCCGACAGCGGAGGGGCCACGAGTGAGTGACAACGGTACGAC
>JBBRYN010000023.1:0-44303 GCA_038237645.1 Mycobacteriales bacterium
CAGCCCGGTGCAGGTGGGTGTGCTGACCACCTGGGCCGCCGTCACCGCCGGCGGCTACCACACCTGCGCCACGAGAACCGACGGCACCCTGTGGTGCTGGGGCTTCAACAACCGCGGGCAGGTCGGCAACGGCGGTGTGGTCACCCCGCAGAGCAGCCCGGTGCAGGTGGGTGTGCTGACCACCTGGGCCGCCGTCACCGCCGGCGGCTACCACACCTGCGCCACGAGAACCGACGGTACCCTGTGGTGCTGGGGCTACAACGCCTACGGGCAGGTCGGCAACGGCGGTGTGGTCACCCCGCAGACCAGCCCGGTGCAGGTGGGTGTGCTGACCACCTGGGCGACGGTCGTCGGTGGCTTTTACCACACCTGCGCCACCCGTACCGACAACACCCTGTGGTGCTGGGGCGACAACGCATACGGGCAGCTCGGCCTCGGTGACACGACCCAGCGGAACAGCCCCACCCAGATCCCCGGCGCCACCGTCACCGGTGTCTACAGCGGCAGCATGGCAAACCAGACCTTCACCATCGGCTGAGGGTGTCGCACCTGAACACCTTCCTGACGGTGTTCGTGGTTGCCTGAGCGCGCGCGCTTGAGATCAGATCTCTGCAGAGAGCACTCTCTGTATGGTCGTCCGGATGATCCGATTCGGATGGTTGACGAGCTGCCGGCCGAGGCCCGGCGGGAGGTCGGCCTCGCGGGCTCCGAAGCCCTCGATCCAGGTGGCCGCGGTCGCCACCACCGTTTGCGGTTTCCACGAAATGCCGGCGCACGATCCGGTCCTCCTCGGGCCGTGCCGCCCTGGTCAGTAGCTCGGGCAGGGCAACGCGGCCAGGCACCTGCTTGCCAATCCAGGCCAGCCGCCGTCTGCGCTCGTGGTCGGTCGTCTCCGAATGCAGCGAGAGTCTCGGGCGGCGGCGGGCCGCACGGCCAGTCGGACTTTCAGGAACTCGCGTCGGCGGCAGCCTCCGCAGAGCTCGGATCCGCCAGTTGTCGGAGCAGGTCGGCTGGGATCCCAGTATCGCCCACGCAGGTCAGCGGCTGAGGGTGACCGGCGTCTGGCTAGCTAGGCGGCAGAGACCTCGCTGACCATCACCCAGGAGGTTGCCGCACCCGCGACCGGCCAGTTGACCGTGACGGACGTGGCGGTGGTACGCGTGACCGTCGCGTGGCAACGCATCGCCTCGGTGGTGGCGGCCACGCAGGACATCGGATGGCGGACACCGTTGACCGAAGCGGTCAGCCCGGACGGGACGAGCACCCCCCAGGTCGGCTTGTTCACGAACCAGGCGTCGAGCTGGCCGACCGACCGGGCGGCGTCGTAGCGCAGAGTCACTGTGCCGGCGTTGCTGGCTGGGAAGCCGGTGACCAGGAACCTGTTCAGGGCGTCGGCCGCGTTGCCGTCGGTGAGGCGCAGGCCGTCGTCGGGGTAGTTGGTCGCGGCCACTGCCGGGCTCGGCGGCAGGAGGGGTTTGTACGTCAGAGGCAGGCCCGATCCGCTGGTTGCGGTCGCCCGCAGCCGCTGCCACATCGACCAGGTCGACACCGTCGACCTGACCACCAGATAGCGCCCTACGGCGGGCCCGGTGCCGGTCCAGGTGCCGGTCAGGCTGGCGCCCGTTCCATGCACCGCGGTCGGGCCGGACACGGCCAACGGCGTGACGGCACACGGTAGCGGACCTGCGCCGGACGTGGTCCGCAGCGGGCAGCCGGCCAGCAGCATGGTGACGTGCCGCGGCCAGCCGACGCCGGCGCTGCCGCCGCCTGCGACGAGAAGTGTGGCGGCCTGCAGGCTCTTCGAGCCGCCGAGGTCGGCGAGCACACCGGCCCGGTCGGGCTCGCCCGACCAGCCGATCGCGTCGCCGGAGGCCCACGATCCCACCGGCGGGGTCGAGGTACGAGTGAGCTGGCCCTTGTCGGGATACGCGCCCGCACCCGTGACCGCGGATCCGGACACCTGGTAGCGGGTGCCGGGCAGCGACTGGACGACCGGTAGCGCGGCCGACCCGGTGACCGCGACGCTCAGCCGGGTCGGCAGGGCCGTGCCCTTCGCCATGGTCAGCCGGAGGCGGGCAGTGCCCGCAGTGCCCGCGGTCAGCGGGAGCGAGGCTGCTGCCAGCCCCGGCTCCTCGACGTTGGGCGCGAGCACCGCCCAGCCACGGGCGACCCAGACGCCGGCGCTGTTGCGCTGCTCGACAACTGCCAGCGCGGTGACGGTGTTGCGGGCGCTGACGGTGACCTGACCGGTCGCCGGCAGCGCGACCCAGGCGATGCCCGTGGAGTCGACTGCGGTAGTGCTGTCGTAGGCCGCCGTCGCCGACGTTCGCCGGGCGATGATCGCCGCGGCCAATTCCCGCCAGCCCTGCGGCGCGCTGCCCTCGGTGGCGAGCGGTAGCGGCTGCGTCATGCCGAGGAAGTGCACCCGGATGGCGGCGGGGCTCATCGTACGGTCGGCGACCAGGTATTCACGCAACAGGCCCAGATCGCTGGCATCCACTGCGGCTCCGCGTACTTCGAGGGTGAGCCCAGCACCGGCGGCCGTCGCTGCCCGTACGGTCGCGGTCAGCCGGGCCGACGTGGTGTCCCCGCCGTCCTTGTAGCTGTAGAACGCGTAGTTGGGCTGCCAGGACATCGCGTCGAAACCGAGGGACGCCCATTGTGCGGCCATCGGGGCGTTGTAGTAGGGCACCCACAGGGTGCGCAGGCCCTGCGAACGGATCGCGGAGGTCGCGCTGGCGACCACCTGGCTGTCGCCGTTGCCGAGGTCCTCGCGCATCCAGTACGTCCCCCACAGGGTGAGCCCGGCAGCGGCGGCGCCACTGGCCACCCAGCGCTGCCTGGCGACGGTGACGAAGTCGGCGATCGCCTGGCTGCGCCCGGCGGCCGTACCGAAGCTGACCACCCGGCCGGTCGGCGTACGGAAGGACCCGTTGGTGAGGTCCGGCCAGGGCAGGCCGAGCACCACCTTGGTGTCGAGTCGCCTGGTGGTCCTGGCCGCGGCGACGAGGTTGACGAGGGCGCCTCTGCTGCCGTCGGCGGTGGCGTAGGTGTCGAGCAGCGCCTGCCAGTCACTGGCGTAGCTGGGACCGTATTCGTATCGAGCGCCTGACGGGGCGCTCTGGTCGTTGACGATCACGGTGTCGTAGACCGCTGCCTGACCGGGGTCGCCGCCCACTCGCAGGTATCGGCCCAGGTCGGCTGCGGTGGTCGGCCCGTCCGTGTAGACCAGAGCGGCGTCGCGCCAGCCGACGGCAGCCGCCGTCGAGCTCGCCGCCGTGGCGGCCCCGGCAGCCGTGGACGGCCCGAGGGCCGGCACTAGGGCGGTAGCGGTGACGATGGCCAGGAGGGCCGCGATCCGGGCGAACGGGCTCTTGTTGGTCACAGGGGATCGCATCGGCGTCGATGCGGGGCACCTGTAGAAAGCGGCGGTCCCACGGGGCTCGGAAAAGCCTGCGATGCCGGTCGGCCCTGCTCGATAGCATCACAAGATCCGTCGTTCCTGCCTGAAGGAGCATCCGTGAGCCCCGTGTCGCCTTCGCCCGTCCGCACCGCCGTCCTGGTGCCGACCGGCACGACGGCCCGCGAAGCGCTCGCGGCGGCCGGTGTCGCCGACGCGGTCGTCGTACGTGACAGCGGCGGGGCATTGCGGGATCTCGACTGGGCGTCCGACGCCGACACCGATGTGGTGCCGGTGCCGGTCGACAGCGACGACGGCCGGGCCGTGCTCCGGCACTCGACCGCGCACGTCATGGCGCAGGCGGTTCAGGAGCTCTATCCGGGCGCCAAGCTGGGCATCGGGCCGCCGATCGACAACGGTTTCTACTACGACTTCGACGTGCCCGAGCCGTTCCATCCCGACGATCTCAAGCGCATCGAAAAGCGGATGCAGGAGATCGTCAAGGAGGGCCAGCGCTTTGCCCGCCGCGAGATCAGCGCGCCCGATGCGCGCACCGAGTTGGCCGGCGAGCCCTACAAGCTCGAGCTGATCGACCTCAAGGGAGCGGCCGGCGAGGACGCCGCGATGGAGGTCGGCGCCGGCCAGTTGACCATGTACGACAACTTCCACCGCGACGGCTCACCGGCCTGGACCGACCTCTGCCGGGGCCCGCACCTGCCGAGCACCAGGGACATCCCGGCGTTCAAGCTGATGCGGGTCGCGGCGGCTTACTGGCGGGGGAGTGAGCAAAACCCGCAGCTGCAGCGGATCTACGGCACCGCGTGGGAGTCCCGCGACGCGCTCAAGGTCTACCTGAGCCGGCTGGCCGAGGCCGAGCGGCGCGACCACCGACGCCTCGGCGCCGAGCTGGACCTCTACTCGTTCCCCGACGAGATCGGCTCCGGCCTGCCGGTGTTCCACCCCAAGGGCGGCGTGATCAAGCGGGAGATGGAGGACTACGTCCGGGCACGGCACCTGGCGGAGGGTTTCCAGTACGTCGGCACCCCGCACATCGCCAAGCAGGGGTTGTTCGAGACCTCCGGGCACCTGCCCTACTACGCCGACACGATGTTCCCGCCGATGGAGATGGAGGGGAGCAACTACTACCTCAAGGCGATGAACTGCCCGATGCACAACCTGATCTACAAATCACGCGGGCGGTCCTATCGCGAGCTGCCGCTGCGGTTGTTCGAGTTCGGGGCGGTCTACCGCTTCGAGAAGTCCGGCGTGGTGCACGGGCTCACCCGGGTGCGCGGGCTGACCATGGACGACTCGCACTCCTACGTCATGCCGGAGCAGGCGCCGGCCGAGATCGAGCACCTGCTGTCCTTCGTCCTCGGGCTGCTCAAGGACTTCGGGCTCGACGACTTCTATCTCGAGTTGTCGACCCGCGACGCCAGGTCCGACAAGTTCGTCGGCAGCGACGAGCAGTGGGCGGAGGCGACCCAGATCCTCGAGGACGCTGCGTCCGGGACCGGCCTCGAGCTGGTGCCCGACCCGGGCGGCGCGGCCTTCTACGGGCCCAAGATCTCGGTGCAGGCGCACGACGCGATCGGCCGCACCTGGCAGATGTCGACGATCCAGTACGACTTCAACCAGCCGGCCGGCTTCGGGCTGGAGTACCAGGCCGCCGACGGGTCGCGGCAGCAACCGGTGATGATCCACTCGGCCAAGTTCGGCTCGATCGAGCGCTTCCTCGGCGTACTCGTGGAGCACTACGCCGGCGCCTTTCCGCCGTGGCTGTCTCCGGTGCAGGTCGTTGGCATCCCGATCACCGACGACCACGTGCCTTATTTGCAGGACGTGGCCGGCCGATTGCGGGGCAAGGGCATCCGGGTCGAGGTCGACAGTTCCGATGACCGGATGCAGAAGAAGATCCGCAACGCCCAGAAGCAGAAGGTGCCCTACATGTTGCTCGCCGGTGACGACGACGTCGCCAAGGGAGCCGTGTCCTTTCGCTACCGCGACGGGACGCAGAACAACGGCGTGCCCGTCGAGGAGGCGGTCGCCGCGATCGTGCGCGCGGTCGCCGAGCGAAAGCCGGCATGACCGAGGGGCCCCGGATCACCGAGCAGGAGGGCGTCGGTGATCCGGACGGCTTCCAGCGGCTCTGGACGCCGCATCGGATGGCCTACATCAGGGGCGAGGGCAAGCCGTCGGGTCCGGCCGCCGGGCAGGAGTGCCCCTTCTGCCGGATGCCGAAGCTGCCCGACTCCGAGGGGCTGGTCGTGGCCAGGGGGGAGCGGGCCTTCGTGGTGCTCAACCTCTATCCGTACAACGGCGGTCACCTGATGGTGTGTCCGTACCGGCATGTCGCGGACTATCCCGACCTCACCGTGGAGGAGACAGCGGAGACGGCAGAATTGACCAAGCACGCGGTCAGCGCGCTACGGGTGGCCGCGAACGCCGAGGGGTTCAACATCGGGATCAACCAGGGCAGCGTGGCCGGCGCGGGGATCGCCGCCCACCTGCACCAGCACGTGGTGCCGCGATGGGGCGGCGACACCAACTTCATGCCCGTCGTCGGGCATACCAAAGTGTTGCCGCAACTGCTCCGGGACACCCGGGAGATGCTCGCCGCGGCCTGGCCGAAGGGCTGACCCGCCCCCGCCGTCCCGGCGTACTTCGTGATCGTGCAGGTTTGGTGGGCTTGTCGAAGTGTCGGCCTCCAGGCGTGCATGATCAGCGCAATGGGCGGGCAGGCGGGCGGAATCCGGTCAGCTCGCCTTGTCCTTTTCCTTCAGCAAGTTCTGCGCGATGTGGTCGGGCATCGGGTCGTAGCGTAGGAAGTTGCGCTTGAAGGTGCCCGTACCCGAGGTGATCGAGCGCAGGTCGACGGCATAGCGCACCAACTCGGTCTCCGGCACCTCGGCGCGGATGACCGTGCGTTCGCCCTCGGCCGGCTCGGTGCCCGAGACGCGTCCCCGCCGGCCGGACAGGTCGCTCATCGCCGCGCCGACGTAGCCGTCGGGCACGGTGACCCACACTTCGTGTACCGGCTCGAGGAGCGACACCGTGCCCTTGGCGGACGCCTCGCGCAGCGCCAGTGCACCCGCCATCTGGAAGGCCGCATCCGAGGAGTCGACCGAGTGCGCCTTGCCGTCGACCAGGGTCACCCGGAAGTCGACCAGCGGATAACCGGCCAGCACGCCGCGCTCCATCTGGGTGCGGATGCCCTTCTCCACCGAGGGGATGAACTGGCTCGGCACTGCCCCGCCCACCACCTTGTCGACGAACTCGAAGCCGGCGCCGGCCTCGAGCGGCTCGACCTCGATGTCGCAGATGGCGTACTGGCCGTGGCCGCCGGACTGCTTCACGTGCCGGCCCTTGGCCGTGGCGGGTCCGGCGAAGGTCTCCCGCAGGGGTACCCGGACCGGCACGGTGTCGAGCTCAACCCCGGACGAGCGCAGCCGGTCGAGGACGACGTCGGCGTGGGCCTCGCCCATGCACCACAGCACGAGCTGGTGGGTCTCGGGGTTGCGCTCCAGGAGCAACGTCGGGTCGCCGGCCACCAGCCGGGCCAGCCCCTTGGCCATGGCGTCCTCGTCGCTGCGGGTGCGGGCCTGCACGGCTACCGGCAGCAGCGGCTCTGGCATCTCCCAGGGCGAAACGAGCAGTGGGCGATCCTTGCCCGAGATCGTGTCGCCGGTCTCGGCCGAGCTCAGTTTCGTCGCGGCACAGAGGTCGCCGGCGACGCAGAGGCCGATCGGCCGGAGGTTGGATCCGAGCGGGGAGTAGAGGTGGGTCAGGCGCTCGTCGGCGTCGTGGTCGGAGTGACCGCGCTCGGCCATCCCGTGCCCGGAGATATGGACCTGGGTGTCGGGCCGCAGCGTGCCGGAGAAGACCCGGATCAGGGAGACCCGGCCGACGTACGCGTCGATGGTGGTCTTGACGACCTCGGCGACGATCGGACCGTCCGGGTCGCAGGACATGGGCTCCTGGGGGTCACCGGCCAACGACATCACCGGCGGCAGGGGGTGCTCCAGGGGCGACGGGAATGCGGAGGTGAGGACCTCCAAGAGCTCGGCCAGGCCGATCCGGGTGAAGGCGCTCACGCCCAGAACGGGGTAGAACGTGCCGCGGGCCACCGCCTTCTCGAGGTCGTCGACGAGCACCTTGAGCTCGATGTCCTCACCATCGAGGTAGCGATCCATCAGGGTTTCGTCCTCGGACTCGGCGATGATCCCCTCGATCAGGCGGTTACGGGCCTCCTCGATCAGGGGCAGGTGCTCGGAGTCGGGCGGCCGTTCGGTCGGCGGGTAGGCCCCTCCGCTGTAGTCGTACACCGACCGGGTCAACAGCCCGATCAATCCGCCGACGGTCTCCTCGTCGGTGTGCATCGGGAGGTACAGCGGAAGGACGTTGTCCCCGAACACCCGCTGGCAGCGTGCCACCGCCTCGTCGAAATCGGCCCTGGGCTGGTCGAGCTTGGTGACCACCACGGCGCGCGGCAGACCGACCCGGGCGCACTCCTCCCAGAGCGACACGGTGGCGGCATCCACGCCGTCGACGGCGGACACGACGAACAGGGCGGCGTCGGCGGCGCGCAGGCCGGCGCGCAACTCGCCGACGAAGTCTGCGTAACCGGGGCTGTCCAGCAGGTTGACCTTGACCCCCAGGTGTTCGAGCGGGGCAAGCGCCAGCGTCACGGACCGCTGCTGCCGGTGCTCGGCGGGGTCGGAGTCGCAGACGGTCGTGCCGTCGGGCACCCGGCCGGCCCGCGGGATCGTGCCGGTCGCGGCGAGCAGCGCGTCGGCCAGCGAGGTCTTGCCGGCCCCGGAATGCCCGACCAGGACGATGTTGCGCACCTGGTCCGGCCTTTCTACAGCGACCACATCACCGGAGAGCGCACCCTGGCCTCTCCCGGTCCCCTTGTCACCTGCCATCTCCAAGCACCTCCATAGTCCGGCCAGCACCGTGGTCAAGACAGCAACGCAGTCGGTCGGCGCCGCAGCGAGCCGGCACCGAGTCGCGTTCGCAGTCGATCCCGTGATTCGACACCCGAGCCGGTGCGCCGGACAAGGGTTGTGGGGAGGTGGCCGGGCTCGGTCCACTAGCGTTGAGCACAACTGAGGGGAAACGGACGCTCATGCTCAACGTACTGGCGCGAGCGCGGGTGTCCCGCGTCATCGACCCGGTCGGCGCCCGGCTCGCCCGGGCCGGGCTGTCCGCGGACGCGGTGACCGTCATCGGCACGACCGGCGCGGTGGCCGCCGCCGTGGCTTTCTTCCCGCGCGGGCTGTTCTTCCCCGGCGCCCAGTTCGTCACGTTCTTCGTCTTGTTCGACCTGCTCGACGGGGCGGTGGCCCGAGCTCGCGGTACGGCCAGCCGTTGGGGGGCGTTCCTGGACTCCACGCTGGACCGGGTCGCCGATGCGGCGGTCTTCGGAGCGTTGATCTGGTGGTTCGCCGGTGCCGGCGACAGCCGGCCGCTGCTGCTCGCCGCTCTGCTCTGCCTGGTGCTGGGCACCCTCACGTCGTATGTGAAGGCGCGGGCCGAGGGGCTCGGCATGACCTGCAACGTGGGCTTCGCCGAGCGCAGCGAGCGCCTGATCATCGTCCTGCTCGGCACCGGCCTCGACGGCTTCGGCCTGCCCTATGTCCTCGCCGCAGCCCTGTGGCTGCTGGTCGCCGCGAGCCTGGTCACGGTCGGTCAGCGGCTGTTCGAGGTGCACCGGCAGGCCGGCCGGAGAGCCGACGGGCAGTGAGGCAACGGCTCCTCACCTGGTCCTACACCGCCGGATGGGGTCTGGTGCGCGCCTTGCCGGAGCGGGTGGCCGCCGCCCTCTTCCGATTCGGCGCCGACCTGGCCTGGCAGCGTAACGGCCGGGGCTCGCAGCGGCTGGCCGGCAACCTTCGGCGAGTGGTGGGGCCGGGGATGGCCGAAGACGAGCTTCGGCTGCTGGTCCGCGATGGGCTGCGGTCCTACGCCAGGTACTGGCTCGAGGTCTTCCGCCTGCCGGTCACGCCCCCGGACCGGATCCTGTCCGGCGCCCGTACGCGGGGCGAAGCCACCCTGTTCGCGGCCCACGCGGTCGGGAGAGGGGTCGTGGTGGCGCTGCCGCACACCGGCAACTGGGATCACGCCGGTGCGTGGGCGGTGCTGTCGGGGATGCCGTTCACGACCGTTGCGGAGCGGTTGGAGCCCGCGGCAGTATTCGATCGCTTCGTCGGCTACCGGGAGGGGCTCGGCATGGAGGTGCTGCCGCTGACCGGCGGCCCTCGACCGCCCTTCGAGGTGCTCGCCGAGCGGGTGCGGGCCGGCCGGCTGGTCTGCCTGGTCGGCGACCGGGATCTTTCCAAGCACGGGGTCGAGGTGAGGTTCTTCGGTCACCCGACCCGGATGCCCCCCGGGCCGGCGCTGCTCGCCCTGCGCACCGGTGCTCCCCTGCTGCCCGCCACCCTGTGGTACGAAGGCCGCGACTGGGGGATCCGGATCCATGACGTGGTGCCCGTGCCCAAGACCGGCACAGTGGGACAGAAGGTCGCCGCCATGACCCAGCAACTCGCCGATGCATTCGCCGAGGGGATCGCCGAACACCCGCGCGACTGGCACATGTTGCAACGGCTGTGGCTCGAGGACCTCTCGACCGGCGATCCTCGCCGCAGGCTCGCCGGTGACGCCAGCGGTGATGCCGTCGGTAAGTCGACTGGTACGGGCGGCTGAGCCGACTGTGCGTATCGGCATCGTGGCGCCCTACTCCTTCGACCTGCCCGGCGGCGTGCAGGCGCACGTCCAGGATCTCGCCGAGGAGTTGATCGCGATGGGTCATCACGTCTCGGTCCTGGCGCCCGCCGATGACGTGAACGTCCTGCCCGGCTATGTCGTCGCCGTCCCCGGCTGGACCCTGCCGGTTCCCTATAACGGCTCGGTGTCGCGGATCGCGATCGGGCCGATGGCGGTGGCAAGGGTGCGCAGGTGGCTGCGCGAGGGGCGCTTCGACGTGCTCCACGTCCACGAGCCGACCGTGCCTTCGCTGCCGATGATGGCGCTGCTCGCCGCCCGTGGGCCGATCGTTGCGACCTTCCACACCGCCAAGCCGAGGTCCCGCATGCTGGGTGCGGCCCAGAGCATGCTCCAGCCGATGCTGGAGAAGGTGACCGGCCGGATCGCGGTGTCGGCCGCGGCTCGCAAGCTACAGGTGCGACACCTGGACGGCGGGGCCGTGGAAATCTCCAACGGCGTCGCGATCCGGCGCTTCGCCGACGCCGAGCCGCTGCCCGGCTGGCCCGGGGAGGGCGGGGTGATCGGGTTCCTGGGCCGCTTCGACGAACCCCGCAAGGGGTTCAAGGTGCTGCTGGCCGCCTTCCTGCTGCTGGCCGCCGATCGGCCGGGACTGCGCCTGCTCGTCGCCGGTCCGGGGGACGCCGACGACGTGCTGGCCGCCGTGCCGCCGCTGCTGCGCCGGCGGATCGTGATGCTCGGTCGGGTGTCCGATGTGGACAAGGCACGCATGCTGCGCTCGGTCGACGTCTATGCGGCGCCGAACCTCGGCGGCGAGAGCTTCGGGATCATCCTGACCGAGGCGATGGCGGCCGGCACGCCGATCGTGGCCAGTGATCTCGACGCCTTCCGCGCGGTCCTGGACGACGGCGCGGTCGGGGTGCTGTTCCCGACCGGCGACGCCGCGGCGATGGCCCGGGCGCTGGCCGACCTGCTCGACGACCCGGCCCGGCAGTCGGCATTGACCGCCCGCGCCCGCCAGGCGGTCCGGGCCTACGACTGGTCGCGGGTCGCCGCCGACGTGTATGCCGTCTACGAGACCGTGGTCGCCGACGTGCCGGGGGTCGTCGACACCGACGACAGCGTGCCCGTCGAAACCTGATCGCCGCGTCTCGGCGGGCTGTCGCGGTTAAGATGGGTCGCCGTGGGGGTCGTGGTCACGGTGGTGGCCTTCGTGGTGCTCGTCGCGTCCTACCTGACCTGGACTGCCGGGCGGCTCGACCGCCTCCATGCCCGGGTGGACGCCGCGGAGGCCGCCCTCGACGCTCAACTCGTCCGGCGGGCGGTCGCCGCCGCGGCGCTGCCGCGGACTCTGATCGGCGACCGGACGGAGGATCTGCGGGCCACCGCGCGAGCCGCCCGGACCACCTCCCGGGCCGGCCGCGAGTCGGCCGAGAACGACCTGGCCCGGGTGCTGCGCCAACTCGGGCTGGAGCGCGACGCGCCTGAGGTCGCCGAACTCTCGCTGGCCGCCTTCCGGGTCGGGCTGGCCCGGCAGTTCTACAACGACGCGGTACGCGACACCAGGGCCGTGCGCTGCCGGCCGATGGTGCGCCTGCTGCGGATGTCCGGCCGCCACCCGATGCCTGCGTACTTCGAGATCGACGACAGCGGACTTGCCGCCCGGCCGAGTGCGGAGGTCTGACGTCCTACCATGGGTGGCGGTTCTCCACCCGCGCTTCCCGATCGCACCGAAGGACACCGCCGTGACCGACAACCAGCCCACCTCCGCTCCCGACAGCCCGCTGGTCGGCACGGCCCGGGTCAAGCGGGGGATGGCCGAGATGCTCAAGGGGGGCGTCATCATGGACGTCGTCACCCACGAGCAGGCCAAGATCGCGGAGGACGCCGGCGCTGTCGCCGTCATGGCGCTCGAGCGGGTGCCGGCCGACATCCGCACCCAAGGCGGTGTCGCCCGGATGAGCGACCCCGACATGGTCGACAGCATCGTCTCCGCGGTCTCCATCCCGGTGATGGCCAAGGCGCGCATCGGCCACTTCGCCGAGGCGCAGGTGCTGCAGGCCCTCGGCGTGGACTATGTGGACGAGTCCGAGGTGCTCACCCCGGCCGACGAGGCGCACCACATCGACAAGTGGGCATTCACCGTGCCCTTCGTCTGCGGGGCCACCAGTCTGGGTGAAGCGCTGCGCCGGCTGGGCGAGGGGGCGGCCATGATCCGCTCCAAGGGCGAGGCGGGCACCGGCAACGTGGTCGAGGCGACGCGGCACATGCGCGCCATCCGCGGTGGCATCCGCCGCCTAGCCAGCCTCGACGACGACGAACTGTATGCCGCGGCCAAGGACCTGAGAGCACCTCTCGACCTGGTCAAAGAGGTGGCCCTGGCCGGCCGGCTGCCGGTGGTGCTGTTCACCGCGGGAGGGATCGCGACCCCCGCCGACGCCGCCATGATGATGCAGCTAGGCGCCGAAGGCGTCTTCGTGGGCTCCGGGATCTTCAAGTCCGGCGATCCCGCGCGCCGCGCCGAGGCCATCGTCAAGGCCACGACGTTCTACGACGACCCGGACGTGATCGCCAAGGTGTCTCGTGGGCTCGGCGAGGCGATGGTCGGCATCAGCCTGGAGTCGCTGCCCGACGAGGCCAGATATGCCGGCCGCGGCTGGTGACCCGGCACAAGGTGGTCCAGCACCCGTGACGACGACAGTGCCCGTCGTCGGGATCCTGGCACTGCAGGGTGACGTCCGCGAGCACGCATTCGCATTGGCCGAGGCCGGCGCCAGGGGGCTGCCGGTGCGGCGGCCCGACGAGCTCGACGGACTGGACGGCCTGGTGCTGCCCGGCGGCGAGTCCACCACCATGAGCAAGCTGGCCGCGGCGTTCGACCTCCTGGAGCCGCTGCGCAAGGCGGTCGGCGGCGGCCTGCCCGTTTTCGGCGCGTGCGCCGGCATGATCCTGCTCGCCGACCGGCTGGTCGGCGCACCGCCCGGCCAACAGACCCTGGGCGGAATCGACATGACGGTGCGCCGCAACGCCTTCGGGCGCCAGGTCGACTCCTTCGAGGCGGACCTGCGGATCTCGGGGCTGGGCGAGGAGACGCTGCACGCCGTGTTCATCCGGGCACCATGGGTCGAGTCGGTGGGCAACGGAGTCGAGGTGCTCGCCACGGTGAGCGGCCCGCGGTCCGCCGGTAGGATCGTCGCCGTGCGCCAGGACCACCTGCTGGCGACCAGCTTTCATCCGGAGCTCACCGGCGACACCCGGGTGCACAAGATGTTCGTGGGGATGGTGAGGGAGCGTTCATGAGCGGCCACTCCAAGTGGGCGACCACCAAGCACAAGAAGGCCGTCGTGGACGCCAAGCGGGGGAAGCTGTTCGCGAAGCTGATCAAGAACATCGAGGTCGCCGCCCGTACCGGCGGTGGTGACCCGGCCGGCAACCCCACGTTGTCCGACGCGATCGTCAAGGCCAAGTCGCAGTCGGTGCCCAACGACAATATCGACCGCGCGGTCAAGCGCGGTTCGGGCGAGCTCGCCGGTGGTGCCGACTGGGAGACCATCACCTACGAGGGCTACGGCCCGGCCGGCGTGGCCCTGTTCGTCGAGTGCCTCACCGACAACCGCAACCGCGCGGCCTCGGAGGTCCGCACGGCGATGAGCCGCAACGGCGGCAACATGGCCGACCCGGGTTCGGTGGCCTACCTGTTCACCCGGCGGGCTGTGGTGCTGGTCGTCAAGGAGCCTGGTCGCACCGAGGACGACGTGCTCGTGGCCGTGCTCGATGCCGGCGCGGACGAGGTGGCCGACATCGGTGACGCTTTCGAGGTCGTCAGTGCGCCGGCGGATCTCGAGGCCGTCCGAGCTGCCGTCACCGCGGCGGGCCTGCGGGTGGAGTCGGCTGACGTGTCGTGGCTGCCCTCGGTCACCGTGGAGCTCGACGAGGACGACGCGCGCAAGGTGCTCCGCCTGGTCGACGCGCTGGACGACTGCGACGACGTGCAGAACGTCTGGGCCAACTTCGACATCCCCGATCGCGTGCTCGAAGCCGTCGAGGCCTGATCGTGCACATGCGCGTCACCCTCGGTCCCAAGGCCGAGGTTTCGCTGTCCTACGAGCAGCGGGATGAGCTCGGCGGCGGTGTCCGGATCCCGGTTGCCGGCACCATCAACGGCAGGCCGTTTCGCACGACCTCGTTCCGGATGGGCGACTTCACCGGCATCGCCTTCCGAAAGGAGGTCCAGGTCGCGGCCGGCGTGGCTCCGGGTGACGAGGTCGAGTTGGAGATCAGCCGCGACTCGGCCCCGCGCACGGTCGATCCGCCGGCTGCCCTGGCGGCTGCCCTGGCCGGCGACCCGGTGGCCCGGGCGGCCTACGACCGGCTGTCGTTCACCCATCGCCGGGAGTTCACCGAGTGGATCGCCGGCGCGAAGCAGGAGGCGACCCGTGAGCGCCGGCTGGCCCGGTCCCTGGAGTTGCTGCGCGAGGGAAAGCCGCCCCGCTGAGCGCCCGTCAGCCCACAATCGCTGAAGCACAGCCCCGCCGATCAGGCCGCTGCGTGCCGCTCGACGAAGGCCGTGATCTGCCGCCAGGCATCGGTGCAGGCGTCGGCATGTTCGGCGAAGGCGCGGTCGAAGAAGGAGTGGGGGGCGCCGGGGTAGACGACGAGGTCCGCCTCGACCGGCACCGCGTCCCGGAGTGCCTCGACGGCGGTGATCGGGATGCTGGGGTCGGCGCCGCCGATGAGCATCAGCAGGGGAGCGGTCATCTGCTCGGCCACCTGGGCCGCGCGCTCCGGGCGCCCGTAGAACCCGATCTCCCCCGAGAGCCCGGCGGTCTCCGCCGACTGGCGCCACGAGTAACTGCCGCCGAAGCAGAAGCCGATGGTGAAAACCGAGGTCACCGACCCGCCCTCGGCCGAGCGCAGGTGGTCGGCGGCCGCGGCGACGTCGGCGGCCACCCCCTCCGGCGCGGTCTGCTGGATGTGCGGCCTGAAATCGAAGTCCGCCGACCGGTCGCCGATGCCGGCCGTGCGGCCGAAGTAGTCGACGGCCACGGCGGCCAGGCCGATCTCGGCGAATCGCACCGCGAGGTCGCGATAGAAGCGGTGCAGGCCGCGCACGTCCGGCAGGATGACCACCCCGCGGCCCGTCGGAGCGCCAGGCAGCGCGGCATAACCGGCGAAGGTGTTGCCGTCGGTCGCCTTGAGCACCATCTCGCCGCACCGTGTCGCGGTGCCCGCGCTCGGCGCGGCCGGTGCCCTGCTGCCGTCGCTGTGACACACACCAGCAAGGTACTTCGTGCGGGCGTGTCGGCCGGCCCCCCGGGCCGGCAACCGATAGCGTGTCGAACAGATGTTCGCAGGCGGCTCGGAGGTGTGTCGGGGTGCGGGTGCTGGGTGTCGATCCTGGCTTGACCCGGTGTGGTCTGGGCGCCGTCGACGGCCGGCCGGGCGGTCCGGTGACCCTGGTCCACGTCGACGTGCTGCGCACCCCGCCCGAAGCGGACATCGCGGCCCGCCTGCTCTTCCTGGCCGAGGCGTTCGCTCGGGCGGTCGCGGACCTGCGGCCCGACGTGGTGGCGGTCGAGCGGGTCTTCAGCCAGCACAACGTCCGTACGGTGATGGGCACGGCCCAGGCCGGAGCGGTGGCGATCACCGCTGCCGCGCGGGCCGGGATCCCGGTGGCCCTGCACACCCCCAGCGAGGTGAAGGCAGCGGTGACCGGCTCCGGGAGGGCCGACAAGGCGCAGGTGACGTTGATGGTGACCCGGCTGTTGCGGCTGACGAGCGCACCGCGGCCGGCCGACGCCGCCGATGCCCTCGCGCTGGCGATCTGTCAGCTGTGGCGAGGTCCCGGGCAGGCCCGGCTGGCGGCGGCCGGAGCGGTGGACAGGGCGATCCCGCGGTGATCGCCAGCCTGCGCGGCCGGGTTGCCGCATTGGCCCCTGACGGGGTGGTGGTGGAGGTCGGCGGTGTCGGCGTCTCCGTGCAGTGTTCACCGGGCACCCTGGCCGGGCTGCGGGTCGGCACCGTCGCTCGGCTGGCGACCAGCCTGGTCGTTCGCGAGGACTCGCTGACCCTTTACGGTTTCGCCGACGACGATGCCCGCTCGTTGTTCGAGCTGCTGCAGACCGCCTCGGGGGTGGGTCCCCGGCTAGCGCAGGCAGTCCTCGGCGTGTTGGCGCCCGCTGAGGTGCGCCGTGCGGTGGCCACGGAAGACCTGCCGGCGTTGATCCGGGTGCCGGGCATCGGCAAGAAGGGCGCCGAACGCCTGGTGCTCGAATTGCGTGACCGGATCGGTCCGGTGGGCAGTGCGGAGCCGGCCGGTCGGGGCGCCGACCGCGCAGCGCCTTGGCGGGAGCAGGTGCATCAGGCACTCGTCGGCCTGGGCTGGACGCCGCGCGAGGCGGACGAGGGGGTCTCCGCGGTGACGGGCGCGGCCGATCAGGGCGCCGACGTCGCCGTGTTGCTCCGGACGGCCATCCAGGCGCTGGCGCCGCGATGACCGGC
The DNA here is from genome assembly GCA_038237645.1 of Mycobacteriales bacterium. Lineage (GTDB taxonomy): Bacteria > Actinomycetota > Actinomycetes > Mycobacteriales > QHCA01 > QHCA01. The sequence goes on from JBBRYN010000023.1 coordinate 16,625, forward strand.
GAGTCCGACGTGGTGGTCTCCGCCTTCGCCGAGCCGGCCGAACGCGAGGTGGAGGCCACGCTGCGGCCGCGCACGCTGGCGGAGTTCGTCGGCCAGCCCAAGGTGCGCGAGCAGCTCGAGTTGGTCCTGCACAGCGCCCTGCGTCGTGGCAAGCCGCCCGATCACGTCCTGCTCTCCGGGCCGCCGGGCCTGGGGAAGACCAGCCTGGCCATGATCATCGCCGCCGAGCTCGGAGCGACCGTTCGGGTCACCAGCGGCCCGGCCATCGAACGCGCCGGGGACCTGGCCGCCATCCTTACCAACCTCGCCGCCGGCGACGTGCTGTTCGTCGACGAGATCCACCGGATCGCCCGGCCGGCCGAGGAGTTGCTCTATGTCGCCATGGAGGACTTCCGCGTCGATGTGATAGTCGGCAAGGGCCCCGGAGCGACGGCGATACCGCTCGACGTCGAGCCGTTCACGCTGGTCGGTGCCACCACCCGATCCGGACTGCTCACCGGGCCGTTGCGCGACCGCTTCGGCTTCGTCGGCCACATGGACTTCTACGACCCTGCCGATCTGGTACGGGTGCTCCACCGCAGCGCCGGGATTCTGGGGGTGCCGCTGCGGGCCGACGGCGCCGTCGAGATCGCCGGCCGGTCCCGGGGCACGCCGCGGATCGCCAACCGTCTGCTGCGCCGGGTTCGCGACTTCGCCGAGGTGCGGGCCGACGGCGTCGTCGATCGCGCCGTCGCCGAGGCCGCGTTGCTGGTCTACGACGTCGACGAGCGGGGCCTCGATCGGCTGGATCGGGCGGTCCTGGATGCGCTGGTGTCGCGATTCGGTGGCGGTCCGGTCGGCGTGTCGACGCTGGCCGTGGCCGTGGGGGAGGAGGCCGACACGGTCGAGGCGGTGTCCGAGCCGTTCCTGGTCCGGGCCGGCCTGCTGGCTCGCACCCCGCGCGGCCGCGTCGCGACGCCCGCCGCCTGGGCGCACCTCGGGCTCGCCGTTCCCAGCGCAGCGGCCGGCCCGCCGGCTCTCTTCGGCAACCTATAGGCTCGGAACTCTCCCGGTGCCCCGCAGATCGGTCCCGGCACGCGTTCGGGCGAGGGCGGGTCCGGCCGGACTTGCCACGGCATGCTGTCGGGGCCGCCCGACCCGCTCACCTGCCCGAAAGGCGAGAGACACGTGATCACCGCCAGCGCCCAGCTCATGGCTCCCGCCAACCGGGGAGCCGGCCTCACCCCGCTGTTGCTCCTGATCGGATTGGGCGCCTTCACGTACCTGATCCTGATCCGGCCGCAGCGCAACCGGATGAAGAAGTTGCAACAGACCCAGGCCACCCTCGACCCGGGTGCGGAGATCATGACGACCGCCGGGCTCTACGCCACCGTGGTCGAGGTGGACGGCGACGTGGTTACGCTGGAGACGTCGCCCGGGGTGCATCAGCGCTTCGCCCGCGCCGCGGTAGCGCGCGTTGTCACCCCCGCCGGCGGCGATGCCGGCACCGACGGCGATGACGGCGGTGACGGGAGCGACGGGGAAGCGCCGGACGACGCCTCAGCCGTCGAACGCTGAACCCGCTCGGCGATACCGAACGACGACCCTCCGACCAAGAGACGATCAGGGAGAGGCCACACGTGGCAGCACCGTCTGGACAGCTGCGGGTCGGGCGCTACTTCATCGCCCTGGCAGCAGTCATCGCCTTGATCTACGGCCTGGTCTTCTTCACCGGCTCCACTCGCACCCCGAAACTCGGACTGGATCTGCAGGGCGGCACCACGCTCACCCTCAAGGCGGTCACCAAAGACGGCAAGGCGCCACGCAAGGACAGCCTCAACGAGGCCCGCATCATCATCGAGCGCCGGGTCAACGGCACCGGCGTGGCGGAGGCCCAGGTGGTGACCCAGGGCAACGACCAGATCGTGGTGTCCGTGCCCGGACGCGAACCGATCCGCCAACTCACCAGCACGGCCCAACTGCGGTTCCGACAGGTGCTGCAAACGGGCCCGGGCGCGGTCGCGGCCCCCCCGGCGGCCAACCCTTCGTCGCTGCCGTCGCCCGCGCGGGGGGGCTCGTCCGCGACCCCGGCGAAGACGCCGGCGAAGAAGGCGGTGCTGACCTCCGCGCTGATCGCCCCCACCGCCACTGCCAAGCCCGGTGCGACCAGCACGCCCAAGCCCGGTGCGAGCGCCACTCCGACGCCGTCGGTGTCGCCCAGCGCCGCGCCGACGGGGCCGACGGCCGCCGACATCGCCCAACTGGTGAAGCTGCCCGCGGAGACGGTCTTCCGGCTCAACCAGGTGACCTGTGCGGTGCTCAAGCTGCGGCCACCCGGCTCGATCGACGAGGTGAACAAGACCCAGGTCGCCTGCGACGAGACCGGCCAGACCAAGTACCTCCTCGACAAGGCCCGGGTGGTCGGTACCGAGGTCGGCAACGCCGACTACCAGGTCGACTCCCAAAACGGTGGGTGGAAGGTCATCCTGAGCTTCAGGGGCAAGGGTCAGGGTCGGTGGACCCAACTGACCCGGGACGCCGTCAGCGCGCAGCCGCCCAAGAACGAGGTCGCCATCGTGCTCGATGATGTGGTGGTCTCCGCGCCGCGGATCGAAGTCGAGATTGCAGGCAAGGCCGAGATCACCGGGCAGTTCACCCAGAGCCAGGCCAAGACCCTGGCCAACCAGTTGAAATACGGCGCCCTGCCGCTCACCTTCCAGCTCCTGAACCAGTCAACGGTCTCCCCGACGCTCGGTGTCGACCAGCTCAACGGTGGCCTGATCGCCGGCGGCATCGGCCTGATTCTGGTAGCGGTCTACTCCCTGCTCTACTACCGGATCCTCGGCCTGGTGACCATCGCCAGCCTGGGTTTGTCCGCCCTTGTCACCTACGGCCTGATCGTCTTGCTGGGTCGCAAGATCGGCTTCACGCTCACACTGGCCGGCATCGCCGGCTTCATCGTCGCGGTCGGCATTACCGCTGATTCTTTCGTGGTGTTCTTCGAGCGGCTCAAGGACGAGGTGAAGGACGGGCGCAGCGTCCGCTCGGCGGTCCCGCGTGCCTGGGTGCGGGCCAGGCGGACGATCCTGTCGGCCGACGCGGTGTCCTTCCTCGCCGCTGCCGCGCTCTACGTGTTCACCGTGGGGGCGGTCCGCGGCTTCGCCTTCACCCTGGGCCTGTCGACCCTGCTCGACCTGCTGATCGTCTTCCTGTTCACCCATCCGCTGGTGTCGCTGACGGCACGCTCGCGCACATTCGACTCGCCGCGGATGACCGGGCTCGGCAATGTCCGGCACCGCGATCCGGCATTGGCCGCAGCGGCCGGAGCGGGGACCACCGGCACCCGGGGTCGCCGATCCACCCCCGCGAAGGAGTCCTGACGTGACCCTGGCCGGCCGGCTCTACCGCGGCGAGACCAACTTCGACCTGATCGGCAATCGCAAGCGCTGGTATCTCGCCTCGGCAGTGCTGCTGCTGATCTGCGTGCTGTCCTTCTCCTTCCGCGGGTTCAACTTCGGCATCGAGTTCGCCGGTGGCAACTCCTACCTCGTGCCGGAGAAGGCCGGCGTGACGGTCGCCGCCGTCCGCGACGCCGTCGCATCGCAGGGCGTCGAGGTGGCTACCGCGCAGGAGGTGGGCACGGGCGCCAACCGCCGCGTCCAGATCCGGACCGCCGTGCTGACGGCGAACCAGGCCGAGCGGGTCCGCGATGTGATCGCGAAGAAGACCGGCGTGCCGGTCAGCGAGGTCAGCGTCACGACGGTGAGCTCCTCGTGGGGCAGCGACGTCACCAAGAAGGCGCTCACCGGCCTGGTGGTCTTCCTGGTGGCGGTCTGTGTCTACATCGGCTTCCGGTTCGAGCCCAAGATGGCAATCGCCGCGATCGCGGCGCTGCTGCACGACGTCGTCGTCGCGGCCGGCATCTATTCCCTGGTGGGGTTCGAGGTGACACCGTCGACGGTGGTCGGTCTCCTCACCATCCTCGGGTTCTCCCTGTACGACACCGTCGTCGTCTTCGACAAGGTCGCCGAAAACTCCAAGGGCCTGCTCGGTGGCGCGCGCATGACGTTCTCCGAGGCGGCGAACCTCGCGGTCAACCAGACCTTCATGCGGTCGATCAACACGTCGCTGATCGCGTTGCTTCCGGTGGCCGGACTGCTTTTCGTGGGTGCCGGGCTGCTCGGTGTGGGGACGCTCAAGGATCTGGCGCTGGTGCTCTTCGTCGGCCTGGCCTCCGGTGCCTATTCGTCGCTGTTCCTCGCCACCCCGATCCTGGCCGACCTCAAGGAACGGGATCCGGCATACGCCGCGCTGCGCCAGCGGGTGCTCGCCAAGCGGTCCGGCGCGCAGACCACACCGAGCCGGCGGCCGGCCCGGGCGGCCGGACCGGCGGGTGAGCGCAAGGCCGCCAAGGCGACCGCCGGCACGGCTGTTCTCGATCGCGACTCCGGCACGGACGGCGACGACGACGCGGCGGGTGCGGCCCGGGTGCAGGCGACGCCGGCGAGGCGCCCGGCGCAGCGTGCCCGGCCACGTCCCAGCAGCTCGGGTGCCCGCAAGAAGGGCGGCCGGCCCAGCGGGAGCAAGCGCAAGCGGTGAGCGGTGCGGTCGACGCCGGTGAGTCGGTCGCCGGCTCCATCCGCGATGTTCCCGACTTCCCCAGGCCGGGCATCCTGTTCAAGGACCTCACCCCGCTGTTCGCCGACGCTCCGGCGCTGCGGCGGGTGATCGACGCTCTCATCGAGGCTCAGGGAGCCGCCCGGTTCGACCTGGTAGCGGGCATCGAGGCACGCGGGTTCGTGCTGGCGGGCGGCATCGCGTACGCGGCTGGTGTCGGGATGCTGCCGATCCGTAAGGCGGGCAAGCTGCCGCGCGCAGTCCTCGCCGAGAGCTACGCGCTGGAGTACGGCCAGGGCACTCTCGAGGTGCACGCCGATGCGTTCGCGGCGGGCACCCTGACCGAGGCCCGCGTCCTGGTGGTCGACGACGTCCTGGCGACCGGCGGCACCATCGCGGCGGCCCTCAAGCTGATCGAGCGGGCTGGTGGACAGGTGTCGGGGATCGGCGTCGTGCTGGAAATAGCGGCCCTCGGTGGGCGGCAGCGGTTGGCCCCGTGGTCGATAGCGGCCCTGCTCCAGGTGTGATCCCAGCTACCATGGAGGCTCGGACGGTCTGATTCGGCTGCATCCAAGGCAAGGAGCGCTCGTGGCACCCGAGTCCTCCGTTCCCGGGTCGGGGGTCACGTTGCCCGGCGTCCGGGACGACGAAGCGGTCGCGCCTCGCGACGATTCAACCCTGTCGCCCCGCGAGGACACCGCAGCGCCACCGGCAGCACCATCGTCAGCACCGGGGCGGCCCGTGCCGCCCCACCCTTCGGTGTCCCACGGCGACCGGGACCCGGGGGACACCCTCACCGCCCCCGAGCCGGAAGACGTTGTCGGGCCGGTCGAGGAGGGCCGCGGCGCGCCGAGCGGCCGTCGGGTCCGGGCCCGGTTGGCCAGGCGGATCGGGCACACCGCCAAGCCAGGGCACGGTGCGGTCCTCGAGCCGCTCATCGGCACCCATCGAGCGGCACATCCCAAGGCCGACCTCAAGTCGTTGCAGCAGGCCTACGAGACGGCCGAGCGTTTTCACCGGGGGCAGCTGCGCAAGAGCGGGGACCCATACATCACCCATCCGCTGGCCGTGGCTACCATCCTCGCCGAGCTGGGCATGGACACCACGACGCTGGTCGCTGCCCTGCTGCACGATACGGTCGAGGACACCGGCTACACCCTCGAGCAGCTCAAGATCGACTACAACGCTGAGGTCGCCCACCTCGTCGATGGCGTCACCAAGCTCGACAAGGTCAAGTTCGGCGCCGCGGCGGAGGCGGAGACGATCCGCAAGATGGTCGTCGCCATGGCGCGCGACCCGCGCGTCCTGGTCATCAAACTGGCCGACCGGCTGCACAACATGCGCACCCTGCGATTCCTCCCGCGCGACAAGCAGGAACGCAAGTCGCGAGAGGTGCTGGAGGTGCTCGCACCACTTGCCCATCGGCTGGGCATGAACACCGTCAAGTGGGAGCTGGAGGATCTGGCCTTCGCCACCCTCTATCCGAAGCGTTACGACGAGATCGTCCGCCTGGTGAGCGAACGCGCGCCCTCGCGGGACGTCGCCCTGGTGCAGGTGACGGAGAAGGTCCAGGCCGACCTGAACGCCGCCAAGATCAAGGCCACCGTCAGCGGCCGGCCGAAGCACTACTACTCCATCTACCAGAAGATGATCGTGCGGGGCCGGGACTTCACCGAGATCTACGATCTGGTCGGCATCCGGATCCACGTCGACTCCGTGCGTGACTGCTATGCGGCCCTCGGCGTGATCCACGCCAACTGGCAGCCGGTCCCTGGCCGGTTCAAGGACTTCATCGCCATGCCGAAGTTCAACATGTACCAATCGCTGCACACCACGGTGATCGGTCCGGAGGGCAAGCCGGTCGAGATGCAGATCCGCTCGTGGGCGATGCACCGGACGGCGGAGTACGGCATTGCCGCGCACTGGAAGTACAAGGAGACCAAGGGCAGCCCGGTGACCGGGCTCGGTGGTCAGGTCGACGACATGAGCTGGCTGCGCCAGTTGCTCGACTGGCAGCGCGAGACCGACGACCCCACCGAGTTCCTGGAGTCCCTGCGCTACGACCTCGGCGGTCAGGAGGTTTTCGTCTTCACCCCCAAGGGCGACGTCATCCCCCTGCCGGTCGAATCCACGCCGGTCGACTTCGCCTACGCGGTGCACACCGAGGTCGGGCACCGCTGCATCGGTGCCCGGGTCAACGGGCGACTGGTCCCGCTGGAGTCCAAACTGGACAACGGCGACGTCGTCGAGGTGTTCACCTCCAAGTCCGAGACGGCGGGACCGTCGCGGGACTGGGTGACATTCGTCAAGAGCCCGCGCGCCCGCACCAAGATCAGGCAGTGGTTCGCCAAGGAACGCCGCGAGGACGCCATCGAGTCGGGCAAGGAGGCGATCAGCCGGGCCATGCGCAAGCAGGGACTGCCGCTGCAGCGACTGCTCGGCGGGGACGCGCTGACCACGCTCGCCTGCGAGATGCACTATGCCGACATCTCGGCGTTGTATGCCGCGGTGGGGGAAAACCACGTGTCGGCGGCCACGGTCGTGCACCGCCTGGTGGCCGCCATGGGCGGTCGCGAGGGCGCCGCGGAGGACATCTCCGAGACAGCCGCGCCCACCCGTCCGCCGTCCCGGCGGATGCCCGCTGCCGGTGACGCCGGGGTCATCGTCAAAGGCGCGACCGACATCTACGTCAAGCTGTCGAAGTGCTGCACACCGGTGCCCGGTGACGAGGTGCTGGGATTCGTCACGCACGGCGGCGGTGTCTCGGTGCACCGCACCGATTGCACCAACGCCGGCGACCTGATGGGCCAGCCCGAACGCCTCGTCGAGGTCACCTGGGCGCCGACTGCCGACTCGATGTTCCTGGTCGCGATCCAGGTGGAGGCGCTCGACCGGCACCGGCTGCTCTCCGACGTGACCCGGGTCCTCTCCGACGAGCGGGTCAACATCCTGTCGGCATCGGTGACCACCACACGCGACCGGGTGGCGGTCTCCCGGTTTACCTTCGAAATGGCCGACCCGAAGCACCTCGGCCACCTGCTGCGGACCGTACGCGGCGTCGGCGGTGTCTACGACGTCTACCGCGTCACGAGCGGCAGCTGACCCGCATCATCTGATCCTCAGCAGCACCGATCAGCCGAGCACCTCGGCATGCTCGATGACGACGGGTTTGCTGGGCTTGCCATCGCCGGCCGGCTTGCCGGTGGGGTCGATCGCTCCCGCCTTGGCGATCTTCAGGACGATGTCGAGCCCGGCACTGATCGTGCCGAACCTGGTGTACTTCGGCTGGAACCGCGTGTCCTGGTAGACGATGAAGAACTGGCTGCCGTTGGTGCCCGGCCCGGCGTTGGCCATCGCCAGCGTACCGGTGGGATAGGTGACCTGTCGGTCGGTGTTTGCGGGCAGGCCCTCGTCGCCGAACCGGTAACCCGGCCCTCCTGCGCCCGTGCCGCCCGGGTCACCGCACTGCAGGACGAAGATCTGGCTGGTGGTGAGCCGGTGGCACGGCACGTTGTCGAAGTACTTCTGCCGGGCCAGCGACAGGAAGCTGTTGACGGTGCACGGTGCCTTGGCCCGGTCGAGCGTCAGCGTCAGGCTGCCCTGGCCGGTGTCCAACCGCACCCGCGCCGTGCCGGCTTTGGCGACGCCCTTGCCGGGCGGCAGAGCGGCCTTGCGCGGCACATCGCCGGACTGGCCGGGTGGCTTCTGGTAGCCGCAGGTCGTGGTCTTGGCCCCCGGCTTGTGCCCGGAGTTGAGCTTGGCGACGCCGAGAGCGGCGAGGCCGATCACCGCGACGACGGCCAGGGCAGCGCCGGTCGTGGCCTGGGCCCGTCGCCGGCGCCGGGCGGCCTCGGCCCGCTTGACCATCTGCCGCTGGAGCTTCTCGCGTGCGAGCTGACGCTGACGGTCCTTGCCGGGCACAGGCGTTCTTCCCCCTCGTCGACGGCGGTCGCGGTATTGCGCTCGGGAAAGTCTACGGCGCGTCGGTAGGCTGGATGTCGCCGCTGCTCGTGACCGGAGCCGGCGGCGACCGAAACTGCCGCAACCGACAGTGCTCGTGATCGAGACTGCTCCGCACCGAAGGGACTGACCGACCGTGCTCGTCGCCGGGTTTCCCGCCGGCCCGCCCGCGACGAACTGCTGGGTCGTCGCGACCGGGCCGGGGGAGCAGTGCGTCGTCATCGATCCCGGGATGGGCGCGCAAGGACCGCTCGACGACGTGCTCCGGGAGCACCGGCTGCACCCCGTCGCCGTGCTTCTCACACATGGGCACATCGACCACACGTTCGCCGTGGTGCCGGTCTGCGCCGCGCGCGGCGTCGCCGCCTACGTCCACCCGCGGGACCGCGGCCAGCTGACGGACCCCTGGGGTGGTCTGGGGATCACGCGGGACACGCCGCTGTTCGGCCGGCTGGATTTCGCCGAGCCCGACGACGTGCGCGAGCTGGCCGATGGTGCGGACCTGGAGCTGGCCGGCCTCCAACTGACCGTGGCCCTGGCACCGGGTCACACGCCGGGCTCCGTCGTCTTCGGCCTGAGCACCGGCGAGGAGCCGATGATGTTCTCCGGCGACCTGCTGTTCGCCGGCAGCATCGGCCGGGTCGATCTGCCTGGCGGCAGCGAGGCAGACATGCTGGCCTCGCTCGGCCGGGTGGTGCTGCCTCGCCCGGACGAGACTGTCGTGCTACCCGGCCACGGGTCGTCGACGACCATCGGCCGGGAGCGCACCGGCAACCCCTACCTGCAACTTGCCGGGCAACCCATCCCGAGGAGTGGGCTGTGAGCACCTTCTCGGCGCCGAAGGGCACCTACGACGTCCTGCCGCCCGCCTCGGCGGCCTGGACGGTCGTCGTCGAGGAGCTGTCCGCGCCGGCCCGGCTGTCCGGGTACGGCTTCGTCCAGACCCCGCTCTTCGAGGACACGGCGTTGTTCCTGCGCGGCGTCGGCGAATCGACCGACGTCGTATCCAAGGAGATGTACACCTTCACGGACAAGGGTGGCCGCTCGCTGACGCTGCGACCGGAGCAGACCGCCGGGGTGATGCGGGCGATCGTCGAACACGGCCTGCACCGCGGCCAACTGCCGGTCAAGCTGTGGTACACCGGCCCCAACTTCCGCTACGAGCAACCCCAGTCGGGGCGCTACCGCCAGCACGTGCAGGTGGGCATCGAGGCCGTCGGATCCGCCGACCCGGCTCTCGATGCCGAGGTGGTGTGGATCGCGGCGCAAGGCTATGCCGGCCTGGGCATCCGCGGTGCCGAACTCCAGCTCAACAGTCTCGGCGATGCCGCTTGCCGGCCGGCCTACCGCGAGCGGCTCAGCGACTTCCTGACGGGTCTGGACCTCGACGCCGATACCAGGCGCCGGGCACGGCTCAACCCGCTGCGCGTGCTCGATGACAAGCGCCCCGAGGTGCAGGCGAAGCTGGTCGGCGCTCCGCTCATCACCGACCAGTTGTGCGCCGCGTGCAAGGAGCACCACGAGACGGTGCGGCAGTTGCTACGCGACCTCGCCATCGACTACGTCGACAACCCCCGGCTGGTGCGCGGACTGGACTACTACACCCGGACGGCGTTCGAGTTCGTCCACTCCGGACTCGGGGCCCAGTCCGGACTCGGCGGTGGGGGCCGCTACGACGGGTTGATGGAGAGCGTGGGGGGGCCGCCGATGAGTGGTGTCGGCTTCGGCCTGGGTGTCGACCGCACCATGCTGGCGCTGGCGGCCGAGGGGCTCACCGTCGGCGACGGGACCCGGTGCGAGGTGTTCATCGTCCCGCTCGGCGAGGCGGCCAAGCGGCGGGCGGTGCTGCTGGCCGCACAGCTGCGTACGGCCGGAGTGCGCGCCGACCTCGCCTACGGTGATCGTGGTCTGAAGGGCGCCATGCGGGCGGCCGACCGATCGGGCGCGCGATGCGCCGTGGTGGTGGGGGAGCGAGATCTCGACGGCGACAGCGCCCAACTGAAGGACCTCGCCGGCGGCGAGCAGGTCACCGTGCCACTCGCCGACCTCGTCGCCACCGTGAAGGAGAAGCTGAGTTGATCCGCACGCATCCGGCCGGGTCCCTGCGCGCCGCGCAGGCCGGCGACACCGTCACGCTCGCCGGCTGGGTGGCCCGCCGCCGCGACCACGGGGGCGTCATCTTCGTCGACCTGCGCGATGCCAGCGGGGTCGTACAGGTGGTGCTCCGGGAGTCGCAGGCGCACGCGCTGCGCACCGAGTTCTGCATCCAGGTCCGCGGGACCGTCGGGCGCCGGCCGGTCGGCAACGAAAACCCGGAGCTACCTACCGGCGAGATCGAGGTGACGGCCGACGCGCTCGATGTGCTCAGTGAGTCGGCGGCGCTGCCGTTCCCGCTCGACGGGCACGCCGGGACGGTCGGCGAGGAGGTGCGGCTGAGATACCGCTATCTCGACCTGCGGCGGCCGGAGGTGGCGGACCGGCTGCGGTTGCGCTCGGCGGTGAGCCGGATCGCCCGCGACGTGCTGGCCGTGCGCGACTTCCTCGAGGTGGAGACACCTTCCCTCACCCGTTCCACGCCCGAGGGCGCCCGGGACTTCCTGGTGCCTGTCCGGCTGCAGCCCGGCCACTGGTACGCGCTGCCGCAGTCACCCCAGCTGTTCAAGCAGCTGCTCATGGTCGGGGGGCTGGAGCGGTATTTCCAGATCGTGCGCTGCTTCCGCGACGAGGACTTCCGCGCCGACCGGCAGCCGGAGTTCACCCAGCTCGACATCGAGATGTCCTTCGTCGATTCCGACGACGTGATCGAGGTTGCCGAGGCCGTCGTCGCCCGGATCTGGCGCGAGCTGGCCGGCTACGAGGTGCCGCTGCCCATCCAGCGGATGACCTACGCCGACGCGATGGCACGCTACGGCAGCGACAAGCCCGACCTGCGCTTCGCAGCCGAACTGGTCGACCTGACCGGCTACTTCGCCGGCACCGAGTTCCGGGTGTTCCACGCCGAGCACGTCGGCGCGGTGGTGATGCCCGGCGGGGCGGCCCAGCCGCGCAAGCAATTGGACGCCTGGCAGGACTGGGCCCGCTCGCGGGGGGCCAAGGGGCTGGCGTACGTACTCATCGAGGCCGAGACCGGCGAGCTGCGCGGCCCGGTGGCCAAGAACCTCTCGGCCGAGCACCTGGCCGGGTTGCCGGCGGCGGCCGGTGCCGGTCCGGGGGACGCCATCTTCTTCGCCGCCGGATCGCGCGCCGATGCGCTCGGCCTCCTCGGGGCGGTGCGCCTGGAGATCGGCCGGCGCTGCGGGCTGATCGAAGAGTCGCGGTGGGCCTTCGTGTGGGTCATGGACGCGCCGATGTTCGAGCCCGCGGGGACCGGCGGCTGGACATCGGTGCACCATCCGTTCACCGCGCCGACCGCCGAGTGGACCGATCGGTTCGCCGACGACCCGGCGCACGCGCTGGCCTATGCCTACGACATCGTCCTCAACGGCAGCGAGATCGGCGGCGGCTCCATCCGTATCCACCGCCGCGACATGCAGCGACAGGTCTTCAGCATTCTCGGGCTGTCGCCGCAGGAGGCACAGGCGCAGTTCGGCTTCCTCCTCGAGGCGTTCGAGTACGGGCCGCCGCCGCACGGCGGCATCGCGTTCGGCTGGGACCGGCTGTGTGCCCTGCTCGCCGGTGCCGAGTCGATCCGCGAAGTCATCGCCTTTCCGAAGACCGCGTCGGGTGCCGACCCGCTCACCGGCGCACCCACACCGATCACGGCGGCCCAGCGCAAGGAAGCCGGCGTGGACGCCCTGGCCGACGGGCCGCCGCCACCGGACCCTCCTACTGTGCAACCGCCGTCCTGACCCGCGGTCATCAGCCGGAAGTGTGGAAGTCCCTGCCCGCCTTGGCGTGGACAGGTTGACATTCTCCGGCGGCCGATGAGTCGGCCGCGCGGGTTGACCCGCCCGGATGTCCGGGACAGGGTGGTCGGCAGACGCGGTCCGGGTAACGGTGGGAGCTTCAGCATGAAGAGACTGGATCGCCGGATCGCCACGGCCACGGCAGCGGGTGGCCTCGTGCTCGGCTCATTCCTGCCGCTGACCGCCGGCCCGGCCGTCGCGGCGCACGCGGCCGTGTCGTATGCGACCACCGGCACGCCGGGCGCGGCGAGTGAGCAGGCGGTGTTCGCGGCCGCCGCCACGCGGTCGGGAGTGCCGGAGACGCTCCTGCTGTCCGTCTCCTACAACCTCACCCGCTGGGAGGCACACGGCGGCGAGCCGAGCACGGCCGGCGGATTCGGGCCGATGCACCTCGTCGGCGTGGCGCGTGGCGACGCCCGCGGCGACACCGGTCGCCGGCCCGCCGCGGCGGCGTCCCAGCTCGCCCGCGCAGCCGCTCTCGCCGGCCTGCCGGTGCCGATGGTGGCCACCGATCCGGCGGCCAACATCCGGGCCGGCGCCGCGCTGCTGGCTGCCGACGCCCGCCAGGTCGGCGGCGGGCGACTGCCGACGACGCTCGGCGGCTGGTATGCGGCGGTGGCCCGCTACGGCGGGTCGCCCGACACCCTGGGGGCACGGCAGTTCGCCGACGACGTCTACGCCACCCTGCGCACGGGTGCGCGCCGCGTCACGGCCGACGGCCAGGTGCTGCGGGTCGCCGCCACACCGGCCGACCGCCCGGACCGCTCCGGGCTGGCCGCACTGCACCTGCGGCCCGCCGCGCAGATTCCCGCTGCCGAGTGCCCGAGGCAACTCGACTGCCGCTACGTCCCGGCCGCCTATGCCCAGAACAACCCGGCCGACAATTCCGACTACGGCAACTACGACATCGCCGACCGGCCGGCCGGCCTGCGCATCTCCTACATCGTCATCCACGACACCGAGGGCCTGTACGACCCGACGATCGCGCTCTTCCAGGACTCGCACGCCTACGTCACAGCGCACTACGTCATCCGATCCTCCGACGGCCAGGTCACCCAGGTGGTCCCGACCAAGGACGTCGCCTGGCACGCCGGCAATTGGTACGTCAACTCACACTCCATCGGCATCGAGCACGAGGGCTTCGCCGCACACGGCGCCACCTGGTACACCGAGGCGTTGTACCGGTCCTCCGCCACCCTGGTCCGCTATCTCGCCACCCGGTTCGGGATCCCGCTCGACCGGGCGCACATCCTCGGCCACGACAACGTGCCGGGTGTGGTGCCGAGCCTGGTAGCCGGCATGCACTGGGATCCCGGTCCGTTCTGGGACTGGGCCCACTACATGCAGTTGCTGGGCAGGCCCCTGCCCAGCCGATCGGTGCCCCACGGCAACGCCGTCGTCATCAACCCGGTCTTCGCGGCCAACCGCCAGCCGGTCACCGGGTGCGGCAGCGACCCGCCCAGCCCGAGCGAGCCGGCGAGCTTCGTCCATCTGCACACCGGCCCGAGCGAAGACGCCCCGCTGCTCTCCGACGCCGCGATCCATCCGGACGGCGCGCCCGGCACGATCCGGATGTGCGACACCGGAGACAAGGCGTCGACCGGCCAGCAGTTCGCCCTCGCCGGCCACCGGGGTGACTGGACGGCTATCTGGTACGGCGGCCAGCTGGCCTGGTTGCACGACATCGGTGCCACTGTGTCGACCTACGCGGCGACGGTCACGGTCGCGGCCGGCGGCACACCGGCCCCCGTCTATGGCCGGGCCTACCCGGAGGCGGCGGCCTACGCGGGCTCGCCGGTGCCCCCGCAATCGGTGGTGCCGCTGCAATACACCATCGGCGCCGGTCAGCACTACGTGGTGGCCGGTGTGCTGCGCCCCGACTACTACCACAGCAACACCGTCGACGGCAGCTCTCCGGGTGACCGCACAGTGGTGACCGGCCGGGATCTGTACTACCTCGTCTACTTCGGGCACCGGATGGCCTATGTGCGGGCGGCAGACGTCATCCTCGGCTAGGGCGCGGCCCGGTTGTCAACTCGCTCCGCTCCTCGCTCCGCTCGATGCTCACTCGCCCGGCGCTACCATCGAGCAGGTGACTGACCTGTTCGCCGAGGCCGGGCGCGCCGCGGCTGCCGCCGCGGCGCCGCTGGCGGTGCGGATGCGTCCGCGGACGTTCGACGAGGTAGTCGGCCAGCGCCACCTGCTCGGCCTGGGCTCGCCGCTGCGCCGGCTGGCAGAGCAGCGTACGGACGGGACTGCGCCGATCCCGGTCATCCTGTGGGGGCCACCCGGCGCCGGCAAGACGACCATCGCCCACATCGTCTCGCTGGCCACCGGGCGGCGGTTCGTCGCCCTCTCTGCCCTGTCCGCAGGCGTCAAGGAGGTGCGAGCCGTCATCGAGGAGGGCCGCCGGGAGCTGGGCTTCTCCGGTGCCCAGACCGTGCTCTTCATCGATGAGGTGCACCGCTTCTCCCGGACCCAGCAGGATTCGCTGCTCGGCGCGGTCGAGGACCGCATCGTGACCCTGATCGCCGCGACCACGGAGAACCCGTTCTTCTCGGTCGTCTCGCCGCTGCTGTCCCGCTCGTTGCTGCTCACCCTCGAGCCGCTCTCCGGCGTTGACGTGGGCGAGGTGATCGAGCGGGCGCTGCGTGACGAGCGTGGATTCGGCGGCCGGTTGAGCCTCACCGACGACGCGCGGGGCCACCTGATCTCACTCGCCGACGGCGACGCCCGTCGCGCGCTCACGTCGCTGGAGGCCGCAGCCGAGGCGGCGGCAGCCCGCGACAGTGTCGAGGTGGACCTCGGCACGCTGGAGGAGGCCGCGCAGCAAGCCGCCGTCCGCTACGACCGGGAAGGCGACCAGCACTACGACGTGACCAGCGCCTTCATCAAGTCCATCAGGGGCAGCGACGTCGACGCGGCACTGCACTATCTGGCCCGGATGGTGGTCGCCGGCGAGGACCCGCGCTTCATCGCCCGCCGGCTCGTCATCCTCGCCAGCGAGGACGTCGGCCTGGCCGACCCGAGCGCCCTCCCCGTTGCGACGGCCGCCGCCGCTGCCGTGCAACTGGTCGGTCTGCCGGAGGGGCGGCTGAACCTCGCCCAGGCGACCATCCACCTGGCGCTCGCGCCGAAGTCCAACGCCGTGATCCTGGGCATCGATGCGGCGATCGCCGACGTCCGGGCGGGTCGCGGTGGCCGGGTGCCGGCCGCCCTGCGCGACGCCCACTACGCGGGAGCCCGGCGGCTCGAGCACGGCGGCGGGTACGAGTACGCGCACAACAGTCCCGGCGGTGTCGCCCGGCAGCAGTACCCGCCCGACGACCTGGTCGGGCGCGACTACTACACGCCGACCGGGTACGGCGCCGAGCAGGAGACCGCCGAACGTCTGCCGCGGCTGCGCGAGCAGGTCCGGGGAGAGTCGACATCACCGCGTCCTTGACTCCTCACGCGCAGCAACGGCCACGATAGGGTCTGGCAAACCACGGTCGGCGGGAGAGGATGCGTGATCCGATGTCTCATGGTGCTGCGATAGCGGCTCTGGTCGCGGCCAGCGGCTTCGTGCTGCTGGTCCTGGTGCTTGCCATACCGATCATCAAGCTTGGTCGGACGATCGACGAGACCACCAAACTGGTCGCCTCGCTCAACGAACGCACCGCACCGCTGATCACGGACCTCGACGTGACGCTGCGCCAGGTCAGCGGCCAGCTCGAGCGGGTCGACGCGATCACCGCAAACGCACAGGCCGTCACCAGCAACATTGCCGGGCTCACGTCCCTGTTCGCGGCGACATTGGGCGGGCCGGTGGTCAAGGTCGCAGCCCTCAGCTATGGCGTCCGCAAGGCAGTCACCGGCCGGCGCAAGGGCGAGGCCAGTCGCCGGGTAGCGCAGGAGTTGAAGGCCGAGCGCCGCGGCAGGCGGCCCGGGCAGCGGAGGAGGTAGCAGATGCGACGTCTGTTCTGGGCCGTGCTGGGCGCGACGGTCGGCATCCTGGTGGTGCGCAAGTTGACCAGCACCGCCCGCGCCTTCACCCCGTCAGCGCTCAGCGATCAACTGTCGCGGAGCGTCTCCGGTCTCACCGACGCGATCCGCGACTTCGCCGACGATGTTCGGGACGCCATGGCCGAACGTGAGCACGAGTTGCGCGCCGCCCTGGCAGATGACGGGACGCGCCCGCAACCACCGGCGGGCCCCGGATGAGGACCGCCGAGATCCGTCGCCGGTTTCTCGAGCACTTCGTCCGGACCGGGCACACCGTCGTCCCGAGTGCGAGCCTGATCGCTGCTGACCCCACTCTGTTGCTGGTCAATGCGGGCATGGTGCCGTTCAAGCCCTACCTGCTCGGTGACCGGACCCCGCCCTACTCCCGTGCCACCAGCGTGCAGAAGTGCGTGCGCACGGTCGACATCGAAGACGTCGGCCGGTTCAGCCGCTACGGCTCCTTCTTCCAGATGTGCGGCAACTTCTCCTTCGGCGACTACTTCAAGGAAGCTGCGATCCGTTATGCGTGGGACCTGCTGACGACGGCGCAGGCCGACGGTGGCTACGGCTTCGACGCCGAGCAACTCTGGGTGACGGTATACCTCGACGACGACGAGGCCCACGACGCCTGGACGCGCCAGATCGGGGTGCCCGCACAGCGCGTCCAGCGGCTGGGCAAGGAGGACAACTACTGGGACATGGGGGTCCCCGGTCCCTGCGGGCCGGACTCGGAGATCTTCATCGACCGTGGGCCGCAACACGGGCCGGCCGGTGGGCCGGCGGTCGGCGGCGACCGCTACGTCGAGCTGTGGAACCTCGTGTTCATGCAGTACGAGCGCGGCGAGGGTGTGGGCAAGGACTACCCGATCGTGCGCGACCTCCCGGCGCAGAACATCGACACCGGGATGGGCTTGGAGCGGGTGGCCACCCAGCTGCAGGGTGTCGACAACCTCTACGAGATCGACGAGGTCCGGCCGGTGCTGGACCGGGCGGTCGAGCTGACCGGTAAGCGCTACGGCGCCGACCATGCCGACGATGTGCGGCTGCGGGTCGTCGCCGACCATGTCCGCACAACGCTCATGCTTATCGGCGACGGGGTGACACCGGCCAACGAGGGCCGCGGCTACGTGCTGCGGCGGATCCTGCGCCGGGCGGTCCGGGCGATGCGTCTGCTCGGTCACGACGACCTGGCCCTGCCCGAGCTGCTGCCGGTCTCCCGCGACAGCATGAGCCCGTCCTATCCCGAGCTGGCGCAGGACTTCGAGCGGATCTCGTCCTACGCCTACGCCGAGGAGGAGGCGTTCCGGTCGACCCTGCAAGCCGGCTCGCGGCACTTCGACGTCATGGTCACCGACCGGGTCGGAATCACCGATGGGCACACGTTGAGCGGCGCGACGGCTTTCAAGCTGCACGACACCTACGGGTTCCCCATCGACCTGACCCTGGAGATGGCCGCCGAGCAGGGTCTGTCCGTCGACGAGGAGGGCTTCCGCCGGCTGATGGCGGAGCAGCGCACCCGGGCCAAAGAGGATTCCCGCGCCCGCCGGACCGGTGGCGCCGACCTGTCGGCCTACCGATCGGTGCTCGAAGGAGCCGGTCCGTCGACCTTTACCGGCTACGCCGAGGTCGAGCGGGACTCTCCGGTGGTCGCCGTCATCGGGGCCGACGGCGGTCGCACCGGCGCCGGCGAGGGCGACGAGGTCGAGGTCGTGCTGCAGGCCACGCCGTTCTACGCGGAGGCAGGCGGCCAACTGGCCGACTCCGGCCGCATCACCGTCGCCGGCGGCGAGCTCGAGGTCTACGACGTGCAGTCTCCGGTGCCGGGTCTCATCGTGCACCGGGCGCGGGTGCTCCGTGGCGAGCTGCGCGCCGGCGAAGCGGCCCACGCGGTGGTCGACGTCGAGCGCCGACGCTCCATCTCACGGTCGCACACCGCCACCCACCTCGTGCACCGGGCCATGCGTGCGGCCCTGGGTGATTCGGCGACGCAGGCCGGCTCGCTCAACGCGCCTGGCCGGCTGCGTTTCGACTTCAACACGCCCACCGCCGTGCCGTCGACGGTGCTCACCGACGTGGAGGCACAGGTCAACGCGGTGCTGCTCGACGATCTGCCGGTGCGGGCGTTCGTCACGACGCAGGACGAGGCCCGGCGGATCGGGGCGATGGCGCTGTTCGGCGAGAAGTACGGCGACGAGGTGCGGGTCGTCGAGGTGGGGGACTATGCCCGGGAGCTCTGCGGCGGCACCCACGCCGCCCGCTCGGCTCAGCTCGGGGTCGTCAAGCTGCTGTCGGAGGCGTCGATCGGGGCCGGCGTGCGCCGGGTGGAGGCGCTGGTCGGGCTCGACGCCTTCCGCTTCCTGGCCAGGGAGCACGTGCTTGTCGCGCAACTCGCGGAGCTGTTCAAGGTGCCTGGCGAGGAGGTGCCCGACCGGGTGCACGCCCTTGTCTCCCGGCTGCGCGATGCCGAGAAGGAGCTCGAGAAGCTGCGGGCTGACGCGGTGCTGGCCCGCGCCGGCGAGCTCGCCGCGGCCGCGCGCGACGTCCACGGCGTCGCCGTGGTCACGAAGGAGGCGGCGGAGGGCACCGGGGCCGACGACCTGCGCCGGCTGGTCCTCGACGTGCGGGGCCGGCTGGATCCGGGCCGCGCGGCCGTCGTGGCGGTGGCCGGGGCCAACTCCGGCCGGGCCTCGATCGTCGTGGCCGTCAACGGTCCGGCCCGCGATCGCCGGCTGTCGGCGCGGGACATCCTGCGCGAGGCCGGCCAGGCGATCGACGGCAGGGGCGGCGGGAGTGACGACCTTGCCCAAGGCGGCGGTGCCAAGCCCGCGGGCATCGCGGACGCCTTGCGGTCGGTCGAGGGGCACGTGGCCCGGCAGGTGGGCGGCGGGCAGGTGGGCGGCGGGCAGGTGGGCGGCACTGAGTGAGACCCGGCTGACCCATGGCGTCCGGCTGGGTGTCGACGTCGGGTCGGTCCGGGTCGGGGTCGCCGTGAGCGACCCCTCGGGTGTGCTTGCCACGCCGCTGCTCACCCTGCCGCGGTCGGGATCGATCGAGGCACTCGCCCGGCTGGTCGAGGAGCACCGGGCGGTGGCCGTTGTCGTGGGGCTGCCGCGTTCACTTTCCGGCCGGGACGGACCGGCAGCCACGTCGGTACGCGGCTACGCCGAGGAGTTGGCGACGGCGCTGGCCGGCGGGCTACGCGATGTGCCCGTGCACCTGGCCGATGAACGGCTCACAACGGTCATGGCAGCGCGTACCCTCTCAGACCGGGGGGTGCGCGCGAGGCGTCAGCGCCCGGTGGTCGATCAGGCCGCGGCGGTGCTGATCCTGCAGTCCTGGCTCGACAGGGAAGGCGGACCGCATGGCGGGTAGCGACCTCGACCTGCTCGGCGAGAGTCTTGCCGCGTCCGGCGGGCGGCACCGGTCCAAGCACCGCAGGCCGGCCGGTGGCCGCCCCGGGCGCAGCCTGCTGGCCCTGCTGGTCGTCCTGATCATGCTCGGCGGGCTGGGTGCCGGTGTCTGGTACGGCGGCTCCCGAGTGCTGGGTGCGCTGACCGGAATGCCGGACTACGCCGGGCCGGGCACCGGCACGGTCGCGATCCAGATCCAGCCCGGCGACAGCGCCCGGGACATCGGCAGCACCCTGGTCGCCAAGGGAGTGGTCAAGAGCAGCAAGGCCTTCGTCGCCGCCGCGCGCGACAACAGCCAATCGCTGTCGCTGCAGCCCGGGTCCTACAAGCTGCGCCGGCAGATGAAGGCCAGCCTGGCCCTGGCCCTGTTGCTCGACCCCGCATCGAAGTTGCTGACCCTCATCGCCGTCCCGGAGGGCTTCTCCGCCGCCCAGATCCTGGCGCGGCTCGCCGCCCGCACCGGGCTGCCGCTCGACCAGGTCCAGGCCGCCGCCCGCAACACCGCCGCGCTCGGCCTCCCCGCCTACGCCCGCGGCAACATCGAGGGCTTCCTCTACCCCGCCACCTACGACATCCAGCCCGGCACCTCCGCGGTCAACGTGCTCCGGGCGATGGTGGCAAAGTTCAACGAGGTGGCCGCCGCGACCGGGCTGGAGCAGAAGGCCGCGGCGAAGCACCTGTCGGTCTACAGCGTCCTCATCGTCGCCTCCCTGGTCCAGGAGGAGGCCCTGATCGTCTCCGACATGCCCAAGATCGCCCGGGTGATCTACAACCGGCTGGCCAACGGCGACACGCTGGGGATCGACGCCGCGGTCTTCTACGGTCTGGGCCGTACCGGCGGTCACCTGTCGGATGCCGACGTGCACAAGAAGACCCCGTACAACACCCGGCTGGTCACCGGCCTCCCGCCGACCCCGATCGACTCGGCCGGCCAGGCCGCGGTCGACGCTGCCCTGTCCCCGGCCCCGGGTGACTGGCTCTGGTACGTGCTCAAGGACAAGCAGGGCCATCAGTTCTTCACCAACAGCTACCCGGCCTTCCTGGCGCAGAAGGCGAAGTCGATCCGCGAAGGCGTGTTCAAGTAGATGCCCCGGGCGGCGGTCCTCGGCAGCCCGATCGCACATTCGCTCTCCCCGGCACTGCACCGGGCGGCGTATGCCGCGCTCGGCCTGGCTGATTGGAGATACGACGCGGTCGAGTGCGACGAGGCCGGTTTGGGCGCCTTCCTGACCGGACTCGGCTCGGAGTGGGCCGGGCTGTCGCTGACCATGCCGCTCAAGCGGGTCGTGCTCGGCCTGGTCGACACCGTGTCCGACCTGGCTCGCGACGTCGGCGCGGCCAACACGGTGCTGCTCTCAACGGCGGGGCGGCATGCTGACAACACCGACGTCGGCGGGCTGGTCGACGCGCTGGCCGGCGTGGACGCCGCCCAGGCAGTGGTGCTCGGCGCCGGCGGTACGGCCGCCGCGGCGTTGGCGGCGATCCGTGACCTGGGCGGCACGACAGCCACCGTGGTCGTCCGGGATCGCGGCCGCGCCGCTGCGCTGTGCGCCGCCGCCGAGCGGCTCGGCGTGGGCTTGCGCCTGCAGCAGTGGCCGGCCGTGCCGGAGCGCGCGACGCTCGTGGTCTCGACGGTGCCACGCGGCGCCGCCGACGCGCTGGCCGGCCACCCGTGGCAGCCCGAAACCACCGTCTGTGACGTCCTCTACGACCCCTGGCCCACGCGGCTCGCCCGCGGCGCGGCTGCCGCGGGTTGCCGGGTGGTCGGCGGCCAGGAGTTGTTGATCAACCAGGCGGCACGGCAGCTCAGCCTGATGACCGGCCGCCCGGCGCCGGTCGAGGCCATGCGGCGCGCCGTCGAGCGAGCCTGATCCGTTCGTCGCTCAAGACCGGATGACGCGGCGTCGATGCCAAGAGCACTGACCGTCGACCGAGGAGGCTGGAACGCGATGCTGCATGGCCGCGCACCGGTTGACCCCGCTGCGCTGCGCCCTGCCCGGTCGGCCCCGGTTTCGTGGGGCCTGCTGTGAGGCTCGACGGGTCGCTGGAGGGCTTCAGCCTGCCGGACATCGTCGCGCTGCTGACGGCGTCGCGGAAGTCCGGCGCGCTGCACCTGTCCCACGAGGCCCGGCACGATGTCATCCGGCACGATGTCATCCGGCATGGAGTCATCCGGCTGGTCGACGGCGCCGTCTCAGGAGCCAGCAGCGACACCGCCCGCCAGTCCCTGGTGCGGCGGCTGATCGGCACCGGTCACCTGACCGACGAGGTCGTCTCCGCGGGGGTTGCCCGCGTGCGCGCCGACCACGCCGTCGGGCTGGCACGTGCGCTTCAGGACGCCGATGCCGTCGAGAAGTCGCTGCTGCTCGATGCGGCCCGCGGGCACGCCGTCGACGCGCTGTTCGACATGTTGCAGTGGACCGACGGTTCCTTCAGGTTCGGTGCCGGCGACTACGACGTCGACGACGTCGGGCTGCGGGAGAGCGCGGAGGAGCTGTTCGCGGCCGCGGGGCAGCGCATGGAGGCCTGGCAGCGGCTGTCCCTGCGGATCCCGTCTTCGGCCGCCGTGCTCCGGCTGGCCGTTGCACCGGCCCACGATCCGGTCCTGACTCGCGACGACTGGGCGGTCGTCTCCATGATCGACGGCCGGCGCAGCATCGGCGATCTCGTGAGCTGGTCCGGCCGCTGCGAGCCTGCCGTTGTTGCCGTGCTCGCCCCTCTCGTCGAACGGGGCCTGCTCGAGGTGACGGGTGGCAGCAACGATGACGAAGTCGCCACCGGGCTTGCCCACCAGCAGCAGTTGGTCGCGTCGCTCGAGCAGGCACCCGTATCGGACCGGGCGGCCGGCGATACGGGGCCGAACGAGTCGGCCCGGCCGCAGACCGCCCAGACCGCCCAGACCGCCCAACCTGTGCGATCGGCGCCCGAACCCGCTGCCACCGAACAGGTCGTCGTGCTTGAGCCAGGGGTGAACCGCAGCATGCTGCTACGGCTCATCGCCGCCGCCGCCGTGGGATAGGGGCTTCAGCGAGATGCCGCTGCGGTCGAGATTGCTGACAGCGACCGACAACCGGCCGGCAAACGTGGAGGCAGAGCGGTGCGGCAACTGGGCGACATCCTGGTCAGCGAGGGGCTGGTCAGCGCGGACCAACTGACAGCCTCCCTGCAGGAGCAGACCCGGCTCGGCCGACCACTCGGCCGGGTGTTGATCGACGCCGGCATCGTGACCGAAGCGCAACTGGTTCAAGCACTCGCAACGCAGATCGGCCTGCGCTTCGTCGACCTCAGTGACTTCCCGGTGGACGGGTCGGCGGTCGCCCTGGTCTCCGCCGCGGTCTGCCGCAGGCACAACGCGCTGCCGGTGGGATACGAGGACGGCCGGTTGCTCGTCGCGATGGCCGATCCGGCCAACGTGTTCGCGGTCGACGACATCCGCTCGCTGACCGGCATGGAGATCAAGCCGGTCGTCGCCACCCGCGCAGACGTGGCCGGGGCGATCAAGCGCTACCACCGTGCCGACGGCGACCTCGACGACCTGACCATGGCGATCGACGCCCAGGATCCCGACGAGGACCTGTCGACCATGAAGGCGGTCACCGAGGACGCCCCGATCGTCAAGTTCGTCAACCTGCTGATCAGCCAGGCCATCCAGGACCGCGCCTCCGACATCCACATCGAGCCGGCCGAGACCGACCTGCGGGTGCGCTTCCGCATCGACGGCGTCCTGCACGAGATCATGCGCTCGCCGAAGAACATCCAGTCGGGCGTCATCTCCCGGTTGAAGATCATGGCCGACATCAACATCGCCGAACGCCGGATCCCGCAGGACGGCCGGCTGTCCGTGGCGATCGAGGGCAAGAAGGTCGATCTGCGGGTCGCGACCCTGCCCACCGTCTGGGGGGAGAAGGTCGTGCTGCGGATCCTGGACAATTCCACCGCCCGGCTCGACCTGGCCGATCTCGGCTTCTCCACCGAAAACCATGTCCGCTTCAAAGAGAGCTACCTCAAGCCGTACGGCATGATCCTGGTGACCGGGCCGACCGGCTCGGGCAAGTCGACCACGCTCTACGCCACCCTCAACATCGTCTCCACACCCGACAAGAACGTCATCACCGTCGAGGACCCGGTGGAATACCGGCTGCCCGGGGTGAACCAGGTGCAGACCAACAACAAGGCCGGCCTGACCTTCGCCTCGGCTCTGCGGTCCATCCTGCGCGCCGACCCCGACGTCGTCCTCATCGGGGAGATCCGTGACCACGAGACCGCGCACATCGCCATCGAGGCGGCGCTCACCGGGCACCTCGTGCTGTCCACCCTGCACACCAACGACGCGCCCTCGGCCGTGACCCGCCTGGTCGAGATGGGCATCGAACCGTTCCTGGTCGGCTCGGCGATCGACTGCGTGCTGGCCCAGCGGCTGGCGCGCCGGCTGTGCTCCCGGTGCAAGGAGGCCTACGTCCCGACCACCGAGCAGTTGGTGCAGGCGCGATTTCCCTGGCCGGCCGACAAGCCACCCCCGACCCTCTATCGCCCGGTCGGCTGCCCCACCTGTGCCAAGACCGGCTATCATGGCCGGCTGGCGCTGCACGAGGTGATGGTGGTCTCCGAGGACGTCGAGCGGCTGGCGGTCGAGCACGCCTCCGCCGCGGCGATCCACGAGGTGGCGTGCCAGCAAGGCATGATCACGCTGCGTGACGACGGCCTCGGGAAGGTGCTCGCGGGTGTCACCGCGATAGAGGAAATCCTGCGGGTCGTCGTCTGAGGCTTGACCGCAGATCGGTGCCACGCGCAGGATCCGGCACCGGTCAGCCCTTTAGCAATCCCCTGTTCCGGCCGATTCCTCGGTTGTGCCGGGAGTTTCCCGGTCGACGGCTGGGGGTCTCCCACGTGGACTCGCACGATGAATTCTTCACCGAACCCGACCCGGTCGCCCCCACCGTCAAGGTGGAGGTGACCCCCCTGCTGGCGCCAGCCCTGACCGCAGAAGCACCCCGTCCGGCGGTGGCCGAGCCGGTGATCCCGGCCGCCCGCGTCGCACCTGAACCGGTCGGTGTTGCCGTCGCACCGGAGCCGCCCACGGTCGCCGTCCCGGTCGAGGCCGGCGGGCTTGGTGGCGGTGGCAGCAATGGCGGTGGCGGTGGCGGCGGCGGACGCAAACCCCCGGAGCCGGACGCCGCGGAGGACTCGGTCAGCGTCACCGACCTGCTGATCCACGTGCTGGAGTCCGGCGCCTCCGACCTGCACATCACGGCGGGAGCGCCACCGACCGAGCGGCTGAACGGGCGGCTACAGGCCGTCGAGGGCTACCCCAAGATGACGCCGTCGCTGATCCAGCGGATGCTCTACGCGACCGTCACCCAGAAGCAGCGGGAGAAGTTCGAGGAGCACCTCGAGCTCGACTACTCCTACGCCGTGCCCGGCCATGCCCGCTTCCGCGTCAACATGTATCGCCAGCGGGACTCGCTGGGCGCCGCCTTCCGGCTGATCCCCTTCGAGATAAAGCCGCTGGAGCAGCTCGGCATCCCGCAGATCGTGGCGAACTTCGCCGGCCTGGCGCGTGGCTTCGTCCTCGTCACGGGCCCGACCGGCTCGGGCAAGTCGACGACGCTGGCGTCCCTCGTCGACCTGGCGAACCGGACCCGCGACGACCACATCATGACCGTCGAGGACCCCATCGAATTCCTGCATTCGCATCGCAGCTGCATGGTCAACCAGCGGGAGGTGGGGGAGGACACCCACTCCTTCGCCAACGCGCTCAAGCACGTGCTGCGGCAGGACCCGGACATCATCCTGGTGGGCGAGATGCGCGACCTGGAGACCATCGGGGTCGCCCTGACCGCCGCGGAGACCGGTCACCTGGTCTTCGCCACCCTGCACACCTCCGACGCCGCGCAGACCATCGACCGGATCATCGACGTGTTCCCGCCCCATCAGCAGCAGCAGATCCGGGTCCAGCTCGCCGGCGCCCTGCAGGGTGTCGTCTGCCAGACGCTGGCCAAGACCTTCGACGGCAAGGGCCGGGTCGCCGCGGTCGAGGTGCTGGTCGCCACCCCGGCGGTGCGCAACCTCATCCGCGAGGGCAAGACCCACCAGATCTACTCCGCCATGCAGGCCGGGGCGAAGTTCGGGATGCAGACGATGGACCAGAGCCTCGCTGCGCTCGCCAAGCAGGGCCGCATCTCCTACGAGGGCGGATTGCAGCTGTGCCACCACGTCGAGGACTACAAGCGGCTGTCCGGCAAGGCCTGAGAGGCAGGACGACATGGCAACGACGTACGAATACTCGGTGCGGGACAAGAAGGGCAAGCTGATCAGCGGCTCGCTGGATGCCGAATCGCCGGCGATCGTCGCGCAGAAGCTGGCGGCCATGGGATATGCGCCGCTGTCCATCACCAAGTCCAACGCCGGGATGAAGAAGGAGCTGACCATCCCCGGCTTCGGCAAGAAGATCGGCCTGAAGTCCCTCGCCGTCTTCTCCCGGCAGTTCGCCACCATGGTCGACTCGGGCCTGTCGTTGCTGCGGGCGCTGACGATCCTGGTGGAGCAGACGGACAACAAGGAACTCGCCCGGGTGCTGACCGAGGTCCGCGCCGACGTCGAGTCGGGCAGCGCGCTGTCCACCGCGATGGCCAAGCACCCCAAGGCATTCCCGCCGCTGATGGTGAACATGACGAAGGCCGGCGAGGTCGGCGGTTTCCTCGACCGGACCATGCTGCAGATCGCGGAGAACTACGAGGCCGAGGTCAAGCTGCGCGGGAAGATCAAGTCGGCCATGACGTACCCGGTCGTCGTCTTCGTCATGGCGATCCTCGGCTGTGCCGGCATGCTGATCTTCATCGTGCCGGTCTTCAAGAAGCTCTTCGTCGACCTCGGCGGCACGCTGCCGCTGCCCACCCAGGTCCTGGTGGTCCTCTCCGGCATCCTGCGCTACTGGACCCCGGTGATCATCGTCGTCGGGATCATCGGCGTGATCGTGTGGGGCAAGATCAAGACCAAGCCGCAGGTGCGCAACGTCGTCGACCCGCTCAAGCTGAAACTGCCCGTCTTCGGCGGGCTCATCCGCAAGATCGCCCTCGCGCGCTTCTCCCGCAACCTGGGCACCATGATGCGCTCCGGCGTGCCGATCCTGCAGAGCCTCGACATCGTCGCCGCGACCACCGGCAACATCGTGCTCGAGCGGGCCACCCGCGCCGTGCAGGACAGCGTCCGCAACGGCGAGTCGCTGACCGGGCCGCTGAAGGACCATTCCGTCTTCCCGCCCATGGTGGTGCAGATGATGGCCGTCGGCGAGGAGACCGGCGCGCTGGACACCATGCTCGCCAAGATCGCGGAGTTCTACGACCAGGAGGTGGAGGCCACCACGGAGGCGCTCACCGCCCTGATCGAGCCGCTGATGATCGCGGTGCTGGGCAGCATGATCGGCGGCATGATCGTCGCGCTCTACATGCCCATTTTCAAGATCTTCGACCTGATCAAGTAGCTCTCGGCTCGGGCTTAAGAACGAACCCACCCGAGTCGATAACCGAGAAGTCAGTTGAGCACGCAAAGGCCAGAACAGGGCACACCCGCCGCGAGGCGGGGTCGCAAAGCCAGGGGGACGCACCCGCGCCCAGCCCAGCTAACTGGTCGGCTCCGTACCGGGGTCGGAATGCGCAGAGCGGCTCACTCAAACGTCCTGAAAGGGGCCACGCACATGCTCGCTCGCATCCGCAAGTCCATGGAGGAGAAGGACGAGGGCTTCACCCTCATCGAGCTCCTCGTGGTCATGATCATCATCGGCATCCTGGCCGCGATCGCCATCCCGGTGTTCCTCAGCCAGCGCAA
>JBBRYN010000024.1:0-43359 GCA_038237645.1 Mycobacteriales bacterium
ATCTGCTCGATCTGGCTGGCCAGGCCACCGATCGACTCGTAGTCGATGTCGGGCACCTCTTCGAGGACCAGATCCTCGACCTCGGACTTGGGGATCCGCTCGTAGGCGTAGGACGACCGCGACTCGATGAGCAGGGAGTCACCGACGCGCAACGGCTGGTCCATCAGCACGTCGGCGAGGTGCACGATGCGCTCCTCGTCGGCGTGCGAGACGACCAGCGCGCGGTCGCCGCCCTCGAGGATCTCCTTGAGCATCGCGACATCACCGGCACGCTCGAACTCCAGCGCGCGTACGACATTGAGGGCCTCGTTGAGCATCACCTCCTGGCCCCGCCGCAGTGCCTCGACGTCGACCGACGGCGAGACGGTGACCCGCAACTTGCGGCCACCGGTGAAGACGTCGATCGTCCCGTCGTCGTGGCGGCCGAGGAAGACGCCGAACCCGCTGGGCGGCTGCGCCAGCCGGTCGACCTCCTCCTTGAGCGAGATGATCTGCTCGCGGGCCTCCCTGAGCGTGGCGACCAGCCGGTCGTTCTGTCCGGACAAGCCGGCGATGCTGTTCTGCGCCTCGGTCAGCCGCTCCTCGAGCACCCGCACGTGCCGCGGCGCCTCGGTCAGGCGTCGACGCAGCACGGTCACTTCCTCCTCGAGGAAGGCGACCTGTGTGGCGAGGTCATGGGCCTGCTTCTCGTAGCGGGAGAGGCTCTCCGCGTCATCTCTACCGGTCATGGGCGCCCACCTCCCTCATGCCGCCACCCTACCCGCGCGGGTGCGGGCCGACAGCTATCCGCGCCCGTCAGGCACATCAGCCGACCTGGCCGGCCGGCGCTGCCGGGTCGGCATGGTTACCCCGTCGCTGAGCCGGCGGCTGCTGACCAGGAACGCCGTGTGGCCGACCATCCGGTGATCCGGGCGCACCGCGAGCCCGACGACGTGCCAGGGCCGCACGAGCGATTCCCAGGCACTCGGCTCGGTGAAGCTGCCGTGCTCGCGCAGCGCCTCCACCAATCTGGACAGCTGGGTTGTCGTGGCGACATACCCGATCAGCACGCCGCCCGGCTTGAGCGCCACAGCAACCCGGTCGAGCAACTCCCAGGGGGCCAGCAGGTCGAGCACCACCCGGTCGACGTCGGTCTCGTCGGCGTCGACAGCGTCGCGCTCCTCCAGTCGCCATGCCGGATGCGGGCCACCGAAGAAGCGCTCGACGTTGGCGCGGGCGACCGCGGCGAACTCCGGCCGGCGTTCGTACGAGACGACCTGACCGTCGGAGCCGACGGCACGCAGCAGCGAACAGGTCAGCGCGCCGGACCCCGCGCCGGCCTCCCAGACGTGGGCGCCGGGGAAAATATCGCCCATGTGCACGATCTGGGCGGCGTCCTTCGGATAGACGACCTGCGCCCCGCGGGGCATCGAGAGCACGTAGTCGGCCAGCAACGGGCGCAGCGCGAGGTAGGCCGTGCCGCTCGTGGCGGTCACGACCACCCCTTCCGGGCGGCCGATGAGGTCGTCGTGGGCGACGCCGCCGCGGTGGGTGTGGAACAGCCGGCCCGGTTCGAGCACGACCGTGTGCAGCCGACCTTTGGGATCGGTGAGCTGCACCCGATCGCCTGGTGCGAACAGCCCCGGTCGGTTGGGGTCGCTCATCGGGAGGCCGCCGGCGAAAGCACCCGGTTGATATCGGCAGCGGCCAGCACTCCCACCAGACCACCGCGGGAATCCACCACGACGTACTCGGTGGCGGGGTGCGCGCGGAGCACGCTCAGGACGTCGTTGCCCCGGAGATCGGCGTTCAGGATCAGCCCGTCGGCGGTCGACCGGGCGACCGCGCTCACCGACACCCACGGACGTCGTTGCTCCGGCGTTGCGGAGACCGCACCCTCGTTCACCACCGCACCGGGGACGCCGTTGCCGTCGACCACGACGATCCCGCCGGCCCGCTCGGCCACCAGCCGGCGCAGCGCCTCGGCCAGCGGCATGTCCGAGGGGACCCGGACCGCGGGCCGCGCCATGGCTCCGGCCTGCAGGAACGGCAGCCGCTCGAGCACCGCGGCGTTGTGCATGGCCTGGCTGGCTCCCACCCAGATGAAGGCTGCGAGCAGGCCCAGCCAGAAGAGGTTGGCATAACCGCTCGGGCTCCCCTGTCGGGTGAGCGCGACACCGACGATCAGGATCAGGCCGGCGACCACCCGGCCGGACCAGCCGGCAACCCGGGTGCCCACCGACCGGTTGCCGGTCAGCTGCCACACGCCGGCACGGAGCAGCTGACCACCGTCCAGTGGCAGGCCGGGCAACATGTTGAAGGCGGCGAGGATCAGGTTGAGCCAGGCGACAAGGCCGGCCAATTCGCCGCCCAGGCCACGCTGTCCGAACGCGTGGGCCACCAGCGCGCAGACCGCCCCGAGCAACAGCGAAACCAGCGGGCCGGCGAAGGTGATGAGGAAGGACCGGCTGGGGTCCCGGGCCTCGCTGTCCGTCCTGGTCACCCCGCCCAGCAGGAACAACGTGATGGACCCTACGGGTACGCCGACGGCCTGGCTGACCACACAGTGCCCCAGCTCGTGCAGGAACACCGACAGCAGCAGGAGTACGGCGAAGGCCGCACCGACCGCGAACCCGCGCGACCCGGACGCGTTCGAGCCGGCACCCGGGCTGGGGTATGTCAGTGCGATGAACAGGACGAGCAGCAGCGCACTGGGGGAGACGAAGACCGGGACGCCGAGCACGCGGCCCAAGGGCACCCCCCTGGCCGCCCGTCGGGTCGGCGGGGGTGATGAATCGGGCACCTCCCCAATGCTACGGGCGGCTCCGACCGATCCAACGGCCGCGCCGCGCGGGTTTCGTCATACCCCTCGCCTAGGGTCGGATCCATGGTGAGCAGCGCACTCGCGGACCTGCCGCTCCCGGTGATCGGGACCCTGTCCCCCTCGCGGGCCAGCGACTTCAAGGCGTGTCCGCTGCTCTACCGCTTCCGGTCCATCGACCGGCTGCCGGAGCAGCCCAGCCCGGCCGCCGTGCGCGGCACGCTCGTGCACGCCGTCCTTGAGCGGTTGTTCGATCTGCCGGCGGCCGAGCGCACGTGCGCCGCAGCCGCTGACCTGCTGCTGCCCGAATGGCAGCGCCTGCTCGAGGCGGAGCCCGACGTGGCGGGAATGTTCCCCGAGGCGGACGGCCTGGCGTCCTGGTTGGAATCCGCCCGTCCGTTGCTGGCCGGCTACTTCGACCTGGAGGATCCGACGCGACTCGAGCCCGCGGAGCGCGAGCAGCTCGTCGAGGTGCTGCTGCCTTCCGGGCTGCGGCTGCGGGGCTTCGTCGACCGCCTCGATGTGGCCCCCACCGGTGAGACCCGGGTCGTGGACTACAAAACCGGTGCGGCGCCCCGCGAGGCGTTCGAGGGCAGGGCACTGTTCCAGCTGAAGTTCTACGCGCTGGTGATCTGGCGCACCCGGGCGGTGGTGCCGTGCCAATTGCGGCTGCTCTATCTCGGCGACCGAGAGATGCTGACCTACTCCCCCGACGCGGCCGAGCTCGCTGCATTCGAGCGCACACTCGAGGCATTGTGGGCGGCAATCGCCAGGGCCACCGCTGCCCGGCACTTCCCGCCGAGCCCCGGCCGGTTGTGTGACTGGTGCGATCATCGGTGCCGGTGTCCCAGCTTCGGCGGCACCCCACCGCCGTTTCCGGAGGCCGCGCCAACGGGTGACGGCGCCGACGACCTCTCAGCCGTGGCCAACGACTGAGGCATCGGCTACCGCCGCTGGTGTCGTCGTGAATGGTCGTGCCGGCGCACCGACCCCGGCGCCGCCGCCTAGGTTACGGGCATGACTTCAGGGAGCACCCCGAGCATGACCACGCAGGCCACCCGGGCGGTCGACCTCACCAAGGTCTATGGCTCCGGCGAGACCATGGTTCTCGCCCTCGACCACGTCACAGCGAGCTTCCCGGCTGGTGCGTTCGGCGCCATCATGGGGCCGTCAGGCTCCGGCAAGTCGACACTGATGCACTGCCTGGCCGGCCTCGACAACGTCACCTCCGGCGACGTGTGGATCGCCGACATCGAGATCACCAGGCTCAAGGACAAGGCGATCACCGAATTGCGCCGCGACCGGATCGGCTTCGTCTTCCAGCAGTTCAACCTGCTGCCCACACTGACCGCAGAGGAAAACATCCGGTTGCCGCTCGACATCGCCGGCCGCAAGCCCGACCCCGAGTGGTTCGACCGGGTCATCGACACGATCGGCCTGCGCGACCGGCTCGGCCATCGACCGACCGAGCTCTCCGGCGGCCAGCAACAACGCGTCGCATGCGCCCGGGCCCTGCTGGCGCGCCCAGCCGTCGTTTTCGCCGACGAGCCCACGGGCAACCTCGACTCACGCAGTGGCGCTGACGTGCTCACGTTCCTGCGCGACTCGGTGCGCGACCTGGGCCAGACCGTCGTGATGGTCACCCACGACCCGGTCGCCGCTGCCTACGCCGACCGCGTGGTGTTCTTGGCCGACGGCAAGATCGTCGACGAGATGGCCGACCCGACCGCAGAGAAGGTGCTCGACCGGATGAAGCGTCTCGACACTCCCGACGCTCCGGCAGGCGACTGATGCTGCGAGCGACCTTCCGCAGCCTGCTCGCCCGCAAGCTGCGCCTGCTGCTGGCGGCGCTGGCCATAGTCCTGGGCGTATCTTTCGTATCCGGCGCCCTGGTGCTCACAGACACGCTGAGCAAGACGTTCGACACGCTCTTCTCCACGGTCAACCACAACGTCGCCGTAGCAGTGCGTGGCACCCGGAGCTTCCAGGGCGACACCGCTGGACGGCAGGAGGCACCGCGCCGGATCGTGCCCGCCGCCACGCTCGACGCCGTCCGGCACGTCGACGGCATCGCCGAGGCACAGGCCAGCGTCCTCGGCAGCGCGGCGCTCGTCGGCAAGGACGGCAAGCCGATCGGCGGCCAGGGCCCCCCGCAGTTCGGGATCAACTGGGTCGACTCGGCACGCTTGAACAGCGCACACCTGATCTCCGGGCGGGCGCCGGCAGGGCACGACCAGATCGCCATCAGCAAGTTCATGGCCACGTCCGGCGGCTACCACCTCGGTGACAAGGCGCCGGTACTCAGCGGGCAGCCCACCCGGTCCTACCAAATCGTCGGCATATTCGGCTATCCCGGTGGCAAGTCCTCCCTCGGCGGCGAGACGACCATCGCCTTCGACCTGCGGACCGCCCGCGAGGTGCTGGCCATCCCGTCCGGATACACCCAGATCGACGCCGCAGGCGGCTCGGGCGCCAGTCCGTCGACCCTCCGGCAACGGGTCGCCGGGGCCCTGCCGGCGCATACCGAGGCGGTCACCGGCAAGAAGCTGGCCGACGAGCAGGCAGCCGGCGTGCGGACCTTCATCGGCTTCATCAGCACCTTTCTGCTGATATTCGCAGCCGTCGCGCTGTTCGTGGGCGCGTTCATCATCTTCAACACCTTCACGATGCTCATCGCCCAGCGCACCCGTGAGCTGGCGTTGCTACGCGCCCTGGGCGCCAGCCGGCGGCAGGTCATGCGCTCGGTGCTGATCGAGGCGATCGCTGTCGGTACGGTCGCGTCGGCGATCGGACTCGGCCTCGGGGTGCTCGTCGCGCTCGCGCTGCGCGGCCTGTTCAGCCTGATCGGTGCGGACCTGCCGAGCGGGCCGATCGTGTTCGCACCGCGCACGGTCATCGTCGCCTTCACGGTCGGGATCGTGGTCACCGCGCTGGCTGCGCTGTTTCCCGCCCGCCGGGCATCGGCGGTGTCGCCGATGGCCGCGCTGCGCGACGCTGCGACCCCCGACCGATCGCTGCGCCGGCAGACCGTCGGCGGCGTGATCGTCCTCGCCATCGGTGCCACCGGTGTGGGGCTGGGCCTGACCGGCTCCGGCCTGCCGACTCTCGGCGGCGGGGCCCTGCTGTCCTTCGTCGGGGTGGCTCTGCTGTCCCCGGTGATCAGCCGGCCGGTGACCGGGCTGCTGGGCAAGCCCTTCGGCCGCCGGCTGCCCGGCCGGCTCGGCCGGGTCAACACCCTGCGCAATCCGCGCCGGACGGCCTCCACCGCCGCAGCGTTGATGATCGGGCTGGCGCTGGTCAGTGCCGTGAGCGTCCTGGGAGCCTCGTTGAAGGCCAGCGTGCAGAAGATCGCCGACACGGCCATCGGAGCCGATCTGATTCTGAACACCCAGTCGCGCAACGGCTTCTCCGCAGCCGTCCTTGACGACGTCCGCCGGCAACCGGGAGTCGCGGAGGTATCCGGCCTGCGGTTCGCGCCGGCTCGGGTCGGCTCCGCGACCAAGGGCGTCATGGCCGTGTCTCCGTCGGCCATCGGCCACCTGATCAAGCTCGACCGCCAATCCGGCACCATGCGCCTGGATCCCCGGACGATGCTCGTCACCGAAAAGGCCGCGAAGTCCGATCACCTCAGGACGGGTCAGACCCTGCAGGTGCGGTTCGCCAAGGGGCCGGCGCGCCGCTTCCGGATCGGCGGGGTCTACGCCGACAGCCAACTGGTCAACGCATACCTGTTCGACGATGTGGTCACCAAGGACTTCCCGACCCAGGCGGTCTCGGCCGCCCTGGTGAAGCTCACGGTGGGCGCCGACACCGCGGCAGCCCGGCGCGACATCGACGCCGTGGCGAAGCCATACCCGAACATCGTCGTGCAGGATCAGTCGGAGTTCGTCAAGGCTGCGACCAGCCAGGTCGACCAGGTCGTGGACATCCTGTACGTCCTGCTGGCCCTGTCGGTGCTCATCGCGGTGCTCGGGATCGTCAACACGCTGGCGTTGTCGGTCATCGAGCGGACGCGGGAGCTCGGCCTGTTGCGCGCGATCGGCATGTCACGCCGGCAGGTCAAGCGGATGATCCGCGTGGAGGCCCTCGTCATCGCGGTGTTCGGCGGTCTACTCGGGCTGTTGGTGGGCTCGGCGTTCGGGGTGGCCATCCAGCGCAATCTGATCAGCCAGGGGGTGACCGAGCTGCACTTTCCGGTGGTCCGGATGCTGGTGTTCGTGCTGCTCGCGGGCCTCGCCGGGGTGCTCGCCGCCTGGCTGCCGGCTCGGCGCGCTTCCCGCCTCAACGTCCTGGCCGCCATTGCGGCCGAGTGAGACGCTCGCGGGCGCCGACGATATCGCGGTCGGGGACGGGTCGGTAGCGGCTCGGCTAGCCTCCAGGGAGTGCGCATCGTCTCGCTGTTGCCGTCAGCCACCGAGATCCTGTTCGCCCTGGGAGCCGGGGACGATGTCGTAGGCGTCACGTTCGAATGCGACTACCCCGCGCAGGCGCGGACCCGCCGCATCGTGTCCACCAGCGCGCTGCCGGAAGGGCTCTCCGCCCGTGAGATCGACGTAGCCGTGGCGACCCGGCAGGCTGCCGGCGAGGACCTGTACCACCTGCGCGGTCAGGCCTTGGCCGACCTCGACGCCGATCTCGTCGTCACCCAGGACCTGTGTTCGGTGTGTGCGGTGGACGTGTCCGTGGTGACCGACGCCCTGGACTACCTGGGCTGCCGAGCAGAGGTGCTCACCGTGGATCCGCAGGACCTCGACGAGGTGTTCGCCTCAGTGCTCGTCCTCGGGAACGCGACGGGATACAGCCGCACCGCCGCCGACCTCGTTGACCGACTTCGTTCGAGAGTCGCTCGGATAACCCAGGCAGTGGCCGGCCGGCCACCTGTTCCCGTACTGGTCCTGGAGTGGACGGATCCCCCGTTCGCCCCCGGCCACTGGGTGCCGGACATGGTCCACGCCGCGGGAGGGCTGGCCGTCCTCGGAGTGACCGGCGAGCGATCCTTCCGTACGACGTGGCCGGCGGTGGCAGCGGCAGGAGCCGAGATCGTGGTAGCCGCACCGTGCGGCTTCGACCTGCCGGCGTCCGTTCGGCTGGCCGAGCAGTTGGCCGCCTCGGCTGACCTGCCGGCCGGCATCCCGCTGTGGGCCGTGGATGCGAACGCGTCGTTCGCCCGCCCCGGGCCGCGTCTGGTCGATGGCATCGAGGCGCTGGCCGCCCTGCTGCACCCCGATCTGGGGCTACCGCTCGATGGCACTCTGGCGGCTCGAGTGGCCTGAGCTGCAACGGCGCCGCCAGAAATCCCCGTAGCTGGTCAGTCGGACGAGGTCGACGAGGTCGGTGTCGATTCACGGCCGGTGTCCAGGATTCACGGATAGCGGACCCGTCGCTCGATCTGCTGACGCCACTGGAACAGGCGTTGGGTACGGGCGGCATACTGAGGGAATGGCGCAGGTAGGGATCGTCCATCGCCACGCACCCCGTGCGGGCTATCGACGCGCGTTGCGACGACGAGGCTCTGCGACCCACCGCTAATGCAACTGCCGGCAGTTCACCGCCGACCGTTGCCTCGCTCGAGGCCCTGACCTTGGTGGGAGACTTGGTCCATCCAGCCGAGCAGCGGCTCGCGCTGCTGCTGACCGGGTTCGGCGGCGCAATCGCCGACGTCGCCGCGACGCTGGAACCCCACCGACTGTGTGGATACTTGCATCAAGTCGCCACCGCTACGTCGGGCTTTTACGAGGCATGCCCGGTTCTGCGAGCCGACACCGAAGCGCGGACATCCCGGCTGGCGCTATGCCACGCGACCAGGTCGACCCTGGCCACCGGGCTCGACCTGCTCGGCATCGCTTCGCCGGACGAGATGTGATGGCACCCTCGCCACCGGCATCCATCGCACCCTCCGGCCGGGGGGCGAGACCGGCTCGCTACCAAGGGACAGACCCTAAGCCGCAGGCGGCGCCGGGACGGCGACGGCGACCGGCACGGTTGCCAGCCACTCGGCCGTCACCCCCACGAGGGATTCGCGCAGCACCCGGCCCGGCCCGGCGAGCACGGGAGCCACCGACGGCACGCACACCGTGGGAAATCCGCCGGCCACACCGGCGGCCGCACCATTGTCGGAGTCCTCAAGAACCACGCAATAGCGCGGGTCGACGCCCAGGGCGGCCGCCGCGAGCAGGTATCCCTCCGGATGCGGCTTGGGTCGCCGCACCTCGTCCCCGGCGACCGACGCGGCGAAGCGGTGCGGGCCCAACTCGTCGAGCACGGCGTCGACCAGGGTGCGGTAGGACGAGGACACCAGCGTCGTCGGCACTCCGGCCGTGTGAAGATCGGACAGCAACTCGCCGGCGCCGGGCCGCACCGGGATCCCGGCTCGCAGTTGATCGCACATGCCCTCGACCAGCCAGCGCACGACGAGTGCGGCAGGGGCAGGCCGCTCCGCCCGGGCGAGCAGGTAGGCGACGGTGCGCTCCATGGAGCCACCGAGGAGGGCTTCCTGGTCGGCCGGGGTCCAGGGACCGCCGAGCCGGGCCATGACCGCGCACTCGACCTCGTACCACGCCGGCTCGGTGTCGACCAGAAGCCCGTCCATGTCGAACATGACGGCTTGCAGCCGATCCATCATGTGTTGAAGTACTTCGCCTCGGGATGGTGCACCACGAGCGCGGAGGTCGACTGCTCGGGATGCAGCTGGAATTCCTCCGAGAGCTTGACCCCGATCCGGTCCGGCCGCAGCAGGTCGACGATCTTGTCCTGATCCTCGATCTTCGGACAGGCGCCGTAGCCGAAGGAATAGCGCGCACCGCGGTAGCCGAGCTTGAAGAAGTCCTCGACGTCGTCGGAGTCCTCACCTGCCGCCGTCTCGCCGGTGGAGAACCGGAGTTCCTCGCGGACCCGCTTGTGCCAGTATTCCGCCAGCGCCTCGGTGAGTTGCACGGACAACCCGTGCACCTCCAAATAGTCACGGTAGGCGTTGGCCGCGAACAACGACGCCGTGTAGCGCGAGATCTCCTCGCCCATGGTGACGACCTGGAACGCGATCACATCCTGCTCCCCCGACTCCTCCGGGCGGAAGAAGTCGGCGAGGCACAACCGCCGGTCGCGCCGCTGGCGCGGGAAGGTGAAGCGGCACCGCTCGGCACCGTCCTCCGTGAGGACGATCAGGTCCTCGCCCTTGGAGACGCACCCGTAGTAGCCGTAGGCCACCGCCGCCTGCAGGACTCCCTCGGCCTGCAGCCGATCCAGCCAGTAGCGCAGTCGGGGGCGGCCTTCGGTCTCGACCAACTCCTCGTACGACGGTCCCTTGCCGGCGCGCGAGCCACGCAGCCCCCACTGGCCCATGAACGTCGCCCGCTCGTCGAGCAGGGCGGAGTAGTCGGCGAGCGCGAGACCGCGAACCACCCGGTCGCCCCAGAACGGCGGGGTGGGCACGGGAACATCGACTGCCACGTCCGAGCGCCCGCCGGCGCCGGCCGGCTCCTCGGTGGCCGCGGCCCGGCGCTGCTCGGCGATCCGCTGCGAGCGCTCGTGCCGCGCACGGCGTTCGGCGGCCTTGACCTGCTCCTCCTCGGACAGTTGGGCGACGCCGCCGCTGCGCTTGGCACTGATCAGAGCATCCATCAGCCGTAGGCCCTCGAAGGCGTCGCGGGCGTAGCGGACGTCGCCGAGGTAGACCTCGGCCAGGTCGCGTTCGACGTAGGCCCGGGTCAGCGCGGCGCCGCCGAGCAGCACCGGCCAGCGCGCCGCGACCCCGCGGGAGTTCATCTCCTGCAGGTTGTCCTTCATGATCACGGTCGACTTGACGAGCAGACCGGACATGCCGATCACGTCCACCCGGTGCTCCTCCGCGGCGTCGATGATCGCCGAGATGGGCTGCTTGATACCGAGGTTGACCACGTCGTAGCCGTTGTTGGACAGGATGATGTCCACCAGGTTCTTGCCGATGTCGTGCACGTCGCCGCGCACCGTGGCCAGCACGATCTTGCCCTTGCCCTCGGCGTCCGCCCGCTCGATGTGCGGCTCGAGATGCGCCACGGCGGCCTTCATGACCTCGGCCGACTGCAGGACGAACGGCAGTTGCATCTCGCCGGACCCGAACAGCTCGCCGACGGTCTTCATGCCCGCGAGCAGCGTGTCGTTGATGATCTCCAAAGCAGGACGCGTCGACAGCGCCTCGTCCAAATCGGCCTCGAGCCCGTTGCGCTCGCCGTCGACTATCCGCCGCTCCAGCCGCTCCGAGAGCGGCAGCTGAGCCAGCTCGGCCGCACGCGTCGCCCGGGCGTCGGTGGCGGCCACCCCTTCGAAGGCCTTGAGGAACTCCTGCAGCGGGTCGTAGGCAGGCGCATCACCGGCCGGGGGGCGCCGTCGGTCATAAACCATGTCCAGGGCGATCTCGCGCTGCCGGTCCGGAATGCGGCTCATCGGCATGATCCGTGACGGGTGCACGATCGCGGAATCAAGGCCGGCATTGACGCACTCGTGCAGGAACACCGAGTTGAGCACGTGCCGGCCGGCCGGGTTGAGTCCGAAGGAGACGTTGGACAGGCCCAGAGTGGTCTGTACGTCGGGATAGCGCCGCTTGATCTCGCGAATCGCCTCGATCGTCTCCAGTGCGTCGCGCCGGGTCTCCTCCTGGCCGGTCGAGATGGGGAAGGTCAGCGCGTCGATGAGGATGTCCTCGACCCGCATTCCCCAGTTGCCGGTCAGATCGTCGATCAGCCGCGCCGCGACCCGGACCTTCCACTCCTTGGTACGCGCCTGGCCCTCCTCGTCGATGCACAGGGCGATGACCGCGGCGCCGTGCTCCTGGACCAGCGGCATCATCTTCGCGATCCGGGAGTCCGGCCCGTCGCCGTCCTCGTAGTTGACCGAGTTGATGACCGCCCGGCCGCCGAGGCGTTCGAGGCCGGCCCGCACCACATCATGCTCGGTCGAGTCGAGGACGAGCGGCAGCGTCGACGCGGTCGCGAACCGGCCGGCGAGCTCGGCCATGTCGGCGGCACCGTCCCGGCCGACGTAGTCGACGCAGAGGTCGAGCAGGTGCGATCCGTCCCGGGTCTGCTGCCGGGCGATCTCGACGCAGTCGTCCCACCGCCCGGCCAGCATCGCCTCCCGGAACGCCTTGGATCCGTTGGCGTTGGTCCGCTCGCCGATGGCGAGGTAGGACGTGTCCTGGCGGAAGGCCACCGACTGGTAGAGCGACGCGGCACCGGGCTCCGGCCGCGGCTTGCGCCGGGCGGGCTGCACAGTGGCGACCGCGTCGACGACGGCCGTGATGTGCGCCGGTGTCGTGCCGCAGCAGCCGCCGATCAGGGTCGTCCCGTAGTCGCGGGCGAAACCGGCCAGCGCGGTGGCGAGCTCCGCCGGGGTCAGCGGATAGGTCGCCCCCCTCGGTCCGAGCTCGGGCAGCCCGGCGTTGGGCATCACCCCAAGCAGCACCCGAGCCTGCTTGGACAGGTGCCGCAGGTGCTCGCTCATCTCGGCCGGGCCGGTTGCGCAGTTGAGGCCGATGAGGTCGATGCCCAGCGGCTCGAGGGCGGTCAGTGCGGCGCCGATCTCCGAGCCCAGCAGCATCGACCCGGTGGTCTCGACCGTGACGTGGCAGAACAGCGGCACCTCGACGCCGGCGGCCCGCATCGCCCGGCGCGCTCCGATCAGCGCCGACTTGGCTTGCAGGAGATCCTGGCAGGTCTCGACCAGCACGGCGTCGATCCGGCCGGCGAGCATGCCCTCGACCTGCTGCTGGTAAGCGTCACGCAGCACGGCGAAGGGCAGGTGCCCCAGGGTCGGCAGCTTCGTGCCGGGGCCGACCGACCCGATCACCCAGCGCGGCCGGTCGGGCCGGTCGAACCCGTCGACCACCTCGCGGGCCAGCCGGGCGCCGGCCTCGGCCAGCTCGGTGATCCGCGGGCTGATGTCGTATTCGCCGAGGTTGGCCAGGTTTGCCCCGAAGGTGTTGGTCTCCACCGCATCGGCGCCGGCCTGCAAGTAGGCCTCGTGAACGCCGCGGACGACGTCCGGGCGGGTGACATTGAGGATCTCGTTGCAGCCCTCGTAGCCTTCGAAGTCGTCCAGCGACAGATCGGCGGACTGGAGCATGGTGCCCATGGCGCCGTCGCTGACCACGACGCGCTCGGCCAGCGCGCGGAGCAGGGAGGAGTCCTGGGCGCTGGTCACCGGTCCAGACTACCGAGCGGGCCGGTCATTCCCCGCCTTGCCGCCCCACCTCCCACTGCGGCCGTAGGCTGGGGTCATGACGGAGTTCGACGGGCTGCCGACGCTGCGCTCCCCCGTCGTGGTGGCGGCCTTCGAGGGCTGGAACGACGCCGGTGATGCCGCGACCAGCGTCGTCGAACACCTCGAGCTGGCCTGGGAAGCCCGGCCGCTGGCGGTCATCGACCCGGATGACTACTACGACTTCCAGGTCAACCGACCGTCGGTCTCACTGGTCGACGGGCTGACCCGGCGCATCGAGTGGCCCACCAGCCGCTTGTCGACCTGCTCGCCCCCGCAGGCCAAGCGTGATGTCGTGCTGCTGCGCGGCCTGGAGCCCAACATGCGCTGGCGCGGGTTCTGCGACGAGATCCTCGGGCTGTGCCACGACGTGGAGGTCGACACGTTCGTGCTGCTCGGCGCCCTCCTGTCGGACAACCCGCACACCAGGCCCGTCCCGGTCAGTGGCACCGCCTCCGATCCGCGGACCGCGCGCCGGCTGTCCCTGCAGACCTCCCGGTACGAAGGGCCGACCGGAATCGTCGGTGTCATGCAGGATGCCGCCACCCGGGTCGGGCTGACCGCGGTGTCGCTGTGGGCGCAGGTCCCGCACTACGTCAGCCAGCCGCCGTGCCCCAAGGCCAGCCTCGCCCTGGTCCGCCGGCTGGAGGATTTGCTGGACTTCCCCGTCCCCGTCGGGGAGCTGCCCGAGCAGGCCCAGGCCTGGCAGGAGACGGTCGACCAGCTTGCCGGAGAGGACGAGGAGATGGCCGACTACGTCCGCCAGCTCGAGGAGCGCGAGCCCGAAGCCGAGCTGCGTGAGGCGAGTGGCGAGGCGATCGCCCGCGAATTCGAGCGCTACCTGCGCCGCCACGACGGCGGTCGCTGACCCCGTCAGAAGTGAGCGACGATCCGCCGCCCCGGCCCGTCGACCGTGATCTCACCGCCATAGGGCAGCACCCACTGCGGGTCGGTGTGCCCGATGTCAACGCCGAAGACGATCATCGCCGCGGGGTTGTAGGCCGCGAAGGCGCTGAGCACTGCAGCTCGCTGGTCGGCGCGATATTGCTCGCGGACCTCGGGCGGGTTGTGCTGCCCGAGGCTGGTCGCCTTCGCCAGCGCGACGAGGACCGCGGGGAACTGCCGCAGCAGTCCCCGCTCGCCCGCGTTGCGCAGCATCCGGGAGACCTCCGTGGCACTGGGCATCTCCTCTGAGGTCTCGAGCAGCAGCACGCAACCGGCATAGTCGTCGACCGGGCGGATCCACCGACCGGCGGCGAGGTTCCAGTGCAGGATCTCCAGGTTGCCCCCCCAGCTCGGCGCGCGCACGACCCGGTCCGGCTGGTGCCAGGTCCATCCGCGGCTGGGCTGCTGCGGCGCCGGATCGGTCGCAGCGGTCGGCAGCGCCCAGTCCGTCTCGTCTTCGCCGAACGCCTCCACGGGGTGCAGGTCGACTTCGCCCCGGGTGAACAGCGCGCTGCGCAGCGACCCGGTCGACACCGGGTGCAGGCCGCCGGCCCGGCCCAGATGCACCATCGTCGAGCCGCCGTGACAGCCGACGACGCCCAGATTCCACAGCCAGTTGAGCAGGTTGGTGTTGTCGCTGTAGCCGACGAACGGCTTGGGGTCGGCAACGAACGCTGCCGGGTCGAGGTGCGGCAGCACGGTGATCTGGTCGTCACCGCCGATCGTGGCGAGCACCGCGCGGATCCCGGGATCGGCGAATGCGGCCATCAGGTCGCGCGCCCGGTCCTGCGCCGGCGCACCGACCTGCCGGGTGGTCGGGTATTCCACCGGCTCGAGGCCGAACTCCTCGCGCAGCCGGCGCATCGCGACCTCGTGCACCTGTGGGAACATCCCTGGCGCGGCGAAGGACGGGGAGACGACCGCGACCCGGTCTCCGGGTACGACCGGCGGCGGCGTGGTCAGCGGCGGGCGCATCAGGGCACCCGGGCCACGGCGAGCAGGTGCGGCCCGAGGCCGAGCAGGTCCGGCACCCTCTGCACTGCGCGAGCCGCGGCGAACACCATCTCGCGGTCCACCGGTCCGCCCAGCCGCTGTTCGAGGTCGGGCAGGGCCAAGGCCAGCCCTTCGACGCCGACCAGATCCTCGACGAGGAGACCGGCTGCGGCGATCTCCGTACGCAATTCCTCCGGCCGGTGTGCGTAGCCGCAGAACGACCCGGGATACAGCGGCGGCATCACACCGTCGGCCTCCATCGCGGCGACCCTGGCGTCCGGGTCATCGAGGCCGGCTGTGTCGCCGGCCCGCGCGTGCTCGACGTGCGCCGACATGAGATCGCGGTGATGCACCCGGTATCCGAGACCGGCCAACCAGGCCGCATAGCGGCCGGGGCCGCCACCGATGTCGGCGATCGTGGCCGGGGACACGGGCAGGTGTGGGGTCAGCAGCTCGATGGTCCGGGCGTACTCCACCCGGCCCAGCGGCAGGTCGAGCCGGTCGGCCTCGACGGACGCCTCGTAGTGGGCGCTGGCCTCGGTTGCTGCCGAGTCGGTCACGACCGCCATCCTGGTGCATGTGCCGCAGGTGGGAGACCTGTTTACGGCTTGAGCCCCAGCAGCGCATCGACGGTGTCGCGGACCAGTGCGGGCGCCCCCGGGTCGCCGCCGCCGCGGGTGAGGGCCTCGTGCGCCCAGCTGTCGACAGCCTCCAGTGCCCCCCGGGTGTCGAGGTCGTCGGCCAGCCGCCCGCGGACCGCCCCCAGGGTGGGTGCGCCCGGCGGCCCCGTCGGGCGCGCCAGTGCCTTCCGCCAGCGGGCCAGCCGGCCGGCCGCCTCGTCGAGCACGTCCGAGGTCCAGTCCCGGTCGTCGCGATAGTGGCCGGACAACAGGGCCAGCCGGATCTCGACCGGCTCGACCCCGTCAGCGCGCAGCCGGCTGACCAGTACCAGGTTGCCCCGGCTCTTGGACATCTTCTCGCCGTGCAACCGGAGCATCCCGGCGTGGACGTAGTGCCGCGCGAACGGCCGATCGGCACAGGCGACCTGGGCGTGGGCCGCGGAGCACTCGTGGTGCGGGAAGACCAGGTCGTTGCCACCTCCTTGCACGTCGAATCCCATGCCCAGCCGGTTGACGGCGATGGCCGCGCACTCGACGTGCCACCCCGGTCGGCCCGGGCCGAGCGACGAGGGCCAGGACGGTTCGGACGGC
This sequence comes from Mycobacteriales bacterium, assembly GCA_038237645.1. Classification (GTDB taxonomy): domain Bacteria; phylum Actinomycetota; class Actinomycetes; order Mycobacteriales; family QHCA01; genus QHCA01. Next base: position 16,180 of record JBBRYN010000024.1, read on the forward strand.
TCGGCAGTCCCGTCTCCGGGAGGGCGTGCCGCCCGCCACAGCACCGGGTCGAGGGGGTCCTTCTTGCCGGGCCGCTCGGGGTCACCGCCGCGTTCGGCGGCCAGCCGCAGCATCGTCGCCGTGTCGTAGCCGCAGATGGCACCGAAGCGTGGCTCGGCGGCGACGGAGAAGTAGACATCGCCGCCGACGTCATAGGCGGCGCCGACCGACCGCAGCACTTGGACAAAGGCGGCGATCTCGTCGATGGCCTCGACCGCACCGACGAAGTGCTCCGGCGGGACGATCGACAGGGCCGTCATGTCGTCGCGGAACAGCTCGGTCTCGCGCGCGGCCAGCGTGCGCCAGTCCTCGCCGTCGCGCCGGGCGCGCTCCAGCAGGGGGTCGTCGACATCGGTGACGTTCTGCGCGTAGACCACCTCGTGTCCACGGTCTCGCCACACGCGGTTGACCAGGTCGAAGGCGAGATAGGTCGCGGCATGACCCAGGTGCGTTGCGTCGTACGGGGTGATGCCGCACACGTACATCCGCGCCGTCGGACCCGGGGCGGTGGGGCGGACCTCTCCGGCCGTCGTGTCGAAAAGCCGGAGCGGTTGCCCCTCACCCGGTAGCCGGGGGATGTCCGGTGCCGGCCACGCCTTCATGCCTGGCAGCCTAACGATGACAAGTCAGAAGGGCGGCCAGGGCACGGCCGGCCATTCACCTGAGGGCTGCGGATGCCGCCCGCCGGCCAGCAGCCCTTCGATCCGACGGCGCAGCGTCCTCATCTCGGCTCCGGTGAGCAACTCCGCCAGAGCATCGCCCAGCGGCCCGGCCAACTGACCGCGCAGCCCGGTCAGCACAAGGACGGCCTCGTCGGTCAGCGGCTTTCCGGCCCACCGCCACAGCAGCGTGCGCAACTTGTCCTCGACGTGGAAGCAGACGCCGTGGTCACAGCCGTACACGTGCCCGTCGGCCTGCGGGAGCAGGTGGCCGCCCTTGCGGTCGGCGTTGTTGATCACGGCGTCGAAGACCGCCATCCGTCGCAGGGCGGGGTAGTTGCCGCGGGCCAGCGTCACCAGGTCGATCGCCGGGTCGGACTCCACCCAGAGCTGGCACATCCCGGGACCGAACGGGCCGTCGCGCATCACCGTAGGTGGCACGATCTCCCACCCGGTCGCGGCGGACACCAGATAGGCGGCCAGTTCGCGACCGGCCAAGGTGCCGTCCGGGAAGTCCCACAGCGGCCGCTCGCCGCGAACCGGCTTGTACACGCAACCGGCGGTGACCCCGGCCAGCGTGACGGAGCAGTACAGGGTGGCATTGCTCGCCTCGATCAGCCGGCCTTCGACCTCGAGGGTGCCCTCGCCTAGCAGAGCCAGTGCCGACTCGACGGACAGCTCGGCGCGTGCCGTCGGGGCTTCGTCAGCCGGGTTGTCCGCACCGTCGGTGCCCGGGTTGTCCGCACCCTCGGTGCTCAGCGACGGAAACCGTTCTGCCGGGGACAGACGTGTCCGGTCGGGTCGAGGGGCAACCCGCACAGCGGGCACGGTGGCCGGCCTGCCGCGACAACCCGGCCCGCCCGGCTGATGAAGGCCCGGGCGGCGGCCGCACTGATCCGGACCCGCAGCATGTCCGGCCCCTCCTCGGCATCGGTGAGCGGCTCGGGAGCCTCTTCGTCTTCGGCGCCGGTCTGGGCGTGAGCCTCCACGACGACCAACTCGGCGTCGCCGTCCCAGGCCAGCCCCATGGTGCCGACCCGGAACTCCTCCTCGATCGGCGCGTCCAGCGCGGCAAGGTCCTCGTGCTCCGGAGCCTGGTCGGGCAGGTCGACGCCGAGGCGGCGCTGCACCTCACCGAGGAGTTCATCGAGGCGTTCTGCCAGCACCGCCACCTGAACCTTCTCGAGCGCCACGCTCACGGTCCGTCCGGCACCGGTGGCCTGGAGGTAGAACGTGCGTTCACCGGGAGCACCGACCGTGCCGGCGACGAAGCGCTCGGGTGGGTCAAAGAGGAAGATCTGCCGGGGCATAGGACAACCCTAGCCAGCGCTACCCGCGCCGCCCCCGACGACGGCATCGCTCTCCTGACTGGTGCCCGGCGAGCGGCGCCGGCTGCGGCGCTTCGGCGGCATCAGGTCGCCGACCGTCCCGCCGGTGTCGTTGAGCCGGATCAGGAACGGCCGGGTGGAGGTGTAGCGGATCACGGTGAGTGAGCAGGGGTCGACCACGATCCGCTGGAACAGGTCAAGGTGCAGGCCGAGCGCGTCGGCGACCACCGACTTGATGACGTCGGCATGGCTGCACGCCAACCAGGTGGCATCGGATCCCAGCCGGGCGTTCCAGTCGCGGACCGCGGCAACGGCCCGCGCCTGGGTGTGGGCCAGCGCCTCACCGCCGTTGCCGGGGAACACCGCGCCCGACGGGTGCTGCTGCACCACCCGCCACAGGGGGTCCTTGGCGAGCTTCTTGAGCTCCTTGCCGGTCCAGTCCCCGTAGCGCGCCTCCCCCAGCCGATCGTCGGGCTGGACCCCTCCCCCCTGCCCGGCCTCGCGTCCCGCGGAGATCGCTTCCGCCGTCTGCAGACAGCGGTCGAGCGGACTGGACACGATGGCGGCCACGGGTACGAGTCGCAGCCGGCCGGCCAGCGCCTCGGCCTGGCCCCGCCCGTGATCGTCCAGCCCGACGCGGGGTGTCCAGCCGGCCAGCACGGCCGCGGCGTTGGCTGCCGTGCGGCCGTGCCGGACCAACAGCAGGGTAGTCACGTCGCGGACATCACACTGGTGCTCAGCAGGGCGATGAGCACCACCGCGAGGAGCACGCGGTAGCCGGCGAACACCGCGATCGAGTGCCGCACGACGAACTTCAGCAGCCAGGCGATCGAGGCGTAAGCCACCACGAACGACACCACCGTGGCCAGCACGGTCGGCGCCACCCGCAGGCCGGCGAGATCCTTCAGTTCGTAGACACCGGCAGCCACCAGAGCGGGAATCCCGAGCAGGAAGGACAGCCGGGTGGCGGTCACCCGGTCCAGACCGCGGAACAGCCCGGCGCTGATCGTCGCTCCCGAACGGGACACACCCGGAACGAGCGCGAGGCACTGCACGAGACCGATGACGATGGCGTCGGTGAGTGTGGTGTCCTCCTCGCGGCGCCGGTAGGTCGCCACCCGCTCGGCAACCACCATGACCACCGACCACACGATCAGCCCGCCGGCGACCACCCAGAGGCTGCGCAGATCCCTTTTGATGAAGTCCTTGCCCAGGAACCCCACGATCCCGATCGGGATCGACCCGGCGATGACGCACAGCGCCAGCCGCCAGTCGGTCTCGCGGCGGGCCGGGGCGCTGACGAGGCCGCGGACGAAGGCCACCACGAGCCGGGCGATATCGCGCCGGAAGTAGAGAATCGCGGCGAGGATCGCGCCCACCTGGATGACGGCGGTGAATGCCGTGACCGCCTTGTCATCGGTCTTGATGCCCATCAGGTTCTCGACGATGGTCAGGTGCCCGGTGCTGGACACCGGGAGAAACTCCGTCACCCCCTCGACGACGCCGAGGACCGCGGCCTGGAACATGCTGATCACGTGGCGACTCCGGAAATCTCAAGGGCTTCGGCCGCGGTGCGCAGTGCGGTGACCCGCCCAGCGAGGGACGGAGCGAAGGGAATGACGCTGAGGGTAGTGGCACCGGCGGCAGCGAACGCCTGCAGCCGGTCGACGATCCGCGCCCGGGGGCCGAGCAGCGAGGTGGCATCGACGAATTCCTGGGGTACGGCGGCTGCGGCGGCTGAGTAGTCCTTGGCCAGGTAGGCGTCCTGGATCTGCGCGGCCGCCTGCTCGTAGCCCATCCGGCAGGCGAGGGCGTTGTAGAAGTTCTGCTCGCGGCTGCCCATGCCACCGACGTAGAGGGCGGCGTAGCCCCGGACAGGGTCGGCGGCGGCGACCAGGTCGTCGCCGACGACCAGCGGCACCGACGGCACGACGTCGAAGCCGGCCATGGTGCCGCCCGCCCGCTCGCGGCCGGCCAGGACGGCTGCCAGCGACACCGGTGCGTGCTCGGGGGAGAAGAAGATCGCCAGCCAGCCGTCGGCCACCTCTCCGGCGAGCTCGAGACTCTTCGGCCCAACCGCCGCCAGGTAGATCGGGATGCGTTGCCGGACCGGATGCACGGTGAGCTTGAGGGTCTTGCCGGGCCCATCCGGTAGCGGTAGCACGTAGTGCTTGCCGGTGTAGGCCACCCGCTCCCGGCGCAGCGCCATTCGCACGATGTCGACGTACTCCCGGGTGCGGGCGAGCGGCGAATCGAAGCGGACGCCGTGCCAGCCTTCGGATACCTGCGGGCCGGAGACACCCAGGCCGAGCCGGAAGCGACCGCCGGACAAAGTGTCCAGCGTGGCCGCGGTCATGGCAGCCAGCGCCGGCGATCGCGCCGGGATCTGCAGGATCGCCGATCCCACGTCGATCCGGCTGGTCCGGGCCGCGACCCAGGCCAGCACCGTCGGGGCGTCACTGCCGTAGGCCTCGGCGGCCCATGCGACGGCATAGCCGAGCCGGTCGGCCTCCTGCGCGAGCGCGAGGTTGTCGGCGTCGTTGCCCATGCCCCAGTAGCCGAGGTTGAGTCCCAGCCGCATGCCGCCTCACCGCCTCCCCCGGTCACAGCCCGTGTCGGCCGTGTCAGTCACTGGCGAACCCTAGCCGCGGGCCGGAGGGCGATAGCGTCGGCATCCATGGAGCAACGCACTGTTGGGCGCAGCGGGCTGCGGGTGTCCCGGCTCGGGCTGGGCACCATGACGTGGGGCCGTGACACCGACGAGGACGACGCGGCGGCGCAGCTCACGGCCTTCCGGGACGCCGGCGGCACCCTGGTCGACACCGCGGCGTCCTATGCCGACGGCGAATCGGAGGCAATGCTCGGCAGACTGCTGCGCGACGTCGTACCTCGTGATGAGCTGGTCGTTGCCACCAAGGCGGGAGTCTCGCGGACCACCGGCGAGCTGGTCGTCGAGGCATCAAGGCGGGCGCTGCTCGACGGGCTCGACACCTCACTCGGCCGGCTCGGCGTCCCGCACGTCGACCTGTGGCAGGTGCACGCTTGGGACGAGGGCACCCCGCTGGAGGAGACGCTGTCGGCCCTCGACGCCGCCCTCGACTCCGGCCGGACCCGTTACGTCGGCATCTCCAACTACACCGGCTGGCAGACCGCCCGGGCGGCGACCTGGCAATCCGCGTGGGCCGGTCGGGCCCGCCTGGTGTCAACGCAGGTCGAGTACTCCCTGCTCGAACGCGGCATCGAGCAGGAGGTGCTGCCCGCCGCATTGGACGCCGGCCTGGGCCTGCTCCCCTGGTCGCCGCTCGGGCGGGGGGTGCTGACCGGCAAGTACCGTCGCGGCACACCCGCGGACTCCCGGGCCGCCTCACCGGCGTACGAACGGTTCGTCGGGCGCTACCTGGACGAACGCTCCGCCGGAATCGTTGAGGCGGTGGCCACCGCTGCCGAAGGACTGGGCACCTCGCCGCTCGCGGTTGCGCTGGCCTGGGTTCGCGACCGGCCCGGCGTGAGCGCCCCGATCGTCGGCGCCCGCACGGTCGGGCAGCTGGTGGGCTCGCTGCAGGCGGCGGCCCTCGAGCTGCCGCCGTCGATCTGCCACGCGCTCGACGACGTATCCGCTCGCCCTGTCCCACTGGGCTGATCCGCCCGCAGACGCGCCGCCCACCTTCGTGATCATGCAACTCTGCGGCCCGACACGCCGGCAGAGCCACCAGACGTGCAAGATCTCCGCAGTGGCAGCGCGTCCGTCCGTACGAAGATCACTTGGACGGCGCGTGGTCAGGAGGGCTTTACCGCAGCGATCGCCGATACGCTCTCCGGGTGCCGGGTCGGGAAGCTGCTTTCGAGCAGTTCTGCGCGGCCGGACTCTGGCCCGGGCTCGGGCGGTCACTGGCGGCCGCGCTGGCCGAGGCCGGCCTGCACTCTCCAGCCGATCTGTCCACCGGCGCGCTCGGGAAGTTGCGCGGCGTCGGACCGGCCCGGGCCGAGCGGCTGATGAGCTCCTTCGAGCAGGCCGCGCCCACCTACGACGTGGTCGAGATGCTCGTGCCCGCCGGGCTGCCGGCCCGACTCGCCGGCCGGGCGGTCGAGACGCTCGGCAAGATGGCCGCCGGGATCCTCGCCGACGACCCGTGGCGGCTGCTCGAGCTGGTGGAGGTGCCGGTGGTGGACGCCGACCGGTTGGCGGTCGCCGCAGTCTCGGGAGTGCGCCGCGACGATCCCCGTCGCGGGCGCGCGCTCACCGCCTGGGCGCTGGCCCGGGCCGCCCGCGACGGGCACACGGCGCTGCCCGCCGAGCTGGTCCACTCGGTGCTGGCCGGCGAGCAGGTGCCCGATCCGGCGGCGGCGGTCGCGGCCGCGCTGGAGACCGGCCGGGTCCTGGCCCACGACGAGGAGGGCCTGCTGGGCCTGGAGCGCTACGCGATGGCGGAGGAAGCGGTGGCTGACGGCATCGCCCGGCTACTGGCCGGCGCCGAGCCCGTCGCCGACGCGCAGGCAGCGGCGGCCGCCGTGGCCGGCGACCTCGACGACGACCAGCGACAGGCGGTGGAGTACGCGCTCACCAGCGGGGTGAGCCTGCTGACCGGCGGCCCCGGCACCGGCAAGAGCCGCACGGTCGCCGCAGTCGTCAGCCTGGCCGAGTCCCGCGGCCGGCGGGTGGCCCTCGCGGCGCCGACCGGCCGGGCGGCCAAGCGCCTCGAAGAGCTGACCGACGCACCGGCCACCACGGTCCACCGGCTGCTGGGCGCCCAGGGCATGACCGGTGGCTTCGCCCGCGGCGAGGCGTGGCCCATCGACGCTGACATGGTGGTCGTCGACGAGTCGTCGATGCTGGACGCCGAGCTCGCCGCCGCCCTCCTCGATGCCTGCGCCGGCGGCACACACCTGCTGCTGGTCGGCGACCCGGCCCAGCTGCCCTCGATCGGTGCCGGGCGGATCCTGGGCGACCTGCTGGACGCCGACATGCTGCCCACGACCGAGCTGACGACGCTCTACCGCCAGGCCGAGGGCGGCTCCATCGCCCGGTTGGCCACGGCCGTCCGCGGCGGCGAGCTGCCAGTGGTCGACGATCCCACCCGGGAGGTCGTCGTCGTGCCGGCCGGGAGTGCGGCCGAGGCAGCCCACCGCGCCGTGCAGCTCGTCACCGACGCGATCCCCCGGGCGATCGGGATCGCCACCGCCGACATCCAGGTCGTGACGCCCGTGCACCGCGGGCCGGCCGGCACGGTCGCCCTCAACGCCGCCCTGAAGGCCCGGCTCAACCCCGGCGAGGGGACGGTGTCGGGATTCGATCACGGTGACCGGGTGGTGGCCACTGCCAACCACCTCGACCTCGAACCGGCCGGCTTCGCCAACGGTGAGGTGGGCACGGTCACCGAGGCTCGGGACGGCACCGTCACCGTCGGCTTCCCCGGCGGCCAGGTGCAGGTCGCCGGCAAGGCGTTGAAGGATCTGCGCCACGGGTGGGCCATCACCGTGCACCGGGCGCAGGGCTCGGAGTGGCCTGCCGTGGTGAGCGTGCTGCCCGCGGAGGCGGGTGGTCTGCTGTCCCGACCGCTGGTCTACACCGGCTTCACCCGCGCCCAGCAGCACCTGTCGATCGTGCATGCCTGCGGGGCAGCCCTCGTGCGAGCCGTACGCCAGGTCGGCGCCCGACCGCGGCGCACCCGCCTCACCGGCCTGCTGCAGGTGGCGGTGAAATCGGTGACGCCCTCATGAGACCGGCCCCGATGGGGCACACTAGGCGCCGTGCCGCCGGACTACGACTACCAGCCGTTGCGCCTACCACCCGGTACCGACCGAGTCAGCGCCGAGGTACAGCTTGCCGTGCAGGCCGAGTTCAGCGGCTGGGAGCTGGCGGCGCTGCGGCTGTTTCCCGACGGCACCCGGCAGGTGACCCTGCGCCGCCCGCGAGGGCTGGCGGCACTGCCCCAGCTGTCGATCTGAGACAACCTGCCGTTTCTCCTTGATCGATCCGCCGACTCCTCGGCACAATCAGCTCCTCCTGAAACAAGTCAGGACAGAGCCGGGGACGGTGGCCATGAACGTCATGCGTACCAAGTCCGTCGAGCAGTCCATCAGGGACACCGAGGATCCTGATCACCAACTCCGCAAGCAACTCGGCGCGATCGACCTGACGGTCTTCGGCATCGGCGTCATCATCGGCACCGGCATCTTCGTGCTGACCGGCAAGGCCGCCGGGCTTCAGGCCGGTCCCGCCGTCGCCCTGTCGTTCGTGGTGGCCGCAATCGCCTGCGGTCTCGCGGCTGTGTGCTACGCGGAATTCGCCTCGACCGTGCCGGTGGCCGGGTCGGCCTACACCTTCTCCTACGCCACGCTGGGTGAGCTGGTCGCCTGGATCATCGGCTGGGACCTGATCCTGGAGCTCGCCCTCGGCGCGGCGACGGTGGCCGTCGGCTGGTCGGAATACTTCACCATCGTGTGGGAGACGTTGTTCTCCGGCAAGCCGCCGGGCTGGCTGGTCGGCCCGCACCACAACTTCGCCGCCGCCGGCATCGTGCTCCTCCTGACCGGGGTCATCTGCCTGGGCATCAAGGTCTCGGCGCGGTTCAATGCGGTGATCGTGGCGATCAAGCTGGGCATCGTGCTCTTCGTCATCGGGGCCGGGTTGTTCTTCATCAAGGCGGCCAACTACCACCCGTTCGTCCCACCGAGTGGCACCAGGGGCGCCCCCGGCCCGGCCAGCGCCCCCTCGCTGCTGCAGGATCTGGGCCTGGGCGCCGGCTCGTTCGGCCTCGCCGGCATTTTCACCGCCGCCGCACTGGTGTTCTTCGCCTTCATCGGCTTCGACATCGTCGCCACCGCCGCCGAGGAGACCCGGAAGCCGCAGCGCGACCTACCGATCGGCATCATCGCCTCGCTGGTGGTCTGCACCACGCTGTACGTCGCCGTTTCACTCGTCGTCACCGGCATGGTGAAGTTCAACAAGATGGACACCGCCGCACCGCTGGCATCGGCATTCAAGCAGGTGGGTCATCCGAACTTCGCGACGGTGATCTCCATCGGCGCCCTGGCGGGGTTGACCACCGTGATGATGATCCTGCTGCTCGGCCAGAGCCGGGTGTTCTTCGCGATGAGCCGCGACCGGCTGCTGCCCCCGGTGTTTTCCGCGGTGTCGCCGCGTTTCGGCACGCCGATCCGTACCTCGCTCCTGACCGGGGTCGTCGTGGCGGCCCTGGCGTTCTACTTCTCTCTCGGCACGCTGGCCGAGCTGGTCAACATCGGGACGCTCTTCGCGTTCATCCTGGTCTCGATCGCCGTCCTGGTGCTGCGCCGAAAGGAGCCGGACCTGCATCGGTCCTTCCGCGTTCCTGCCGTCCGTGTGGTCGCCCCGCTGGCGGTCCTGGCCAGCTTCTACCTGATGCTCAACCTGCCCAGCGCGACGTGGCTGCGATTCGCGATCTGGATGGCTATCGGGTTCGTCGTCTACTTCGCGTACGGACAGCGCAACAGCCGGCTCAACACCGGACGACCAGAAGGCATCGATCCCCGGGACCGGTTCATCCGGGACCGGGAGGCAGCGGGCTGACCGCCCGGGTCCGCGGTCGGTGCCGTCAGCCCTAGCTAGCTGTTCGTGACGAGGCGGTCGAGGACCCGCACGCCGAACTTCAGTGCATCCACCGGCACCCGCTCGTCGACCCCGTGGAAGAGGGCGGCGAAGTCGAGGTCGGGCGGCAGCAGCAGTGGTGAGAAGCCGAAGCACCGCATGCCCAGCCGGGCGAAGTGCTTGGCGTCGGTGCCACCGGAGAGCAGATACGGCACCGGCCGACCGGCCGGATCCTCGGCCCGGATCGCGGCGCACATCGCATCGACCAGCGCACCGTCGAATGTGGTCTCGATCGCCGGACCGCGGATCAACCAGTCCATCTCGATGTCCGGGCCGACCACCTCGCGGATCTGTCGCTCGAACTCCTCTTCGTGGCCCGGCAGAGTGCGCCCGTCGACCACGGCGCGGGCATGGCCCGGGATCACGTTGGATTTATAGCCGGCATCCAGCATCGTGGGGTTGACGGTGTTGCGGATCGTCGCCCCGATCAACCGGGCGATCGGGCCGAGTTTGGAGATCGTCGCCTCGACGTCGTCGAGGTCGAGCGCGATCCCAAGTGCGTCGGCTAGCTCCGTCAGGAGCCGCCGTACGGTTGGCGTCAGGTGCACCGGGAATTCGTGCCGACCGAGGCGGGCGACGGCCTCACACAGCAGGGTCACGGCATTGTCGTCGTTGATCATCGAGCCGTGTCCGGCCCTCCCCCGAGCCGTGAGCTCCAGCCAGCCGATGCCCTTCTCTGCCGTCTCGATGAGGTAGAGCCGGCGATCGCTGCCGACCGTCACCGAGAAGCCGCCCACCTCGCTGATGGCCTCGGTGCACCCCTCGAAGAGATCGGCGTGCTCGTCCACGAGCCAGGAAGCACCCTTGAGGCCACCCGCCTCCTCGTCGGCGACGAAAGCCACCACGATGTCCCGCGGGGGCCGACGCCCCTCCCGGACCCACTGCCGTACGAGCGCCAGCGTCATCGCGTCCATGTCCTTCATGTCGACTGCGCCCCGCCCCCACAGGTAGCCGTCCGAGATCTCCCCCGAGAACGGGTGGACCGACCAGTCGGCCGGGTCGGCCGGCACCACGTCGAGGTGACCGTGGATCAGCAGGGCGTCGCGGGAAGGGTCCGTGCCCTCCAACCGGGCAACGACGCTGGCCCGGCCGGGCTCGCTTTCCAGCAACGCCGGCTGCAGGCCCACCTCGGACAGCTTCGCGGCGACGTACTCCGCTGCACCGCGTTCGTTGCTGGTCGGGTTGGAGGTGTCGATGCGGATGAGGTCACGGCAGATGTCGACGACTTCGTCCTCGGCGGTGGGCTGCGTCATGCCCCCCTTCCTACCAGCCGAACCCCGCTGCATAGGTCACTGCGGCCAGGGTGGCCTGCCCCGTTTTGTTGGGATGGAAGTAGTCCCAGCCCGAGACCTGGCTGGGAACGAAGGGGTAGTTGAAGACCGCGTACCCGTCGAAGCGGCAGTTGGTGCCGTACACACTGCACGCCTGCTCGAGTTGGCCGTTGAAGTCGACCACGCGCTGGCGCACCCGGTCACGGCGGGCACTGTCCGCGGCGGAGTCCGACGAGGCGTTAGCCAGCATCGACTGGCAGATGCCGCCGATCGACCACACGCCGCGGGCGGCACTGCTGCCCCGGTCGATCTCCCAGAGCCGCTTGATGTCGGGAACGCTGGCAACCAGGATCCGCGCGTCGGGCACCCCGGTCTGCAATGCCTGCAGGCCGGCGTCGATCTGCGCGCGATAGGTCGCTACGGGCGTCATAGTCGACTCCGACGACGTGCAGGCGTCGTTCGCCCCCATCTCGATGGTGACGTACTCGACGTGCTGACCGGCGCGGTCTGCGCCTGACCAGCCAGGTCGGACGCCCGCGCGCCGGTCCTCGCGTCGTTGAGGTTGTGGCCGCCGATCGCCGGGTTGACGGCGAGGATCCGCAGGTAGTGGCTGTTGATCGCCGCGTCATCACCGGTGCTCCAGGATTCGGCCGTGCAGTCGCGATACCAGCCGCAGGCATCGAAGCCCCGGGTGATCGAGTCGCCGAGCGAGGCCATGCTGGACGGCGGCGCTCCAGCCGCCCGGACGGCGGCGGACGCCGCCTGCGGCGCGGCGATCCCTCCTGCGATGCAGGCCACGAGCGCGGCGGTGAATACGGCGGATGCTCTCGCGAACCTGCTGCGCATGATGCCTCCCAGGCTCGACGGCCCGTACAGGTGATGTTGCGCAGTGTAGTTAAAAGGTTACACGCAGCACAAGGAGGGCAGATCGGGATTTCTCGGGCACTCTCGGATCGTCCAGGCCACTCCGCGGCGGTTGGTAGAGTTTCTGACCGCGACCTGTGCGCGGTCGTGCCCCGGTCCGGGTGGCGGAATGGCAGACGCGCTAGCTTGAGGTGCTAGTGCCCTTTACGGGGCGTGGGGGTTCAAGTCCCCCCTCGGACACTGACCCGACGCACACCGAGCGGCGTCGGGTCGGGCTGCGACCAGGGTCGATCGTGGTCGGTAACGACAACCTGGAACGCCCGAGACTGCTGACGACTATCGCCGGGTGCTGGTGCGGCTCGGTCCGAGCGCCATGCCTGGGTCTGTCGCGCAGTCAACGCTGACCGACACTTCATCCGCGTTGCGCGGGTATCGGTGAGTCGTGGAGTCGACGTTCCGACCGGACGGGTCACCGCTGGCCGGTGTCGCGGTGCCGTTCCGCTTTGATGTCGGGTCAGGTCGGTAGCGCGGTGATCAGCCGCAGGGATCCGACGAACTTGGGCTGACTGCGCAGATATCCGTAACGGCGGTCCCATTCTCCGCTGGCCAGGTCGCCGCGCAGCCGAGCAACGGCCCGTTCGGTCGTATCCGCATCGATGAACCCCCAGGCGGACTGGGACCGGCGTACGACTGGGTCGAGGAAGCCTTCGGGGCGGCCGTAGTAAGCCTCGGTGAACCCGTCGACGCAGTCGATCGGAATCGGCACCGGCACCACGCTGCAGGTGCCGCCGAGGACTCCGGTGACGTGGCCGACGTCGGGGTAGCGACGGCGTTCTGCCGCGATCAGCTCTGGTGCATAGTCTGCCAGCCACAGCAGACCGAGTGCGTCACCGTCGAAGGTCAAGATCACCACCGGGCCCCGGCTGACGCGGCGCAGTTCCTGCAACCCTCGGTCGGTGTCGGCCCACTGGTGGATCGTCACGATAGCCATCGCAGCGTCGAAGCTGCCATCGGTGAACGGAAGATTCTCGGCCTTCACGTCGAGCGCGACGCTCAAGTGCGATGGTCGTTGGGCCCGCATCGTCGCTGACGGCTCGATCGCGGTAACGTCCCGGCCGGGCGGTTCGTAGGAGCCCGCCCCGGCGCCGACGTTGATGACGGTCCGCGCCTCACCAAGCCCGCCTGCACGAGTGCGGCGACGCGCGGGTCGGTGCGGCGCTGGACGACATAGCCGGCACCGCCCAACTCGTAGTCGAAGTCCCCCGCCACCCCTGCTCGCACCACGCCCGCCCCCTGCCGATCATCGTGAGATGAAAGGCTACCGACCACGCCCACCCAAGGGGGCGAAGGACCCGGGCCTTCGCAGGTCGAGCACCTGGTTTCGGCGCTGCCCGCGTCGGACGAGGACGATCTGGAGATGGCCGCCGACGGCGAATCGTTCGTTGCGACTCGTCGTGTACTGAACCTCGTGGGTGAGGGGGTTGCGGGTGACCGCGATGACAGTTGCTCCGTCCCAGCGGACGTCGCTCGCTGACAGCAGCCAAGCCGGGACGGTTGCTCGACGGATGCGTCTGGCCGGCTATGTGCGACTTCGCCCGTGACCCGACGGCAGTCGACCTGCGCCGCCGCAGTCTCGACAACTGGCTGTAGCGCCGTCGGTCCAGCACAGGCCTCCGCAGGACGGGCACAACGGGTCTGTCGCTCGCACGATCTGAGTCACTTCACCTTTCCTCCCTTGTCGGAGACAGTCGGTACCGGCCCGCCGCCGGTTCGACCACCGAGTCATACCTATGGCCGAACGCGCTCCCGGCTAACCGAGCCGCTGCGGTCACGCGGTCCGAGGTTGTCGAGGTCTTCGCCAACCGGGCGGCGGTCCCCCCGGAGGTGTGGCGTCGGCTACTCAGTGAAGTGACACACCAGGTTGGGATGGCACCAAGATCAGGCTGCTCTTAGCCCGTAACGCGTCTTGATTTCTGCGATCCGCTCCGTCGCGGTGAGCCGCTCGCCGTCGGGGCCAGTCGTCATGTCGCAGTACCAAAGGGCGTCCGCCACGGAGGTCTCCTCCCTGGTGAACTCCGATCTGAGCACCTCGGCCAGGCCTCGCTCCTCAGCCTCAAGCAGCGCGCAGGAATGATGTGCGACCAGCGCCGCGACCCGACCGTCCAGGCCGGCACGGACCAACCAGCGCGCGCCGTCGAGCGGGTGAAACCCGGTGTCAGACGCCGCCCCTGAATAGCCCACGTCATGCAGCCAGGCCGCCGCGATCAGCACATCGGCATCGGAGCCAGCGATTCTGCTGATCTCGGCTGCCCGGTGCCCGACGGCCCGCACATGCTGCCATCTCCGCGGCGAATCGGCCGCCAGGAGCTCCTGGGCCAGGGCGCGAGCTTCGTCGGGCGAGATCACGCAGAGCAACGCAGGCACCGGGTCGGCAGATCGGCGTGAAAGCCGCCCGGCTCCCTCGGCGGTCATCGACGGTTGTCGTCGGGCCCGAGGGCGAGATAGGCGGGCCGGAGCAGCTCGATCAGCGGTCGGCCGCGCACAGCGGAGGTGACGTCGGGAAGTTGATCGAGGAGGACCGTGGTCGAGGTCACAGGCGGGCTCGGCAGGCGAGTCTCGGCCTGCGGGACGAAGTAGCGGTCAAGGCAGTCGGCGAGCGGCCGACCCGGCTGTTCGAGGCGGTCCGCGGCCGGCGGACCGGAGGAGCGGGCGGCCCGCAGGTTGGCCAGTAGATCCTCCCGTTCACGCCCGCGCCAGGCCAGGATGGCGAACGGGTCGTCGTCGAAGGATTCGGCGAGCAGGTAGCACGTCGCGGCAAGGTGCTTGCACGGCACCGCATGGTCGGGGCAGGAGCAGTCCAGCGACAGATCACGCGCGGTGGCCGGGAACAGCGACAGCCCTCGACCAGCGAAGACGTCCTCGATGTCCTCGGGCATCTCGCCGGACAGCAGCACGGCGGTGTACCACGCGTTGCCGGCCAGGGCCTGTTCGACCTGCGCCCACTCGGACTTGCCGAACGCGGCGATCCCGATTCGTACGCGGTAGGGCCGAGCTCTGCTTCCCTGCACCTGAGCAGTGACCGAGCCAGCCTGCACCTCCATAGAAATCACCTGACCCGCGCGTGCGTAGCCCCGACCGCGCTGGAGCCGGTTTCCCATGCCGATGCCTTCGAGGACCTCGATGAACCGCTCGGACCACCAGGTCTGGGCGATCGCACCGCGTGTGCTGCGCGCCCTGAGCCCGCCCTCGACGGTGCGGGGGCGCGACCTCGGCGGGTACCAGTCAGTCACCGACGGCTCCCGCGGACAGTGCGAACACCTCGCGCAGATCGCGGGTGGACAGCTCGGTCAGCCACCGCTCGCCGTCGCTGACCACGAGATCTGCCAGCGCCTTCTTCTCCTCGATCATGTCGTCGATCCGCTCCTCCAGGGTGCCGGTGCAGATGAACTTGCGGACCTGCACCGTGCGCTTCTGCCCGATCCGGAAAGCGCGGTCGGTCGCCTGATTCTCCACGGCCGGGTTCCACCACCGGTCGAGGTGAATCACATGGTTGGCGGCGGTGAGGTTGAGCCCCGTTCCGCCCGCCTTCAGCGACAGCAGGAAGATCGGCGGGCCGAATCCGGACTGGAAGCGAGCCACCATCTCATCGCGCCGCTCCTTGGGGGTCCCACCGTGCAGGTACAGCACGTCCTGGCCGAAACGCGTGGCCAGGTGCGGCATCAGCATCTCGGCAAACGCGGTGAACTGGGTGAAGCACAGCACCCGGTCGCCCTCGGCGAGGATCTCCTCCAGGATCTCCTCCAGCCGGATCACCTTGCCGGAGCGGGTGCCGATGGGCGACCGGTCGTGCAGCAGTTGCGCCGGGTGGTTGCAGACCTGCTTGAGCTTGGTCATCGCGGCGAGTACGTTGCCACGCCGTTCGATCCCCTGGGTGTTTTCGATCCTCTCCAGCATGTCGTCGACGATCGACTGGTACAGCGAGGCCTGCTCGGTGGTGAGCTGGCAGTACTGCTTGATCTCGATCTTCTGGGGCAGGTCGTCGATGATTGCCGGGTCGGTCTTGAGCCGTCGCAGCACGTACGGCCGGGTGATCGCGCGCAGCCGGTCGGCCGGCTCGATCTGCCCGTAGCGTTCGACCGGGATCGCGTAGCGGGTGCGAAACAGCTCGGCTGACCCGAGCAAGCCCGGATTGAGGAAGTCCATGATCGACCACAGCTCGGCGAGGCGGTTCTCCATCGGGGTCCCGGTAAGCGCGACGCGGTGTCCCGCATCGAGCCTCCGCACGGCCTTGGCCCCTCGGGACAGGCTGTTCTTCACCGCCTGCGCCTCGTCCAGCACGACCCGGTGCCACTCGTATCCGGCCAGCTCGTCGATGTCGCGGCTGGCCGTGGCGTAGGTGGTGACGACAAGATCGGTGTCGCCGAGGCGCTCGCGCAGCCCGTCACCGTGCAGTCGTGCGCCGCCGTGATGCGGGTAGACCCGCAGGTCGGGCGCAAACCGGGCTGCTTCCCGCTGCCAGTTGCCGACCAACGACATCGGGCACAGCAACAGCGTGGGGCCGTTGTGGGGAGCCCGGTAGCGCTCCAGACACTCCAGCGCCAGCAGTTGCACGGTTTTACCCAGCCCCATGTCGTCGGCGAGGCAACTGCCCAGTCCGAGTGAGGACAGGAACGCCAACCACGACAACCCGCGGCGCTGATAGGGGCGCAGCGTCGCGGTGAAGCCGGGCGGAGGGTCGAGTGGTCGAAGTGACTGGGCAGTCGTCCCGCTGAGCAGCTCGCCCAGCCAGCCGTCTGCTCGCACCGAGATGACCTGCAGGGGGGTGTCGACGTCGTCTGGATGCCTGGACGCGAGGGTAATGATCTCGGCCGCCGTCATGGGCCCGGTGGGCTTGCGCGCCAAGAAATCCAGTCCGCGCCGTAGCTGATGCGGGTCCACCGCGACCCACTGGCCGCGCAGCCGGATCAGCGGTGCCTTGGTTTCGGCGAGCGCGGCGATCTCGTCCTCGGTGAGGGTGTCGTCGCCGACCGCAAGCTCCCAACGGAACTCAACTAGCTGGTCCCGGCCGAACTTGCTGGCCTTGGCGACCACACCGTCGACCGGGGTGTGCGCCGACAGGGCGAGCCCGAGCTTGCGCCGCCGGTCCCACCAGGACGGCAACAGCACACCGAATCCGGCCTCGTCGAGCAGCGCAGCGACGGTGGACAGGAAGTGGTGGGCACCTTCGGCGTCGAGCCAGAGGTGTGTCGGGCGGGTGGTACGCAGAGCCGCCGCGAGTTCGGGGTAGATCCGGTTGGCCCGGCCGAGCTCAGCCAGCAGTAGTTCCTCAGGGTGTGCCAGCCACCGGCTCAGGGCGCCGCTGTCGTTCCATGCCTGCTCGGCGGGAACCAGCAGGCTGTGGTCCGCCATGGATTGCAGCAGGAACTCCAGCCGCCATCCAGGGACCGCCGGAGCCTCCTCGCTCTCGGCTTCGGACAGCCGGAAGGTCGCTCTGGCCGGGCCGGCCTTGCCGACCCCGACGTCCGCCCACGGCCGCAGCGACTCGGCCAGCATGTCGAGGTCGGCGGGATCCGCCTCGAATCGGCCGTCCGGCAAGGCCAGCGCCGTGAGCCACGCTTCGGTGACCGGCAGACGTTTCGGCCGGCGGCCGCGCCGTGGCGGCAGGAGATCGGTCCCTGGCGGCAACGCTGCACGCATGGCAGCGTCCAGCATGGCGTGCACCGCCGAGGTGGCCAGCTCGTGCGCGTCGTGCCTACCTTGCTCGGCTCGGCACACCGGCGGCATCGCGGCGATGAGCGAGTCCATCGCGACGACATCCGGACCCTGCACCACCGGACGCCACAGCGCCACGGCCCTGTCGGTGGCAACCCCGTCCCCGTCACGCGCCAGCGTCGGCAAGACCCTGCCGCGCTCGACCAGTTCCCGGGCGAAGGCCGCCAGGTCGGCGAGGTAGCCGATCGACGCGCCGTACCGGACATCCGCGGCGGGCTCGCACAGAGCGATCAGCGCCGACGCGGCATCGAGGGAAACCACCGGGACGGTCCAGGACAGGAGAGCCGGGTCGGTCCGTGGTGCCGGGCGCGGCGTGATCCGGATCAGTTCCGGCGAGTCCAGGGGCGCCGACCGCAAGGATGGCAACAGCAGGACCGCGGCACCGGGCTTGCCGGCGTGGATCCCGGCGATGACGTCCGCAGCTGCGCAGAACGGATGTGCCCGGGCCGAGCACAGCGCCTGGCTGGGACTCTTCACCGTGAAATCGGAGTCCTCGGACCACAGGCACAAGCCGTTCGCGGTGGACCAGAAGCCGTGCAGGACGAGCATTCAGCTCCTATCTCGCGCGAGACGATCGGGTGCCAGGCTAGTCCGCGCTGCTGAAGCGCCCCGTCAGTCCCCCGTGCCTGCGGGTGGTGCTCGCTTCACCTCAGAGTCGAGGACCCAGCCCCGACCGACTCCGTACGGGGTCCCGCCCAACCTGCCCACGTCGCCGGCACCGGCCGGGCGCCGGCGGTAGGAGGCGGCCAGCAGAGCCTCGGCATCGACGCCCTCGTCGACGGCCAGGCACGGTGGCACGAACGCACAGCTCGGACAGTGCTCGACGGACGGATTGGGATAGTTGCGGGTGCCGGCGCCGATCATGTCGGCTGCCTCCTGGGCCAGCCGCATGCCGGCCACCCGGATCTCGGCCGGGTCCCTCCTGATCGCGGTACGGCGGAAGCCGTCACCCTCGCTCTGCCGTGTCCGTTCGGTGACCTCCGCCGAGCGTCCCTTGATGTACATGCGGCGCGGCGAGGAGACCGAGCGCCCACCGCCGCTCGCTTCGTTCTGGGGGATCCCGCCTCTGGGGTGGTACGCCGCGGATGCCGACAGCAGCGCGGCGCCGCTCCCCATATCCGGCACGCTGCTCACGAGCTCGTTGTGGATCGTGCCGGCCACCTCCATGCCGTCGTAGAAGACTCCCCAGGCCCAGCAGGCCGCCACGGACTCCTCGTCCAACAGAAGTTGCTCGGTCGGTGGCAGGCGGCCGTCGCGGACTCGGTGGTTGACGACCCAGTATCGGTCGTGCTCGTCGAGGGCCAGCAGTGCGATCCGCCCGGTGTAGCGGAACTCCTCGCCGTCGGGAGCCAGCAGGCCCGCGTCGAGGTGGTTCGGGTCTGGGACGATCGCATCGAAGTCGACCTCCACCCGCACCGGTGAGAAGCGGTCGACGGCAGGTGCCCAGGCGAAGTAGCGCTCCAGGAGCAGACGACCTTGGACGAGGGCAGCCCGCCACAAAGCATCGTCCTCATCGGACAGTGGGTCTCGGCCGGCGACGGCTGCACGCTGGCGGGTCAGCGAGTCGGCCAGCGCCTTGACCACCAGTGGCAGCACGATGGCGGAGTCCCAGTCCCACATCCCCGGGAAGTAATAGACGGCAAGCGCATCGCGTACGGCCCGATCCAGGTCGACCGCGTCTGCTCGCAGTGGCTGCAGGCCGCGTCGGGTGGCGGCGCTGAAGTCCCACTGACGGCGACACCGCTTGAACGCGGCCCGGTCGGCGGCGTCGATCAGATGTACCACCGCGACATCCTCAGTGCCCCAAGGGGGTGGGGCTGGTCAGTCGGAAGCTGTGTGTCTGAACGTAAACCCGGATGCGGTTTCCGGCGAACGGCTCAGTGCCGATGGGGGTAGGGCTGGTGGAGGGCCGGCGGCAGCGGTCCGGCGATCGATCGACGGCCCGTCCGCCGGTCACGGCGTCACCGCCGTGCCGACGTCGTCGGCCGTGCTGTCAGGACCTGTTGGGGCTCGATCAATGAACGGGTGGCAAACCATGCTATGAGAGGAAACAGGAGAAGCGCGCTCAGCGCGGTGGGCAGTGTCGTCGCCTGGGCGAGGCCCGCGAGCGCCGGAGCAGTGATGCCGCCGATGCTGACGGCCAGGCCGAGTGTGACGCCGCTGGCGGTTCCGATCCGGTTGGGGAGGTAGTCCTGGCCGAGCGTGACGTGCAACGAGAACGGGATGTAGCTGATGACACCTACGGCGGCGACGGCGAGGTAGACCGCAGGGCCGGACAGCAGCACCAACGCGGCCAGCGCGGGCATCAGCGCCGCGTAGGCGACGCGAACGGTACGCACCCGGCCGTACCGGCCGGCGAGACGACCCCCGACGAGCGTGCCCACGGCACCCGTGGCGAACAACACGACCAGCGCCGCCTCGCCTGCAGCGGTGCCGCCACCTGTCTCCTCCTGTACGTGGAGTGCCAGGAACGTGCTCAGGCCGAAGGCCACAACCGAGCGGCACACGACGGCGAGCGACAGCCACCGGAACGCCCGCCAATCATCGGCGAGACCCCACCCGGCGGAATCCGAAGCGGCCGACGCCGCGGGCACGGCTGGTTGAGCGGCTGGGTCAGCACTCCGGGAGTTCCTCCAGCGCCAGAGCATCGCCGCGGTGATCAGGCTGCCTGCCAACGCTGGGACCACCAGCAGCGGCGTTCCGGCCAGTCCGGTCGCGGAAAGCACGCCGGTGACCAGCAACGGGCCGGCGGCGAAGCCGAGATTCCCGCCGAGGGAGAACCAGCTCATCGCGACATGGCTGCCGGCGCTCGCCACGCGGGCCAGCCGGGCCGATTCGGGATGGTAGGCGGCCACCCCCAACCCGGAGGCGGCAACGACCAGCCAAGTCAGCGCGTAGCTGCCGGCGACGCCGGAGGCGGCAATGCCGGCCCCGGCCACCACCGTCCCGGCTGGCACCAGCCAAGGTGCCGGGCAGCGGTCGGTGAGCAGCCCGAACAACGGCTGAGCGATCGACGAGAGGAGGGTGGCGGCGAGGGTGATCCCCGCTGCATCGAGGTAGCCAAAGCCGCGTTGGGCAGCTAGGAACGGCACCAGAGCGGGAACTGCGCCCTGATAGATGTCGTTGATCGCATGGCCGGCGACGAGGATCGCCACGGAACCGCGTATGCGTGATGGTAGAGGCATACCTCTACCATCACTGCTGATCGCCAAGCCCCGCTTCCGCTAATCGGCGTCATTCTGTCGCAAAGACGCCAGCAGCGAAACGATTCAGTTGGCCGGTTTTCGATTGCCCGGCGTATATCCCATGTGCCGGCCGAACACATCGACGAACGCGCTGGTGCTGGCCCAGCCACAGCGCTGCCCCGTCACGGTCACCGAGTGCCCCTCGGCCAGAAGCCGCAAGGCAAGTTGCAGGCGCAGCTGAGTGCGCCACTGGGGAAAGGACATGCCGAACTCCGCGGCGAACAACCGGGTCAGCGTCCGGTGCCCGGCACCGACCGACCGACCCAACTCGGCAAGCGACCGCGCATCGGCGGGGTCCACGGTGAGGAGCGTGCAGACGGCCGCCAACCGCTCGTCACGCGGCACCGGTAGATGCAGCCCCCGCTGCCGACTAGTCAGCAGTTGATCGAGCAGCACGGCCCGCAACCGTGCCCGCCGGCGTGACGAGTCGGAGGAGCCGGCCGCGAAGACGACCAGAAGCTCCCGCAGCAGCGGGCTGACCTCCAACACCGCCGGCGTGGTCAATCGGAGCGGGTTGGCCCGGCGATCCAGGCCGACGGTGTGCAGGCTCGTCGCGCCGTAGGCACGGTGGGAATGCCGCACCCCGGCCGGCACCCAGATCGCCCGCGTCGCCGGCGCGACCCATGACCCGGCTTCCGTGCTCACTGCCAGCACCCCGCGGCTGGCGTAGACGATCTGATTGCCCCGGTGCCGGTGCGCCGCGATCGTCGATCCAGGTGACAGCTCCCGGGACAGGGTCACGGTGGGTTCGACCAGGCCAGTTTCCATTACAACTAGGCAGATTATCGGAAGCAACGCGCGCCCGACGCAGACGATGCTGACATCCTCATCGACCGCTGCCGGGAGGCATCGCATGCAGTACGTGAATATGGGCACCCGCCTGCACCTCAAGGACGACGACGGGTTCGCCCACGCCTACACCGCCCTGTGGCTGCGTGAGGCGTCCACCAACCCGCAGTGGCGCGACCGGACGAGCGGGCACAAACTCGGCGACGGCGACACCTTGCCCGCCGACGTCGTCATCGCCCGAGCCGAGGCCGATCAAGCCGGGCTGTGGCTGACCTTCAGCGACGATCACCGCGCCCGATACGACTTCGCCACGCTGCGCCGCGCCGCCGAGGACCCGCTCTTTCACGACTTCACCGGGCAGCGACTGCTGTGGGACGCGGCGACCCTGCCCGGGCTGCCCTGGCATGACATCGACGACCTGCAGCGCGATCCGGCCGCGATCCTGGACACCCTTGAGGACGTCGCCCGGCTCGGGTTCGCCGTCATCCGAGGCATCCCCCACGAACCGGACGGCATGCTGGCCCTTGTCGACCTCATCGGGTTCATTCGCATCACCAACAACGGCGCCATCGAAGACATCAAAGCCGTCTCATCCGAACACGCCTACGACCTGAGCATGACGCCCCGCGCGCTCGAACCGCACACCGACAACCCCTACCGCGTCCCGCAACCGGGCTTCGTGCTGCTTCACTGCCTGGCCAACGACGCCCAAGGCGGCGAATCCGGCATGACCGACGGGTTCCACGTCGCCGAGACCATCCGCCGCGATCATCCCGACCTCTTCCAGACGCTCACCACCGTGCCGGTGAACTGGCGCTACGCCGACGAACAGGCCATCCTCGAACACGCCAGCCCCTTCATCGACCTCGCCACCGACGGCTCGATCGATCACGTGCGCTTTCACGGTCGCAGCGACCGCATCCCCGCCCTGGACCCCGACGTGATCGACGCGTTCTTCGCCGCGCGACGCGTCTACTCTGCACTGATCGGCGACGACGCCAACCAGATCCGGTTCAAGCTCCAGCCCGGTGAAATGTTCATGATCGACAACTTCCGGATCATCCACAGCCGCACCGCGTTCAAGCTCGGCACCGGTTCCCGGCACATGCGGCAGGCCTACCTCGACCGCGACGTCGTCGCCAGCCGGCTCAAGACACTGCAACGCGACCTCACCAGCAGGCCCTGGAGCCAGCGCTAGGCGAGTGAGCATCGAGCGAAGCAAGGAACGGCGTGCGGTCGCACCGGGTCCTGGAGCGGCTCGGCTTCACGAGGTGCGGGACCGCACCCTCCTACAAGAGATCGCCGGCAACTGGCAGGACAACACGCTCTTCCAACTGCTGACCCCCACCCCGGAGCTGGTTGTTACCGAATTGGCCGGCTGATCGGGGCCAGCCTGTCAAATGACCGGCGACCGGTTCACGGTTCACGGCGGGCCAGCCGGTGCAGCAGGGCCAAGGCGTCCTCAGTCGGCACCGGCTCGAAGAACTGTGCGTCCACCCGCTCGACCGCAGCGACGGCTCGCGGTGCGAGTTCGGCTCCGCGGCTGGTGACCCGCAGCAGCTTGGCCCGGGTGTCGCTGACGTCGACAGTGCGTGCGATCAGTCCTTTGCGTTCCAGGGTGGCGAGCACCTGGGAAGTCATCTTCACGTCCGTGCCGGCCTGACGGGCCAGCGCCAGCTGATTGGGCTGCTCTCCCTGAGAATTGAGCCACCACGCACAGGCAAGCAGCACGAACTGCACGTGGGTGAGCTCCAGCGGGGACAGTACTGCGGCGATGCTCCGCTGCCAGCGCAGGGTGGCGTGCCAGAGCAGGAAACCCGGACTGTCGGCCGGCTGCAGCGCCATCAACGCCGGGTCGGCGCGGCTGCTGCGTCCGGTGGAGCCGGGGGGGTCGACGCCGCCAGCGCGACCAGCGCGGCCATCGTGTCGGGCCAGTCCGCGGTGATGGCCGGGCCGATCTGCGGGCCGATCCGATCGGCGCCCGGCCCTGTGACCTCCATCCGGTAGACCACCCGCGCGTGGTTGCCGCCGGTTCGGGCGAGGTGATGCATGGTGCACAGGGTGAGACCGTCGATGGTGGCCTCGTCGACGAACAACTCCCCCTCGATCAGCTCGACGACGCGCAGCCGGATGGGATCCTGCCCCGCCGGCGTCATCGTGATCTCGGCTCCCACCGCGAACGGCCCGACGATCTCGATCCGCTCGATGTCGCGGTTCCAGCTGCCCCAGTTGTCCACATCGGCCCAGAGCCGCCAGATCGCGGTGGCCTGGGCGCCGGTGTCGAGGTCGATGCTGTGTTCGTACGTCCACATGACGGCACTCCCTAAGATAGTCTGCGCGTAGACTATCTTAGACGGGCCGCCATATCCACCACGCCGCTGGGGTCAGGGGAACGCGGTAGCTTGCTCACGTGCCTGGCCCGCGTGATCGAGTCGAGATGTTCGTCACCAGCCTGGAGGCACGGGATTGGGAGACCTGGGCAGATCTGCTGCACGCCGACGTCGTCTACGAGATCCCGCAGAGCCGCGAGCGGATCCGGGGTAGGGACCGCTACTTGCAGTTCAACCAGGAATTCCCCGGCGACTGGCACCTCCGGTCCAAGGTCGTCATCGCCGACGAGGGCCGCGGCGTCGTGTGGTTCGAGTGGCGGGTGGGCGACGATACCGACGACGCCATGGCGTTCTTCGAGTTCACCGACGGGCTGATCAGCCGCGTCACCGACTTCTGGCCCGAGCCGTACGAACCGCCACCCGGCCGGGAACACCTCGTCGAGCGCTGGTAGGCGCTCGGGTCGGCGCGAGCGGGGCGACGAGGTCGATGGCCTCGTCCACCGCACCGGGGCTGTGACAGGCGACCCTGAGTCCGACCCGGTGTCCGGTTTCGGCCGGCGGCGACCAGCCCGGGTCGAACGACCGGCCCGTGTCTGCCGTATCGGCCGCGAGACCTTCTCTGTTGACCTTGACGCGACGTCAAGATCTACGCTCGGGTTTGCTCGGTGCAGATCAGGGACGTGGCCGATCAGGGAGGTGACACAGCGTGGAATGGTCGATCCAGGAGGTCGCACGTTCGGCCGGGACAACGAGCCGCACGCTGCGCCACTACGGCGCGATCGGCCTGCTTCCGCCGAGCAGGGTGGCGAGTAACGGTTATCGCTACTACGACCAGGAAGCCCTGGTGCGCCTGCAGCGGATCCTGCTGCTGCGCGAGTTGGGTCTCGGCCTGCCGGCCGTCGCCGAGGTGCTCGAAGGGCAGCAGGACGTGGCGGCCGCCCTGCGGACGCACCTGTGGCTGCTCGAGCAGGAGCGCCTGCGGATCGGCCGGCAGATCGAGTCGGTGAGGACGACGTTGCGCAAGAAGGAAGGAGGTGAACAACTGATGGCAGAGGAAGCATTCGACGGCTTCGACCACACCCAGTACGAGGGTGAGGTCACCGAACGGTGGGGCCGGAAGGCCTACGAGAAGGGCGACCGCTGGTGGCGTTCGCTGACCGCGCAGGACAAGCGGGCATTTCAGCAGCGACACCTCGACATCGCCAAGGACTTCGCCGAGGCACACCTGGCCGGCAAGTCGGCGGACAGTGACGAGGTACAGGCGATCACCCAGCGCCAGTACGAGTGGTTGTCGATCACGACCAGCCCGACGCGGGACCACTTCGTCGGGCTGGGTCGGATGTACGTCGACGACCCACGCTTCACGGTGAACTACGACCGGCACAGCCCGGGCACCGCGCTGCTGGTACGGGACGCGATGCGGGTCTACGCCGAGCGGCACCTCGCGTAGCCCGTCCGTGGGCCGGGATGGGACGGGGCTGCAGACCCGCCCACCCGGCCGTGACGTCGCCGCTCATTGCCGCGGTTCGGGCGCAGGCCGCAACTCACCCCGTCCGGTCCGGCCGGGCGGCGCGCACCGCGTCGGCAAATGCGGCGTCGCCGCTGTCCTGCAGTCCGGCGATCACCCCGTCGATATCGGCCTGCGACCGGTTCTGGCTCAGTTTGGCCTTGGCGTGCACCCGGCTGATCACCACCTCGACACCGACGATCGCGCGAAGCTGGCCGGTGACGAAGGTTTCGGGGGCGTCGTCCACCGACCACGGCCGTGGGCCGGCGGCTTCGTGCTTCTGCGTCAGCCGGCGGACCAAGGCTTCGACCCAGCGGGGATCGTCGTGGACGACCAGCGCGCCGTAGACGTGCGCGGTGACATAGTTCCAGGTCGGCACCACCCGCCCGTGCTCGAGCTTGGACGCATACCAGGAGGGTGAGACGTAAGCGTCCGGACCGCGCACGATGACCAGCGCCTCCCCCTGCACCTCGTGGCGCCACTGCTCGTTGTTGCGGGCCAGATGCCCGAGCAGCGCGCCCCGGTCGCCCACAGCAGGGTCGTACACGAAGGGCAGCAACGTCGCGAGCAGTCCCTCCCGCGTCGACGTCACGAGGTCGGCCGCTCCGTGGTGGGTCAACAGGTCACGCACGGAGCCGTCGTCCACCGCGAAAGAGGCGGGTACGTACATCAGGCTCCTCCCTTGCCTTCAGGCACACTGGGATTATGCCGGACTCGCAGCCGTAACCAGATCGGCGGTCCTGGCCCGGCCGGGTACCTCGCTGCCGCAGCCACCGTCCAACGGCGGCCGCGGTGAGCAGGAGGGCGACACCGGCGACCGCCATGGCGGGACCGACCGGGAGCACCTCCGCGAGCAGCCCGAACGCGACCGGAGCGATCCCCTGCACCGACATCAGCCCGGTCGAGGACAGGGCGAATGCATGACCGCGCATGTCCTCGGGCACCGCGATGAGGAACCGCCGCTGGATGCCCAACTGGTAGGCGAACCCCACACCGGCCAAACCCAGCAGCCCTGCGGCGACCGCGATCGGCGGATCCGCTGCGAGGACGAGCAGGGGCAACCCCAGGAGAGCGACCAATGGGGCGACGAGCCGCTCCCGGACAGCCGGCCGCAGCAACCCGGCCGACGATCAGGTCCCCGACCAGCATCCCGATGGGCAGGCAGGCCAGCAACAAGCCGGCCGAGCCGGCCGGAAAGCCGCGGATCCCTGCCTATGGCACCACCAGACTCTCGGCGCCGACCGCAAGGCCCGGCGGGAGCCATTGCGCCTGCAGCAGAGTGCGCGCCGCGTGGTCTGTGGCGAATCGCCGATTGACGCTCCAACTCCGGCGCAGTACCGAACGACCCTCCCCAAACAGCTGGCCGGGCAGGTCCGGCAGTCCGGCCCGGGTCACCACAGCCGCGCAGAGGTGGCATCCGGCGGTGAGCAGTAGCGCGTGCCGGGCCCCGAGGGCGCTGTGGGAGACCTCCCGTCGCCCGGCGCCGGGTGCGCTGGACGCCCTGCTGAGCGGGTCCAGGGCGAGGCTGCTCACTGCGCTGGACGACCCCGCGCGCACCACCCAACTGGCGCGCGTCCTCCCCCTTGCCGTCGGTGCAGTCGGCGATCACCTGGCGGTCCTGCACCACGCCGGACTGCTCAGCCGGTCCCGTGCCGGCCGGTCGGTGCTCTACCGCCGTACACCCCTGGGCGACGCTCTGGCCGGAGGATCACCGGGCTGACGTCGGGGCCGATGCAGTCGAGTGAGCAT
>JBBRYN010000025.1:0-42946 GCA_038237645.1 Mycobacteriales bacterium
ATGCTCGCTCGCATCCGCAAGTCCATGGAGGAGAAGGACGAGGGCTTCACCCTCATCGAGCTCCTCGTGGTCATGATCATCATCGGCATCCTGGCCGCGATCGCCATCCCGGTGTTCCTCAGCCAGCGCAAGAAGGCACAGGACACGTCGGCCAAGGCCGACGTCTCGACCATCGGCAAGGAGGTCGCGACCTACTTCGTCGACAACACGGCCGCTCCCACCGTGACCCTGGTCAGTGGCCGGTACCAGCTCAACGTGGCCGCCGTCGTCGGCCCGCCGGCCGTCGCCGCATACACGGTCGACCTGGGCAAGGCCAGCACCAACAACGTGGTCGGAACCAACGCCATCACCAGCGACACGGTGTGGTGCGTCGCCATCACCAACCCCAAGGGTGACAAGGCAGTTGTCGGATACAAGTATTCCGCCAGCGGCGGTCTCGCCGAAGGTGTCTGCCCGTAGTCCGAGCAGCGCTGATCCACCGGACACAGCAGGTGTACGAGGTGAGGGGGCGGCGTCCACACGAGCCGCCCCTCCGCCGCGCTCCCGCCCAACCGCCGACTGAATCGTCACCCAGGGGGTAGCTGACAATGCTCGCTCGCGTGCGAAGGTCCGGCTGGTCGGCGGCCGTTACCAGCTCAACATCGCCGCCGTCGTCGGCCCGCCGGCCGTCGCCGCATACACGGTCGACCTGGGCATGGCCAGCACGAACAACCTGGTCCCTGGCGGTTCGCAGTTCTTCACCGACAGCACCACCTGGTGCGTCACGGTCACCAACACCAAGGGTGACAAGGCCGCGGCAGGCGTCAAGTATTCGGCCGCCAACGGGCTGGTCACCGGTGCCCCATGCGCGGCCGCCACGGGCTGAGCACACCGGCCGACGCCTTCCGGCGAAGCCAGCCAGCCGAGGCTGCCGCTTCGCCACAGCTCATTCAGTTGGGCAGAGTGCCCGATAAACACGGCATCAGGAGTGACCGAAATGCTCGCTCGCATGCGAAGGTCAGGCACCGCCCGGGACGAGGGTTTCACCCTCACCGAGATCCTGGTGATCATGCTCATCATCGGTGTCCTGGCCGGGATCGCCATCCCGGTGTTCCTGGTCCAGCGCAAGAAGGCCCAGGACGCCGCCGCCAAGTCCGACGTCACCACCATCGGCAAGGAGGTCGCGAACTTCTTCGTCGACAACCCGGGCTCCCCGGCGGTGAACATCGTGGCCGGTCGCTACAGGCTCAACATCGTCGCGGACCCCGGCCCGCCGGCCGTGCCGGCCTCCACGGTCGACCTGGGCAGGGTCAGCCCCAACAACGCGCTGGGAGTGCAGTACTTCGTCAGCGGCACGGCGTGGTGCGTCACGGTCGTCAACCCGAAGGGCGACAAGGCGCTCGTCGGTTACAAGTACTCCGCCGCCAACGGCCTGGTGGAGGGTGCATGCGCCAGCGCGAACGGCTGACCCGCCGCCGCCACCTTGGCGGCGTGCGGCGCGGCTGTCTGCGGGCGGGGGTGTGGTCTCCGCTCGTCATGATCTGCCTGCCGTACGCAGGGTCGTGTGCAGCGAAACGTCGCGGGCCGACATGATCGCCCGCATCCACCGGTCGGCGGCGGCCGGCAACGACGGCGGCTTCACCCTCGTCGAGCTCCTGATGGTCATCATCATCATCGGCATCCTGGCCGCGATCGCCATCCCGGTGCTGCTCACCCAGCGCAAGAAGGCCCAGGACACCGCCGCGAAGGCCGACCTCTCGACGGTCGGCCTGGGGGTCGTGACCTACTTCATCGACAACACCGCCGCCCCGACGGTGACGCTGGTGTCGGGCCACTACCAGCTCAACATCCCCGGGTCCGCGGGTCCGCCGGTCGTCGCGGCCAGCACCCAGGACCTGGGCGTCGCCAGCACCAACAACGCGCTCGGCCCGCAGTTCTTCACCGACAGCACCGCCTGGTGCCTCACGCTCACCAACCCCAAGGGCAACCAGGCGGTCGTCGGCTACAAGCACTCGGCCGCCGGCGGGCTTGCCGAGGGCGCCTGCACGTCCGCCGCCGGCTGATGCCGGCAGATGTCGGAAAGGACGGCCGTCCCCGGCCGGGCCGTCCCGAGGTTAAAGATCGACGGGATTCCGACCGATGGACGGGGTGACGCGACGCTGGTCGCGCGCCCGGGGTGGACGGACGAGGAGCCTGCTGGTGACCAGACTTCGCAGGGCCATCGACTCCCGGCGCACCGGGGCAGGTTTGGACGCCGGCTTCACCCTGGTCGAGACGATCATCGCGTTGCTGATCATCTCGGTGGGGATGCTCGGCCTGATGGACGCGCAGTTGCGGTCGCTCGGCCTGGTCGCGCTGGGGCACCAGCGACAGGCCGCCAGCGCACTGGTCAACCGTGCGATGGAGCAGATGCGGGCCCTGCCCTACGGCACCGTCACGGGCGGGATGCTGTGCTCCGATCTCGCCGGCGACGGCAACATCACCGGCGGCACCAGCCCGTGCACGAACGCACGGCTGGTGGTCAAGGGGGTCAGCGAGGCGATCGTGGTGAGCACCGGCTCCCAGATCGCCCCGCTCAACCCGCACGTGCAGCCCGCCGCCGTCACGAAGGTCGGCAAGGTGCAATACACCATCAAGGCATATGTCACCCGAGTAGTGGACACCGACCTGGTCGGAGCCTCCGGATACTGGCTGACGGTCACCGGCTCCTGGTCGAGCAACCTGACCCGCGGGGTCACCAAGACGGTGTCCGTCCGCTCGCAGCTGTACTCCCCGTCCGGCTGCCTGTCGAACGTGACGCACCCGTTCTCCGGACCCTGCCAGGCGTTCCTCTACACCGACGCCGGGTTGCACAGCGGGACCCTGTCGGTCCAGTCCAACCGGGCCGGCTCCCTCGGGATCCTCAACGGCATGGACGCCACCCTCGGCTCCGTCGCCCTGCCCGGGGTGTCGACCCGGCTGCAGAGCGAGCAGACCGTCTCCGCGCAGTCCAGTGCCACGACGTCGGCGGGCAAGATCACCGGCTCGAGCACGAACCTGGCCTCCGGTGGTGTCACCGGCACGTCCTCGGCCGACACCGACCCCTCGACGGGAGTCGCCCGGTCGCCCCTGGCGGCGACGACCGCGACCCAGTCGGCGTCGGCGCTCACCTCCAACGGCGGTGGCAACCTGCTCACGGTCAACACGGCCGTCTCGGATGCCGGCTCGGCGCTGAGCACCATGGCGGCCGCGGCGGCGCCGGCCTGCCCGGACAGCGCCGGCACGGCACTGCTGACCAGCCAGGCCTGCTCGAGCGCGCAGGTGACGCCCGGCGGGACGTCGTCGGTCCTGCTGGCGACGAACGCCCTGGGCGTGCGCTCCTTCACGCTGGCCGACGCCGCCGCGGGAGCGAGCCCGTCGCGCGCCTACGGCGGCCGGTTCCTCACCGGCCTCAGCGGCCACTGCACCGCCACATCGGGTGCCGGCTGCGTCGCTGCCGGGACCTCCCGGGTGCTCGGCGCCGCGCACACCGGCGGCCTCACCAGCCTGCTGGCCGGCGACAAGGTCTACGACTCGCGGGCGGCCCCGGTGGACGTCTCCGCGGCGTTCGGCGGCACGCCGGCGCTGGTCAGCCTCACCGGCTATTCCGACAGCGCCAACTCCGAGTCGGGCGTCAGCCCCGCCGCGGCGACCTTCGCCCGGGCGGGCACCCTGGTCTACTGGTCGGGCAGCGCATTCACCACGGTGACCCTCGCCGCCGCCACCAGCGCGGTCTACACCGTGCCCCAGGTCACCGCCATCTACGTCGCCGGCCTGACCGTCGTGATGTCGGGGACGGTCACCGTGACCCCCGCGGCGGCGCCCGCCACAGGGGCGCTGCCCTGCCAGCCCACCGCGTGCGGCGTCAATGCCGCGGCCGGCGGTGTCGTCGCCCAGATCACCTATTCCGTGCAGAACGGCGGCTCGGAGATCGGCAACTTCACCACGACGCTGGACGTCGGCAACGCGCTCGCCCAGACGACCTACCAGGGCGCGCCCAGTGGGTGAGGTCCTGCGCCGGCGACTGGCGGAGCGGTCCGCCGCCGAAGCAGGTCTGACGCTGATCGAGTTGATGGTGGCCATGGTGATCTTCAGCGTGGTGATGGCGGTCTCGTTCAGCGTGCTCGCCACCGTCCAGAAGCAGAGCAGTGACATCTCGGCGCGGGAGGACACGGTGGGCAACGCCCGGCTGGCCCTGGAGCAGATGGACCGGCAGATCCGCTCCGGCAACGTGCTCTACGATCCGCTGCTCGAGGCGCTGCCGCTGTCGATGCGCGTCTATACCCAGGCCAACGGCACCCAGCAGTGCGTGCAGTGGCAGGTCTACAACGGTGCGCTGCGCTTCCGGTCCTGGTCACCGACGTGGGAGACGGACGGGATCGTGTCCACCTGGTCCAATAAGGCCAGGTACATCGTCAACGACGCCTCGACGCCGCCGTTCGCGCTGGAGGGCAGCGCCACCGCGTACGGGTCGCGGTTGCTGGACATCTCACTGCGGGTCAAGGCGCCCAAGGCCGGGGGCAACCCGGTGCAACTGCAGACGTCGCTGTCCGGGCGCAACACCCTGTACGGCTACGACCCCGGCGTATGTACCCCTGTCCCGGCACCCTGAGGAGCAACCCATGTCACGCCTGACCCGCCCGTGCTGCCAGCGACTTCAGCGCCTTCTGTGCAGCCAAGACCGAGGCAACGCGCTGCTCATCGCCGTCATGGTGACGTCGGTCTGCCTCGGCCTGAGCCTGGTGGGTGTGCAGTTGGCCGTCTCGTCCTCCCGCTCCTCCGGGGTCGATCGGCAGCGGGTGCTGGTCGTCAACGCGGCGGAGGCCGGGATCGACAGCGGTTATACGGCGATCGAGGCCGCGGGCCTCGTCCTGCCGTGCAGCCTGGCATCCGGTGACGTGCACGCGGCCCCCGACACCGCGTCCTACACCACCACGGTGACCTACAACAACGCCGCCGGGGTTGCGCTCGCCTGCCCGCTGGCCGCCGGCGTCACCCCGGCCCAGGCGGTGATCCGCAGCGCGGCGACCGTCAACACCCTCGGCGGCCGCGGCAGCAGGCCGACCCGGGTGATGGAGGCCCTGGTCAACCTGACGCCGCAGAGCGCCACCGGCCTGGACAAGGCGATCTTCGGCGACCGCGGGGTCGACGGGACGGTACTCATCAGCACTGTGGGCAACTCGGGAGCCAACGCCGACATCTACAGCAACTCCGACGTCAACTGCGGCTCCTACATGATCGTCGCGGGCACCATCTACGCGCAGAACGACATCAACACGGGCATCGGGTGCAGCGTGGCCGGCAACGTCTGGGCCAAGCGCAACGTCAACGAGGGCATCAGCAGCCTGGTCGGCGGCTATGCCAAGGCCGGCACCGGCACCGTCACGGCGGGCCTGCTGAGCAGCATCACCGGCAACCTCTACGCCGGTGGGGCGATCAGCTACGCCGGGTGCGTGATCGGCAAGTGCTTCCCCAACGCCTCGCCCGGCTCACCGCCGGCGGAGCCGTTCCCGATCATCCGCAGCGACAACGCGACGATGGCCGCCTGGACGGCGGCGTCGCCGGGGCCGGCCTACACCCTCTACGACGACAACAACTGCGGCTCGATCGTCAGCAACATCATCAACACCTATGCCAAGAAGGGCAGCAAGACCCTGGTCCGGACCACCTGTGCCGTCAACTTCGGCACGCCGACCTCGCTCGTGCTCAACAACGACCTGGCGATCTTCGCCAAGGGTGGCATCAGCAGCGCGATCCTGACCAGCGTCGGCTCCAACGTGGTCGGCACCAAGCGCATCTTGCACTGGATCGTGCCCTACGACGCCGTGGCATCGGTGCCTTGCACGGCACCGACCGTCTCGTCGGGAGCCGCGCTCGCCGTCACCCCCGACGTCTGGATGCTCGTCTACAGCCCGTGCGACACGAACTTCACCGTGTTGAACCTCGTCAACGGCCAGGTCTACAGCGGCAGCAAGGTCAGCGCGTTCGCCGCGTTCGCGGTGGCCTACCAGAGGGTGCCCACCTACGGCATCGACCCCACGTCAGTGCCGGCGACCAGTTACAGCACCAGCGTGGTGTACAAGCGAGAAGTACGTTGACGTGATCCGGTTCCTCCACGAGCGCTCCGGCGCCGGCGGCAACGCGATGCTCATCGCGGTGCTGGTGACCTCGGTGTGCATGAGCGCGGTCGTCGTGGGAGTCCAGTTGGCCGTCGTCGCGTCGCGGTCCTCCGGCGTGGACCGGCAGCGGGTGCTGGCCGTCAACGCGGCGGAGGCCGGGATCGACAGCGGCTACACGGCCATCCAGGCCGCGGGCACCAACCTGCCATGCTCCCTTAGCTCGGGCGATGTGCACTCCGCGCCGGACACGGCGTCCTACTCCGGCACGGTGACCTACTACGACGCCGCGGGCGTGGTGATGGCCTGCCCGTTGGCCGGTGCCGTGCCGGCCCAGGCGGTGATCCGCAGCACGGCGACCACCAACACCCTCGGCGGCTCGGGCAGCAGGCCGACCCGGGTGATGGAGGCCCTGATCAACCTCGCGCCGGTGAGTGGCACCGGCCTGGACAAGGTGATCTTCGCCAACGGCCTGCTGGATGCCAGCGTCGCGGTCTCGACCGTCGGCAACGCGGGGGCCAACGCCGACATCTACAGCAACAACAACATCAACTGCGGGGTCGCGATGAACGTCGCCGGCAGCGTCTACAGCCAGGGTGACATCAGCGGCAACACCAGTTGCAACGTGGCCGGCAACGTCTGGGCCAAGGGCAACGCGAACATGAGCGGTGTCAGCACCGTGGTCTCCGGCTTCGCCAAGGCAGGCACCGGGGCGGTCAACATCGGCATCGGGGGCGTGGTGACCGGCAACCTCTATGCCGGCGGCAGCATCACCTACTCCGGCTGCCTGGCCGGCCGGTGCTTCCCCAACGCCTCCCCGGGCCCCCCGCCGGTGCAGGCGTTCCCGATCATCCGCAGTGACGCCGCGACCATGGCCGCCTGGACGGCTCCCGCGCCCGGGCCGGGATACACCCTCTACGACGACAACGTCAACTGCGGCACCCTGTGGAGCCGGATCCGCGACACCTACGCCAAGACGGGGACGCCGACGCTGCTCCGGACCACCTGCGCCATCAGCTTCCCGGTCGCCGCGACGGTGGTGCTGGGCAACGACCTGGCGATCTTCGGCAAGGCCGGCTTCTATGCCGGGGTGGCAGCCGCTTTCAGCACCAACTCGGCCGTCACGCGCAAGCTGCACTGGATCGTGCCCTACGACGCGGCGGCTGCGCTGCCGTGCACGTCGCCGAGCATCTCCACCGACGTGTCGTTCGCCGTCAGCAGCACCATCGCGATGTTCACCTACAGCCCCTGCGACATGAGCTTCAACGTCGCCGGCACGATGACCGGCCAGGTCTACGGCGGCAGCAAGGTCACCCCCTCGGTCGCGTACACGATCAGGTACCAGAGCGTGCCGACCTACGGCATCGACCCGCTGTCGGTTCCGCCGCTCGGCTATACCGCCAGCGTGGTCTACAAGCGGGAGAACCGATGAAGGTGCATCGCCGCACGCTGCGGCGTCGCGCCGACCGGGGCAACGCGCTGCTGATCGCCGTGATGGTGACCTCGGTCTGCCTCGGCATGAGCCTGGTCGGGGTGCAGTTGGCGCTGTCATCGTCGCGTTCGTCGGGACTGGACCGGCAACGGGTGCTGGCGATCCACGCGGCGGAGGCCGGGATCGACAGCGGCTACACGGCGATCCAGGCGGCGGGGATTCTCCTGCCCTGCTCCGCGTCGTCCGGTGACGTGCACTCCGCGCCGGACATCGCGTCCTACAGCACCACCCTGACCTACTACGACGCGGCCGGGGTCAAGCTGATCTGCCCGCTGGCGGTCGGCGCAGTCGCGGCACAGGCGGTGATCCGCAGCACCGCGACCACCAACACACTCGGCGGCTCGGGCAGCAGGCCGACCAGGACGATGGAGGCCCTGGTCAACCTGACCCAGCAGGGGGGTGTCGCCGCCCCGCTGGACAAGGCGATCTTCGCCGGCGGCGCGCTGTTCATTTCCAGCAGCCTGACGGCGACGGGCAGTTCGGGCGCCAACGCGCACCTGTACAGCAACAACAACATCGCCTGCAACAGCTCGTCGAATATCGCCGGCGACCTGACCAGTCAGGGTGACGTGACCACGATGCTGAATTGTATCGTCGGCGGGAACGTCTGGGCCAAGGGCCTCGTCTCCCTCGGCAGCGGGAACTCCGTAGCCGGCTTCGTCAAGGCGGACACCGGCACGATCGCCGCCAACCTCATCAACACCACCATCTCGGGAAATCTGTATGCCGGCGGCGCGATCAACTTCCCGGGGTGCGCGTCGGCCGGCAAGTGCTTTCAGAACAGCCCGCCGGGCAGCCCGCCGGCGGTCACCTTCCCGCAGATTCTCAGTGACGACGCGAGCATCGCCAAGTGGACTGCTCTGGTGCCCGGCTACACCCTGGTCGACGACAACATCAATTGCGGCACGATCGGCACCCGGATCCGCGACACCTACGCCACGAGGTTGACACCGACGCTGGTCCGGACCACGTGCGCGGTGAGCATCCCCTTCAGCTACACCATCGCCCTGAGCAGCGATCTGGCGATCTTCGCCAAGGGCGGCATCTCCTTCAACAGTTCGGACAAGGTGACGTCGAGTTCGAGCCTGACGCGCAAACTGCACCTGATCGTGCCCTACGACGTCGCGACACCGCAGTGCACCTCACCCACGGTCACGGGGCAGAGCTCGTTCACCGCGACCTCCGCGGTGCAGATTTTCATCTACAGCCCGTGCGACATCGGCTGGAGCTCCTCGAGCGCGATGTCCGGTCAGATCTACGGCGGCAGCAAGGTCACGATCCAGAGCGCGTTCACCTTCAACTACCAGCCCATGCAGGCGTACGGCATGTCCGGCTCGGCCCCGGCCGGTTACGGCACGAGCATCGTCTACAAGCGAGAGACCACCTGACGGTGGCTGTCCCTCGGAAGTCCCAGCGGGCCGGGCGACTCGCACCCTATGCTCGGAAGTGATGAGCGCCCTGCTGGTCGGCTTCTGCACCGTTCTGGGCCTGGTGATCGGCTCGTTCCTCAACGTGGTGATCTGGCGGATACCGCGGGGCGAGTCGGTGGTCCGGCCACCGTCGCACTGCCCCGGCTGCGATGAGCCGGTAGCCCCACGCGACAACCTGCCGCTGCTGTCCTGGTTGCTGCTGCGCGGCCGGTGCCGGCACTGCGCGATGCGGATCAGCCCGCGCTATCCGCTGGTGGAGCTGGGCACCGCGCTGCTCTTCGGCGGGCTGGCAGCCCACTTCGGACTCGATCCCGCGCTGCCGGCCTTCCTCTACCTGGCCGCTGTGGGCCTGGCCCTCGCGCTGATCGACATCGACCACAAGCGGTTGCCGTTCGCCCTGACGATGCCGTCGTACCCGATCGCGCTGGTGCTCCTCGTGGCTGCGGCGCTGGCCGCCGGTCGCCCCGGCCGCCTGGTGCCCATGCTGATCGGGATGCTCGCCCTCTTCGCGTTCTATTTCACCCTCAACCTCATCAGCCCGCGGGGCATGGGCTTCGGCGACGTGATGCTGTCGGGCATCCTGGGCCTCTACCTGGGGTTCCTCGGCTGGGGGCCGCTGCTGGTCGGTGCCTTCCTGGGCTTCCTGTTCGGGGCGGCCGGCGGCCTGCTCTTCATCGCGCTGGGCCGGGGAGGTCGCAAGTCACATATCCCGTTCGGCCCCTACATGCTCGCCGGCGCGCTGGTCGCCGTCCTGGCCGGGCGGGACATCGCCGGTGCATACGTTCATGCCACTTTGGGCTGACCCGGCAGCCAACCAATTCTCCCGCAATGCTTTAGCCCGCCCCCCGGTCACCCGATGTGCTCCATGACAGGCAGGAAGACCGGCCGAGGGGAATGCTGTGACAGGACGACCCGCCGTGGGACTCGACATCGGGACATCTGGCGTGAGGGCGGCCGAGCTGTCCTTCGGCAAGCGCCCGGCGACACTGGACAAGTTCGGCCAGGTTGCGCTGCCCGTGGGCGCCGTCCGCGACGGTGAGGTCGTCGATGTCGACGCGGTCGCCAGCGCGATCCGCCAGCTGTGGTCCTCGACGAAGTTCCGGACGAAACGCGTCGTTGTCGGGGTCTCGAACCAGAAGGTCGTGGTCCGCCAGGTCGATCTGCCGTGGCTGCCTGCCGACGAGTTCCGCAAGTCGCTGACCTATCAGGTGCAGGACTACATCCCGATGCCGGTCGATCAGGCGATCCTCGACTTCCACCCGCTCGACGAGTTCGTCAACGACTCCGGTGGCCGCATGCTCCGGGTGCTGCTCGTCGCCGCCTCCCGCGACATGGTCAACAGCACGGTCGCCGCGGTGCAGAAGGCCGGCCTGTCGCCGGTCATGATCGATCTGACGCCCTTCGCACTGCTCCGCGGGCTGGCCCAGCTGGACGAGCTGGGGCTCTCCGGGGCTCAGGGGGAGGCGCTGGTCGACGTCGGCGCGAGCATCACCAACATCGTCGTGCATCAGGGCGGCGTACCGCGGTTCGTCCGGATCCTGCTCATGGGCGGCGACGACATCACCGAGGCGGTTGCCGAGCGGATGGGCGTGCCCGTCGCCGAGGCCGAATCGATCAAGCAGCAGACCGGGATGGCCGAGGAGCCGGCCGCTGTCGACGCCGAGTCTCCATTCGCAGCGCGGATCATCGAGACCAGTGGTGCCTCCTTCGTGGAGGAGGTACGCGGCTCGCTCGATTACTACCTCGCCCAGCCCGGCTCCATCGAGGTCAAGCGCATCGTGCTCTCCGGTGGCGGGGGTCAGCTTCGCGGCCTGGCGGCCCGGCTCTCCCTGGCCAGCCGCCTGCCGGTGGAGCTGGGCTCAGCCATGTCGGCCCTCAGCGTCGGCAAGGTCGGCCTCGACGCCGAGCAGCTCGCTCTCGTCGCCCCCCTGGCGTCGGTGCCGGTCGGCCTGGCCATGGGCGTGGCGTCATGAGTGCCCCCGTCCGCGACAAGGTCGCCACCGGCGGCATCCCGGCACTCCCACGGGTCAACCTCATCCCCACCGAGATCGCCGAGCGCCGCACGCTGCGCCGGGTGCAGGCCGGGATGGCCGGCGGCGGCCTTGCCGCGGTGGCCATCGTCGTCGTGCTCCTGCTGCTGGCAGCGGCATCGGCTGCTGCCGCCAAACACGACCTGGCGACAGCGAAAGCCGAGAACGTGACCGTGCAGGGCCAGGTGGACAGCCTGAAGCCCGTTACGCAGACCTTCACGCTCGTCGACCAGGCACGGGGCGCGCTCCGCAACGCCGCCGGGGGCGAGATCCTGTGGTCGAGCTACCTGACCGACCTCGCGCAGCGCATCCCCGACAGCGTGTGGTTGACAAAGGTGTCCGTTGCCCCCGCGGCGGTGCCGGCCGGGGCCACGCCGGGGGCGCCGGCCGGCATCGCCTCGATCACGTTCGAGGGAGTCGCGCTGGCGCACACCGACGTCGCCAAGTGGCTCGACTCCGTCGCCAAGGAACGCGGGTGGTCGCAGGCGTACTTCACCAAGTCCGACGAGAAGGTGCTCGCCGGCCGCTTGACGTATGTCTTTGCCAGCACCGTGACAGTCACCGCCACAGCGCTCTCGGGTCGCTACACCAAGCCGGCAGGGAGCTGAGATGAGCAAGGTCCAGCAGTGGGTCGCCATCGGGGTCGCGGCCATGATCGCCGTCCTCGCGGCCGGTTGGTTCTTCGTCGTCGCACCGCAACGCGCACACGCCCGGGCTCTGCAGGGGCAGGCCACCGCCCAGCGCGGGGCGACGGCGGCCCTGAGCAGCCAGCTGCACATGCTCCAGGCACAGGCCAAGCAGCTTCCGGCCAAGCAGGTCGAGCTCGCCGGGTTCGCCCGGCAGATCCCGAGCAGCGCGGCCCTTCCGGCGCTGATCCGTTCGCTGTCGGCGGCCACCGCCGCTGCCGGCGTCGACCTGGTCACCATCAGCCCGGCGGCACCGGCCGCCCTGGTTACGGCGGTCGCGCCGGTCCCGGCCGCGGCGGCATCCGGCGCGCCGACCGACGCGGCTGCCGCACCGAAGACCGGGGCGCCCCCACCTACCACGTTGGCAGCGCCCGCCGCCGGGGCATCCGGCCTGCAGACCATCGGGCTCACCCTGAAACTCAACGGCAGCTACGCACAGCTCGAGGAGTTCGTCGCCGACCTGGAGGGGATGCAACGGGTGCTGATCATCAACGGCTACTCCCTCGGGCCGCAGGTCAGCTGCAAGGGCAAGTGCAAGCTGGACCTCGAGCTCAACGCCCAGGTCTTCACCATGCCGGCCCTGGCAGCCCCACCCGCCGTGCCCAGGACATCCGTGCCCAAGACTGTGAAGTGAGCGTCTGCCATGAGTGAGATCAGCGGCCTCCCGTTCGACACCGCGCCGGACGAGCACGAGCCGCAGGATGCTGCCCCCGATCGCCGCAAGCTGCTGCTCTTCATCGCTGCCGGCGCCGTGGTCGCCGCTCTGATCGGCTACTTCGTCGCCCTCCCCCTGCTGAGCGGCGCCAAGCCGGTGACCTCCACGGTCGTCGTGACCAAACCGCCGTCGGGCGGCGGCTCGGGGTTGCCCTCTGTCGCGCCCGTGAAACCACCCACCCGGGTCAAGACCTTCGCCAACGTCATCGGCCGTGATCCCTTCGACCCGCTGGTGACTGCCGCGGTAGCACCTGCCCCGGCCAACCCGCCGGCGCCGTCCGGCGCCCCGACGCAGCCGACCACCACGCCGACAACTACGCCCACGAGTCCCACGACCCCGGCCGGCAAGACGGCGTTCACCGTGCTCAACGTGACCGGCGCCAAGGCGACGGTCACCGTCAACACCAAGAAGTACACGATGAGCACCGGCCAGGTCTTCGCCACGCACTACCGGCTGCTCAGGATCACCAGCGGGTCGTGTGCCTCCTTCTCGCGCGGCGAGATGCGCTTCAGCCTCTGCGAGGGGCAGACCTTCATCTTCTAGGAGACTCCTCGCGCTGCTCGGCGGCCCAGCCGATCCCATGCCGGGACAGATCGGCCCGTGAAAGACTTGACCGCATGCTGCGCTGGTTGACCGCCGGGGAGTCGCACGGCCCTGCGCTGGTAGCCGTGCTCGAGGGCCTGCCGGCCGGGGTGGGGATCAGCACGGCGGAGATCGGCGAGCAGTTGCATCGGCGCCGTGGCGGCTACGGCCGCGGAGCGCGGATGTCCTTCGAACGCGACGACATCGAGATTCTCGGCGGTGTACGCCACGGCCGGACGCTGGGCAGCCCGATCGCGATCCGGGTGGGCAACACCGAGTGGCCCAAGTGGGACCGCGTCATGTCGCCCGACCCGGTCGACGCGGCCGAACTCGCGGGCATCGCCCGCAATGCCGCGCTGACCAGACCACGCCCGGGACACGCCGACCTGGCCGGCATGCAGAAGTACGGCTTCGCCGATGCCCGCCCCGTGCTCGAGCGAGCCAGCGCTCGCGAGACGGCGGCCCGGGTGGCGCTCGGCGCGGTCGCCCAGGCGTTCCTCCGGGCGGCAGTGGGGGCCGAGGTCCTCTCCCACGTGGTCGCCATCGGCGCTGTCAGCGCGCCGCCGGACGTGGTGCCCGCGGCGGCCGACCGGGCCGCCGTCGATGCCAGCCCGGTGCGCTGCCTTGACGATGCGGCGGCCGACGCGATGGTCGCCGAGATCGACGCGGCCAAGTCCGACGCCGACACGCTGGGCGGGGTCGTCGAAGTGGTGGTCCACGGCCTGCCGCCCGGTCTGGGCAGTCACGTGCACTGGGACCGGCGGATCGATTCCCGCCTCGCGGGTGCGCTGATGGGCATCCAGGCCATCAAGGGGGTGGAGGTGGGTGACGGTTTCGAGA
This sequence comes from Mycobacteriales bacterium, assembly GCA_038237645.1. Classification (GTDB taxonomy): domain Bacteria; phylum Actinomycetota; class Actinomycetes; order Mycobacteriales; family QHCA01; genus QHCA01. Next base: position 13,889 of record JBBRYN010000025.1, read on the forward strand.
CCGCCCGCCGCCGGGGGTCGCAGGCTCACGACGAGATGGTCGGCACCGCCGACGGCGTGCGCAGGCTCACCGGCCGGTCGGGAGGGACCGAAGGGGGGATGACCACGGGCGAGACGCTGCGGGTGCGCGCCGCGATGAAGCCGATCTCGACATTGTCCCGCGCACTGTCCACAGTGGATACTACTACCGGCCTGCCGGCGAAGGCAATCGCGCAGCGCTCGGACGTGTGCGCGGTGCCGGCGGCCGGCGTGGTGGCCGAGGCGATGGTCGCGCTCGTGCTGGCCGACGCCGTGCTGGAGAAGTTCGGCGGTGACTCGCTGGCCGAGACCCGGCGCAACGTCGAGTCCTACCGCGACACACTGGTGGTCCGTTGACCCGGCCGGTCCTCGTGCTCGTGGGGCCGCCCGGCGCGGGCAAGTCCAGCGTCGGCCGGGCTCTCGCGCGCCGGCGGGGCGTCACCTTCCGGGACACCGACGACGACATCGCCGCCACAGCCGGCAAGGACATCCCGGCGATCTTCTACGACGACGGCGAAGAGCACTTTCGTGCGCTGGAGGCCGCGGCCGTGGTGCGCGCCCTTGCCGAGCACACCGGGGTGCTCGCCCTCGGCGGCGGCGCGGTGCTGTCCCCGGCGACCCGGGACGCGTTGCGGGGACACCTGGTGGTGTTCCTCGACGTCGGTGCGGCAGCAGCGGCCCGCCGGGTGGGGCTCGGGCGTGGCCGCCCGGTGCTGACCCTCAACCCCCGCGCCGCGCTCAACACCCTGCTGGCGCAGCGCCGGCCGCTCTACCAGGAGGTGGCCACCCACACCGTGCCGACCGATGACCGCACTCCGGTGCAGGTCGCGGACGCGGTGCTGGCGGCGCTCGGGTGACCGGCTCGGTGGTCCGGGTCGGCGGCGACCCGCCGTACGACGTGCTGATCGGGACCGACCTGTCCGACCGGCTGCCAGCGTTGCTGGGCACGGCCCGCCAGGTCGCCCTCGTGCACTCCGCCACCGTGAGCGACCGGGCGCACGCGGTGGCCGGCACGCTCGGAGCCGCCGGCTTCCTGGTGCGGCTGATCGCAGTGCCAGACGGTGAGGAAGCCAAGACGCTGGCCGTCGCCGGCACCTGTTGGGACACGCTCGGCGCCGCGGCGTTCACCCGGACCGACGCCGTTGTCGGACTCGGCGGAGGAGCGGTGACCGATCTCGCGGGGTTCGTCGCGGCGGCCTGGCTGCGTGGCGTGCCCGTCGTGCACCTGCCAACCACCTTGCTGGGCATGGTCGACGCGGCCGTGGGGGGCAAGACCGGCATCAACACCGTCGCCGGCAAGAACCTCGTCGGGGCATTCCACCAGCCGGCCGGCGTCGTCTGCGACCTGACCGCCCTGCGGACCCTGCCGCGTGAGCACCTGGTCAGCGGCCTGGCCGAGGTCGTCAAGTGCGGTTTCATCGCCGACCCGGTGATCCTGGACCTGCTCGAAGCCCGCGACCCGGTGCAGCACCCCGGCGTGCTTGCCGAATTGATCGAGCGCTCGGTGCGGGTCAAGGCCGAAGTGGTCAGCCGCGACCTGCGCGAGGCCGGCCCCCGTGAGGTGCTCAACTACGGGCACACGCTGGCGCACGCGATCGAGCGGGTCGAGGGCTATCGCTGGCGGCACGGCGACGCCGTCTCGGTGGGGCTGGTCTTCGCCGCGGCACTGGCGCGCGAGGCAGGCCGCCTCGACCCGGCGACGGCCGATCGGCACGGCGAGCTGCTGACCCGTCTCGGCCTGCCGACCAGCTACCCGGCGGCCGCCTGGCCGAGCTTGCACGAGGCGATGCGAGTGGACAAGAAGTCCCGCGGCAAGCGGCTGCGATTTGTCGTGCTCGACGGCCTGGCCGACCCGGGTGTGCTGGAGGATCCCGATCCCGGCCTGCTGACCGCCGCCTACGCAGCCGTGGGCACGGTCGGGAAGGAGTGAGATGACCACGGTCCACGTGCTCAACGGCCCCAACCTCGGCCGGCTCGGCGCCCGTGAGCCGGATGTGTACGGCCCGGCCACCTACGCCGACCTGGTCGCCCTGTGCGAGCGGACGGGACAGCAGTTGGGCCAGACCGTCCTGGTGCGCCAGACCGACGACGAGGCGACCCTGGTGGGCTGGTTGCACGAGGCCACCGACGCCGGCGCCGCGGTGGTGATCAACCCGGCGGCCTTCACCCATTACTCCTACGCCGTACGGGACGCCCTGGCCATGGTCGCGGGGCCCGCGGTGGAGGTGCACCTGTCCAACGTCGCGGCCCGCGAGGACTTCCGGCGTACCAGCGTGGTGTCAGCGGTAGTGCACGGGGTGATCAGCGGGTTCGGCATCGACTCCTATCGGCTCGCGCTGGAGGCGATCAGCGTGCTCACCACCCGGTAGCCGGCCGGTCCCGCCACTGCTCCCACAGTGGGCGCTGGCTAGGGTCTGCCTATGCCTTCAACCGAAAGCGGGCCCGCCACCCGGCGGGGGCGACTGCGCGCCCGGCTTGCCGATCTCGACGTGCCGGCCGCCCTGGTCACCCGGCTGGTCAACGTCCGATACCTGACCGGCTTCACCGGGTCGAACGCCGCTCTGCTCGTCTGCGCCGACGGCACCGACGTGCTCGCCACGGACGGCCGCTACATCACCCAGTCAGCCCGCCAGGTGCCGGACGTCGAGCGGCTGATCGAGCGCCGCGTCGGCGCCGCGCTGGCCGCCCGTGCGGCGGCGGCCGGGCATGCGCGGCTGGCGTACGAGTCGCACGACGTCACTGTGGACGGCCTCGCAGCGCTGACGGCGGCAGTGCCCGGTCTGGAGCTCGTCAGCCTGGGTGAGGTGGTCGAGTCGATGCGGGCGGTCAAGGACGAGGCCGAGATCGACCTGCTCCGCGCGGCCTGCTCGATCGCTGACCAGGCCCTGGCCGACCTCCTCGCCGCCGGTGGCATCCGGGCGGGTCATACCGAGCAGCAGATCGCCCGTGACCTCGACTCGCGGATGCTGGATCTGGGCGCCGAGGCGGTTTCGTTCGAGACCATCGTCGCCACGGGGCCGGACTCCGCCATCCCGCACCACCGGCCCGGGCCGCGCGCCGTGGCCGACGGTGACTTCGTCAAGTGCGATTTCGGGGCCACCTACGACGGCTATCACTCGGACATGACGCGGACCATGGCCGTGGGCCGGGTGGCCGACTGGCAGCGCGACATCTACGATCTGGTGCTCGAGGCCCAACTCGTCGGCTGCGCCTCGCTCGCCGTCGGCGCCGACTGCCGCGAGATATACGAGGCCGTGGTCGGCAGGATCGAATCCGGTGGTCACGCCGAGCACTTCACTCACGGGCTCGGGCACGGTGTGGGCCTGGAGATACACGAGGCTCCGTGGCTGGGTGCAGCGTCCGCGGGTAGACTGGGGGATCGGATGCCCGTCACCGTCGAACCCGGCGTCTATCTCGCCGGACGGGGCGGTGTGCGGATCGAGGACACCCTCGTGGTCCGCGGCACCGGGCCGGAACTGCTCACGCTCACCACGAAGGACCTCCTGATCGTGTAGGAGTCCGATAGGAGATTCGACGTCCGTGGCGACGACCAACGACCTGAAGAACGGCATCGTCCTCAACCTCGACCGGCAGCTGTGGACGGTCATCGAGTTCCAGCACGTCAAGCCCGGCAAGGGCGGCGCCTTCGTCCGCACCACATTGAAGAACGTGCTCACCGGCAAGGTCGTCGATCGCACATTTAACGCGGGGCTGAAGGTCGACGTCGCCGCGGTCGATCGGCGGGAGATGTCCTACCTCTACCAGGAGGGCACCGACTACGTCTTCATGGACGCCGAGACCTACGACCAGATCCACGTGCCGCGCGAGACCGTGGGACCGGCGGCCGACTACCTGCTGGAGAATGCCACTGCCACCGTCGCCATCCATGAGGGCATCCCGCTGTACGTCGAACTGCCGGCCAGCGTCGAGCTCGTCATCTCCCAGACCGACCCGGGCGTCCAGGGCGACCGGTCGACGGGTGGCACAAAGCCGGCGACGGTGGAAACCGGTGCACAGATCCAGGTGCCGCTCTTCCTCACCACCGGCGAGAAGGTCAAGGTCGACACCCGCGACGGTCGATACCTCGGCCGCGTGAACAACTAGGCGAGTGAGCATCGAGCGCAGCGAGGCGCGGAGCGAGATGAAAACCGGGCGAGTGAGCATCGAGCGCAGCGAGGCGCGGAGCGAGATGAAAACCGGGCGAGTGAGCATCGAGCGCAGCGAGGCGCGGAGCGAGATGAAGATCTAGGTGGGCGCGCGGAGAAAGGCTCGCAAACGGGCGCTCGACGTGCTGTACGAGGCCGACGTGCGGGGCACCTCCGCGGCCGACACGGCGGCGCAGCGGCTGGCGCAGGCCGACCCCCCCGTGCCGGCCTACGCCGTGGTGCTCGTCGACGGCGTCGCAGCTCATCGGGACCGCATCGACGAGCTCATCTCCACCTATGCCGAAGGCTGGGTCATCGACCGGATGCCCGCGGTCGACCGCAACGTGCTGCGCATCGGCATCTACGAGCTGCTCTACGAAAGCTCCGTGCCGGACGCGGTCGCGATCAGCGAGGCGGTGGAGCTGGCCAAGGACCTCTCGACCGACGAGTCGCCGCGCTTCGTCAACGGCCTGCTGGCCCGCGTGCTACAGCTCAAGCCCTCCCTCGCACCCTGACCCTCAGATCTCCAGGACCGCCTTGCCGGCGAGACCCGTCTCGAGCAGGACGTGGGCCTTGGCGACATTTTCCAACGGAAGCACGTGCTCGAGGTGAACCGCCAGGCGACCGGCCTCGGTCCGCGCGGCGAGGTCGGCGTTGGTTCGCTCCACCGCCGTGACCAGCAGCCCACCGGGCCGCAGCACTCCGATGGAGCGGGTGCCGTAGTCGCCACCGACCAACTCCAGCACGATGTCGACTTCATGGACGGCCTCGGCGAAGTCGACCTCGCGGTAGTCGATCACCTCGTCAGCTCCCAAGCGGGTCACCAGTTCGTGCTTGCCCCGGCTGGCCGTGCCGTTGACGTAAGCTCCGCGGTCCTTGGCGATCTGCACGGCGAGGTGACCCACTCCGCCGCCGGCGGCGTGGATCAGCACCCGGTCGCCGGGCCGAACCCCGGCGATGTCCACGAGCGACTGCCGCGCGGTGAGGCCGGCCAGCGGCAGCGCGGCCGCGTGCAGGTGGTCGAGCGTTCGCGGCTTGCGGGCGAGCTGTCGCGCCGGGGCCGCCACGAATTCCGCGTAGCCGCCGGCCGGCCGGGGAAACAGCGGCATCCCGTAGACCTCGGCGTCGACGCGGAAGCGGCTCGCGCCGGGCACGACCTCGCTGACCACTCCGGAGCTGGAGGGGACGGTAAGCGTGAGATGCTCACCCAGATCCTGCGCAGCCTGGAGCGCGACGGCCTGGTCACCCGCACCGTCACGGCCAGCGTGCCGGTGCGGGTCGACTACGAGATGACCCCCCTCGGGCAGAGCCTCGCCCCGCTCATGCGAGCCATCAAGGAATGGGCGGAGGCCCACATGGAGGGCGTGCAGGCCGCTCGGGACGGCTTCGACACCACCGGATGATCTCCGTGGGGGGCAGTCAGCCGCGGATGGTCGACCGGTCCGGCAGGGCTGCCAGGCCGGGCCAGCGAGCGTCGAGCCGCTCGGCCAGCTCGGTCAGGAGGCGATGCACATCGGCGAGTTCCGCCGCCCCGGCGGTGACACCGGCGGCGACGCGCAGGCGGTGCCGAAGGCGCCCCCGGGCGGTGGCGGTGCCCCATTTCCAGTCCCTGCGGATCACCGCCGCCAGGTGATCGGCGCCGTCGCGGTGCGCCATCTCGACGAGGGCGTCGCCGCGGATCAGCCAGCTGATGCAGGCATCGGCCAGGCTGCCGGCCGGCTGCCGTCCGGTCAGCGCCTGCCACACCTCGCCATAGGCAGCCTCTGCCGCCCCGAGTTGCGGCTCGGGGATGCGCGCGACGCACCAGCAGGTCGGGAAGGCCATCCGCAGGTAGGCCAGCTCGACCAGGCCGGGACCCAAGGCTGCCCGCTCGAAGTCGACGAAACGCAGGCCGCGCGCGGAGTCCAGCGCGTTGTCCGGGCACGGATCGCCGTGCAGGAGGGCCTCGGCCGGCAGGGCGCTGACCCGGGCGATGCAGCGGCGCAACTCCTCGGTCACGGCGGCACCGGTCGCGGCGCCCAGCTCTTGAGCGAGACCGACGAACGCGGTGACGTCGTCGGTCGTCGGGGCGTGCCAGCGGGGGAGGGCCGGCTCGGCTGCGCGGGTCGCGGCGGAGTGCAGCGTGGCCAATGCCTGGGCATAGGCCACCGGCCACGTGTCGGCATACGGGCGTCCGCCCAGATACTCCAGCACCAGCATCCGGGCCGGCAGGTCGACACCGAGCAAGCGCGGTGCCACGGCCGGCGAGGCGGCGGCGGCCAGCCGCAAGGCGGTGAGCTCGCGGGCGACACGCTGCCCGGCGTCCGCGCCGACGACCTGCTTGACGACTGCCGGGCCGTGCCGGAGCGCCACCCGCCAGACCCGCGACCGCGGGCTGCTGACCAGCCGCCGCGCGCTCCGCGGCCGGCCCAGCGTCGCGGTCAGCTCCGGCCCGAAGGCCGGGCCGCTCAGGTCGAGCGCGTGGTGATGACGCCCCAGCCGGCCAGCCGGTCGAGCAGGCCGGTGGCCGAGAGGTCGTAGACGACCGCCAGGGCCCGCAGGTCGTCCTGGCGCATCGACAGCACCCGGCCGTTGTAGTCGCCGCGCTGCCGCTGGATGGCCTTGGCGTAGCGCACCAGGGGGGCGACCTCTTCGGCGGGCAGCTTGGCCAGCGCCTCCAGGTCGAGGACCACCTTGCCGGTGCCCTCGAGACCACCCGGCGACTGCTCCTCGGGCAGCAACTCGGCGATCGGCACGTCATAGAACGCGGCAAGCTGGGCCAGTCGGGCCACCGTCACCGCCCGGTCGCCGCGCTCGTAGGAGCCCACGACGACTGCCTTCCAGCGGCCCTTCGACTTCTCCTCGACGGCCTGCAGAGACAGGCCCTGTTGCTGACGGATCGAGCGCAGGCGCGCACCGAGTGACTTGCCGTAATCCGACATGGATGCTCCTGCGACTGTGGGTGACGAGGCGCGCCGTCAGATCGCCTCGCTGGTTACCGAGCGTGACGGTACGGGTGACCGGCGGGTCGGTCAAGCCGGACGACAAGTTCCTGTTAGGGTTCACCCGTTCGACATCCTTTAACGACCCGTCCCGTGAGGCGGGGAAGGAGGTCCGATCGGTGACGACTGCCCCCGGTCCCGGCGCACCGGCGCCCGATCCGTCCATCGATCAATCCCCGCCCCGGCGCACCATCCTCAATGCCGCCGACGTGGCCCGGATCATCGACCGGATCGCCCACCAGATCCTCGAACGCACCGACGGCGCACGCGACGCGGTGGTGCTGGGCATCCCGACCCGCGGCGCCCACCTGGCCCGGCGGCTGGTCGGCCGGATCCGTACGTTCGAGGACGTCGAACTGCCCGTGGGCTCGCTCGACGTGACGCTCTATCGCGACGACCTGCGGCTGCGTGGCGTACGCGCTCTGGAGGAGACGCAACTGCCGGACGTGGGCATCGACGGCCGGCTTGTCGTGCTCGTCGACGACGTACTGTTCTCCGGGCGGACCGTCCGGGCGGCGCTGGACGCCCTCGGCGACATCGGCCGGCCGCGTGCCGTGCAGTTGGCCGTGCTCGTCGACCGTGGTCACCGCGAGTTGCCGATCCGGGCCGATTACGTCGGGAAGAACATCCCCACCTCGCTCGCCGAGTCCGTCCGGGTGCGACTGTCCGAAGCGGACGGCAGGGACTGTGTCGAGCTCGACCTGCCGAGCCCGCTCGGCTCCGCCGGGGGGCCCGGATGAACAGGCACCTGCTGTCCGCCGGCGACCTCGACCTCGCCGCCGCGACGCTGATTCTCGACACGGCGGAGCAACTCGACCACACCCTGGCCGGCCGCGAGGTGAAGAAGCTGCCGACCCTGCGCGGGCGCACCGTGGTCAACCTGTTCTTCGAGGACTCCACCCGCACCCGGACGTCGTTCGAGCTGGCGGCGAAGCGGCTGTCGGCCGACGTCATCAACTTCTCCGCCAAAGGGTCGAGCGTGTCCAAAGGGGAGAGCCTCAAGGACACGGCGCTGACCCTGGAGGCGATGGGGGCCGACGCGGTGGTGTGCCGGCACGCGATGGCCGGCGCGCCGCACCGGCTGGCCGGCTGGATCAGGGGCAGCGTCGTCAACGCCGGCGACGGCACCCACGAACACCCCACCCAGGCGTTGCTGGACGCGTTCACGATGCGCCGGCGCCTGGGGCGGCTGGCCGGCCTGCGGGTAGTCATCGTCGGTGACGTGCTGCACAGCAGGGTGGCCCGGTCCAACGTGCTGCTCCTGCACACGTTCGGCGCCGAGGTGACCCTCGTCGCGCCACCGACCCTGCTCCCGGTCGGGGTGGCGGACTGGCCGGTCGCGGTGTCCTACGACCTCGACGCCGTGCTGGCCAAGGCGGACGCGGTGATGATGCTGCGGGTGCAGCGCGAGCGGATGAACCAGTCGTTCTTCCCGACCCAGCGGGAGTACAGCCGGCGCTACGGCCTGGACCGTGAGCGGATGGCCCAGCTCGGTGACGACGCGATCGTGATGCACCCGGGGCCGATGAATCGCGGCATGGAGATCGCCGCGGAGGTCGCCGACTCGGTGCGCTCGACGATCGTCGAGCAGGTCAGCAACGGCGTGAGCGTACGGATGGCCGTGCTGTATCTGCTGCTCGGCGGGGGGGACGTAGGATGATCGCGACCTACCTGATCAAGGGTGCGTCCATCGAGGGTGGCGGGGCCGCTGACCTGCTGCTGCGTGACGGCCGGATCGTCGAGGTCGGCGGGCGGGTCGACGCCGGTGGCGCGGAGGTCGTCGACGCCGCCGGGCTGATCGCCCTGCCCGGGTTCGTCGACCTGCACACCCACCTGCGCGAGCCCGGCCGCGAGGACGCCGAGACGGTCGAGACCGGGTCCCGGGCCGCCGCGCTGGGCGGCTTCACCGCCGTGCATGCCATGGCCAACACCGAGCCGGTGGCCGACACGGCCGGCGTGGTCGAGCAGGTGTGGCGGCTGGGCCGGGAAGCCGGGCTGTGCGACGTGCAGCCGGTCGGTGCCGTCACGGTGGGCCTGCTCGGCACGCAGCTGGCCGAGCTCGGTGCGATGGCCTCCTCCGCCGCCCGGGTGCGGGTGTTCTCCGACGACGGCAGGTGCGTCGCCGACCCGGCGCTGATGAGAAGGGCCCTGGAATACGTCAAGGCCTTCGACGGCGTGATCGCCCAGCACGCCGAGGAGCCGCGGCTGACCGAGGGCGCCCAGATGAACGAAGGCGTCAGCTCGGCCCGCCTGGGGCTGGCCGGCTGGCCGGCTGCCGCCGAGGAGGCGATCATCGCCCGCGACGTGCTGCTGACCGGGCACGTCGGCTCCCGGCTGCACGTCTGCCACGTCTCGACCGCGGGGTCGGTGGAGCTGCTGCGCTGGGCCAAGAGCAAGGGCTGGCGGGTCACCGCCGAGGTCACCCCGCACCACCTGCTGCTGACCGACGACCTGGTCGCGGGCTACGACCCGGTCTACAAGGTCAACCCGCCGCTGCGCACGGCCGAGGATGTCGCCGCCCTGCGGGCCGGGCTGGCCGACGGCACGATCGACTGCGTAGCCACCGACCACGCCCCGCACGCCATCGAGGACAAGGAGAGCGAGTGGGCCGCGGCGCGTCCGGGCATGCTCGGCCTGGAGACCGCGCTGTCGGTGGTCGTCGAGTCGACGGTCGCGACCGGACTGCTCGACTGGGCCGGCGTCGCCCGGCGGATGTCGCGGTCGCCGGCGGTCATCGGCGGGTTGTCCGAGCACGGCGGCCGGCTGGTGGCGGGCGAGCCGGCCAACCTCGTGCTGGTCGACCCGGCCGCTCGCACGACGGTCGACCCCGCCCAGTCGGCCAGCCGCAGCCGCAACAACCCGTACGCCGGGATCGAACTGCCCGCCCGGGTCGTCGCGACCTTCCTGCGCGGCCGGGCCACCGTCCTCGACGGCAAGGCTCAGGCATGAGTGAGGCCCTGCTCGTGCTCGAAGACGGCCGGGCGTTCCGCGGCTCGGCCTACGGCGCAGTTGGCGAGGCCTTCGGCGAGGCGGTGTTCGCCACCGGGATGACCGGCTACCAGGAGGCGCTCACCGATCCGTCGTATCACCGCCAGGTCCTCGTGCAGACCGCGCCGCACATCGGCAACACCGGGACGAACGACGACGACGCCGAGTCCGGCCGCATCTGGGTGGCCGGCTACGTCGTCCGTGAGCCGGCCCGCACGCCCTCGTCGTGGCGGGCCACCCGGACCCTCGATGACGACCTGACGGCGCAGGGGGTGGTCGGGATCAGCGGGATCGACACCCGGGCGCTCACCCGGCACCTGCGCGAGCGCGGTGCGATGCGCATCGGCGTGTCGAGCGCCGGGACCGACGAGGCGTCCCTGCTCGAGCGGGTCCGCGCCCAGCCCGGCATGCTCGGCGCCGACCTGTGCGCTCAGGTGAGCACGGCCGGTCCGTACGTCGTGCCGGCGATCGGGCCGGCCACCCGCCGGGTCGCCGCCGTCGACCTGGGCATCAAGCGGATGACTCCGCGCCGGATGGCCGAGCGCGGCATCGAGGTGCACGTGTTGCCGGCCACCAGCACCGCCGACGAGGTGCTCGCGGTCGATCCGGACGGGGTGTTCCTGAGCAACGGCCCGGGCGACCCGGCCACCGCCGATGCTGCCGTCGCGCTCACCCGAGCGCTGCTGGAGCGCCGCGTGCCGGTCTTCGGGATCTGCTTCGGTCACCAGGTGCTCGGCCGGGCGCTGGGCTTCGACACCTACAAGTTGCGGTATGGCCATCGCGGCATCAACCAGCCGGTGCAGGACCGGGCGACCGGCCGGGTGGAGGTGACCGCGCACAACCACGGTTTCGCGCTGCGGGCGCCACTCGACGGGCCGGTGGACACGCCGTTCGGCCGGGCCGAGGTGAGCCACGTCTGCCTCAACGACGATGTGGTCGAGGGGCTGCGCTGTCTCGATCGGCCGGCCTTCTCGGTGCAGTACCACCCCGAGGCCGCGGCCGGCCCACACGATGCCGGCTATCTCTTCGATCGCTTCGTGAAGGTGATGGCCGATGCCTAGGCGCGCGGACATCTCCTCGGTGCTGGTCATCGGGTCGGGGCCGATCGTGATCGGCCAGGCATGCGAATTCGACTATTCGGGCACCCAGGCCTGCCGGGTCCTGCGCGCTGAAGGAATCCGGGTCAGCCTGGTCAACAGCAATCCCGCGACGATCATGACCGATCCGGAGTTCGCCGACGCCACCTACATCGAGCCGGTGACCCCGGAGTTCGTCGCACAGGTGATAGCTCGGGAGCGCCCCGACGCGCTGCTGGCCACGCTCGGCGGGCAGACCGCCCTCAACGTCGCGGTGGCGCTGCACGAGCGCGGGATCCTGGCGCAATACGGCGTCGAGTTGATCGGTGCCGATATCAGCGCCATCAAGGCTGGCGAGGACCGGCAGGCCTTCAAGGATGTCGTGCGCTCGGTCGGTGGCGAGGTGCCGCGCAGCGCGGTCTGCCGCTCCGTCGAATCCGTCTTCGCCGCCGTGGCCGACCTCGGCTATCCCGTCGTGCTGCGGCCTTCCTACACCATGGGCGGCGCGGGGTCCGGGGTCGCGCACGACACGGCGCAACTGCGCCGGATGGTCACCGCCGGGCTCGCCGCCAGCCCGACACACGAGCTCCTGGTAGAGGAGAGTGTGCTCGGCTGGAAGGAATACGAGCTGGAGCTCATGCGCGATCGCGAGGACAACGTCGTGGTGGTCTGCCCCATCGAGAACATCGATCCGATGGGCGTGCACACCGGCGACAGCGTCACCGTCGCCCCGGCGATGACGCTGACCGACCGCGAATACCAGGCGATGCGTGACCTCGCGATCGCGGTGCTGCGCGAGGTGGGTGTGGACACCGGGGGGTGCAACATCCAGTTCGCCGTGCACCCGGGCACCGGCCGGCTGGTCGTCATCGAGATGAACCCCCGGGTGTCGCGGTCCTCGGCGCTGGCCAGCAAGGCCACCGGATTCCCGATCGCCAAGATCGCCGCCAAGCTGGCGATCGGCTACACGCTGGCCGAGATCCCCAACGACATCACCCGGGTCACCCCGGCCTGCTTCGAGCCGTCGCTGGACTACGTGGTGGTCAAGGTGCCGAGGTTCGCCTTCGAGAAGTTCCCCGGTGCCGATGCCGAGCTGACCACGACGATGAAGTCGGTCGGCGAGGCGATGGCGTTCGGCCGCTCCTTCGGCGAGGCGCTGCAGAAGGCCATGCGGTCGATGGAGACGTCGGCGGCCGGATTCTGGACCGGATCGGCACCTGAGGGTGAGACGCTCAGCACCCTGATCCAGGCGTTGCGGGTGCCGCACGACGGCCGGCTCTACACCGTGGAGCGGGCTCTGCGGGCCGGCGCCACGGTGCCCGAGGTGGCCGCCGTCACCGGCATCGACCCGTGGTTCGTCGACCAGGTGCTGTCGCTGGTCGAGTTGCGCGCCGAGATCGAGGCGGCGCCGGTGCTCGACGGCCCCCTGTTGCTTCGGGCAAAACGGGCCGGCTGCTCCGACCGGCAACTCGCGGTCCTGCGCCCCGAACTAGCAGGCGAAGATGGTGTCCGCGCGCTGCGGCATCGCCTGGGCATCCGGCCGGTCTTCAAGACCGTCGACACCTGCGCGGCGGAGTTCGCGGCGGCGACGCCCTACCACTACTCCTGCTACGAGAGTGGCGGGGCTGGTGTGGGCGGGGAACAAGCAGCGGAGGACGAGGTGGCGCCGCAGGCCGGGCGGCCCAAGGTGATCGTGCTGGGCTCCGGCCCGAACCGGATCGGGCAGGGCATCGAGTTCGACTACTCCTGCGTGCACGCGGCGATGGCGCTGCGGGACGCCGGCTACGAGACGGTGATGGTCAACTGCAACCCGGAGACCGTGTCCACCGACTACGACACCGCCGACCGGCTGTACTTCGAGCCGCTCACCTTCGAAGACGTGCTCGAAGTGGTCGCCGCCGAGCAGCGGTCAGGGACCGTCGCCGGGGTCGTCGTGCAACTCGGCGGCCAGACGCCGTTGCGACTCGCGCAGCGTCTCGCCGACGCCGGAGTGCCGATCGTGGGCACCCCGCCGGAGGCGATCCACCTGGCGGAGGAGCGCGGCGCCTTCGGCCGCGTGCTGGCCCGGGCCGGGCTCCCGGCACCCGCGCACGGTGTCGCCACGTCCTACGACGAGGCCAAGGCGGTGGCCGACGGGATCGGCTACCCGGTCCTGGTGCGGCCGTCCTACGTCCTGGGCGGCCGGGGCATGGAGATCGTCTACGACGACGAGCACCTGGCCTCATACATCGGCCGGGCCACCGAGGTGACACCGGAGCATCCGGTGCTGGTCGACCGGTTCCTCGACGACGCGATCGAGATCGACGTCGACGCGCTGTGCGACGGCGTCGAGGTCTACGTGGGCGGCGTCATGGAGCACATCGAAGAGGCCGGCATCCATTCCGGCGACTCCTCCTGTGCCCTGCCACCGATCACCCTCGGCCGCAGCGACCTGGCCACCGTGCGCACGTCGACCGAGGCGATCGCCCGCGGGGTGGGCGTGCGCGGCCTGCTCAACGTGCAGTACGCCCTCAAGGAGGACGTGCTCTACGTCCTGGAGGCCAACCCGCGGGCCTCGCGGACCGTACCGTTCGTGTCCAAGGCCACCGCCGTGCCGCTGGCCAAGGCCGCGGCCCGGATCATGCTGGGTGCCACGATCGCGCAGTTGCGCACCGAGGGCATATTGCCGGCGCGCGGCGACGGCGCGACGCTGCCCGTCGGCGCGCCGATCGCGGTCAAGGAGGCGGTGCTGCCGTTCAAGCGGTTCCGTACCGCCGAGGGCCACGGCCTGGACAGCCTGCTGGGGCCGGAGATGAAGTCGACCGGCGAGGTGATGGGCATCGACACGGTGTTCGGCAAGGCCTTCGCCAAGTCTCAGGCGGCGGCCTACGGCTCGTTGCCGGTCAAGGGCCGGGTGTTCGTCAGCGTTGCCAACCGGGACAAGCGCGCGATGATCTTCCCGGTCAAACGGCTGGCCGACCTGGGGTTCGAGGTGGTGGCGACGCGGGGGACCGCCGAGGTGCTGCAGCGCAACGGCGTGAGCGCGACCGTGGTGGGCAAGCACGGCGACGGCCCGGGCAACATCGTCGAGTTGATCCACGACGGGCAGATCGACCTGGTCGTCAACACCCCATGGGGCAACTCCGGGCCGCGCATCGACGGCTACGAGATCCGCACCGCTGCGGTGTCCCGCGACATCCCCTGCATCACCACGGTGCAGGGCGCCGCCGCGTGCGTGCAGGGCATCGAGGCGCTGATCCGCGACGAGGTCGGCGTGCGCCCGCTGCAGGAACTGCACGCCGCGCTGCGGGCCGGGCGCAGCGACATCCCCGGCGGAGCCGGGTGCGTGCGCTGATGGGGGCCGTTCAGGTGAGCGGGGAGGTGCTCACCCTGCGCCGCGTCGGTGCCTACTGGCTGTTGTCGGTGGTGGCGCCGGGCATCGCCGAACGCGCCAAGCCGGGGCAGTTCGTCGCCCTCGCGGTGGGCGGCCCGGAGTCCGCGATGCTGCTCCGCCGGTCGTTCGCGATCTACCAGGTGGCCGAGCGGGGGATCTACGGCGGCACGGTCGACGTCGTATTCGCCGTGCGCGGCAAGGGCACCGAGTGGCTGTCCCGGCTGCGGCCGCACGATGCCGTCGACGTGGTGGGGCCGTTGGGCCGGCCGTTCCGGCTGCCGTCGACGCCGGTCCCGGTCGTGCTGGTCGGTGGGGGATACGGCAGCGCAGCGCTGTTCACCCTCGCCGATGCGCTGCGGGCGCGCCGGTGCCCCGTGTCCTGCGTTTTCGGTGCCGGTACGGCGGAGCGCCTCTTCGGTGTCCTGGAGGCGAAACGGATCGCGACGACGGTGATCGTGACGACCGAGGACGGCTCGATGGGGGAGCAGGGGCGGGTGTCGGACGTCCTGCCCGGACTGCTCGACCGTGGCGGCGGCGATGTCGCCTACGCCTGCGGCCCGATGCCGATGCTGCGCGCGGTGGCCGGCATCGCGGACCTCTACGGCCTGCCCTGCCAGGTGGCGGTCGAGGAGTCGATGGCGTGCGGGATCGGGGTGTGCATGACCTGCGTGCTGCCGGTCGTCGGCAAGGACGGGGTGACCCGGATGGCGCGCTCGTGCGTCGAAGGGCCGGTCTTCCTGGCCGAGCAGGTGCGCTTCGACGACGTCGGAACGGTGCCGGCCGACGCGATTGGCGCACCCACCGGGGGTGCGTGGTGAACAGCGCACCCACCGGGGGTGCGTGGTGAACAGTGCCCCCGCCGGGGGCGGGTGGTGATCTCCGGACAGCCGACCGGGGACGTCACCATTCGCGTCGGACCCGCAGAGCCGGAATTGCCGCAAGTCGACATGTCTACGAATCTCGCGGGGTTCCTCGCCCCGAATCCGGTGTTTACGGCATCCGGGTGCGCCGCCGCCGGCCGCGAACTCGCGGAGTTCTTCGACGTGGCTGCCCTCGGCGGCATCGTCACCAAGTCGGTGACCCTGCTGCCGCGTTCGGGTCGGCCGACCCCACGGATGGCCGAGACCCCCAGCGGGATGCTCAACTCCATCGGCCTGCAGGGCCCGGGCATCGACGCGTTCCTGGAGGAGGACCTGCCCTGGCTGGCCGGCCGGGGGGGGCGGGCAGTTGTCAGCATCGCCGGGTCGAGCGTCGAGGACTATTCCGCGCTGGCGCTCAGGCTGCGGGGCCGGCCCGGGGTCGCGATGATCGAGGTGAACATCTCCTGCCCCAACGTGGCCGACCGCGGCACCGTCTTCGCCTGCGATCCGCGTACCGCCGCGCGGGTCGTCGGTGCCGTCCGGGAAAGCGCCCCACGCGGCGTGCCGATCTTCGCGAAGCTCTCGCCGGACGTGACCGACATCGTCGCCGTCGCCGACGCGGTGGTGGCAGCCGGTGCCGACGGCCTGTCGCTGATCAACACGCTGCTCGGGCTGGTGGTGGACACCGACACGATGGCCCCGGCTCTGGCCGGCATCACCGGTGGGCTGTCCGGCCCGGCGATCCGCCCGGTCGCGGTGCGCTGTGTGTGGCAGGTGCACCAGGCGATGCCGGACGTACCGATCCTGGGCATGGGCGGCATCCGTACCGGCCTGGACGCCCTGCAGTTCATCCTGGCCGGAGCCGGCGCGGTCTCGGTCGGGACCGCCGTGTTCGGCGACCCGAACGCGCCGGTCCGCGTGCTGCGCGAGTTGCAGAAGGCGCTCGGCGAGCGCGGCTTCGACCGGCTCAGCGATGCCATCGGCTACGCGCATCTCCCCGGCACCAACCGCCGCCCCGCAGAGAGGACCCGATGACCGCGCCTGTCGCCGTCGCACTGGACACCCCCGACCTCGTCGTCGCCACCCGCTGGGCGCGGGCGGTGACGCCACACGTCTCGACCCTCAAGGTCGGGCTGGAGTTGTACTACCGGCACGGTGCCGTCGCGGTGGAGCAGGCCCGCGGCGACACCGACGTGCGGCTGTTCCTCGACCTCAAGCTGCACGACATCCCCAACACGGTGGCCGGCGCCGCGGGCGCTCTCGCACCGCTGCGCCCGGACTTCCTCACCGTGCACGCCGGCGGGGGAGCGGCGATGATCGCCGCTGCCGTCGACGCCCTGCCCGAATGCCGGATCGCGGCAGTCACGCTGCTGACCAGCCTGTCCGAAGAAGACATCACCCGGGTCGGCCTGCGTGGCCCGGCCTCGGCCGCCGCCCGGCGGCTGGCGGTGCTGGCCGTGGACGCCGGCGCGCGGGCACTGGTGTGTTCCCCGCATGAGGTCGCCACCCTGCGTAAGGAGATCGGGGAGGGGATCACCCTCATCACCCCGGGTGTACGTCCGGCCGGGGCCGATCCCGGCGACCAGTCGCGGGTCGCCACCCCGCAGCAGGCCCTGGCTGATGGCGCCGACCTGCTGGTCATCGGCCGGCCGATCACCGGCGCCGACGACCCCGGTGCGGTGGCGGCGGCGCTGGCCCGCTCGCTGGCCTGCGATTAGTTTGTCGGCCGACCCTCAGGCACACCCCCGCAAGTTCCGGGAAACGTCGCTTCCGACGGCTGGGAGGCGACGTTTCCGGAAACTTGTCAGGTAGGTGCCGCCCCTTCACCGGACCCCGACGTTGCCCTGGGGGGTCAGGGGTCGCTAGGTTCGCCCGATCAGACCAGCGCGGAACCGACCCGCGTCCGGGCCCGATCGCAGAAGGTGAACCCGCGTGTCCCTGCCGCCACTGAGCCCCGAGCAACGGGCCGCCGCACTGCGCAAGGCTGCCGCCGCCCGCAAGGAGCGTTCCGAGCTCAAGGAGCAGCTCAAGCGAGGTGAGCTGACCCTTGCCGAAGCGATCGAGGCCGGAGAGACCAGCGAGGTCGTGGCCAAGACCCGCGTCTCGGCGGTGCTGGAGTCCTTGCCCGGCATCGGCAAGATCCGCGCGGAGAAGCTGATGCGGGAGCTCAACATCTCCGACAGCCGTCGGGTGCGCGGCCTGGGCGACAACCAGCGGCGGGCGTTGCTCGAGGAGCTGGGCTCCGACCACGGTGCCCGCTGATCTGACCGCGCCTCCTGGGTCGCCTGGGCTCCCTGGGTCACCGGCCGAGCTGCCGCTGCCGGCCAGCCAGCTCACCGTGCTGTCCGGGCCCTCCGGCGTCGGCAAGGGCAGCGTCGTGGCCGCGCTGCGACGCAGGCACCCGCAGGTGTGGGTCTCGGTCTCGGTCACCACCCGGCCGCCCCGACCCGGCGAGGTCGACGGCGTGCAGTACCACTTCGTCGACCGCGCGACGTTCGACAAGATGATCGACGCCGGGGAGCTGCTCGAGCACGCGGAATTCGCCGGGAACGGCTACGGCACTCCGTGGCGTCCGTTGGCGCAGCGGCTGGCGGCCGGCCGGCCGGCCCTGTTGGAGATCGAGCTGCAGGGCGCCCGTCAGGTGCGGGCCGCGCTACCGGCAGCCAGGCTGGTCTTCCTGGCCCCGCCCTCCTGGGAAGAGCTCGTCCGGCGGCTGAACGAGCGGGGCACCGAGGACGCCGACACGATCGGCCGGCGGCTCGCCACCGCCGTCACCGAGCTTACCGCCGAGCCGGAGTTCGACGCGGTGGTGGTCAATGCCGACGTCGAGCGGGCGGCCGATGAGTTGGTACGCTTGATGGAGCCTCCCAGCCCGGATGCGGGCCCCCCGATGAGAGCAGAGTGCTGATTTGTCCGGAACCGTCGCCGCCCCCGAAGGCATCACCAACCCGCCGATCGACGAGCTCCTCGAGCGCACGAGCTCGAAGTACGCGCTGGTCATCTATGCGGCCAAGCGGGCGCGGCAGATCAACGCCTACTACAGCCAGCTCGGCGAGGGCCTGCTGGAATACGTCGGGCCGCTGGTCGAGACCAGCGCGCAGGAGAAGCCGCTGTCCATCGCCCTCCGCGAGATCAACGAGGACCTGCTGACCCACGAGCAGGTCGACGGCTGACCGTGCTCCGGTGACCCCTTCCCGGGTCGTCCTCGGCGTCGGGGGCGGGATTGCCGCCTACAAGTCCGTCGAATTGCTCCGCCTGCTGACCGAGTCGGGGCACGACGTCCGCGTCGTGCCGACCGCGGCCGCCCTGCACTTCGTCGGTACGGCGACCTGGGCCGCACTGTCCGGCCGGCCGGTCCACACCGGCGTGTGGGAAGACGCCCATCAGGTGCCGCACGTGACCATCGGCCGCGAGGCCGATCTCCTCGTCGTCGTTCCCGCCACCGCCGACCTGCTGGCCAGGTCGGCGCACGGCCTGGCCGACGACCTGCTGACCGCGACCCTGCTCACCGCCCGCTGCCCCGTCCTGTTCGCCCCGGCGATGCACACCGAGATGTGGGAGCACCCGGCCACCGCCGCCAACGTACGGACGCTGCGGGAGCGGGGCGCCGTCGTGCTGGAGCCCGCCGCCGGCCGGCTCACCGGTGCCGACAGCGGCAAGGGCCGGCTGCCCGAGCCGGGCGAGATCTTCACCCTCTGCCGGCTGCTGCTGGCGGGCGCGGGCCGCCGGGCCGACCTGGCCGGCCGCCGGGTCGTGGTCAGTGCCGGGGGCACCCGCGAGGCGCTCGATCCGGTGCGCTTCATCGGCAACCGGTCCTCCGGGCGGCAGGGATACGCGCTGGCTCGCACGGCGATCGCCCGCGGGGCCGAAGTCACCCTGGTGGCCGCGAACGTCGCGCTGCCGGACCCCCCCGGTGCCAAGGTCGTCCCGGTGGTGTCCGCGGCAGACCTGCACGAGGCCGTGCTGGCCGCCGCACCCGATGCCGACGCGATCGTCATGGCTGCGGCGGTCGCCGACTTCCGGCCCGCTAGCTACGCACCCGACAAGGTCAAGAAGGATGCCTGGATCTCGCCGATCGAGTTGGTCCGCACGGCGGACGTGCTCACCGACCTGGTCGGCCGACGGACGCCGGGGCAGGTGGTCGTCGGATTCGCCGCCGAGACCGGCGACGCCGCAGGCGGCGTGCTCGATCATGGGCGGGCAAAGCTGGCCGCCAAGGGCGCCGACCTGCTCGTCGTCAACGAAGTGGGTGACGGCGTGGGCTTCGAGACGCCGGACAACTCCGCGGTGGTCCTGGCCGCCGACGGCACCGCGACGGAGGTGCCGCACGGCAGCAAGGAGGACCTCGCCGATGTCGTCTGGGACCTCGTGGTCACCAGGCTGGCTCGGAGCGGGGCCGGTCACCGGTAGACTCCGCCGGAAGCCCGCCCGCATCCCGCCCGTCTGCGCTCGTACCAGCATCCAGGGAGACCCGTGTCCCGTCGCCTCTTCACCTCCGAATCCGTCACCGAGGGGCATCCCGACAAGATCGCCGACGCCATCAGCGACTCGATCCTGGACGCATTGCTGACCGAGGACCCGAAGAGCCGGGTGGCCGTCGAGACCTTGATCACGACGGGCCAGGTGCACGTCGCCGGCGAGGTCACGACCAGCGGCTATGTCGACATCCCGACCATCGTCCGCAAGAAGGTGCTGGAGATCGGCTACGACTCGTCGAGCAAGGGCTTCGACGGCCGCTCCTGCGGGGTCAACGTGTCGATCGGTGCGCAGTCACCCGACATCTCCCAGGGCGTCGACGCGGCCTACGAGGCGCGCACCGGCGAGAGTGTCGAGGACGTCCTGGACCGGCAGGGAGCCGGTGACCAGGGCCTGATGTTCGGTTACGCCTGCAGCGACACCCCTGAGTTCATGCCGCTCCCGGTAGCGCTGGCGCACCGGCTGGCCAGGCGGCTCACCGACGTACGAAAGCAGGGCACCGTGCCCTACCTCCGTCCGGACGGCAAGACACAGGTCACGATCGAGTACGACGGAGACAAGCCGGTCCGGCTGGAAACCGTCGTCGTCTCCACCCAGCACGCGGCCGACATCGACCTCGAGACACTGCTGGCGCCCGACATCTGCGAGCACGTGATCGCACCGGAGCTGGCCGACATCGGGCTGGACACCAGCGACTACCGCGTGCTGGTCAACCCCACCGGCCGCTTCGAGATCGGTGGCCCGATGGGCGACGCCGGCCTCACCGGTCGCAAGATCATCGTGGACACCTACGGCGGCATGGCCCGGCACGGTGGGGGTGCTTTCTCCGGCAAGGACCCGTCGAAGGTCGACCGCTCGGGGGCGTACGCGATGCGCTGGGTGGCCAAGAACGTCGTGGCGGCCGGTCTCGCCGGCCGGTGCGAGGTGCAGATCGCCTACGCGATCGGCAAGGCACACCCGGTCGGCCTGTTCGTCGAGACCTTCGGCACCGAGACGGTCGACGTCATGGCCATCCAGGACGCCGTCATCAAGGTGTTCGACATGCGGCCGGCGGCGATCATCCGGGATCTCGACCTGCTCCGGCCGATCTATGCCCGGACCGCGGCCTACGGTCACTTCGGCCGCGAGCTGCCCGACTTCACCTGGGAGCGCACCGACCGGGCCGATGCTCTGCGCAACGCCGTCTGCTGACCTCGCGGCCCTGGGCGGCGGGGGATCAGCCGCAGAAGTCGGCGATCAGCCGGAGGGTGCGGGTGACCCGCACGAGTTCGGCCACCGGCACCGACTCATCCGGCCCGTGTGCCCGCCGGACGTCGCCCGGACCATAGACGACGGCGGGGACACCGCCGAGGCCGGTGAGCAACCGCTGGTCGCAGCCGTACGGCACGCCGTGCACCGCCGGCGGCGAACTGCCCACCCCACCACTGCACCTCCACCGGGTGCGACGCGAGCCACGGGTCCGCGGCACAGGCTTCGGCAACCGCCTGCTCCAGGCCGGCGCGGGCACCGGCGACGCTCTCGCCGAGGGCGACGCCGAGCCGTCCCTGTGCCACCAGCCGGTCGGGGACGCTGCTGGCCCAGTCACCGGCGGCCAGCGTCCCGACCGACAGTGGGTAGGGCAGCCGATAGCCGGCCACCAGCGGATGTGGATCGCGGTTGCGCCGCGCCTCCAGCCGGCGCAGGGCAGCGTGCACCGGGACGTACTTGTCGAAGGCGTCGACGCCCTCCAGCCGCGCGCTGGCATGCACCGAGCGCCCGGTGACCACCAGCCGGAAGGTCAGCGCCCCGGCGCTAGCCGTGACGAGGTGGCCGCCGGTGGCTTCACAGATCACCGCCAGGTCGCCGCGATATCCCCGGCGCAGGGTCGCGAAGGTGCCGAGGCCGCCGTCCTCCTCGCCCACCACGCTCTGCAGCTGCACCCGGCCGCGCAGCATCACCCCGGCTGCGCGGAGTGCCTTGATCGCGTGCAGCTGGCAGACCAGGCCGGCCTTCATGTCCCGGCCGTCGTCGGCTCCCCGCGACGCGTCCGGCCGGGAGGGAGTGTCGAGATCCACCCGGTGAGGCTAGCGGGCGCGAGAACCCTGACCAGGACGCTACTGCGCCGGGCTCGTCGGCCGGCTCTGGTAGACCGATGGCTGTGACCGACGACCCACCGCGGCTGCTCCCGGCCGGCCGGGCGGGTCGCAGGCGGCCCGCCCCACCGGCCGACAAGCCGCCTGCCGCCGAGCTGCCGGTGGCCCGGGTCTCGGTCGATACCGGGCTGGCGCACCTCGACCGGCCGTTCGACTACCTGGTGCCGACCACGATGGCCGACGCGGTGCTCCCGGGCACGCGGGTGCGGGTGCGCTTCGCCGGCCGGCTGGCCGACGGCGTCGTCCTCGACCGGGTGGCCACATCGGACCACCCCGGCCGGCTGGCCGCCGTCGAGCGCACCGTGTCGGCCGAGCCGGTGCTCAGTCCGGAGATCGCCGTGCTCGCCCGCCGGGTCGCCGACCGCTCGGCCGGCACGCTGAGCGACGTGCTGCGGCTGGCGCTGCCGCCGCGACACGCCCGGGTCGAGGCCGAGCCGACCCGGCCGGTGGCGTCGACCCCGGCTGCCCCGGAGCCGACCGGCTGGGCGGCCTACGACGCCGGCGCGGCATTCCTGACCGCGCTGGGCGACGGCCGCTCACCACGCGCCGCCTGGACCGCCCTGCCGGGGCCCGACTGGCCCCGCCGGATCGCCGAAGCCGTGCGGGCCACCCTCGCCGGTGGCCGGGGGGCCGTGGTGGTCGCACCCGACGGCCGGGACGTGGCACGAATCGCGGGCGCCCTCGACCGCGAGGTCGGCCCGGAGCGGCACGTCACCCTGTCGGCCGACCTCGGCCCGGCCGAGCGTTACCGCCGGTGGCTGGCGGTCCGTCGGGGTGCGGTCCAGGCCGTCGTCGGCACCCGGGCGACCGCCTTCGCACCAGCGGCCGAGCTGGGACTCGTCGTGCTGTGGGACGACGGTGACGACGTGCTGGCCGAGCCCCGCGCTCCCTACTGTCACACCCGCGACGTGCTGTTGCTACGAGCCGAGCTGGCCGGGGCCGCCGCGCTGCTGGGTGGGTTCGCCCGCACCGCCGAGGTCCAGCTGCTGCTCGACAGCGGCTGGTCCCGGCCGCTGTCCGCGCCACGGGCGACGGTGCGCGTGGCTGCGCCGCGGGTCAGCCCCACCGGCGACGACGTCGAGGTGGCGCGCGACCCGGCGGCGCGCAGCGCCCGGCTTCCCACCGTGGCCTGGCGGGCGGCCCGAGCCGCCCTGGACGCCGGGGCACCGGTGCTGGTGCAGGTCCCCCGGCGGGGCTACGTACCGGCCCTGGCGTGCGCCCAGTGTCGGGCGGCCGCGCGCTGTCCGGCCTGTGCCGGCCCGGTCGGCCAGCCCGCGCCCGAGTCCGAGTCCGCAGCGATTCCTGCCTGCCGGTGGTGCGGCCGGCCGGCCGGCGACTGGCGGTGTGCCGCGTGCGGGTCACGGCAGCTCCGGGCGGCGGTGGTGGGTGCCCGGCGCACGGCGGAGGAGCTGGGCCGGGCCTTCCCCGGCGTGCCGGTCCGCACCTCGGGCCGGGACGAGGTGCTGCCCGTCGTTGGCGAAGAGGCAGCGCTGGTGATCGCCACCCCCGGCGCGGAGCCGGTCGCCGACAGCGGCTACGGCGCCGTGCTGCTGCTCGACGGCTGGGCCCTGCTCGGCCGGCCCGACCTGCGGGCCGGTGAGGAGACGCTGCGCCGGTGGCTGGCCGCCGCGGCATTGGCCCGGCCGGCCGGCGACGGCGGGCAGGTCGTCGTGATGGCCGACGGCAGCCTGCCGGCGGTGCAGGCCCTGCTGCGCTGGGATCCCGCGTGGCACGCCGGTCGGGAGCTGGCCGACCGGGCGGCGCTGGGCTTCCCGCCGGCGAGCAGGATGGCCAGCCTGACCGGCGCTGCCGCGGCGGTGGCCGACCTGCTGGCCGCCGCCGACCTACCCCCTACCGCGGAGCTGCTGGGTCCGGTGGCGTTGCCCCAGGGGCGCGAGCGGATGCTCGTCCGTACCCCCCGGTCCGACGGCGGCAGCCTGGCCGTCGCGCTGGCCGCGGGGCAGGCTCTGCGCAGCGCCCGCAAGGCCGCCGACCCGGTCCGGGTCGAGCTCGACCCGCTCGACCTTTTCTGACCTGCTCGCCGATCCGTAGACTCCAAGTCAGTGCCGCGATCGCGAAGCGAGCTGCAAAGAGAGCGAGGGGACGTGCCGGTGAAACCGATCCGCCTGTTCGGGGATCCGGTTCTGCGCACCCCGGCCGAGCCGGTCGTCACCTTCGACAAGGAGTTGCGACGGCTCGTCGCCGACCTCACCGAGACGATGATCGAGGCGCCGGGCGCCGGCCTGGCGGCGCCGCAGATCGGCGTCGGCCTGCGGGTGTTCACCTTCGACGTCGACGACCACGTCGGGCACCTCATCAATCCTGACCTGTCCTTCCCCGACGACGAGGAGCAGGACGGACCCGAAGGGTGCCTGTCCTTCCCCGGTCTCACCTTCGACTGCAAACGGCACCTGCACGCGGTCGCGCGTGGGTTCAACATGTACGGCGACCCGGTGGTGATCGAAGGCACCGAGTTGATGGCCCGCTGCGTCCAGCACGAGACCGACCACCTCGACGGCATCCTGTTCGTCGACCGGCTGGACCGGGAGACCAAGAAGGCGGCCATGCGCCTGATCTACGAGGCACAGTGGTCCGGTGAGCCGGTGCCGCAGATCAAGCCCAGCCCGCATGCCCTGCAGGGGCAGGCGCTCTGAGGCTCGTCTTCGCCGGCACACCCGCCGTTGCCGTCCCGGCCCTCCGGGCGCTGCTGGGCTCACGGCACGAGGTAGCGGCGGTCGTCACCCGGCCGCCGGCACCGACCGGCCGCGGCCGGCGGGTGGCCGAATCCCCGGTGGCGAGCCTGGCGAAGGAATCCGGCATCGAGGTGCTCGCCCCCCCACGACCGTCGGAGGCCGGCTTCCTCGACCGGCTTCGCGACATCGGACCGGAATGCTGTCCGGTCGTGGCCTACGGTGCCCTGATCCCGCAGGCGGCGCTGGACATCCCGCCGCAGGGCTGGGTCAACCTGCACTTCTCGCTGCTGCCGGCCTGGCGCGGGGCGGCACCCGTTCACCATGCGATCCGGCAGGGTGACGACATCACCGGGGCGTCGACCTTCGCACTCGAGGCCGGCATGGACACCGGCCCGGTCTACGGCGTGCTGACCGAGCCCGTCGGCGCGCGGGACACCGCGGGCAACCTGCTGGGTCGGCTGGCCATTGCCGGTGCTGCCTTGCTGGTGGCGACGCTCGACGGGATCGAGGACGGCACGCTGCAGCCGGTGCCGCAGCCGGCGGAAGGCGTGTCGTTCGCGCCCAGGGTCAGCGTCGACGACGCCCGCGTCGACTGGAGCCGGCCGGCGCTGGTGGTCGACCGGCTGATCCGGTCGTGCATCCCGGCGCCAGGGCCCTGGACCATGCTGCGCGACGGGCGGCTCAAGCTCGGGCCGGTGCTGCCTGTGACCGGCTCGTCCGGCCCACCACCCGCCGAACCCGGCGCGGCACCGGGCCGCATCGAGGTGACCCGCGACGCGGTGACTGTGGGCACCGGGTCGGCGCCCGTACGGCTGACCGAGGTGCAGCCGGCCGGCCGGCGACCGATGCCGGCGCTGGACTGGGCCCGCGGCGCTCACCCGCATGGGGGGCGGTTCTCCTGAGCGCCCCGCCGAAGCGTCGCGGGCCGCGGCCGGACCCAGCACGACGGGCGGCCTACGACACGATCAGCGCAGTCCGCGAGCGCGACTCCTATGCCAACCTCGTGCTGCCCGGCCTGCTGCGCGAGCGGCGGGTCGCCGGTCGTGACGCCGCGTTTGCCACCGAACTCGCCTACGGGACGCTGCGTGCACAGGGCCCGATCGACGCCGTCCTGTCGCGCTGCGTCGACCGCCCCCTCGACACCCTGGACGGGGCGGTGCTCGACCTGCTCCGGCTGGGCGCCTACCAGCTGCTGCGCACCCGGGTGCCCACGCATGCGGCCGTGTCGTCGACCGTCGACCTGGCCCGGACGGTGACCAGCGCGGGCCCGGCGAAGCTGGTCAACGCGGTGCTGCGCAAGGTCGCCGAGCGCGACGACGCGAGCTGGCTCGACCTGGTGGCCCCCGCGTACGCGGTCGACCCGATCGGGTCGCTCGCGGTGCGGCACGGCCATCCGCGCTGGATCGCCCAGGTGTTCTGTGACGCACTCGGCGGCGACCTGGACCAGACGGCCGCGGCGCTCGCCGCGGACGATCTGGCCGCGCAGGTGCACCTGGCGGCTCGCCCGGGGCGGATCACCCGCGCGGAGCTGGCCCGCGACAGCGGCGGCGTGCCCGGCCCGTGGTCGAGCTACGCGGTGCGGCTGCCGGGCGGCGATCCCGGCGCCGTCGCCGCCGTGCGGGACGGCCGAGCCCAGGTGCAGGACGAAGGCAGCCAGTTGGTCGTGCTGGCGCTCGTCGCCGCGGCCGTCGAGGGCAGCGATTCCCGTTGGCTGGACCTGTGTGCCGGCCCTGGCGGCAAGGCGGCGATCCTGGGCGCGCTGGCCGCCGGCCGGCAGGCGACGGTCACGGCCGTCGAGCCGCGGGCGCACCGGGCCGCCCTGGTGGCGCAGGCGGTGGCCGGCCTCCCGGTGACGGTTTCGGAGGCCGACGGGCTCCAGATCACCGGGGAGTACGACCGGGTGCTGGTCGACGCTCCCTGCACCGGACTCGGTGCCCTGCGCCGGCGGCCGGACGCCCGCTGGCGGCGGCAGCCGGCCGACGTGCCGGCGCTGACGAAGTTGCAGCGCGAGTTGCTCGCCGCGGCCCTGCGGGTCACCCGGCCGGGCGGTGTCGTGGCATACGCCACCTGCTCGCCGCATCTCGCCGAGACGCGGGTCGTCGTCGACGATGTCGTCAGGGCCGGAGCGGCGGTGCCGCTTGATGCCCGCGCCGCGCTGCCCGCCATGCCGGGACTCGGCGGTGGGCCGTGGGTGCAGTTGTGGCCGCACCGGCACGGCACCGACGCGATGTTTCTGGCGCTGCTGACGCCTGCGTCAACGACCAGCAGGTGACCGACGTCCTAACCTGATCGACCGGCGGTGTGCTGCCTGCCTCGTCCATCTCCGGCTCGAGGGTAGATCTGCACACGCTTCATAGCGAAAGATACGTTTCGACGTAAATGTATGCACCACTTCCGCTGCGCCTCTGGTCCTAGACTGCACGGGTGGATCTGCTGGTCGCGCCGAGCATCCTCGCCGCCGACTTCGCCCAACTGGGCGCGGAGGCCCAGCGGGTGCAGGACACCGCCGACTGGCTGCACGTCGACATGATGGATTACCACTTCGTGCCCAACCTGACCATCGGCCTGCCCGTGGTCGAAAGCCTGCTCAAGGCCACCACCCTGCCGCTCGACTGCCACCTGATGATCGACAACCCGGAGCGATGGGCGCCTGCTTACGCGGAAGCCGGCGCGCACAACGTGACCATCCATGCCGAGGCAACGCAGGATCCCACGTCGGTCGCCCGCGACATCCGCGCCGCCGGCGGGCTGGCCGGGCTGGCCGTCAAGCCCGGCACCGCCCTCGACCCGTATCTCGACGTGCTGCCGGACTTCGACACGCTGCTGGTGATGACCGTCGAGCCGGGCTTCGGCGGTCAGAGCTTCATCGCCGACGTGCTGCCCAAGGTGCGCGCGGCCCGTGCGCTGGTGCGGACCGGCCACCTCAAATTGCACATCGAGGTGGACGGCGGGGTCGACCTCGACACCATCTCCCAGGCGGCGCAGGCCGGTGCCGACGTCTTCGTCGCCGGGTCGTCGGTCTATGGTGCATCCGATCCCGCCCGGGCCGTCACGGCCCTGCGCGAGCGGGCGGCTGCGGCGGCTGCTGCCGCCGGCAAGGTCGCCGGAGCCGAATAGCCAGCCGGGGAGGCGCTGATGGAACTGTCCGTCCACGTGGTCCGCTTCGAATTTCCGGGTGGCCCGTCGGCCACCGCTGCGGGGCTCACCCAGGTCGCTGAGGCCTGCGAGGCCAGCGGCGTGACGTCCCTGACCCTGATGGACCACTACTTCCAGATCCCGCCGATGGGCGACGCGACCGAGCCGATGCTGGAGGGCTACACCGCCCTGGGCTTCCTCGCCGCCCGCACCAGCACGCTGCGCCTGGGCCTGCTGGTCACCGGCGTCATGTACCGCTACCCCGGCTTGCTGGCCAAGATCGTGACCACTCTCGACGTGCTCTCCGGCGGGCGGGCGGAGCTCGGCATCGGGGCTTCGTGGTTCGAGCGGGAGCAGCGCGGCCTGGGTGTGCCCGTCGTCTCTGTTGCCGAGCGATTCGAGCGGCTCGAGGAGACGCTGCAGATCTGCCGGCAGATGTGGAGCGACGACAACGGGCCCTACGACGGCAAGCACTACCGACTGGCCGAGACCCTGTGCTTACCGCAGCCGCTGACCCGGCCGCACCCGCGGATCCTCATCGGTGGCGGCGGTGAGCGCAAGACGCTGCGCCTGGTCGCGGAGTATGCCGGAGCGTGCAACCTGTTTGCCCAGGCGCCCGAGGACGTCGAACACAAGCTGGAAGTCCTGCGGCGGCACTGCGACGACGTCGGGCGGGACTACGCCCAGATCGTCAAGACGATCCTCTACGTGGGGCCCAGTAGCCCAGGCGGCCCCGCTGCCGGCGACACGGACGGCTTCCGGCGCGAGATGGCCGCATACGCACGGCTCGGCGTCACCGAGGTGCACATCGTGGCTCCCGCCGGGAGGGAGGCGGCCTGGCTCGCGCAGCACGCCCCGCACCTGAGCGCAGCGCTGCGGGAACTGGGCGAGTGAGCATCGAGCGAAGCGAGGAGCGGAGCGAGATGACACTCAGGCGAGTGAGCATCGAGCGAAGCGAGGAGCGGAGCGAGATGACAATCGGTCGAGTGAGCATCGAGCGAAGCGAGGAGCGGAGCGAGATGACAATCAGTCGAGTGAGCATCGAGCGGAGGGAGACGACAACTCGGCTGATCGGTCGGCGTGGCACACTGAGCGCAGCAGCACGCGCGCTCCGGGGTCGGTGAAACTCCGAGCCGGCGGTGACAGTCCGCGACCCGCTCACATCCAGTGAGCGGTTGAGCC
>JBBRYN010000026.1:0-40935 GCA_038237645.1 Mycobacteriales bacterium
CGGCGAGGGCGAGGACGCGTGGGAGCCGCCCGTACAACTCGACATGGCGACGCGGCTCGGCGCCGAGCACCAGGTGATCACCGGAGCGCTGCACTCCCCCGCCGTCGAGCAGCCGGAGCGCACCGTCCAGGTGCTCACCGATTTCTGGCGAGGGCTGACCGGTCAGGCGATCACGTCGCCCACGCTGGCCGGGCGGGATCCCGCGACACTCCCGCCGGGACAGGTCGATGTCTGGATCAGCGGCGCTGCCGCGGGTGCAGCAGTGATGCGGCTGTCCGCGCAGGGCCGGGCGCTCGTCGCGAGGATCGCCGGAGTCGCACAGCTCGACCCGGGCGAGACACCCGGCACCTTCACGGTGCGGTTGCACAACGGTCGATCCGAGAAGGTGACGCCCGCCGGCACCGTCGGCATCGCCGGCACGATAGGCGGCCTGCTCGACCTGACGACCGAAGTCGCCACGACGGCCGCACACTGCACGACCGGTTTCCGCAGAGAGATGGCACTATCCCGTCGACGGCTCGTCGATGAGCTTCACGCTGCTCTCGCGGGCCTGCGGAGCGAGATCGGCCAGGAGTGGGTCGTCGGCTCGGACGAGGATCCCGACACCGGTGGCCGGCTGACGGTCCAGGGCCAGCCGGGCAGGCTCACCATGCACCTCCGGCTCGGTCCGCGGATTCCTCCGCTCCTGCTGTTCGACCACCGGGTCCCCAACCGTAGATGGCTCTCGTCCCGCGAGCGCGAATTGCTGACCAGGCTCACCGGCTGGGTCGCCGGAATCTCCCTGAACGAAGCAGGCGAGTTGCACGAGAACATCGTGCGGTTCCGCTCCGGGCATTCCGAGATCGTCTCCCTGCCGGAGGGCGTGCCCGAGGAGCCATACGCCCGGCTGGCCGCAGTTCTGGACCTGGCAGACGAGATCGACGACCTCGCTACCCGCGACGAGGGGACCGTCGGCGCGCCGGGCGCCCTGGGTCGGATCGAGGCGGCCAGGACCGTTCGCCGGCAGCTTCGCGCCGCGTCGCGGCGCGCCGAGCAACAGCGGCCCAGCTTCGCCACGGACGGCCGGCTGACAGAAGACCTGCTGGCGTCCCCGGCACAGCAGATCGGCGAGCCGGGTGCCGAGAAACCCGCTGCTTCCGCGCCCGGGGACTCAGGCCGGGCACCCAGGGTGACCGTGACGGCGGATCTCGGCACGGTGTCCCTCTGGCGCGCGGACTCACCCGCTCCGGTCACCCTGCACCTCGGACCGCTGGAGCGCGAGGCCGACGTCGTGGCGGCGACTCCCAGGACGCCCAACCGCACGCCGGCAGTGGTCGCGCGGGACTGGCTGGGCAAGGTCAGGCCCGACGGGCCGGAGGTCGAACGGCTGCATGACGGCCTCATCGAGCACCTCGGCACCCGCTGGACCGGGACGCGTGACGATCCAGGCGCCGAAGACCTGATCCACGAAGCGGTGGTGAGAGCCGGAAAGCATGCCTACGCCCTCCTTTCCCTGGGCGGCCCCTACGACTTCTCCACCGTCATCTCCTACGACGGCGGCCAGATCAACCTGCACGGTCGACTGCCCGTCGACGGGATCGACGTGTACGTGCTGATCGTCGATGAGCACGGTGGGCGGGCACGGCTCACACCGAGGAAAGCCGATGTGGTGTCGGTGCGGGCGGGGGGCCACGACCGGCACATCGCGCTGGCCGACCTGGCTCGAGCCGCCGGCCTCGTCGACCTTGTCGTGCGCCACGACGACCTGGTGGGGCTGGGGCCCACCGGCGAGCGCTTCACCGCGGTGCTGTCGTACGGACCCTCCGACGAGGGTTCCGGTGCCGTGACCAGGAAGACCGCCGCAACAACCCGCCTGGCGGCGCTCACGATCGACCCGTCAGCGGAGCCCGAGAGCATCGAGTCGGCGATAGCCGAACAGCTGGCCGCGGCCTGCACCGACTTCGCGACGGTGTGGGAGGACAGCCACTTCCCCCGAGTGCAAGCGCGCGAGGTCGCCGAACTAAGTGAGCAGTCGGTGGCGGAGAAGCTGAACCTCCTCGGTGCGTACGCCCTCAGCGTGCGCAAGGACCAGGGGGCTGCGGCGACCCAGGTGGCCAGGCTCTTGACCCTGCCCGACGAGCAGCCGGCCGGGTTGAGTCGAGCCGGCAAGCGCCTGTGGACAGCCCTCGGACGGTCACTGGAGGACGAACCCCCGCCGGCCCGGCCACGGACGGCGACGGCCCTGGAGCGGCCGGACACCGGGCTCGCCGCCGACCGGCCTGAAAGAGAGGGCTACCTGGACGTCCCCATCGTGTGGGAGAAGTTGTGGGACGAGGTCCAGCCGTCGGACTTCGGGGCCGCCGTCCTCCGGCTGGAGAAGGTCGACGAGCAGGAACACATCTTCCTGGTGGAGACCCGTCGCGGAGTCCTCTACGCGAGGATCGCCGGCGTCGAGGCGCTGGAACCGCTGATCATCGACGGGCAGCCGGTGCAACCGCTGGCCGAGACCACCCTGATGCCCGCCACGACCACCCAGAACACCCCGGCGCCCGGAACGACCCCCCAGACCGCGATTGAGTTGAAGTTGCAGCAGGGCAAGCAGATCAGCCAGGCGCTGCGGAACTCCGCCGTGTCGCAGGGAATCGTGCACGAGATCGCCCACATGGTGCACGAGCAGCTAGCTGGCAACCTGGGGTCCGAGCAGGCCGTCCTCATGACCGGCCCACTCACGGAGAACCGAAACCTGTGCCTGCCCGCCTTTTACGCCGAGGTCAACCACGAGATCCGCCTGTTCGAGGAGGCAACCGACGAGCAGGAGCGGCTCGAGCGCGCGGCCAAGATCTGGGAACTGGCACGGCTGTTCCACGACCACGACCAGATGCCCGTCCGGCTCGCACAGTGGATCGCGGGTCAGCTCAACCACCTCGGTGGGCAGCTGAGCGAACGACCAGACGATCCGTCACCGATACTGACCGCTGGCCTGGTGCTGAGGGCGATGACGTCCTCCGGCGACCCGTCCGCATCGCTGCGGCTCGCCCTGCTGCCCGCCGGGCTGTCCGCCGACGGCAAGGCTCTCCTCGAGAGCCTGCCGGAGTTCGCCGACGCCTTCCCGGCCCAACCACCGGCCGGGATGCTGTCGATCACCGACCTCGAGGGGGTGGCACAGCTGG
The DNA here is from genome assembly GCA_038237645.1 of Mycobacteriales bacterium. Taxonomy (GTDB): domain Bacteria; phylum Actinomycetota; class Actinomycetes; order Mycobacteriales; family QHCA01; genus QHCA01. Next base: position 3,150 of record JBBRYN010000026.1, read on the forward strand.
CGGGAGTCGCGCGCATCGAGCCGGGCGAGATTCCGGGAAGCTACCTGGTGTGGCTGGACGGCCCCGAGTCGTTCCTGCTGACTGGCGTGCCCGCCGATCACTACCGCGACACGGTGGACGCGGTGCTCGACCTGGCGACCAGGGTCGCCGTCGCAGCCGCCGACCTGACCGAGCCCGTCGGCGGCTCACGGCACGCCGAATTCCTGTTCAAGCTGCCGAGCTTCGAGCAGATCCGGGCCACCTTATGGGCGGCGGAGGGGGGGTGGCCGCCGCTCTCGGCGGAAGACGCCGGTACGGACGATCCCAACGTTCAAGCCTGGCCGGTGGGAGTGTCGAGCAACGGCCAGCCGGCGGCCGGCCGGCTGTTCATCGAGGGCAACCCGCGCCGGCCGAGCCGCGTCTCCTACCGGCCGCAGCCGGACGCGGATCCGATCGTGCTGCAGGTGCGGCGCGAGCGAGGCCGGTCGGCGGCGATCCTCGAGGCGGTCGCGAAGGCCACGGATCCTGTCACGGATCTCTTCGAGGGAGCGACTCTCGACCTCGCCGACCTGCAGCCATACGAGCGCGAGCTTGTGGCAAGCCTGTCGGCCCTGGACGAGGAGACGGTGCACGACGAGTTGGCGCGCGACATCGTGGTACGGCTGCCTTCGGGGGACGAAGAAGCCTCCGACCACCGCTTGCACCAACTGCTGCGGCTGGCGGTCACCCTCGACACCAGCGCCATGCAGAAGATCCCCACCGACTGGGACAGGATTTATGCGGTCTCGCTCTTGCGCGGCGCCATCAGCACCGCCTTCACTCGGGCCTTCCAGGGCATGGGCGAATATCCCGCCGGTGGTGGGCTGGTCGCGAATTGGGCGCTACGCGGCCTGCCGCCTCCTGCCACCTATTACACGGCATTGCCCCTGGACGGCCATCCAGGTCACGTCCTCGTCATCGACGGCAATCCCGGGGATCCCGAAGCGGTCTACCACCTGTCGGGCACCGGCGCTCCGCGCACGCTCCACCGGGAGCAGACAGTGGGAGTCATCAACGCCCTCATGGCGAGTGGCCCCGCGGACCGGGCCGACCTGGCAGTCATGTTGTTCGAGTGGCTGGGTGTCGCCGGAGTCGACGTGCCGTTGTGCCAGCAACAACACGGAGCGATGTTCCGGCATTTCGACTCCCCCGGCCCGGCCGGTTCGGCAGCAGATGCGATCGACCAGGCGGTGCTGGCAGCCGGGGCCGGCTCGCGGGCGGACGTGTCCGTCGACGGGCACGACATCTCCCACGTGGTGGTCTATGGCAATCCCGAGCCCCTCTGGTCAGATGCGCGACCGGACTACGGCCAACCCCTGTGGGCCACGGTCCGCGGCCCTGACGGCCGTCCCGTGCGCCCGGCACAGGAGCGCTTCGTTCTGGCGATACAGCCGCAGAGCCCGACGAGCGAGCCGCTGGAGGTAGACCTGGACGAGGTGATCCAGGTCCTTCTTGGGACGGGTGTGATCGTCGACGCCGCGGCCCTTCCCAACGGCGACCTGGGGCTGCTGCCGCCAGAGAAGTTCTCCGTGGACCTGACCGCGGTTGAGAGTCCGCTCGCCGACGTGGCGCTGATGGTTCCGACAGTGAGCACCCGGTTCGCGCTGATGTTCGCGACGCCCCTCGCCACGGACGAGGCGGATCGGCGCGGAAGGACCGTCAAGGTGGCGACCGCGATAGTCACGGCCGTCGATTTCCTCGCGACCCTGCCACGGACCAGCCCGCCGTACCTGGCGGAGGCTGAGGGAGCCATCGAGCTGGGTAGCGGGATCGCCCAGGATGACGAGTCATCGCAGAAGGCCCGCATCCTCAACGCCCTCGGCCACTTCGGGGACGGCTCGTCGAGAAGATTCGACGTGGCGGTCTTGGCGACGTTGCGGGTGCTGGATCAGGATCCGGCACCGGTGCCTCCGGATCAGCTCACTCTCTCCGGATGGGGCGTGCTCGACGCGGCCGAGCGGCAGCGGCGCGACGGCGATCCGGACGGCGGCCCCCGCGGTGGGTCGCTGCCGGCGGCGGAGCTGGGGCGGTCGGCGTTCCGGGCGCGAGGCCGGCCAGCCACCGAAGGCGAGCTGACCCCCGAACTGGCCCTGCGACACGCCCCCCGCTGGCAGCCTGCCCCCGGCCGCCATCCCCACCACCCGGTCCTCGGCCCGTTCGTCACGGCGATCGGCGTCGTCGAACACGGCGGCCGCGAGCTGGTCGAGATACAAACCACCATCGGCCCCGTCTACCTCGCACCCGCCGTCGACGACCTGCCCAACATCACCATCAACGGCACCACCACCCCCCAGGTCAGCACCATCACCACCACCGGCGCCGACGGCAGCCAGACCCGGCCCTACCCCATCACCTTCCACCGCGACGACCCCAACGCCGTCCTACACCGGGGCTGGCTACACGAATACACCCACGTACTCGACGAAATCATCACCGCCGCCCTGGCCGCCGGAAACCTCACCCACCACCCACTCGCCGACGCCCTCACCGGCGGCCGCACCCCACCCGCCGGGCGGCCCTGCCAACTCTCCCGCGCCGCCGAAGCCATCCACGAGCTCCACCAGCACCGCACCGCCCGAACCGCCGGCGACAACCCCGGCCAAGCCCGGGCCACCCGCGAGCTGCTCGCTCTCATCAAGGACATCGCCGACCCCCGACTCATCCCCCACGACGTCCGCGCCTGGCTCGTGAACCACCTCAACACCCTCGGCGCCCACTTCACCGGCCCAGCCGGCCCCGCCCGGCTCACCGCCGCGATCGACAGCATCAACCGGCTCGACCCACAGGCCAGCACCCCCACCCACCGGCACACCGTCCGACTCACCCGCGAGGCGCTGGCCGCCCTCCCCACCAGCGTCGCCACCGCGCTGCTCAAGATCCTCAACAGCAATGGCCGGAACCTCCTCCGCGAGGTACACAACAGCCCCGTCGTCAACCCGGAGGCCCGAATCGAAGAGGCCGCCCAGGGCATGCTGCGCTGGCGGGCCGAACGACCCACCGACGACGCCATCAGCGCCGGACTGCTACATCGGCTCGTGAACATGCACCTCACGCTCGCGACAGACGTGGTGAGCCGGCACCTGGCCGGCACTGCACCAGCCGACGAACTCCGGCATGTCGCCGGGAACGGCCTGATCGACGCGGTCGAACGGTTCAAGCTCGACCCGCTCGTGAACTTCCGCGACTTCGCCGTGGCGACGGTGCGAAATCACATCATCCGCTATACGAGCAGCAGAACACAGCACCTAGACCCGGGGCTGGCCATGCTGCACGACCGGGCCGCCGAGCTGTCCACGCAGATCGGCGCCGAGGTCACTCCCACCGGCGCTGGCACACTCACCATCACCCCGGTGATAGGGCCCGCCGTAGAGGTGCAGGTCATCTATCGAGAGCTAGGTTCCGAGGTGCCGGCCTATCAAATGCGGGCGTCCGATGGTGATCCACCCAGGTGCCTGGTCGCGGTGAACGGAGACCGCCGAACCGTCCCGGCGCAGGTCTATGACGCGGTCCGTGCCGAGCTTCGTGCGCTCGTCCCCACGCTGGCGTCACCGCGACCGGATCCAGTCGCCATGGCCCGGATACATGACAGCATGCGGGGATCCGGCCAGCGGCGGGTTTCACCCCGTGATCGGCAGCACTTCGATTTCCTCATATCCGGACTGACCGAATCGCAGCAGCACGTTATGAGAATGCGGTTCGTGGACGGCATGTCATTGGCAGAGGTCGCCGCGAACAGTCCCCAATGGACCTACGGGTATGCGCTCAACGTCATCGAGGAGGGGCGCAACGCCGTACGGTCACGGCTTCGCGACGGGCAACGAGCCGACGATGGCATGCACACCCGGGACAGCCAGGCCGACGGCCGGATAGCCGACCTTATCGAGGGCACTGATCGGCGGCGGATCGCAACCCAGGACGTGCCGCTTTTCCTGTCCCTGCTCACTGGGCTGTCACCTCGCCAACAACAAATCATGGTGCTGCGGTACGTCGCCGGCAGGACTCCGCCAGAGATAGCAGCCGATCTCGAAGTCGCCGCCCAGACCGTCCGCAACGAGCTGTACCGGGCTCGCCGAACCATCGGATCCGCCTGGGCCGGCCGGGACCAGCTGGGCGCTGGCGCCCGCAGGAGAACGTCAGCGAGCGACTATCTTACCGATTTGCGGATAGCCGAGACGCTCAATGAAGTTGGCCGATACACCGTTCTTCCCGAGGACGTCCCACGAGTTCTGGCGTCCTTCCGTCACCTCACCTCCGCCGAACAACGGACCCTGAAGGAGCGTTTCGTGGAGGGCAAGTCCCCGCAGGCGATAGCTGAGGAACGCGGTGGAACGACGGCAGATCAGGTGAGAAAGGACATTCTGCTGGCACGCCGGTCCCTGGGGGTGACCCTGTCCTCTCCACTCCAGCGTGTGGTCGGCCGCACGGAGGAGTCCGGCGTGATACTTGACGAGACCGCGCTGCGGATAGCCAAGGTTGTCCGCAGCCGCGAAGGGACCGTCGCCGCCGAGGACAAGGACACCTTCCGGTCGCTGACCACCGGTCTTACGCCGCACGTGCGAGACGTCGTGCTCATGCGATTCGCCGACGGGAGATCGGTGCAGGAAACCGCCCAGAACTTGTCCGTCAGCATATCTTCGGTGGAACAGGCCGCAGAGCGCGGCTGCCGCTCCGTGCAATGGGCGCTGGCATACTCCGGCCTGTCGGCGAGTAGTACCGACGACAACGTCCGAGCCGGACCAGGCCGCGCTGACCAGCGCATTTTCGACGCGGTCAGTCGCGCCCTTCCTGAGCCGCTGACCGTCCAGGACGTGCCCCGATTCCTACTGCGCATCCTCGGCCTTCCGGCCCGGGTCCAGCAGGCGGCGATAATGCGATGCGCCGCCGCAATGGATACGCACGCGATAGCTGCCGAGCTGGGGCTCACATCCGGATCAACCGCGAACCTTTTGCAGGTTGCCGGCGACGTCCTGCGGCTGGTGCCGGTCACCGGTGACCGGCAGCCGGCGACCGTCGCGAGCAACGAGAGGGGGTCGGCGGCCTCCCGGATCGCCGAGGTGATCGGGGCGAGGCGGCGGGTGCTCGACGCGCGAGACGTGGACTTCTTCAACGAAATGATCGCGACACAGCCAGCCGAGTTGCGGCAGGTAATGACCATGTGTTTCGTGGATGGTCGGGCGACGCCAGATATGGCGACTGCGTGCGGAGTCATGCCGGACGAGATCAGGGCCAGGTTGAAAAACGGTCGCCGGGCCCTTCGAATCCGCCTCGCGAGCGAGTTTCCAGCGGAGCCCGACGCGGGCAGCCCGCTGACCATGCAGGAGCTTCCAGGCTTCCCGGCCAATGATCGACCGTTCGACCAGGGCCGGCTGACGGAAGGCCGCGTCATGGCGGCGATAGCGAGAGTGCGGCCATCGCACTTCGGTTCCGTCGTCCGAGAAGTGCAGGTGAACGACTTCTCCGGTCGGGTGGTGCTGGTCACCGACACCCGGCAAAATATCCATTTCCGGATCGGTGAAGTCAGGTTGCTGGAGCCGCGCCGGGGCCCTGCCGGGGAGGAGATACCCGTACTGGCCGAGACCGGGGCCGGAAACGGCTCCGAGTTCGAGCCGTTCACGATCGATGTTCACGGCGAGGGCGACGGGCCCGTCCCGGCCGATGGCCCCGGCGAGTTCGAGGCCCGCGTCGAGCGGCATGGGGAGGAGCGCAGACGTGCCGCCGAGGGTGGCCTGATCCGGCCGGGAGCGGCCGACGGGGATCTGGACGGGGTCGTCACCCATGAGCTCATGCACGGCCTGGTCACCCACCTCGAAGGCGAACAGCCGGCCGGGCAGGGCGGGCTCCGCCGCTCCTTGTCGGGTCCGGTGGAAGAAGGCGGAAGAGAGTGCCTGTCGCCCCACCACGCCGTCCTGCGACTCCTCATATCCGAGCGGGACGCCGCAAGCAGCGACGAGGAAAGGTCACGCCTGCGCAAGCAGATCCAGGGTGTCGCCAAGGCGCTCGCCCCACACGGGCACCTGCCTGTGCCGCTCGCGGCCTGGCTCAGCCTCCAGTTCAACCACCTCGGCGAGCAATGGGCAGCCGCCGGTCACGGTCAGCTGGACCAGGCAGCGGGGCGCCAAGCCCGCGCCGCGGCGGATGAGCTGGCCGGAAGCGTCCAGGCAAGACTTCGGCCCGACTTCACCGCCACCCTGGTGGCGACGGGTTTGACCCGTACCGGCCTGGCGCTGCTGACGGAGATCGTCGGAGACACCGCGGCCACGGCGGCGGAGTCGCCCACGGATTCGATGCCCGACCGCCTGCTCGTGCAGGCGCTCGAACCGGTCGCGCACCTCGCGGGTGTCGACCGGGTCGAGCAGAGCGCCGATCCGGAGACCCTCCTGGTGCAGCTACGCGGGCCAGAGTCACTCGCGGTGAGAGTGGGATCTCGGGTGGGGCACGAGGCAAGCACCGTCGAGTCCCTGCGAGACGTGGCCGCCGTCATCTCGCGGGCCGCCGCCGATCTGGTCCAGGGCTCTCGCAAGGCACAGCTCGATTCTCGGGCCGACGCGAGGCCGTCGGTCGAGGAGATTCGATGGTTGGAGGCAGCGATCGGCCTCGGGCGCAGCCTGTCCCGCTGGGACCTGCTCCCGGCCGGTGAGAAGGAGGCCGGTCGGCGGGCCATTCTGGCCGACGCGAGGGTGTTCTACGAGCACGGCGTCGTGCCCGAGTCGCTGGTGCCGTGGCTGTGCGCCGAGCTGAACGAGCTCGCCATCGCGGCAGATGCCCGGAGTGCGGAGGAGGCCGACCTGCCAGGTACTCTCCAGGACGCCATCGCCGCCGCGAGTGAGGTCTTGGACGGCATCCCGGCCGGCACGCAGGCGTGGCGCCAGATCCTGGCCAGATTGACCAGGGCCGGTCGAAGGCTGGCCGCCTTGAAACTCCCCCCCGGCGCGGAGCTCCGACCTTCGCAGCGCCAGTTGGACTTCATCACCGAGCAGGGCCGCCCGGTCGACGCGCGCCGGGCCCGCGAGGCCCTCGGTGTGATCAGCGCCATCCCCGACGCCAGCCTCGACCTGATCCCCTCACCGGTGACCTCCTGGCTCGCCGAGTACCTCGACACCCTCGGCGCCCACTTCACCGGCCCAGCCGGCCCGGGCCGGCTCACCGCCGCGATCGACAGCATCAACCGGCTCGACCCACAGGCCAGCACCCCCACCCACCGGCACACCGTCCGGCTCACCCGCGAGGCGTTGGCTGCCCTCCCCACCGGCCTCCTCACCGAACTCCTGACCACCCTGAATCCCGCCGGCCAGACCCTCCTGCGCCAGGTAGGCGACAACCCGATCACCAATCGGCAGGCCCGCGCCGAGGAGGCCGCCCAAGACCTGCTGCGCTGGTGCGCCGAACGACCGGCCGGCGACCCCCTCCGCGGCGAACTCATCGGCCGGCTCGTCGACATGCACGTCGGTCCCGGCCATCGCCTGCCAGTGGCGGCGGACGCCCCCAGCCGTTACGTCACGCACAGCGCGACCATCGAGCTCCACCATGTCGCCAGGGTGGGGTTGATCAACGCGATCGAACGTTTCGACCTCGACGGGTTCGAGAACTTCCGCGACTCCGCCGTCGAGGCCATTCGAGAAGCCACCATCCGCTACGACGAAGGCAGGGAACTCCACGGAGGCCACGCGCGCGTCCTCTTGAGCTGGCTGGCCGCCCGCACCACAGCCGACGACCCGGTCCGGATCGAGCTTCGCAACCGCCTCGTCGAGCTGCACCGGCCACTCGTCGAGAAGCTGGCCGGCCAGCGCGCCCACGATGACGCATCAGCGGAAGATCTCATCCAGGTGGGCACGGTCGAGTTGATCCGGGCGCTGAACGAATTCCGCCAGCGACCGGCCGAATTCCGCACCATCGCCAGGCAGCGGGTGGCGGACGAACTCGACCGGCACGTCGAGGCCCAAAGATCCGTCGCGGAACGGGAGGCCTCGCCCAAGGCGCTTCTCTCATCACCGGCGACCCGGGAGGAGTTGCCCCCCACAGTGGTCGCGGAGCTGACCCGGCACGCCGGCTGGTCCCCCGACGACGAGGTGTTGGCGGCCCTCATCTCCGCGGACCCGGTGCTCGCGAGCCAGCACGGGGAGGTGGAAGAAGTCGCCGAGCTGAGAAGGGCGATAGCGGAGCTGGGCCGCCGAGACGCACGGATCCTGGAGTTGCGCTTCCAGGAAAACATGTCCCTGCGAGACATCGGCGCTGACAAGCACGTAGGAGTCGGTCACCAACGTGTCGCCCAGCTGCTCCGAGACATCCTCGCCGCCCTGAGAGCCCCGCAGTGGAGTCGTCGTCAGAGGCGGGCGGACGCGGAGATCAGGAGCGAGGCCCGAGCGCGAGGACACGCGGCCGGGAGCACTCAGCGGCCCGGTAGCCCGCCGAGCGACCAGCAACCCGCGGTGGCCGCGCAGAGCGAGACGAGCGCCCCCCAGACGGGCCTGCCCTGGACCCGGCCGACAATCGACGACCTGGCCGGCGAGTTCCAGGTCGAGACGGCGGATTTGCGCACATTCCTGCGGTCGATGGGCGTGGCAGCAGGCCCGGCGGGGGACCCGGGCGGGCGATGGACCAGAACCGCCCTCGATGCGTCGTCCGTGGCCCTGGCCAGTCTGCAGAGCGAGGCGAGCCGGGACAGGCTCGCTTCGTTCGGGCGGTGGCTGAGCACCCGGACACCGGCGGAATGCGTGGCCCTGACAGGTGACCTGCTCTACCGCCCCTTGGATGTGGTCACCAACCCGCTCACCGAGCTGCTCGACCGGACCGGCATCAAGAACCGGAACAGCCTGCTCTCACTGTTGAAACGAATATTCACCAGGATCAACGAGGGCCTGCCCGACTTCGCCGACGTACCGCCGTACCGCCGAGAGATGGCGATCTCGGTAGCTCGCGCCGTGCTGGTCGCCTCCGGGGTCGACGGGCCTGGACACCAGGTCGTCGTCACCGCTCTGGCGGTGATCTACGGCATGAGCGAAACGGCGCTGCGCGACGTCCTGGTGTCGGCCGACGTGGCCGCCGCGAAGCTGGTCGAGGCGCAGCCCAAGGGTGCCGCGCGGCGCAGGCCGGACGTGCCATGGACGCCTGAGGCCCGAGCCGAGGTCTTGAGAGAGGCGGGGGGGGCCCAGCCGTCGGCCTCGGTCACGTCGCTGGTCGACCTCCTGCTCGGCCTGTCGTCGAAGTCCGCGCTGACATTTCGCGTTCTGGCCCTGCGGCTGCTCCGCGCCGACATGTCGCAGGAGGACATCGCCCGTGCGCTGGGAATCGGGCCGGCCACGGTCTCTCCCGCGCTCAGGCGTACCAAGGAGGCCCTGCTACGACGCTTTCCGGTCTGACCGAGGGGGACCACGCGCGGAGAGGCAGCGCCAAGGACAGTGACACTTCACCGAACAAGCCAGAGAGGACCACGATGATACTGCCGGTAGCCCGGACCCGAGACGAGGCACATCTGTACATGGACCTGCACCCGTGTGCCGAGTGCGGCTCGATCGACGTGACCTGGAAGCATGCCGTGGTCGACGCCGACGGCGAGTTGGGCAGCGCCTACTTCGGAAAGTGTCCCGGCTGCGACGTCGAGCGGGGCTTCGTCTTCCGCCTGCCCGAGCGGGAGTACGTCATCGCCCAGTTCCCGAACTTCGGCGGCTCAGAGCCGTCGCAATTGCTCGACGCCGGAGAGTGGCTGTGGGTGTCCGACCTGACGGCCAGCAACGTGCCTCCCGACAACCCGGACGGGGAGCGGCAGGCACTGACGATCGCGATGCGAGCAGCGGGGGAGGTCATCAAGTTCATCCCGCCCGGTCAGGAGCAGGTGCCCGACGAGGCCTTTTGGACCGAGCGGGGCCGGAAGGTGCACAGCGCCGAGCCAGGCCGGTTCAATCGCGGGCGGTTGGAGGTGGTGCGGGACACCTACCAGGATCTGGCCAGCCAGGCGCAATGATCTGACGAGCGGTCACCAGTCGCCGTTGTCGTTGACACGCGCCGGCTGGGCGCCGGTGATGAGGGCGGCGACTGCCGCGTCGACGGAGTCGCCGAGATGCCATTCGCCGGTGTGGTCGAGTGCGAAGACGCGACCCGATTCGTCGATGGCGAGGACCGACTCGTGCTGGCCCTCCATGCCGAGGGGGAACAGCCTGGTGTCGAGCACCCGGCCGAAGTCCGTCAGCGTCTCGGCGGTGGCGGCCACCTGGAGGGGATCCAGCGCGAACGGCCGGCGGGGGAAGTGGTCTCCGGGGTCTTCCGGAATGAAGTAAAGACCGCCGAACTCCGTGAGCGCCTCGATTGCCGCGTCGAACGACTCGAGCCTGGCGCCGTATCGGCCGACCACGTCGCAGATGACATCGACGGCCTGAGCGGTCTCCTCGTCGGTGCGCCGACCCTCGGACCAGCCGGCTTCGCGCAGCACCTGGACCACCTCGGCGGGGAAACGCTCAGCCATCGCCCGACTCCCCGTCCGGACCGGAAGGTGCCGCCCGACTCGATCCCTGTGGCGGGCTCCACCGGAAGCCGAAATGGCGAGCCAGCAAGGCGCAGGAGATGCAGGGCGGCCCGGTCTGCCCGGCCACCGGGTCGCCACTCTCCCGCACCCGGTAGGTGACCATGTCGGCGCCACCGAAGAGGTCGGAACGGGCCTCCTCGAACGTGATCGGCGGCTCAGCCGCGGCGGCTCGCCGCGCGTCCTCGGCGTGCAGCGCGTCGGACAGCGCCGCGGCCTCCGAGCAGCGGTCGTACCCTCGCTGCCGGTGTTCCGGCTCGAGTTCGGCGAAGAGGAACTCCCGTACGAGCCGGTGGTGGTGGGGCTCGTAGTCGCCTTTCACGCTCCGCGCCACCAGCAGGCGGTCGGTCAACGTCAGGTGGGTCACGTTCGTCGGGGTCGCCACCCGTCGCAGGTCCCTCCGGGCCTGGTCAGCCGGGTCCCAGGTCCGTGGCGTCGGCGGCCGCTGCGCGCGCCGGGTCCGGAACTGCTCGACCACCACCGCGACCGGCAGAGACGGCCACAACGTCAGCTCACCGGTCTCCCGGTCGATGATCCCGCGCCCAGCGCCGAACAGCGGTGGTGAATCGGGCGGCTGCCGCCCCCAGACGACGTACCCGAGGTCGAATTCGTGCACCGCGGGGATGAGCGTCACGTTCGGCGGAGCGCTGTCGCCCACCCACTTCTCGGCGATCTGCTCCGCTTCCTCGCGGGTGATCATCAACTCCTCCCGGCGTCGGTCCATGGCGAGGTGGGAGACGGCATGCCGCAACTCTAGGCGGGAGTGGGAGCGGCCACCTGAGGTCATGTCTCCAAACTGCCGTCTGTCGTCGGCAGATGGCGAAGCCGCCGGAGACGCCCGAATGGTCGTACCCGGATAGCATCGCCGGGTGGCAACCGACAACAGGTCCGATCAGTCTGGTCGGCCGGGCGCTGTGCCCGAGCAGGCGGACACCGACAACGCCGCCGATGCCGAGCGGTTGCTTTTCCCGGTCGGTCACTACCTCGGCGCCCACTACGACGACCTGGAGTCCGACGAGGTGCCCCAGCAGGTGCGCCGGGGCGCGACGTTCCACGACCTGACCAGACAACAGTTTGCCGTCTGGACTCTCGCGCACGGCTCACCCGACGCGGTCAACAACGAGGTGACGTGGCGACGACGATCAGTCGTGGAGCTCGCGAAGCTCACCGGCCTCACCGGTGCCACCGACCTCGTCGACGAGTTGCTGGCCATGGGGCTGCTGGTCGAGGTCACTCCTGGGACCGACCAGGCACTCGACTTCGCCAAGACCCACCGGCTCATGCCGCTCATGCTTGGTCTGGGCAACACCTCGGACGAACCCTGGCTATTCGACATCGGTTTCCTCGGCCGGCCGATCGTGCGGGTCTTCCACGCGACCTATGACCTGTGGCAGTGGTCCGCGATGGACGACACGCTCTGGGCGACCTGCGAGAGCGCGGTCGATGTCGCCCGTCGCGCCAAGTCCACAGATCCGGAAAGCACCGATCCAGAAAGGTTGCTCACCACCTTCCTCGGGTCGCTGCACATCCTGCTTTCGGTCAACGCGGCCTGTCTCGACATCGACTTCAGGCTCGGTCGTCCGCCTGCCCCCTGACGGGCGCCCACCCAGCGCCACCGACCAACCCGGACCGGACCGCTACGATCGTGCCGATGGCTACCGACACCGGTCGCGCAGCGCTGATCTTCCCGCTCGGTCACTACGTCGGCGCCCACTACCCCTCTCCCGGGACCGACCTGGACTCCCACATCCTGCGGATCGGATGGGAGATCTACAAACTCCGCGGAGTCGAACAACTCGGTGTCTGGGCCCTCGCGCACGGTCTGCCCGAGGGAGCCGACATGGCGCCGTGGACCCGGTCGGCGGCCGAGGGCGCGGCACGGGCGGCCGGCATTCCCGACGCGGCGCGGATCCTCGAGGAGCTGATCGGCGAGGACCTTGCTATCGAGGTCACGCCCGGCACCGACGAGGCGGTCGAGTTCGCCCAGGTGTGCCGGACCAGGTCGTTGTTGATCGGCTTCGGCAACACGGCCCCCGAGCCGCTTCTGCACGGCATCGGGCTGGTCGGGGCGCCGCCGGTGGTGAAGGTGCCCAGCTTCACCTACGAGCTGTGGAAGTGGGGCCACGCGTGCGACAGCCTGTGGCACGCGTGCCACATCTTCGCGAAGGCCGGACGAGACGTCGCTCCGGAGGACCCGGACCAGAGCGACCCCGAGCGGATCCTCACCAGATGCCTGATCGCCACCCAGGTCCTCATCGCCCATGGCGCCGTCTACCTCGACGAAGCTCGCGAGGAGTCGGCTCAGTCCGAATCAGGAGCTGACGAATCAGCAGCCGAGGCCGGGTTGGAGCCGAGCGGGATCGAGCTGAATCTCCTTCGCGACAAGCCGTGACTCCCACTGCGCGACCTCACCGGTCGGGACCTTGACCGTCCACTCCGTCAGGTCGAGCAGGGGCGCCCCGCCGAGCATCCGCACGTACTGCGTGGACGAGGAGAAGGTGAGGGTCAACCCCTCCGCGGTCTGCCCGATCCGGGGTGGCTGGACATCCGGCAGGTCCTCCCGCCCGAACCGGCGCCGCAAGTCATCCGACTCGGTCAACACCGCACGCATCGCACTGCTGTACGGATGGAACTGCACCAGAATCTGGGCGTACGCCACCGGGTCCATGCCATCGGCCAGCCGACCGCCCAACTCGGCGGTCGCGGCCGGGTCGTTGACGTAGACATCCCGGCCACCGGTGAGCAACAGGAAACCGAACCGCTCCGCCTGTCCTTCGATGATGAGATCATCGCGCGTCGAGACGACCACATCGTCGACCCACTCCTCCCGGCTCACCAACCAGCGGTCCGGCTCGGAGCCAGCCACAAAATGCCGGAGTGGGGTCGTCAGAGCCACGCCATCAGGCCAGTTCCGCACCCGCTCGACGCCTTCGCCGTCCCACAGGACATGGCGCTGCATCAGGTCGAGAATTACCTCGTTGCTGGTCACAAGGAGCCACCGTACTCGTCGCGGTGACGGCCCCCAACGCGACATTATCCGGGATAACGTCGCATGCGGGGGCGCGGAAGCGACGATATCCGGGATATTGCTACGGCGTCGCCGGGACCGGCTCACTCCTCCGCCAGCAGCGGTCAGCTCACCGCAGGCAGCGACGAGCGCCTTCCCCTCGGCGCACCCCCGCAGGCCGCGTGATATGCCACTGAGGGCGCGGTGATGAAGATGGACATGGAGTTCGTCGGTGCCGCCCGCAACCTCGGCCCGGTCGAGGACGTGCACCTGATCGGCAGTCCTACGCCATCAATCGCGACGACACCTGTGCCTCCCTCGGGCCAGTCCAAGACGGCAACGGTGGGCGCAGGAGCGGCAGGCGCTGACGATCGCCATACGGGCGGTGGCGGAGGTGATCAAGTTCATCCCGCCCGGTCAGGAGGACGTGCCTGACAACGCCTTCTGGACCGAGCGAGGACAGCAGGTGCACGACGCCGAGCCGGGCCGGTTCGGTCGCGGCCGGCTGGAGGTCGTGCGGGACACCTACCACCGGCTGGCCGGGCAGCTGCCGTGACCGAGCCGCAGCAGGTTGGTTCCCCGTGCTCCGCGACGTCTGCGACTACACCGAGCCGGCCAGGTTGCGCCACCGCGGCCAGGTGCAGCGGACCGGCGTGCCTCTGGTGCTGCCGGACTTCGGGATCGACCGGCTGCCGTGACGCCCGCGTGGTCAGGGAGGTCAACCGCCGGCCGTAGGATCGCCGCCGTGACGGGGCTGCGGATCGGCCGGTTCTACGGCGTCCCGGTCTTCCTGCCGCGGTCCGGGCCGGTCCTGCTCGGCTGCGTCGCGGCCGGGTACGCCGTGCTGCTCACCCGGCTCATGCCCGGGCTCGGCTGGCCGCGGGCCCTGGCGGCGGCCTGCTGTTTCGCGGCGGTGCTCGCCGGGTCGGTGCTGGCGCACGACCTCGGTCATGTCGCCGTGTGCCTCGCCCTCCGGCTGCCGGTGCGCCGCATCGTCGTCTCGCCCCTGGCGGCCGGATCGGATCATGCCGACCCGCGGGGGCCGGCCGACGAGTGCCTGGTCGCCATCGCCGGCCCGCTGGTGACCCTGGCACTGACCGGTAGCTGCGTGGTGGGCGCCGGCCTGACCGGCTCGGGCTCCGCGCCGCACGCCGTACTCGTCCTGCTGGCGGCCGTCAACCTGCTGGTGCTGTTGTTCCACCTGCTGCCGGGTCCACCGGCCGACGCCGGCCGGATCGTGTACGCGACCGCGTGGTGGTGGACCGGTTCGCGGACGACCGGCGCCCGGGTGGCTGCGCGGGCGGGCCGGTACGCCGCCGGTGTGATCGCGTTGTGCGCCTTGACGACGCTGTCCACCGACAATCTTGCTGCCAGCGCCACCGGTCTGGCGGTCGGCTGCGGGGTGGGCGGCCTGTTGTGGCTCGGTTCCGCCCAGGCGCTGGCCGAGGCACCGACCGAAGCACCGGTCAGAGCACCGGTTGCGGCTCGGCCGCCGGAAGCAGCCTCGCATCGGCATGACGGACGGACATCAGGCGAGTCGGGGCGCGGACGAGGTGGTCGGCACCGGTGGGCCGCGCTGCTCCTGCTCACGGTGTTGCTGGCCGTCATCGCCCATTCCCTTGTCGGGCAGACGTTCCGGGTGACGTCGGGCTCGATGAGGGACACCCTGCGTCCGGGCGACCGGCTGCTCGTCGACAGGGTGAGCTACCGGCCGAGCGAGGTCCACCGCGGGGACCTGGTGGTGTTTCGCCGGCCCCCGGCCGTCGACCTGCCCCAGCGGGAGCTGGTGAAGCGGGTGATCGGCCTGCCCGGCGACCGGGTCCAGAGCCGGGCCGGCGGCATCGTCGTCAACGGAGCGCCGCTTGCCGAGCCGTACCTGCGAGCCCGCTGCCCACGTGGCACCGGCCAGTTCCCCCCCATTGTCGTGCCGCCCGGCCGGCTGTACGTGCTGGGCGACAACCGCTGCAACTCCTCGGACAGCCGGTCCTTCGGCCCGATCGACGCGCGGCTCGTCGAGGGCCGCGCCCTGCTCCTCGTCTGGCCGCCCAACCGGGCCGGCCGGCTGTAGGTCAGCTCCGCCGGAGCAATCCACCGACGGGTTCCCGGAAGCCTGTCGGGTGGGTGGAGTCCCGGCTGGGGCGGCTCGCCTGCCTGGCCCTGACTGGCGCTATCCCGAGTCCAGCCAGGCCGGGTGCCTACGCCTCCGGCCGGGATCGCGACGGGATGCGACGAGGCCAGCGGGCTGCACGCGGGGGGTCACCGGCGAGGGGCCGGGAGGGGGGACGAATGACGTGCCGTCGGCCGACGGGGAGCCGGACCCGGCCGCCGGTGCCGGCGTGCCCGGCTTCTTGCTTTCGCCGGGCGCCGGGTTGGCGTCGGACTCGGCCGGGGCCTTGAACAGCACCGCCGGGACCTTGACACCGGTGTTGAGCCGGATGATGTCGGCCAGGCTGTGCCGGAACGTGATGCCGAACGACTTCTTGATCAGCGGCAGTATCGGGTCGTTGTCGTAGAAATACCGGTCCCCGTCCCGCAGTGCCTGGAACTGGTGCTTCCAGATCGCCAACTGAAGCTCGCCGAACTCGGTGCCCGGCAGGTGCTGCTCGCTCACCATGCCGACGAACGCGTCGATCCGGTCGACGGTGCCGTAGACCCCCCGTAGCCGCGCCGCCAGTGTGCTGCGATGGGTTGCGCTCACGACTTTCTCGCGGGCGGCAGCGGTGCCGGGTTTGATCCGGTTGCCGTCGGCGTCGCGCAGGTCGACGAAGTCGAGGATGTTCGGGTCGTCGATCGGGTGCGTGGGGTCGATCAGCCGGTCGCGTGGGAAACGGTCGGTCGCCTCGCCGGTGATGTCGGTGAAGGACTTCTCCGGCGGCAGTCCGTACGCGCGCCGCATGTCGTTGTACGACGGCATGCCGTGGTCGCGACCGCGGGCGAGGTCGATCGCGCCGAGGTCCTGGATGCCCGTGAAACACGCCGGATTGACGACCGGGGCGCTGCAGAGCGACGGGTCGCGGGTGCCCGGCCGCGGGATCTCGAACAGCACGCTGCGCAGGGTGTTGTCGATCTGCTCGTCGTTGCGGTATTGCCGCTCCTTGCCGACGCTGGCCAGGAAGCGGCCGAGGCCCACGTCCTGTAGCACGTCCGGGTTGCCGTAGCTGACGTTGAGCGGCACGGTCA
Source organism: Mycobacteriales bacterium (assembly GCA_038237645.1). GTDB lineage: Bacteria > Actinomycetota > Actinomycetes > Mycobacteriales > QHCA01 > QHCA01. The sequence continues at coordinate 19,868 of JBBRYN010000026.1, forward strand.
GCACCGGCCCGCCGCCGCCCTCACCCGCGTCTCCCTTTGCCGCGAAGGCGATGCCCTTGCGGCGCATCGCGTCCATCCGAGCCGTCGTGAAGTCGCCGTCCTTGAAGCTCACGTCGAACTGCCCGTGCACCATGCTGTGCGCCCGGTAGCCGACCACGGCGAACTCGTTGGTCAGGCTGGGGTCCGCCGTCGAGTCGTAGCCGCGGTAGGGGTCCAGGGCGACCCCGAGCGTCGGCAGGAACTCGCGGTAGGTGATGTATTGCACCTCGGCGCCGACCACCCGGCGGGCGATCTGGAACTTGCTCTCCTCCGTCAACGACGACGGCAGCGCGGCCACGATCCGGTTGTGTTCGCGGGCCATCAGCGTCTGTACGGCGGTGAGGGCGATGTTCTCGTTGGCCCGCACGTCGCCGGCGACCCGGGCGAGTTGCGGCCGGGCCGGGAGCGGCCCCATCAGGTCCATCTGCGGCGACGGCGATCCGGGTCCGCGGGCGCCCAGCCGCGGCAGGTAACCGCCGGGCAGCATCAGCTTGGCCGAGTTGTTCGACGGGTTGCCGTCGAGCGACCCCTGGCGCAGCCAGTCCAGTCGCTGCGGCGTCACGCCGTAGACCATCGAGGCGTCGATGTAGCTGCTGATGGTGTTGATCTCCTGCCGCGGCAACGGCCCCCCGGTGCCGGGAGCCGCCGGGGTCCGGGTGAAGTCGATGGCGCCCAGGTCGTTGGCGAACGCCTCGAGTGGATCGGCCGGGGTGTACGGGAGCCGCTCGGCCGCACCCGCGGGACCGCCGCCGCCCGGCTCGGGAGCACTGTTGTTGCCCGACGTCGTCGACCGGCGGGCGTTGGCGGACGGCGGCGACTCGTCGCGCAGGCCGATGTCATGGTCCAGGAACTGTCCCCAGACCCAGCCCCACTGGGAGACGTCGTTCTCCGAGAAGATGTTCTGGCCGCGGTCGTTGAAGATCCGGTTGCTGATGTAGCGGGCCGACGGTCCGGCGATCATGGTGCTGACGCCGTCGGCATAGTTGGGCCCGCTGACCCGGGTGTAGGCGGTGCCCGCCTGACCCAGGCTGGGCAGGGCGATGTTGTTGCCGGAGCCGTCCAGGGCGCGCAGCGAAGTCGCGGGCATGGCGGTCCAGGGAAACCCCGAGCCCCCTCGTCTATCCGCCGCCCGGCCGTCGCCCGCGCCCGGCGGGATGTTGCCGACCAGGAGGGCCAGCAGTACGACGACGGCAACCCCCGCGGCGACCGCGGCGGCCAGTTTGAGCTTGGGTGCCAATGCCACTTTGCCTCCTGGCATTCGTAGTGCAAAGCTTTCGCCGGTGTACAAGCAGTGTCCAGGCGGAGTACAGGATGCCTGAAGGGCGGTGGAGATGCACGGAGACGGTGATCGACCCGTGTACCCCTGCTGGATGACGGATGTACCGAAAATGAGCACAATGCGCAGGTGGAGGAGCACACCCGGGGCAGCAGCACGGCCCGCGATGCCTCACGCACCCCTTCAGGATCCACCGCTGGCGCCGGCGTGAAGCGGGCCACCCGCGGTGCCACCCGCGGTGCCACCCGCGGTGCCACCCGCGGTGCCACCCGCGGTGCCACCCGCGGTGCCACCCGCGGTGCCAGCCGCGGTGCCACCCGCAAGGGCCGGCGGGGCGTCACCCTATGGGTGGTCGGCTGCCTGGCGCTGGCCAGCGTCGCCGCCACAACGGGCTTCGGCGCAGCGGTGCCGGCCGTCGCCTTCAAGCAGACCGGGCACTGGGTCTACAACCGTACGCTCGGCGCCGTCTTCCACATCAACGGAGCCAGCAAGGACGTCGACGCCACAGCCACCGTGCCAGGAGCCGACCGGGGCAGCCGTGTGCTGCAGAGCGACACCCAGGGCTTCGTGGTCGACTCCTCCCACCGCCGGGTCATCGTCTTCGGCAAGTCCACCCTCAGCGTCGACTCCAAGCTGTCCGTCGCGGCCACCGAGGAGCCGATCGGTCTCGAGGTGCGCGGCGGTCCCTACCTCGTCTACCAACGCGGGGGCCGGATCATCCGTCTCGGTCAGCCGCCGGTCACCGTCAGTGCCGGCGGTCCGCTCGGCACTCCGATCACCACGACGGACGGCACCGTGTGGGTGCAGCGCACCGACGATGGCGCGCTCTGCTCTCTGGCACGCGCGCACAGCACCCTGACCTGCCCGGTCCAGGCGCCCAGCGGGCATCCGGGCGCGCTGACCGCGGTCGACGACCACGCGGCCTTCGTTGACACCGTGAGCGACACGATCCGGCCGATCACCTCGCACGGACTCGGCAAGGCCACCCCGCTGCGGATCGACGTCCCGGCAAACGCCGCCGTGGCCGGCGCCGACGCCGGTGGCCGGCTGCCTATCCTGGTTCCCCCCAGCGCCAAGCAGCACGGCAGCACTCTCGTTTTGGTCGACAGCAGCACCATGGGCACCGGCAAGCCCGGGGTGGGCCCGATCAAGGTCGGGCTGGGTGGCGGCCGGTTCGGCGCCCCGGCCACCTCCGGTGGCGCGGTAGCGGTCGTCGACCGGACCGCGGGCAGGGTGGTCACTTTCGACAACAACGGCAAGCCCAAGGCGATCAAGTCACTGCCGGCCGGCTCGGGCGACGTCCGGCTGTCCCGCGGCGAGGACGGCCGGGTCTACGCCGACGACGCCGACGGCGCCCACACGCTCGTCGTAGACGGGGACGGGTCGGTCACCCCGGTCTCCGTCGGTGGCAAGATCGTCCCCACCGGCCCGCCAGGCAAGCAGGGGCCGCCGACCACGACTCCAAGCCCCGGATCGGGCGACTCGACCACGCCGCCGGACCAGACCACGGTGTCGGCAGCCGCGCCCGGCGCGCCGCCGGACGTCGTGGCGGTGCCGGGGGATCGCGCGGCCCGGCTGAGCTGGAGCGGGGCAACGTCCAACGGCGCGCCGATCTCCACCTACCGGGTGTCCTGGCGCGCTGTCGGCGGAGACGCCGCCTCCGGATCACTCACCGTCCGGGCCGGCCGCTTCCGGGTCACCATCTCCGGGCTGGTCAACGGCGTGGCCTACGTGGCCACGGTCGCGGCGGTCAACCGGATCGGCTCCGGCCCCGCCGCGGACTCCGCGCCGTTCACCCCGTCTGCCCAGGCGTCCGCCGTGCCGACGGAGGTGCGCGTCGTTGCCACGCCCGACGGAGCGGTGATCGTGTCGTGGCACGCGGCCGGCCGCGCCGACTACACCGTGTCCGCCACCGCGACGATCGGCAGCACCCGGACCGTCGCCCGCACCAGGAGCACGAAGGTGGTGGCCCGGGGCCTGACCCTCGGCACCCGGTGGCGGTTCACCGTCGGCACCACCGATGCAGACGGCACGGCAGGGCCGTCCGTGACCAGCCCGTCGGTCACGCCCTTCATGGCGGCGGCCGCACCCGGACGCCTGACCGCTGTCCGCGGCAAGGGCCAGGTCGGCCTCTCCTGGGCGCCGCCGCCGCTGAACGGCGGCCCGTTCGTCGGCTTCCGGGTCTCGGCCGGCGGGCTGCCCAGCCGGGTCGTCACCGGCACCAGCACCACGGTCACCGGGCTGACCAACGGCACCGTCTACCAGTTCTCGGTGCGTGCCCTCACCCGCGACCCCAACACCGGCGCAGGCGTCGACGGCGCGGCCGCCACGGTCGCGGCCAGCCCGGCGACCGTGCCCACCGTGGCGATCATCTCGGCACGCTGGGTGTCGCACGGCCGGGCGGCGGTCCGGGTGATCGTGGACGACGGCGGCAGCAATCCGGTGACCTGCCGTGTCATCGTCGACCTGATCGTGGCACTATCCCACGCGTGCTCCGGTGTGCAGGACCTCGTGCTCACCGGCCTCAACGACGACGACGGCTACACCTTCCAGGCCTCGGGCACCAACGGGGTGGGCGCCGGCCCGACGGGCAAGCTGGTCGGCCTCCGGGCGCACCATCAGGGGGACCAGGGCGGCGGGCACATCGACATCTCGCACGGCACCCCGATCCGCGACGGCAGTTGCAACCCGGCAAGTTGCGCGTTCGTGTTCCTGGCGTTCTACGGCTTCGCCCCCAACCAGGCCTACACGTTCACCTGCCATTCCACGTCCGCCCCCGGCGGCTTCGCCACCTACACCCAGGTGACCGACGACCTGGGTTATCTCGCCGGCGAGCACTGCCGCTACGCCAAGGCCGGGGACGACGTCTGGGTGACCGCCGTAAACGGGTTCGTACGGTCCGATCAGCTGCGCTGGTGAGGGTCGTCCGTTGAGACCCGGCGAGGCATATCAGCTGATCTCCGACAACGTGCAGAGCGTCATCCAGGGCAAGCCGGAAGTCGTGCGGCTCGCCGTCGTGGCGCTGTTCGCGGAGGGCCACCTGCTCGTGGAGGACGTGCCCGGCCTGGGCAAGACCACGCTGGCCCGCTGCCTGGCGCGCAGCATCGGCGGGCTGTGGGGTCGCATCCAGTTCACCCCGGACCTGCTGCCGGGCGACATCACCGGCGTCATGGTCTACCACCAGGGCGCCGAGCGGTTCGAGTTCCACCCAGGCGCCATCTTCGCCAACATCGTGCTCGCCGACGAGATCAACCGTGGCACACCCAAGACGCAGTCGGCGTTGCTCGAGGTGATGGCCGAGCGCAAGGTCACCGTGGACACGGTCTCGCACGACGTCCCGCGGCCCTTCCTGGTCGTGGCGACGCAAAACCCGATCGAGTTGGAGGGCACCTACCGGCTGCCGGAGGCCCAGCTCGACCGGTTCATGATGCGGATCGCGGTCGGCTATCCCGACCACGACGCCGAGGTCCGCGTCATCGTCGGGGACACCGCCGGTGTCGTCCCCGACCAGCTGTCGCCCGTCATCGACACGACGACCCTGCAGCAGATCATCGACACGGTGCGGGCCGGCCACGTCGATCCCCAGATCTGCTCCTACGCGGTGCGGCTGGCCACGGCGACCCGCGAGCACCTCGCCGTCCGCTACGGTGCCAGCCCGCGTGGCAGCGTCGCGCTGATCCGCGCCGCTCAGGCGCTGGCCGCCACCTACGGCCGCTCATACATCACCCCGGACGACGTCAAGGACGTGGCCAAGCCGGTGCTCACCCACCGGCTGATCCTCACCCCCGACGCGGAGCTCAACCAGCGGAGCAAGTCGGAGGTCGTCGACGACGTCCTGCGTGCAGTGCCCGTGCCCGGCGTCGGCTCGTCCACCCGGGCCTAACCCGTGCGCTTGACCGGGCGCGGCGTCACCGTACTCGTCGTGGGCGTCGTGCTCTTCGGCGCCGGTGAGTTGCTCGGCTTCGCGTTGTTCCGGGCACTCGCCGGTGTGGCTGCCGGCATGCTTCTGGTGGCGATGACGGCGGCGGTACGCCGACCGCTGGTGACCGTGCACCGCGAGCTGTACCCGGATCGGGTCGAGTGCGGCCGCCCCGCACTCGCCCGCCTGCAAGTGCACAATCCGGATTCCGCCCGGCACCCCGGGTTCACCGCCAAGGACGTGGTCGGCGACATCCACGTCGACGTGGTCGTCCGCCCGCTGGCCGGTGGTGCGGTGGCGACCCACCACTACGAGTTGCCGACCGGTCGGCGGGGCCGGCTGGTCGTCGGGCCGCTCACCCTCGAGCGGTTCGACCCGTTCCGGCTGGCCCGCAGCCAGATCAGCACCGGAGAGACGGCGACCCTGTGGGTGCATCCTCGTCGATACCCGGTGCATTCGGCGATGGTGGGCTGGCCCCGGCACCACCACGAGGGCCCGGTGCTGGCCGTGCCGTTGCCCGGCTCCTCGGACCTGCGGACGATCCGGGAATACATGGTCGGCGACGAGGTGCGGCACCTGCACTGGAAGGCGATGGCCCGCACCGGGACCCTGATGGTCCGCGAATATGTCGACCCGGCGCGGCCACGATTTACCCTGCTGCTGGACAACCGCGCCGGCGTGCTGGCAGAGCCGGTGTTCGAGGCCGCCGTGGAAGTGGTCGCCTCCCTGGTCTTCGCCGCGGCGGAGGCCGACCATCGCACCCGGCTGCTGGCGACGAGCGGGCTGGACCTGGACACCGGAGGTGGGTTCACGGCGGCCCGCGAGTTGCTCGACCGGTTGGCCGAGATCGAGCAGGTCGCCGACGGTGCCGCCGCACCACTGCCGCGCGACCTGGTCGGCGCCGGAGCAGGGGGCGCAGTGGTTCTCGTGACCGGTGGCCGGGCGGTCGCCGACGCGGCGATGCTGGCGGCTCTCGGAGCACCGCGTTCCCGGCTGACCGTGATCGACATGTGCCCGAGGGCCGGTGTCGTCGCGGCCCCGGGTGTCCACATCCTCCGGGCCGACAGCGCCGCGGACGCCATCCGCGCCTGGAACTCCGGCTCTGCCGCATGAGCGCCCTCGGTGCGGCGCCGCCGAGGGCGCAACTCGCAGTGGCGCCACCGCCGGGCCGGCTGGAAGGCGAGCGTCCCCGCGCGCCTGCGGGCGAACGGCTGAGAGTCGCCGGAGCAGTCGCCGCGGCGGCTCTGGCCGGATCGCTGTTCGGCCCGGTTTTCGGCTCGCCCGTTCCCCACCAACTCATCCTGCCGGTCGCCGTCGTCAGCCTGGTGACCTACGGCTGCTACGAGGCCGGGCGGACCTGGCGGTGGATCGGGCGGTGGCGGGCCCCGATCGCCGTGATCCTCGGGACGTTGGGACTCGCCGAGAGTTCGCTGCGGTCTACCACCGTGCACGGGGTGCCGACCGCGGCGACCGCTCGCGCCCTTTACCACGGTGCCCACGACTCCTGGCTGCTCACCCTCCAGTCGACCTGGCCGGCCCGGCCGGATGCCGACCTCCTGCTGTTCGTGCCGGTGCTGGTGCTCGTCGCCGCCGTGCTGGGGGTCCAGGTGCTGACCCGCACCACCGCGCGGCTGCCGGCGCTGGCACCGAGCCTGGCGGTGGCCGGTCTCGCCCAGGCATACCACCCGCTGTCCCTCATCGGCGCGGCATCGGCCGCCCTGGGTTACGCCGTCGCGGCGGCGGCCGTGCTGGGCACGGTCTCCCGGTCGGCCGGCCGCAACACGTTGCGGGCGGTCGGCCTCGCCGTGCCGGTGATCGTCGCCGGCGCACTGGTCGCCGGCGCGGCCGATCTGGCCGACCGGCCGCCGTACTCCCTGCAGGCGGTAACGCCGCCCGTCTCGGTGCCGGCCGCGCTCACCAACCCGCTCGACGAGGTCGCCTTCCGGCTGGAGCACCCGGACAAGGTGCTCTTCAGCGACCGGACCGCTGCCGACGTCGACCGCTGGCCGATCCTGGTGCTGGACCGGTTCGACGGGGTCAACTGGACCAGCAGCGCGCGCTACCGGCAGCTGGGCAGCAGGCTGCCGCCCGACCCCGCGGTTCGCATGCCGACCAGCCGGCATGAAGCCCGGATCACCCTCGCCGGTCTGCCCGGACCATGGCTGCCCAGCCAGCAACGGGTCGTGTCCGCGACCGGGGTGCGACCGTTGGTCGACGAGGCCACCGGGACACTGCTGAGCACGCACGTCAACCCCGGGCTCGGCTATCGGCTGAGTTGGGCGTCGCCGGACGTGTCCGGCGAGCAACTGGCCGAGGCCGGGGTCGACTCCACCGCCAGCGGTGACACCCAGAGTCTGGGCGCGGTCCCCTCGGAGGTCATCGAGCTGGCCAACACCGCGGTGCACGGCCTGCGCCCGTCGTTCCAGACGGCGTTGTTGCTGGAGCAATACCTCCGCCAGCACTACCGGCTGGCAATCGGGGACAACCTGCCGACCGGTCACGGGTGGCCGCAGATCGTGCACTTCCTCGACCCGGCCAACCCGCGGGGGGGCACCACGGAGCAGTTCGCGGCGGCCTACGTCGTGCTCGCCCGCACCTTGGGCATCCCGGCCCGCTTGGTGGTCGGCTTCCGGCAGCCGAGCCACACCGAGGCAGCGGGCGGCAGCTATGTCGTACGTAACGCCGACGCATTCGCCTGGCCGGAGGTCGCGGTGCGGGGGGTCGGCTGGGTGCCGCTCGACCCCAGAGGTGTGGCCCGCGGCGCCGGAATCAACAACGATCCGTCCGGACTGGTGGCGGCGACCAGCCAAGCCCGGCGGAAGGTGCAGGTGTCCGGGGGGATCTCGCCGCGCCAGGTGCTGCCGCCGCCACCCAAGCCCGGCCGGGGGGCCCGGTTGCCGGCCGGCTGGCTGCAGCTCCTGGCCGGGTTGTCGCTGGCCTGCCTGCTGAGCTGGCTGATCGGGGTGCCGCTGGCCAAGACGACGCGGCGTGCGCTACGACGACGGCGCACCGGATCTGCAGCGGTGCTGGCCGCCTGGCTGGAGGCGCGCGACGGCTTGCGCGACCACGGGGTCCCGGTCGCCCTCGACATGACGGTCCGCGACGTGGCCGTCGCCGCAGGCACCGTCGTACCGAGCCGCCAGACCGTACATGCTCTCCGCCGGCTGGGCGCGCTGGTGGACACCGCGTTGTGGTCGGGCCTGCCGGTGGGCCGCGGCGCAGTGGACGACGCCTGGCAGGTGACCGGCGCGGTCCGGCATGACCTGGCCGGCCGATCGATCGTCGCCCGGCTGGTCGGCGCGTTAGCCCTACGCAGCCTTCGCTCGCCACACTGATCCGTGCGCAGGAGACATCGAACGGCGCTGAATACGCAAGGCAACCGACCGGACCCGGACTGCTCAGCTCAGATCTGGCAGTTGGCGCCGCGGATCGCTTGCGGTTCGCTCTGCAACACCTGCTTGCCGTCGGTGGCCTGCACCAGGAAGCAGTAAGGCCGATCCGGATAGACCTGCAGTTGCATGCTCAGCGCGTGATGTGCGAGCACCGCCCGGGTGGGCAGCCCGGACCCGGCCACGACGATGGCATATTCGAGCGTCGGAGCACCGTGCCAGGCCAGGTCGACGGTCTGGCCGTGGTCACGCACGGCCGAGAGCTGCACCTGCGCGGGCACGACAGCCGGGCCGCCCGGGGCGCCCCCACGAACCGAGGTCGTCTGGCCCATGCCGGTGCGGTTTGGCTTGGGTGCCATTCCCTGGCTGAGCCTCGGCAGCACCAGCAGCAGCACCAGCCCGGCGACCACCACCGCGAGCAGGCCCGTCATCCGATGGCGACTGGCGGTCCGCCGCCCGGCCCGTCCGGCCAGGACACCCGGCATCGGCTCGGGGTCCGGATCCAGTTCGGTCCGCGGCAGTGCGGGGTCTGCAGGGTCACCGTCGAGATCGGGCTCGTAGAGCGTGTCGTCGAGCAGCCCGGACCAGTTGGTGCTGTCGTTTGCCCAAGGCATGTCGGCCTCGGCGGCGGCATCGGGGTCGGCCGGTGATGCCAGCACGGGAGCCCCGACCGCCGGTGCTCCCGCCGAGGGTGCCCACGACGACGCTCTCGACCCGGGTGCCACCACCGGCTCGGGCATGGGCACCTCGGCAGTGGTCTCCGCCAACTGGGCGAAGCGCCACGCGACGCCACCGGCGTCGGCCGGCCGCGCGTGTGGCTCGGTGGCCAGGAGCTCGGCCAGCAGCTCGGCGAGCGACGCGGGTGCGACGTCCAGGCTGACCTTGGGCGGCGGCTGACTGAGCACCCGCAGAATGCGTTCGCTGGGATGCTCCCCCACCCGGGCGGGAAACGGCGGCCGGCCGGTGAGGGCGGCGTACAGCGTTGCGCCCAGGCAGTACAGGTCGGACAGGCCGGTCACTGTGCCGTCGCGGAGGGTCTCGGGAGCGGCGAACTCCGCGCTGTCGGCCGGATCACCCGGATAGTGCCGGCGCAGCGTCAGCCCGAAATCGGAGAGGACCGGCTCGCCGGACCGCCGGAAGAGCACGTTGCGCGGGCTGACACCCCCATGCACGATGCCCACACCGTGGGCCATGCTCATCGCCGTGGCGAGCTGATGGCCGTGGGCGGCGATCGTCGCGGCTGACAAGCGCTGACCTCGGCCGATCAGGTCGGCGAGCGAGTCGGTGCACAGCTCGGTCACGAGGTATGGCCGGCCGTCGGGCAACTCCTCCACGTCGTCGACCTGAAGGATCGCCGGGATGTGCCGAAGCCGGCCGAGCCGCGTGCGGTCGACGTCGAACTGGGCTCGGGTATCCCGGTCGAACGCCGTCGGCAGGATCTTCACCGCGACTCCCCGGCCGGTCCGGGTGCAACGCCCGCGGTAGACCTCGGACAGGCCGCCGCCGTCGAGCCGGGCCAGGGCGGCAACGCCAGGAATCAGCGGCGGCTCCATGCCGTACGGCTGGTTTATGGGGCCGATTCTCGCCGCGAGGTGATCGGCCTGGCCCTCACCCATAGCGTCCACCATGCCTGCGGACTATCCATCGGATGTACAGCGGTGGTACAACGTGTCTGCACACCCGGACATGTCGCAGTTTGTTGAGTTATTTACGTGCCTGGATGTCCGGTTTGTCGGGTTAATAGCGGGTACGACGGCGCGCGCCTGGGGAGGGTCCGGCAGTGCGGTTCCACGTTCTCGGTCCACTTCGCGTGGAGGGCGAAACCGGCCTGCCGCTGCGCCTGGACGCCCGCAAGCCGCGCCTGCTGCTGCTGACGATGCTGTCCCGGGCCAATCAATGGCGCAGCGGTGACGCACTGGCCGATGCCCTGTGGCCGGCCGGCCGGCCGGATTCGGCTGCGGCGAACCTCAAGACATACGTCTGGCAGTTGCGGGGCGCCCTGGCACCGCTGGCCGGCCCCGATCGGATCGAGAGCCGCGTCGGTGACTACCGGCTACGCGCGGCGCGGTCCGAGCTGGACGCCTGGGTGTTCGAGGACCTGGCCGGACAGGGCAGGGACCTGATAGCTCACGAGCCGGTCACCGCGGCCGGGTTGCTGTCCTCCGCCCTGGCCATGTGGCGCGGCGCGCCGTACGAGGAGCTGTCCACCGAAGTGGCGCGGGTCGAAGTGGCACGGCTGACCGAGTTGCGCCGGGCCGCCCGCAACGACGTGGTCGACACCCGGTTGGCGCTCGGCGACTACACCGACGCGATCAGCACGCTGCGGGCGATGACCGCGGAGGATCCGCTGCACGAGCCGACCTGGTGCCGGTTGCTGCATGCCCTGCACGCATCCGGCCGGCGGGCCGAGGCACTCTCCACGTACCTCCTGGCCCGGGCCGGTCTGGGCCGGGAGCTCGGGGTCGAGCCCGGTCCGGAGCTGCGCCAGGCCTACCAGCGCGCGGTCGACGGCGCTCCGCCGGCCGCCCCGGCACGACCGCGCGGCGCGTTGGCGGCACGGCGACACACCCTGCCTCGCGACGTGCCCGCCTTCGTCGGGCGGCACGAGCAGCTGGCGGCCGTTCTAGAGGCCGCCGCTGCGGCGCGTGGCGCCGTGAGCTGCATCGCCATCGAGGGCATGGCCGGGATCGGCAAGACGGCGGTCGCGCTGCATGCCGCCCGGTTGCTGGCGCCGGACTACGCCGACGGCCAGCTGTTCCTCGACCTGCGTGCCTGCTCGGCGGACCGGCCACCACTGTCCCCCTCGGCGGCGTTGGGGGCGCTGCTTCGGCTGATCGGCGTGTGTGGCGCGCTGCCCAGGCAGCTTGCCGATCGGGCCGCGCTCTGGCGGGCGGCGGTGACCGATCGGCGGTTGCTGATCGTGCTGGACGACGCTTCTGGCACCGCTGCGCTGCGCCCGCTGCTGCCCGTGGATTCCGCCTGCCTGGTGATCGTGACCAGCCGTCGCCGGCTGGCCGACCCGGCCGACCCGGCCGACCCGGCCAGGGCTCGGCGGGTCAGCCTCGACGTGCTGCCTCGGGACGCCGCGATCTCGCTGCTCGAGCAGGGACTCGGTGCCGACCGGCTCGGCTCCGACCCCGTCGCCGCCGGCGAAATCGCATCGTTTTGCGGTGGCGTGCCACTGGCCATCCAGATCGCTGCCGCCCGGTTGCGGCACCGGCCGACCTGGCCGCTCGCGCACCTGGCCGACCGACTGCGCGACGAGGGCTGTCGCCTCGCCGAACTGCGCACCGAAAGCCGCAGTATGGCGGCGTCCTTCGACTGCTCCTACCGTCAGCTGCGACCCGACCAGCGGCGCCTGCTGCGATTGCTGGGCTTGGCGCCGGCCGGCGACGTCGACGTTGCCGCCGCCGCCTCACTCGCGGGCCTGGCACCGGGTGATGCAGAGCGGCTGCTCGACCAACTCCGCGACCGGCACCTGGTCGAGCGGCGCTCCGCCGGACCGTATGCCGTCCACGACCTGGTCCGGCTCTTTGCCCGCACGATGGCGTGGAACGAAGTGGTCGCCGTTCCTGTTGCCGTTCCTGTTGCCTCTCCTGTTACGTCGTGGCGAGCACCCAGCCAACCCGGCCGAGCGCCGGTATCCGGCAGCCCGGCCGCCGCCGGCCGGCCACTGATCGGAGCGGGAGGACCGTCGTGCTGACCGAGCGGCAACCGGCGCCGGCGAGCACGGGCGAAGCGCCGGGGCGCCGAGCCGAGCCGCGGGGACAACATCGATCGACCATTCGATCGGTCAGGGCGACAACCGAGACCGGACCAGCACGCACCCACCAAGTCAATGCGCCGAACAGGAGAGTCATGCCGAACGCCACATTGCTCAAGAGTCGAACACTGCTCGAGCCTGATCCGGTCGACCCGCCGGCGAGGGAGGTCTCCTCGGCGCCGCGTCGCCGAGCCCCGAACGCGCCGGTGACCGTGACTCGAGCAGGGCGACGGCTTGCCGGCCGGCACGCACGGCATTCGCGACCGGACGCCCGGCAGCAATGGCGGCTATCCGACGTCGTCCTGCTGTCCCTCGGCGTCATCGCCATCGTGCTCGGCGTCACGGTGGCGGCTCTCGCGTCCGGTCAACCGAACGTCGCGGCGTCCGCCGAGCCGGCCTCCCCGGCCGCCGTCACCCCTGGTGCCACCCTGGCCCGGTCTCATCTGGCGGCGGAATCCCGGTCGCCGGCATTGGCGTCGGCCACCCTCCGAGCCCCACGGGCGCGCCATGTGGCGCCACAGCGAGCCACGCAGCCCGCCAAGCGGCGAACCCGTGCCGGCTCCCTCGGTTCGTCGTGGATCCCGTTCTGGCCGACGTCCTTGCCCTGGCCCGGCTATCAGAAGTAGCTCAGCGGTCGGATCGAGCGGACCGCGCCAGCATCTCGGTCGCCAATCGGCGTACGGCGGCGCGGGCGCCATCTGACATGGCCGAAGGCCGATACTGCCCCCCGACAACGAGGGAAGGGTCGTAGGGAACGGGGACCACGCGGGCACCGCGTCCGGTCAGGAGCCGGACCGCCCGGCCCAGGTCGGTGCCCGGTTGCGGGGTAGTGGACACCAGCGCTGCCGCACACCGCGCCCTCGCCTCTGGGTCGTCCGGCACGCCCAGCCAGTCCAACGCACCGGCGGCGTCGAGCACGCCGTCCACGGTCATCGGGGCCACGAGCAGCCGCGCGTGCGCCGCGCCCAGCACCGCCGCGGCCTGCGGGTGTTCGATCATGCCGCAGTCGAGGATGCCGACCGCGAAAAACGGCGACAGGGCGGCGATGGCCTCCGGCCACTCGGTCAGGTCGGCCCCCGGGCCGGCCACCGCCCATACGCCGACGCCGGTCCGCTCGACATAGGGGGCAAGCCGGCTGAACGACGTCAACTCCGGAGCCGCCGCCGCGATCTCGGCCATGCTGCATGCGCTACCCCCGGCCAGCCGGGCACCGAGCGCGCCGCCGGTCGGATCGGCGTCGACCACCACGATCCGGTAGCGGCGATGGGCCGCGAAGGTGGCGCCGAGCAGCGCTGCCATCGTCGTCGTGCCCGCCCCGCGGCACACGCCGGCCACCGCGATCCAGCGCGCGGTATTCAGCTGCGGTGGTGGGCGGCTGGCTGCGCCGTCCGGCTGCGCCGGTACGGGCACCGGGTTAGGCCGCCGATCCGCGGTCGGCATCGAGTTGCGGTAGCGGCTCGGCTCCACGGCTCAGCCGATCCGCAGTGCCGCACGGCTGAACGTGGTGGCCCATGCGCTACCGGTGAAGTTGGGCCCGTTTTCCAGGCCGATGTAGAGGGTGAGGCTCCGCGTCGGGCCGGGGTTGGGCACCTCCATCACTGTCCAGGTGGTGCCGCGCAACCTGGCGCAGACCGCGGTGTTGCTGCGACCCGCCTCGTCGACACCGCAGGACAGAACCCGCAGCCGGGTGTGCAGCGAGAGCAGGGACGTCCCGCTGATCGCCGTGGAGAACGCCCGCAGCACATCCCCACGGGAGTCTCGCGGAGCCCCGTCCAGCCAGTATCCGATGCCGGCCGCCCAGCCGAGGTAGGCACCCTTGTGCTCACCATTGGTGATCTTGCCGTTCCCCTGCGCGCGCACCGCCTCGACGAAGTCACCCGGGTAGCTGCCGAGATCGGCCTTGCGGCCGCACGGCCGGCGCAGGCAGCCCGTCACCTGGATGTCCGAGCCGTGGTGGTAAGCCTGCACCGGCGTGTAGGCCAAGTCCAACCGCCAGTCCTGCGAGCCGGCCGCCGTCGCGAGTTGGTCCGACGGGCCGGCCTGGAGTTGCGGACCGGCCGACTGGGTCACGACGGCCTGCCCACCGGGCGTCGGGGCGGTAGGCCGCCGCTTCGGTGGGTCGATGAACATCACGGCAAGCACCAGCACTGCGCTGAGCGCAGCCCAGGCACCCACGTACCACGCCAGGCGCGCGGGGCTGATCCCACGGCTCTCGTCCTTGCTGACGGCGTCCGTGACCGGTCCCCTCGAGGAGGTCATGTTGTAGTCACGGGAAGTCACGCCGTCCGCGCTACCGCACTGACTGCCGCACCCCGGCTCAGGCGGGTCAGTCGGGCCATTGCCGCCTGCCGCTGCGGCGCCGTCTCCGTGGCGAGAGCGGTCTCGCGCGCGTATTCGTGCAGCAGGTCGTGGAGGCGGTAGCAACCCTGCCGGGGCTGCATCACCAGGTGCTGGTCGAGCAGGCGCTCCATGACCTGCTCCGCCTCGCCGGCCGGCAGCCCGGCGAGTGCGGCCGCCCGGGCCACGTCGATCTCCTCGCAGGGAGCCAGCCCCAGCAGCCGGAACATCCGCTGGCCGGCTGGGTCGAGGTGCTGATAGGAGGCCGCGAACATGACCGACAGACCCCGATCCTCGGCGTGCAACTCGGCGAGCCGGCCGTCGGACTCGCGGAGCCGATCGGCCAGCGTTGCGACACTCCACGCCTGGCGCTGCCGGAGCCGACCGGCCGCAACCCGGATGGCCATGGGTAGATAGCCGCACAGCCGGACCACCTCGGCCGCGGCCGACGGCTCGTCGTGGACCCGCCGGTCACCGACCGCCGCGGCGAACAGTGCCAACGCATCCAGGTCGGAGAACAGATCGAGGGTGAGCGTGCTGACCCCGTCGAGGCCGGCCAGTCGGCTGCGGCTGGTCACCAGCACCAGGGAGCCACCGTCACCCGGCAACAGCGGCCGGACCTGTGCGGCGCTGGCCGCGTCGTCGAGCACGAGCAGCACCCGCCGGTCGGCGAGCGTCGCCCGCCAAAGCGCCGCTCGCTCCTCGAGGCCGGTCGGCACGCCGGCGCGCGGCACACCGAACGCGCGCAGCAGGCCACCCAGCGCCTGCGCCGGCTCGATCGGACCGGACTGCCCGGAATGGCCCACGGGACGGTCGTCGGTGTGGGCCCGCAGATCGCAGAGCACCTGCCCGTCCGGGTAACGATCCAGCAACCGGTGTGCCACGTGCAGGGCCAACGTCGACTTGCCGACTCCGGCCATGCCGTCCATCACCGCGACCCGCAAAGCACGGTCGCAGCGCGGGCCCGCGGCCAGCAACGCCTCGAGCTCAAGGGCCCGGCCGGTGAAGTCGGGAATGTCGCGCGGCAGGTAGCTGCGCCGAGCCTCCCGCGGCCGGCTGCGCAGCGGCAGGGCCGGCGTCGTCAACTGCTCACCGGCCAGCACCCGGCGCTGCACCTCGCGCAGCTCGGGCCCGGGATCCACGCCGAGCTCGTCATGCAGCAGCCGGCGAGCCCGCTGGTAGGCGGCCAATGCCTCACTGCGCCGGCCGGCCGCGCTCAGCGCGCAGATGAGGCGCACCCAGAGCCCCTCACGCAGCTGATCCTCGGCGGTCAGCGGCTGCAGCAGCGCGACGGCGTCGACGTATCGGCCGCGGGCGACCAGTGCGTCGGCGAATCGCTCGCACACCTCCCATCGCTGCTCCTCGAGGCGGGCGGTAGCGATCCCGGCGATGCCGGCCGGCAACTCCGGATACGGCGTGCCGCGCCACAGTCGCAGGGCGGCGCCGAAGTGCTGCGCGGCCCGCTCCGGGTCACCCTTGTCCATGGCCCGCCGTCCATCGCGGGCCAGGTCTTCCAGCGCCAGCGCGTCGAGCTCCCGCGACGCGACCTGGATGCGATAGCCGCCGGGGTGCCCCTCGATCCGCTGGCCGCAGGCCGGGGACGGCAGGGAGCGCCGCAGCTGCCACACGTAGGTCTTGACGTTGCCATTGGCCGATGGCGGGGCGGTCTCCCCCCACAGCGCGTCGATGATCTGGTCGACGCTGACCCAGGAGTTGGCGTGCAGCAGCAGCAGGGCCAGCAGCGTGCCGGGCTTGCCGCCGAACTCGCTCGGCGTCGCGTCCGCGTGTACTTCCAGCGGACCAAGCACGTTGAACAGCACGCCTACCCCCCCTGAAAATCGGGGTTGCGGCCCGGGCGGAGCCGCGCATTGGAGACTTACCTCATCACTGGGACAAGTTGCGCCTAGCATGCGGTAGCGAGGATGAGAATTTGATGAGGTGAGCGGTGCGGGTGCTGGTCGTAGAAGACGACGACGATCTGTGCGCGGCCGTGGCCGTGGCGTTACGCGGCGCGGCGCTGGCGGCGGACGAGGCACGGGACCTGGCCGGTGCCGACCGGCTGCTGTTCAGCAACGACTACGACTGCGTGGTGTTCGACCGGATGCTGCCGGACGGCGACGCGCTCGGCTACGTGCACCAGCGGCGCAAGGCCGGCTGGACCGTGCCCGTGCTGTTCCTCACCGCTCGGGACAGCCTCGCCGACCGGGTGGCGGGTTTCGAGTACGGCGGCGACGACTACCTGGTCAAGCCGTTCGGGATCGCCGAGATGGTCGCCCGGGTGCGCAGCCTCTGCCGCCGCGCCGGGCACCGCCGGCCGCCGGTGCTGCGGTACGTCGACCTGGAGGTGGACACCGCCCGCCGCGAGGTCCGTCGCGGCGGGGTGCTGCTCACCCTGACCGGCAAGGAGTTCGCCGTACTCGAGTATCTGCTGTGCCACCCCGAGCAGGCGGTGCGGCGGACCGATATCGAGGAGCACTGCTGGGACGCGATGGCCGAGCCCATGTCCAACGTCGTCGACGTGGTGATAGCCCAGTTGCGCCGCAAGATCGGTGAGCCACCGCTGATCGGCACCGTACGTGGTGTGGGCTACCGGCTGACCAGCGGCGCCGGAGCGTTGTGAGGCGACGCGCGCCGCGCTCGGCGTCCACAGCGGCGACCCGGCTGCGCCGGCTGCGCTGGTTGCTGACGGCACTGTTCACTGTGACGAACGCATTGGGCCTGGTGGTGTTCGCGGCGCTGGCGGTCCGCGCCGATGCCACGCAGGGCCGCCAGCAACTCGACGGCGAGCTACGACGGGTCACCCTGGCGGCGATCCAGCGCATCACCTTCGACCACGACGCGGTCTCGCTGGCCGGCCTGGGCAACTCCGGGCTCGCCGGGACCTGCCCAGGATTCGCGGTGCTGCCCGGCGGCACCGACCCTGCCTTCCTCGGGCTGGAGAGCCGCGGTGGCTGCGTCTCTGCTCCCCTGCCCATGCTCAACCGGGTCGCCACCCAGGCGGTGGGCATCCACGGCGTGGTCGTCGGGTACGTCGCGGGCAGCGACGGCCGGCCGGTGCGCACGCTGGCCGAGCCGTTCTACCACAGCGGTGAAGCCGCCGGAGCCGTGGTTGCCACGGTTGACGCCGAGCCGGAGGCCAGCCGGCACCAGCGGATGCTGCTGCTCACCGCCGGCGCCTGCGCGATCCTCGTCGCCGGGCTGGCGATCGCCGGCCATGTGGTCTCCGGGCGGGCGATCCAGCCGGCGGCCAACACCCTGGAGCAGCAGGAGGTGCTGCTCGCCGAGACCGCGCACGACCTGCGTACGCCGGTCGCCGCGCTGCGCGCACTGGCGGAGGCGGCCCAGGCAAATCCGAGTCAATGGGCTGACCTGCTGCCGCGCACGGTCGGGCTGGCCCAGCGGATGGGCGGGATCATCGACGATCTGCTCGTGCGGGCCAGGCTGGCCGCCGGGGTCGAGCGGCTGAACCTGCAGCCGGCCCGGCTGGACCAACTGGTGGCCGGGGTGATCGAGAGCACGCCGACCGAGGACGGCGCCCAGATCCTGCTGACCGCGGCGCAGTCCACGGTCTACGCCGACCCCACCCTGGTCCAGCGCGCGGTCGGCAACCTGTTGGACAACGCCCTGCGACACGGGCACCGACCAGGTCAGGCTGCCGTCGTGCATGTCACGGTGGCCGACGGGCGGGTCACCGTGGCCGACCAAGGAGCCGGCGTCGACCCGGCCGTCGGTGCAACCGCATTCGACCGGTTCACCACCGGGTCCGGCTCCTCGGGGCTCGGTCTGTCGATCGTGCGGTGGATCGTGGACGCGCACGGCGGCACCCTGACGTTTCACAATGCGCCGACCGGGGGCGCGATCTTCGAGTTCGGGCTGCGGCCTATCCCACCGTGAACGAGGAGTACGGCGCCAGCGGGTGCCATCTGCCATCCGTACGATATTGCAGGAAATAGACG
The DNA here is from genome assembly GCA_038237645.1 of Mycobacteriales bacterium. GTDB lineage: Bacteria > Actinomycetota > Actinomycetes > Mycobacteriales > QHCA01 > QHCA01. The sequence goes on from JBBRYN010000026.1 coordinate 38,547, forward strand.
TACGTTCCCCGCTCGTGGTACTGCTGGGAGGAGGTGAGCGTCTTCTGCCGGGTATCCAGCTTGACCGGCCCGTAGTCCGGGAAGTCGTAGCTGCTGCCGGCCGCGTCGACGGCCCGGCCCCGCTCGTCACGCACTGCCACGGTGATCCCCTGGAGCCGCAGCGACCGGTCGGCCCGGATTGTCACTGTGGCAAGGACGGTGTCGCCCGGCCCGGGGCTGGTCGTGCTCAGGGCGACCGTGCCCACGAGGACCGGCCGGGTGACGATCTCACCCAACGGCGGTGACTGTGCGCTTAGCCTCACCGCCAGCAGCACCGCCGCCGGCACCGTCGCGGTGGCAAGTAGTACGGCCAGCCGGTAGGCCGTTCTCATGTTCCGGAGGTTAGCGCCTCACCGGTGGATATGTGGCACCCCGGCCCTCGTGCACAATGAGTGAGGGGGACGCTCGACGACGGACGCTGGTGACGGACGCGGTGCCGGACTTGATGGCGAAACCCGGCCGTGACATTCGGCCATGAGACTCGGCAGTATCGACAGGGGAGGGAAGTTCGTGTGCCAGTCGCAGAGGAGCCACACAGGCAGCCGCAAGGGCAGCATCGTGCATCCGGCATGACCGGCCCTGCTGAGGCCCGCGACGGCCCCCGGAGCCTTGCCGACCTGGTCGAGGCCGCCCGGCTGCTGGGCTGCGGCTTACCCGCCGAGGCCGTCCCCACCTCGGGTCAGCCGGGCGAGCGACTCATCCTGGCCGCCGTCGTGCTGGGGGCTGCCGAGATCCAGGTGGTCAACGCCGAGAGTGAGATCCTGCAGCTGGGCGGCACCGTCGCCGACGCCCGCAGCGCCGCGGACGTCACTGCCCTGGTGACCACCTCGGCCGACCCCTGGGCCTGCCGGCGCTGGCTGATGTGGCACAGCGGTCGGCTCATCCACCAGCTGACCGCGGCCGAGCGACGTGGCGACCTGCCGCCCGAGGTCGGCGCCGCTACCGCGCGCTGCATCTACGCCGTCCACCAGCTCCTCGTGGAGTTGTCGGGAGCAGGCGAGGATCAGCCGGACCTCGATCGCATCCCCGGCCGGGCGGTGACCGAGGCACTCGAGGAGCTGCGGACGGCGCTGGACGATCTCACCCGGCTGGCTCCTGACCCTGATCGGCAGGGTTAAGGCGGCCCTGGCACCGCGTGGGCAGCGAGGCGGGCCGCCTCCTGCCGGGCAACCTGCTCCCGAGCGAACTCCAGCCCGGCCACCACCTGGGGGCTCGGCGCGACCGGCGTAACCGGAGAGGGCTGCAGACCCGCCGCATTGATGCGATCGCAGGCGTCGAATGACCGGGCGCACATCTGCAGTCCGGCGCCCTTCGTATCCAGGCTTTCGGTCAACCGGCGCAGCCCGCTGTCCACCGCGTCGCGCAGTTGGCCGTACTGCACGCCCAGCTCCATGTCGCCCTTCGTGGTGCCGAACTGGTGGTACTGGAGGGGGGAATCGACGGTGAATCGCTGACCGGCTGCGGTCAGGTCGGCACCGATCACCCCCATCCGGTGACTGCCCTCCTCCATCGCCTGCGGGTCGGCGGTGAGGGTGCCGGCCGGGCCGCCCGGCTGCAACGACGGGGCGGCCGCCGGCGACGGAAACCCCAGCCCCGTCGCCGAGAGGGGCAACGGCTCAGGATTGCTCGGCGATCGCGTTCCCCTGGCGATGAAGTAGTCCCCCGGCAGGGTCGCGACCGTACGGGCCCACTCCGCGGAGCTCAGCCCACCCCAGCGCGCCGCTGCCGCGAGGGGCAGGCCGGCGGCTGCCGCCTGCGCCGCCTTCGCCGCATTGCGCGCCTGCAGGCCGCCGCCCACCGTGCCGCCGCCGACGCCACTCAACGTCGACAGGAGAATTCCCCACCAGGCATCCCTGTCGTCTAGCGGCTGGCCGTTGATGACGAAGGAACCGTAGGCGGTGAGTCCGCCGTTGAAGACCCCGCCGGAGACCTGCTGGGCGGCGACCGCCTGCCAGCCACCCAGCCCGTCGATCCCCAGCGCCTTCGGGATGCCGGTGAAGACCGGGGTGAGGAAGCCGCCGGCTTCGACGTTGGCCAGGTCTATCCCGCCCCAGCTTTCCATGGAGAAGGCGGCGATCGGGCTCGACGCACCGCCGAGGACCTTGTCGACCAACCGGCCGAACGCGCTGATGGCGTGCCCGGAGAGGATCGACTGCGCCCACTCGGGCATCTGGTTCCCCATGTAGTGCATCGCCCGGCTCAGGGCGGGGGCGCCCTGCATGGCCGCCGCTTCCGCCGCGTCGGCCGCTGCCACGGCCTGGGCGGTCAGCAGGTCGGCGGCTTCCTTCGTCACCGGCGCCATCACCTCGACCAGGCTCGCCGCCGCCTGCTCGGTGGCCGCGGCGGCGGC